>NZ_JAUIZJ010000001.1:0-191522 GCF_030435535.1 Bradyrhizobium sp. WYCCWR 13022
GCATCGGTCGTCTCCGAAACCCCGAGACGATCTCTATCTGACTCGTCGTTTTCACGCAGCCAGGGTCAATTGCGCTTTTTCCGCCGGCGGCCACCTTTTTGTCCCAATTGTTGCCGAACAGTAACACTTTCGGGATGCCCCGCGGCCGCTTCGTGCTGCCGCTCTTCGCCATGCACCAAGTTTCAATTGGGTTTTGTCAGCGATGATCGATCTCGCAGAGGATGCACCGTCCAATTCCCTCCTGCGTCTCGGTGCCCAGCCGATCGCACTGACCGCCGTCGCGCTGCTGCTGCTGATCGTCGGCGTCACGTCGATCGCAATCTGGCGGGCCTATACCGGTGCTGCGCCGGAGACCGACAGGGTGGTCGCGTCGCGGCAGCTTCAGGTCCGCGCGGCGCAAGCCTCCGAGCAACTCGTCGAGAAGACCAAGGGGCTGGAGGCGACCCAGCAGGAATCGATCGACCAGCTCCAGGTCGTGCAAGACCAGCTTTTGACCATGAAGCGGCTGCTCGCCTCGCAGCAGGCCGACACCAAGCGCCTGTCGGAACAGGTCGCTGGTCTGAACGAATCCATCGACGGGTTGCGGCAATCCTTCGCCAGCGCCCGCGCCAACGAGGCCGATACGTCCTCAGTCACCCCGAGGAAACCGGCGCGCCACCGGCACGCCAGCGCCCGCAAACGCCCACGCAGCTAATTGGATCCGGGGCCGCCGCCCTTTATTTTCACCACTTGTGAAATGGATCACATTTGCCCGTATGATTCCGCGCCATGCTTGCGCATACCGGATGGCGTGAGCCGATTTCAATATCCGGGGCTGGCAAGGTCGTTGACGGTATACTGCGTCAACGGCCTTGTTTTTTAATGCCCCGGTATCTGGATGCCTTGGTGAGGCCCCCGCACTTCTCGCAGCCCTACTCGCAGACCTGAACGCGACGGACGCGCCAGCCCCACCGCGTCATGACCCGTTGCCGCACCGGGTAGCACTGCGCGCCATAGTCCTCGTAGCCGACGCCGTAATAATAGGGGTCGCCATAGTACGGGTAGCCGTAGCCATACGCGCCGTAATAGCCGGCGCCCGCGATACCGGCGCCGATGGCGACACCCGGCCAGAACCCGCCGCCATGCCAACCATGGCCCCAGCCGCCGTGACCCCAGCCACCACCGCCATGGCTCCAGCCGCCGCCCATATGGCCGCCCCTCGCCTCGGCCGCCTGCGGCGCCAACAGGCTCACCGCCGCGATGGCCAGTGCGGCCATGATCATCTTGCGTAGCATCAACTCACCCTCCGCGCGGAAACGCTCCACGCTTCAAAACACGGCAAAGCTAATGTCACCCGATCATCGATGACAGGCGCGGCGGCTCACTTCCGCGCGAGCGCGCGGGTCGAGGTCAGCCGATCCGCTTCAGGCCCTTCTTGAAGCGCGGGCCGTTGGCGACGTAGAACCGCGCCGCGCTTCCCATCTTCTGGACTTGCGCGTCGTCGAGGGTGCGGATCACGCGCGCGGGCGAGCCGATGATCAGCGAGCGCTCGGGAAACTCCTTGCCCTCGGTGATGACGGAGCCGGCCCCGACGATGCTGTTGCGGCCGATCTTCGCGCCGTTCATCACGATCGAGCCCATGCCGATCAGCGCGCCCTCCTCGACGGTGCAGCCGTGCAGGATGACGTTGTGGCCGACGGTGCAGTTCTTCCCGATCACCAGCGGGAAGCCGAGGTCGGTGTGGCAGGTCGATCCGTCCTGCACGTTAGCGCCCTCGCCGATCTCGATCCACTCGTTGTCGCCGCGCAGCACCGCCCCGAACCAGACGCTCGCGCCCGGCTTCAGGCGCACGCGGCCGATCACGGTCGCGGTTTCCGCGATGAAGTAATTGCCGTCCGCCGGAAGATCGGGCCCCTGCCCGTCGAGCTCGTAGATCGCCATCGAGGTCTCCTGTCACGCTGGGAGTGGCATAGCGAAACGGGAGCGAGCTGGCAAAGGGCTGCCACGCAGCCCTGCAAGGCGTCAGGTCAGCACGCCCGCCGCGCGCAGCGTCATCAGGAAGAAGGTGCCGCTCATCATGCTCCAGAAGCCGGCGATGACGGTCGCCATCATGACGAATTCGAAGCGGCGGCTCTCCAGCCGCATGCCGCGCAGCGTGTTGCGCATGATGATGAAGGGCGCTGCGAACACCAGGAACGGAACCGCTGCAAATGTGCGCGGTGCGACGCCCTCCTGCAGCAGCCCGAAACCTGCGGGCCGTTGCGACAGCGCCTGGTATCCGTTCGCGAGCGCGCCTGCGAGCGCGAAGCCGATGCAGATCGAGAAGAAGGTATTGAGAGCTTCAGGTGTCATCGGAACGGTCCGCCCATACGCAACGCAAGGACCCTTCCTGTGACAAATAGCGCCGGTTAACGCTACATTATCCTTAAGCGAAGGTTAACGGCGCCGCCCGGCCCGCGCAGGGCTCCCTGCCGTTCCCGGCAGCCGGGAACCCTCCGCGAATTCGCCGCCGCATGGCATATTCGCCGGTGATTCGTCGGCCACCGGCCGACCCCGGGTCCATGTGCGCGACGTCATGACGGTGTTTTCGGCAACCTCCCCTCGTCCTTCCAGAACGCGTATCCGGACACATCTCGTCCCGATCGCGCTCACCGGCGTGTTCGCGGCGAGCGCGGTCGCGCTGGTTGCCTATCTGCTGTGGCCGACCTGGACCGCCGGCGGATCGGATATACCGGACAAGCTGCCCGTGAGCGTCGGCGGCACGCTGTTCAACCTGCCGCTTCAGGCAATCCGGATGAAGATCCAGCGGCACTCCGGTCCGCAGGAGCGCATCGATCTCGATTTCCTCTATCCCTCGCTGCAAGCACCGAACGGGCCGACGCATGTGACCGCCGAAACCGTGGACACCGCGATGCAGCCGATCGACCGCATCTTTCTCTCGATCGCCGCACATCACGATGCGCTCTCGCCGGAGCAGCGCACCGCGACGATCTATCCGCGCTACATCGACCAAGCCGCAACGACGCCGGACGACGGATTGACGATGCGCCCGTTCCGCAGCGACACGCCCTACGGCAGCGAGGATCTGTATTCCGCAAGCTCGCCGGCGCTGACGGCGCGCTGCACGCGCGATGCAGCCACGCCCGGCATGTGCCTGTCCGAGCGCCGCGTCGGCGGCGCCGACCTCACCTACCGCTTTCCGCGCAGCTGGCTGTCGCAATGGCGCGGCGTTGCGGATGCGATGGACAAACTGACCGCGCAGCTGCGCGGGCCCCACAGCTGAGACCGGCCGCGACGAAAAGTCGAAAACAACCCCATGCACAGTAGCCATGGGCCTGTCATGACGTCGTAATCTTAGAAATTCGTGTTTTTGCGACGCCGCTCGACGCTCAGGCGGCCGCGCCAGCGCGTGCCGGCAAATTGCCGCTCTCGGCGAGGATTCCAGCGAACCGGTCGACGTCCTCGGCCGTGTTGAACAGGCCAAACGAAATGCGGATTCCGTCGCGCTCCGGCGACACGCGCACCTGCCGGCTTGCCAGATATTCCGCCCACGCGTCCGCCGGCAAGTCCAGCACGTAGATGTGCGGCGAGCGATCGGCGCGGTTGCGCGGTCCGACGAGACGGACACCGAGATCGTCGATGCGCTCGATCAGGCGGTCGCCGAGATCGTAGAGGTGCGCCTCGATGGCTGACAATCCGACGCTCTCGATGAGCGTCAGCGAAGCGTCCAGCGCATGGATATCGGGCAGATTGAGGTTGCCGATCTCGAACCGACCGGCCCCCGCCTTCGGCATCATGTTGTCGGCGCGCGCGATGTAGTCACCCGGCGGATGCGCCAGGCTCGACATCGCGAGATAGGCCGGCTGCAGTTCGTCCAGACCCTGCCGGCAATAGAGGATGCCGAGACCCTGCGGCACCAGGAGGCCCTTGTGGCAACCCGAACCGATCAGACTTGCTCCGCTCGCTCCGGCATCGAGCGGGATGACACCGGTCGACTGCATCGCGTCGATGACGAAATAGAGCCGCCGCTCGGCGCAGAGCGCGCCGATACCGTCGATGTCGAAACGATGTCCTGCGTGGAAGGTGACATGCGAGAGCGAGATCGCGCGCGTGCGGGCATCGATGTAGGGCGCGAACATCTCGGCGCGTGCCGTTTCGCCATTCATCGGCACGAAACGCACCTCCACGCCCTTGCGACGCAGATTGAGGAACGCATAGGCGTTGTTGGGGTGATCACCCTCGACGAGGAGCACATTGTCGCCCGCCGTCAGCGGCAACGCATTCGCGGCAATGTTCATGCCCTCGGAGGTGTTCTTGGTGAAGGCGATCTCGGCCGGCGCTGCGTTGAAGAGCTTCGCCACTCGGGCACGGACCTGCTCGATCCGGTCGAGCCAGACGGGCTTTGGCCCCGCCGTCTCGAGTCCTTCGCGATAGAACCCAAGCAGCGCTTCGCGAACGCTGGTGGCAAGCGGCGTCTGATGGGCGGAATCGAGATAGAGCATGCGCTCCGTCACGGGAAACTGGCGGCGGATTGCGGCAACGTCGTAGTGCATGATGAATGGCTCCTGGCGTTCTCGTCGAATGCGCTCGCGTCAATCGACAAAAGACGGAACGGGATGGGCCGCAGCCAGCTCCTTGAGCCTGTGAAGCCGCGCCGAATTGACCGGAGCCTCCGGGCCGGCGCGCAGGATCTCTGCGACCTCGCGGCCAAGTCTCATGGCCTCGGCCGTATCGAAACCGCGGATCGTCAGCGCGATGCTGCCAAACCGGAAAGCGGTGCGCGGTTCGCCTGATGGCCCCGGCGCACGCATCGCGTTGCCGACGATCCCGTGGGCGCCGAGCCCCGCGACCAGCTCCGGCTGCGTCCAGCTCTCGCCGGTGTAAGCCATGATCATGTGCGAGTCCGTGCCGCCGGTGTAGAGCTCGATGCCGCCTTCCTGCAGGCCCGCACCGAACGCCTTTGCATTCGCGACGACATCGCGCATGAGCTGTGCGAATGCCGGTCGGGTGATCATCTCCATCTGCACCGCCCGCGCCGCGATCATGTTCGAGGCGGCCGGGCCCTGCAGACCAGGATAGACGGCCGCGTCGATGGCGGCGCCGAAACGCTCTCTGGCGAAGACGAAGGCGCCGTTACGCGGTCCGCAGAGCGTCTTCTGCGTCGAGGTCGTGGACACGTCGGAGAACGGAACGGGATTGGCATGGAGGCCAGCGGCGATCAGCCCCGCGACATGGGCAATGTCGGTGAAGAGCAGCGCATCGACCTCGTCGGCAATGGTCTTCAATCCCGCGAAGTCGATCTCGCGCGGATACGAAGACGGGCCGGCGAGCAGTACATGCGGCCGCGTCCTGCGTGCGAGTTCACGGGCCTGATCCAGGTCGATTGCGCCGGTGCCGGTGACGCCGAACGAGGCCACCGAGCGGTTCGCGCCAGTAATATGACGCATGGCGCCGTGACTGACATGGCCACCGGCAAGCTCGTCGAAGGTCAGCAGCCGCGCGCCTTCGGCCGGCAGGATCGCGCGCAGCACCGCGACATTGGCGATGGTCGAGGACAACGCCTGCACGTTGACGTATTCGGCGCCGAAGATCGCCTTCGCCCTGTCGATGGCGAGGTTCTCGATCGCGTCGAGCTCTTCGCAATTGGCGACGCTGCGACGGCCCGGCAGGCCCATCGGCGCCCGGTTGACGAGATGCGTCCCCTCGATCTGTCGCAGGCCGAGCGGCGCGTAGGACGCCGACGCGATCATGTTGAGGGACGACGTTTCCCTCTTCCGATCCTGGTCGATCAGCGCGACGACGTCGGCACCGATCTGATGGGCATCCGCGCCGAAGAGATGGGGCCAGTTGGCGTCGTTTGAATGGGCTTGAGCGGCCGTCGAAGGTGACATGGGTGATCCTCTTTCCACGTGATCGGAATGCGCGTGGTCCGCGCGTGCTCGGGCGGGCGCTACGTCAGTGACGGAGCACGCGCGACAGAAAGGTTTTGGTTCGTTCATGTGTCGGCCGGTCGAAGATCTCGGCCGGCGTGCCGATCTCCAGGATGCGGCCGTGATCGATGTAGACGACGCGGTCGGCGACCTCGCGCGCGAAACCCATCTCGTGGGTCACGATCATCATGGTCATGCCCTCGCGTGCGAGCTCGCGCATGACGTCGAGCACCTCGCCGACCATCTCGGGGTCGAGCGCCGAAGTCGGCTCGTCGAACAGCATGATATGCGGCTCCATCGCCAGCGACCGCGCAATTGCGACCCGCTGCTGCTGGCCGCCGGAGAGCTGGGCCGGAAGCTTGTGGGCGTGGTCGCGCAAGCCGACCCGCTCGAGCAGACGCAACGCGTGCGTCCTCGCCTCGTCAGGCTTGCGGCCGCGCACGCGGATCGGCGCTATCGCGACGTTGTCCAGCGCGCTCATATGCGGGAACAGATTGAATTGCTGGAACACCATGCCGACGCCCTTGCGGATCCTCGCCAGCTCCTTCTCGCCGCCGATCGCGCGATCGGCTTCCGTCGGCATGCTGAAACCGTCGACCGTCAGCCGACCGCTCTGGTACATCTCCAGACCGTTGACGCAGCGGATCAATGTCGACTTGCCGGAGCCGCTGGCACCGATGATGACCACGACTTCGCCGCGCCCGACGTCGAGATCGACATCCTTCAGGACATGGAACGCGCCGAACGATTTGTTGAGGCGGCCGATGCTCACGATGACTTCGCGCGACGCGGCGGTTTCCGGAATCTGGATGGCGTTCATCGTGATCCCCTTGCGAGATGGGCCTCTAAGCGGCGCGAGGCGTAGGTGATCGCCCCGCCGATGGCGAGATAGACGGCGAACAGGAAGACGTAGATCTCGTAGGTCCGGCTGCTGTTCTGCGGATCGGCGAGGATCATCTGGCCGGCGCGCAGGAAGTCGGTCAGGCCGATGATGAAGACCAGCGTCGCGCCGTTGAAGATGTCGAGGATCTGTCCGACCAGCGAAGGAACGACGACGCGCAGCGCCTGCGGCAGGACGATGTCGACGTTGAGCGTCCAGCTGCTCATGGCGAGCGAGCGCGCCGCCTCGATCTGCCCCCTGGGAACGGCCTGAAGTCCGCTGCGAACGTATTCGGCGACATAGGCCGCGAAGAAGAGCGCGAAACCGGCCATGCCGCGCAGCAGCCCCGGAACGGACGTGTCCGGTGCCAGCAGCGGCACGATGATCCAGATCCAGTAGACCACGAGGATCAGCGGCACCGAGCGCATCGTCTCGATATAGGCGGTCGAGATCACGCGCAGGCTCGCGATGCGGCTTTGCCGGCCGAGCGCGAGCAGGATTCCGAACGGCAAGGTCAGGATCGAGACTGCTATCGTCAGGACGACGCTGAGCAGCAGGCCACCCCAGACCTCGAAGCCCGGCGGCGAGAGCACGACGAAGATCGCGACGACGCCGGCGAGAAGCCCCGACATCACGATGCGCTGGTTCGCAGCCGGACGATAGGCGCCGATCCATGCCGCGATACCGATCACAGCGCTGGCGGCCGTCAGCATGCCGGAATGCAGGTCGATTGCGGCTGCCACCGCCGCCGCGATCAGGATCCCGACCAAGCCAACCGATGCGAGCGCAGTGCGCCCCGGGCGGAGTGAAAGGCCGAGGCCAGCGCCGAACATCGCGCAGAGGATCGCGACCGAGACCCATGCCCGCCACAGCTGATCGGCGGGATAGATGCCGGTCATCAGCACCTTGAAGCTGCCGCCGACGACCTGCCAATGCGCGTCGATCAGTGCCCAATGAGCGAAGGCATAAACCGCCCAGGCCAGCAGCGGGATGATGACCAGCGAGAGCGCGGCATCGAACGGTTTTGCGAAGAGATTGCGGTGAACCCACCGCAGCGCCAGCGTGCTCATCGCGTCCTCCGTCCGTTGACGCGCGCGTTGATGCCGTTGACACAGGCGCTGATGATCCAGCTCAGCGCGAGATAGGTCAGCATCACGATCACGACGCCTTCGAGGTTTCGCCCGGTCTGGTTCGAGACGGTGCCGTAGACGTTGAACAGGTCAGGGAAGCCGATTGCGATCCCGAGCGAGGTGTCCTTGGTCAGGCTGATGTAGCGGTTGGCGAGCGACGGGAGCACGATGCGAAACACCTGCGGAAGGATGATGTCGCGCAGCGTGTGGGAACGCGACAGGCCGAGCGAGGCAGAGGCTTCCCACTGCCCCTTCGGCAGCGCCTCGATCGCGCCACGGACGATCTCGGCGACATAGGCCGAACTGTTGACGACGATCGCAACGAGGAGCGCCGTCATCTCGGGCGAAATGGAGAAGCCTCCGCGCGCGCCAAAGCGCGTCGCGACCGGAAGGTCGAGGCCGAGGGGAAAGCCGACCAAGGCGGCTGCAATCAGGGCCGAGATCGCTGCCGCCAGCAGGATCAACCGCGGACGCGATCCGCGCAGAACCACGCAGGCGACAAGCAGGGCAAAGGCAGCCGCGAGCAATCCCCAGGACGCAGCGCCGGCGCGCTCGGAGATCGCAACGCCGGGAAGGAACACGCCCGACCGACTGGCCAGCAGGCCGCCGAACCAGTTCGAGGCGGCATTCGCGGGGGGAAACCTCAGGACCACCGCGAAGTACCAGAACACGATCTGAATCAGCAGCGGCGTGTTGCGGACGGCTTCGACCAGCCCAAAGCAGAGGTTGCGCACCAGCCAGTTCGTCGACAGGCGGCCAATGCCGACCAGCGTGCCGAACATCGTGCAGAGAACGATCGCCGAGAGTGCGACCTTGAGCGAATTCCAAAGACCGGCAAACAGCGCTTGCAGATTGCTATGCGATGGCGAGAAGGACTCCAGCACCGGCCAGCCGCCCACGAACGACGGGACGACGCCTTCGCTGAGCGAGAAGTTCGCGCCATGGCCGAGATAGCCGAACGAGAACTGGATGCCCTTGCGAGCGAGCGCCTCGCGAACGGCGAGACCGAGCCAGATGACCAGCCCGGCCACCACGATGACGATCGCCGCCTGCACCAGCCATTTGGACGCAATCAGCAGGCCACGACGCGCCGGCGGGATGCTGTGATATTCGGCGATCTCTGTGCTCACGCTGCCCTCCCGAGATCGAGGCGAGCCTGCCGGCTCGCCGATGATCATGTGGCTCAGTTCCACGGAGGCGAATATTCTGCACCACCCTTGGTCCACATCGCGTTGGGCGTGCCGGCACGATCGATGAAATACGGCGTCCTGGGTCCGAGATTGCGATCGTAGATCTCGCCGTAATTGCCGACGGACTTGATCATGCTGGCGACGAAATCGTCGGCGACGCCGAAATCCTTGCCGAAGCCGTCCTTCACGCCAAGGAATTTCTGCACGAAGGCGCTCTCGTCCTTCATCCTGTCGGACAGATTGGCTGTCGTGATGCCCCACTCTTCCGCCTGGAACAGCGCGAAGGTCGCCCATCGCAGGGCATTGCGCCATTTGGAATCGTTGGCGATCACGAAGCCTGCGAACGGCGATTTGTTCAGGGTCTCCGGCAGGATCGTGTAATCGTCCGGCTTGCCAGAGTTGCCGCGCCAGGCCGCGAGCGCGGATTTGTCCGTCGACATCGCGTTGCAGCGATCGCTCTGGAGCGCACCAAACAGCTTCTCGAGGTTCTCGAAGGTGAGCACCTTGGTGGTCTTGAAGCCGCGCTGGCGAACGAAGGCGGCGAGCGTGGCTTCGGTGCCGGAGCCCTGCGTCGTGCAGATCGTCGCCCCGTCGAGCTCCGCGACGGATTTCACGCCGGACGCCGACTTCACCATCATGCCGGTGCCGTCGTAGAAATTGATCGGCAGGAAATCGACGCCGATCGCGGATTCGCGAACCGGCTTGATGGTCGTGTGGGCAAAGACGACGTCGGCCTGCCCGGTCTGCAGGGCGTTGAAGCGGCTCTTGTCGGTGACGATGACGAAGTTGACCTTGCTGGCATCGCCGAGAACGGCCGCGGCCATGGCGCGGCAGAAATCGGCATCCAGGCCTTCGATCTTGCCGGTCTTGGTGTTGAGGTAGCCGAAGCCCGGCGCCGTGTTGTCGGTGCCGCAGTTCAGCGTGCCGCGCTGCTTGACGTTGTCGAGGACGGAGGCGGATGCACCGCTCGCCCACAGCGATGCTGCGGCAAGCGCAGCGACCAGAAATTTTGAATGAGCCATCCGAGAACCCCTCTCCTGTTGTCGTCCAACGCATCTCAGTCGGGCCTGGGATTTGCTCCTCTTGTGAGGACCCGAACTGCTCTGGGAGATGAGGCTACTGCCGCAAAACAATTCTGGTCTACTTAATTAATTTTGCGATATACATTAGAAGAAATGCATGATTGAGTTCTGAGCACTTATGGGAGCTGACGAATGGATTTCGCCCGACTCCGCACGCTTCGTGAGCTTTCGCTGCGAAAAACAATGGCAGCGGTGGCGGAGGCCTTGCTGATCTCTCCGTCGGCCGTTTCGCAGCAAATCGCGCAGCTCGAGGACGAGACCGGCGTCGAACTGGTCGAACGCAGGGGCCGCGGCGTCAGGCTGACGCCGGCGGGACAGCGGCTGGCTGATCATGCCGGACGCGTCATTGGCGTCCTGGCGGAAGCGAAGACCGACCTTGCGGAGCTGAAGAAGACGATCGCCGGCGAGCTGCGCGTCTCGGCATTTCCCTCGGTCGCTGCATCTCTCATTCCGCCGACGATCCGCGCGATGTCGGCGCGCTTCCCCGATCTCGCGACGATCTTCGAGGAGCTGGAGCCCGACGACAGCCTCGCTGCCCTGCGCGCCTGGCAGACGGACGTCGCTGTCGTCGACGACCTCACCACGTCGGCGAGCCTGTCGGAGACGCAGGTCGAGATGCTGCATCTTCTGGACGACCACCTTCATGTCCTGCTGCCGCACGACCATCCCCTGGCCGAGCGGCCTCACCTCACCCTGCCCGAGCTCGCGACAGAGCGATGGGTTCTCGACACGACGTCAGCCACCTACGCGGACGTGATCGTCGGCGCCTGCCGCAATGCCGGCTTCGATCCCATCGTCAATGCCCGCTGCCACAGTTTCGAGGTGGTCCGGGCCATGGTCGAGGCCGGCTGCTCGGTCTCGATCAATCCGGGGCTTCGCGGACGCGATCATATCGGCAACCTGCGCCTCAAGGAAATCAAGCCGATCATCACACGGCGGATCTTCGCCGCGTTTCGCACCGGTGAGAGGCGCAATCCGGCGATCGCCGCCTTCGTCGGCGAGCTTCAAACGTTGGCGACATCGATGACGGCGCGGCGGTGACGTGCTGGCTGTCATTGCGAACGCAACGCAGTGCGTCCGGGACTCGATAGGACGCCGCGCACGGCGAAGACTCCGCTTCGCGCGCGACGGTGGCGTCGAGAATTATTCCTGATCGACCAGATCGTCCTCGAGGATCGCCATCTGGAACTGGAACGAGCGATCATCGTCCTCGTCGTCGACGAACAGCACGCCGATGAATTCCTCGCCGATATAGACCTCGGCGGAATCGTCCTTCTTCGGCCGCGGCACGACGCGGATCTTGGGATTGCCGAACACGCGCTTCAGATACGCATCTAGCTTTCTGACTTCTTTGACGTCCACGGCAAGTCTCCGATCGAAATTGGCTGGCCGCGTTTTAGGACGAGATGCGGCGAACCGCCAGCATGAATTGCCAAAGAATTTGGGGACGAAAAGGGCCGGAGAATCCGGCCCTTACTCACACGCTCAAAGACCCATCGCGTTGATCATCTGGTCCATGGTGCGCGACGGCTCGGCGCAACCGGCCTCGCCGACGATCTTCGCCGGCACGCCGGCGACCGTGACGTTGTGCGGCACGGGCTTGACCACGACCGAGCCGGCCGCGATGCGCGCGCAATGGCCGATCTCGATGTTGCCGAGGATCTTCGCACCGGCACCGATCAGCACGCCGTGGCGGATTTTGGGATGACGATCTTCGTTCTCCTTGCCGGTGCCGCCGAGCGTGACGCCGTGCAGGATCGAGACGTCGTCCTCGATGACGGCGGTCTCGCCGCAGACGAAGCCGGTGGCATGGTCGAGGAAGATGCCGCGGCCGATGCGCGCGGCGGGATTGATGTCGGTCTGGAATACCGCGGAGGCGCGGCTCTGCAGGTAATATGCAAAGTCCTTGCGGCCCTTCAGATAGAGCCAGTGCGCGAGGCGATGGGTCTGAATCGCATGAAAGCCCTTGAAGTAGAGCAAGGGATCGATGAAGCGCGAGGTCGCGGGATCGCGGTCGTAGACGGCGACGAGATCGGCGCGGAAGGCATTGCCCAAATCAGGATCGTCGCGCAGCGCTTCGTCATAGGTCTGGCGCACCAGGTCGCCCGAGAGCGCAGAATGATCGAGCCGGTCGGCGACGCGGTGGATCACCGAATCCTCGAGGCGGCTGTGATGCAGCACCGTCGAATAGATGAAGGTCGCAAGCTCGGGCTCGCGGTGGACGATGTCCTCGGCTTCGCCGCGGATCCGGTCCCAGATCGGATCGAGCGTTGCGAGCTTTCCTCCCGGATTGACCTGATGCACTGCCATGGAATCTGCTCTTTCGAATGGGCTGGTTTTGTTGGCTCTATAGCACAGTGTAGACGACAAAGTCCTGACGGGCTTGCCTGAGAGTGAACAGCGCCTTGCCCGCGAAAGCATGCCAACGCGTTGAAACACAACGGGTTCTTCCGGCGTCCCCAGGCGGCAAGGTCGGCTTGAAATGGTCAGAGTTCCGCCAAATTCAAGCCGGGCGGCGTCAAACTATTGGTGAATTTCGTCCCGACCAGTATTGCGGGCATGGTCCGGCAGAGGACGGGAACAGCTTTGAGCATCACCACCGATCAATTGCGCGCGCGCGCCGCGGGTACCTTTTGGCTGCGGCTGGCGGCGGTGACCCTGCCCCTCCTCATGATCGCGCCCGCGTTCTGGAACGGCTATCCGCTGTTGCAATGGGATACCGGCGGCTATCTGGCGCGCTGGTACGAAGGCTATCTCGTCCCCAGCCGCTCCACCGTGTTCGGCCTCTATCTGCACTATGGCGAAGGTTTCGGCTTCTGGACCAACCTCGCGGTCCAGTCGCTGGCGACGCTGTGGCTGTTGCAGCTGACGCTGCGCGTGCTCTCGATGATGCAGACATTCCGCTTCGTCGCCATCAGCCTGCTGCTGATCCTGTCGACGGCGTTGCCGTGGCTCGCCAGCATGCTGCTGACCGACATCTTTGCCGGACTGTCGGTGCTGTCGCTGTTCCTGCTGATCGTCGGTGGCGATCGCCTCTCCGGGCTCGAGAAGGGCGCGCTGTTCGTCTTCACCGCCTTTGCCGCCGCGACCCACAGCGCCACGCTCGGCGTGCTGTTCGGGCTCTGCGCCGCCGGCTGGATGATGCGGCCATTGCTTGGGCCTCGCCTGCCGATTGCCGGATTGACCCAGGCGAGCCTGACGATCGTCGCCGGCAGCTTGATGCTGGTGTCGGCCAACCACGCGCTGTCGGGCGAATGGGCCTGGACACCCGGCGGCACCGGCGTTGCCTTCGGCCGCATGATGCAGGACGGCATCGTCGCACGTTTTCTCAACGATCATTGCCCGCACGAAAACTTCAAGCTCTGTCCCTATCGCAA
Source organism: Bradyrhizobium sp. WYCCWR 13022 (assembly GCF_030435535.1). Taxonomy (NCBI): domain Bacteria; kingdom Pseudomonadati; phylum Pseudomonadota; class Alphaproteobacteria; order Hyphomicrobiales; family Nitrobacteraceae; genus Bradyrhizobium; species Bradyrhizobium sp. WYCCWR 13022. Next base: position 13,569 of record NZ_JAUIZJ010000001.1, read on the forward strand.
CGAATTGCCCGCGACCGCCGACGAATTCCTCTGGGGCAAGAGCGTGTTCAACGAGCTCGGCCGCTTCCACGGACTGAACGACGAGATGGGCACCATCGTCGAGCGGTCGCTCGCCGACTATCCGGCCTGGCAGGCCGGCGCGGCGCTGCGGGCGATGGGCCAGCAATTGCTGCACGTGGCGACCGGCGAAGGCGCCAGCGTCTGGATCCCGCACACCTACGGCATCATCGAGCGCTACATCCCGGCGCAGGTCGCGCCGATGCGCGCAGCGCGCCAGCAGCATTGGGGTCTCAATTTCGACTACGTCAACTGGCTGCACGTGCCGGTGGCGCTGCTCTCGATGCTGGGGCTGCTCGTGCTGCTCGGACACGCCCTCGCCCATCGCCGGCTCGACGATCTGACGTTGCTGGCCGCGACCGTGACGCTGGCCCTGCTCGGCAACGCCTTCATCTGCGGCGTGATCTCCGGGCCGCACGACCGTTACGGCGCGCGCATGGTGTGGGTCGCGACCTTCGTGGTGCTGATGGCGCTGTTTCGCTCGGTCGGAGACGAAGAAGCCGCGGACGAGACCTCAGCCGCGGCGTGAGAGGAAGTCGAGCACGCCCGATTTGTAGACCTTGTCGCCGACCGCGCGCATGTGATCGCGGCCTGGAATATCCAGCACTTCCGATCCGGGAATGATCGCGCCGAGCGCACTGGCGGAGCCCGCGACGTCGTCGGTCGAGCCGACCGCGATCAGCACCGGCACGTCGATGCGCGCGGCTTCCTGCTCGGTCATGAGATCGCGCGTGCCGCGCAGGCAGGCGGCGAGCGCTCGGCGGTCGGAACGGGTCTGATCGGCGAAGGCGCGAAAGGTGCGCCCGACAGGATCGGTGACGTCGTCGAGCGAGGGCGCCTCCAGCGCCTCGGCGACGTTCTCGCCGGGCCCGGTGCCCTCGATCAGGCCGCCGATGCCGATGCCGCCGAGGATCGCCGAGCGCAGGCGCTGCGGCTCGTTCAGGCCGAGCCACGCGGCCATCCGCCCGCCCATCGAATAGCCCATGATGTCGGCCTGCGGGATGGCGAGATGGTCCATCAGCGCGAGCACGTCGCCGGCCATGGTGGGGATCGAGTACTGCGCGGCCTCGTAGAGCTTTGCGCTGTCGCCATGGCCGCGATTGTCCAGCGCAATGACGCGGCGGCCGTTCTTGCGCAGCTCCGAGACCCAGGTCGGATAGACCCAGTTCACGTTCTTGCTCGAGGCGAAGCCGTGCACCAGGATGATCGGGTCGCCCTCGCCTTCGTCGAGATAGGCAATTTCAACGGCGCCGTTGTGAAAGCTCGGCATCAGCAGTTCCGGGAATGTTGTGGGGACGATTGATCTTAGGCCGTGGCGGTCGAATTCGCCAGAGCGGCTTCGGCCGCGAGCTGCGCCCGGCGGAGCCGCCGGGCCCGCCTGCGATCGCACCAGCCTTGCGTCAGGCGCTCGGTGGTCGCCTTGATCGAGGCCAGCAGGCCGAACAGCGTCAACGCCGCACCGAGCAGCCACAGCGCAAGGTCGAACGCGCCGCCGACCAGCAGCAGCGCGCCACGGCCGAACAGCTTCAGGATCGCGCGCGTCTTGCTCCCTTGCGCTTCCGCAAGCCGCGCCGCGCGCGCGACGTCCTTGGGCCCTTCGGCGATGCGCAGCGTGTCCATGGCGCCGCGCGTGCCTGATTTCCCGGCCACGCGCATGACGTCCTTGCCGAGCCGCACCAGCGCGCCCGCTTTCTCGACGCGGAACGCGGCCTTGATCGCATTCACGGTCGCGCCCGGCCGCAGCACCGAGCCCGAGGCGACCGCGTTCTGCAGCATCGGCGTGTCCACCACCTCGCGCGCGGACCGGCCGGCCCATTCGGCGAGACCTTCGCCGAGCCGTCCGACCTTGCGGGCATCCTTCACCAGCGTCAGCCCGGCGCGTACAGGCGCGGCACCGCCGGCGGACACGTAGGTCACCGCCGTCACCGCGAGGCCCGCGGTGGCGAGACCGAGCACGAGGCGATCGGTATCCTCGCCCATGGCGAGATGCTTGCCCTCGCGCACGACGTCCCTGACGTCGCCGATCACGAAGAGATCGCCGGCGACCGTGCCCGACAGGCTCGCGACATCGTCGGCATTGCCGGTGACGAGACCGGTGGCAAAGCGCCTGGCGAAGTGCGAGGTGGAATGTTCCGCTTTGACGGCATCGCCGACCCGGCTGAGGAGGTCGTCGGGCAGCGCGATGTTGCGATCACGCGCGAGCGTGACGAAGCTGTCGGCGAGATCGGCGTCACCGGCACCAAGCGCGGCCTCGATATTGTCCTGGACCAGGCGGTCGTTGTTCGCGAGGGCCGCGTCGAGCTCGAGCTCGGACAGCGCCGCCGGATCGTCCTTCGCGGCGAGGACAGCGCCGGCCTGCCGGGCATGCGGCACTACCTGCGCGAGCACAACGCTGCATGCAGCAATTCCTGCCAAAGCTGAGCTGATTCGCAGCCACTTCATGCTGAAAGCCTGGACATTCGCGAAATCTTTTGCGTCGGCCGTTCGCGCCCGATGGTTGGTCTTTCGTCGCAATTCCGCGTGTCCACAGACATAGTATGCCAAAATTGCGACACAACGTCCCCGACGAAAGAAGGGCTTCTCTGAGGCGACAAGATTGTGTCGAATTTGCATGAGCAAATGAGCATGGGGCAATTGCGATCCTTTCGGTTCCACCGGGCTAGCAATCAACTGCACCCATCAGTATGGTCCGCCGCGTCGATAATATGCCGCGTCACTGCTGATTGTGTCTGCCGCCATTGCCACTCCAGGATGAACTACGATGTCCGACCATGTCGTCCCGCACTTCCATAACGATGCCGGTGTCCCCGTCATCGAGATCGGCTCGCAAGAGTTCATGTGCGTGGGCGCCAATCCTCCGTTCGACCATCCGCACGTGTTCCTGGACCTCGGCAACGACAACGAGATCATCTGCCCGTACTGCTCGACGCTGTACCGCTTTGCCGCCGACCTGAAAGCTGGCGAAGCCCGCCCCCCCGAATGCGTGCTGAAGGACAAGGTGGCCTGACCGCTTCCTTGGGTCAGGGGTGGCCCTCCCGCGAACGATCGTCATAGCCGGTGCCGGAATCGGAGGACTGACGGCTGCGCTTGCGCTCGCGCGGCGCGGTTTTCGCATCGTCGTGCTGGAGAAGGCCGAGCGTCTCGAGGAAGTCGGCGCCGGCCTGCAACTTTCCCCCAACGCCAGCCGCGTGCTGGTCGAGCTTGGCCTTACCGAGCGGCTCAGGCTGCGCGCCGTCGTCCCGGACGCGGTCTCGATCATGAGCGCGCGCGCCGGCGGCGAGCTGTTGCGGATGCCGCTCGGCGAAGCTGCGTCCGCGCGCGCCGGCGCCCCCTATTGGGTGGTGCATCGTGCCGACCTGCAATCGGCGCTATCGGGCGCGGTCGCCGACCATCCCGATATCGACCTGAAGCTGGGCGCGACCTTCGAGGATGTCGCCGCCCATGCCAAGGGACTGACCGTGGTCCATCGCAGCGGGACGATCCGCCGCAGCGATCTCGCCAGCGCCCTGATCGGCGCCGACGGCATCTGGTCGACGGTCCGCCAGCATCTGTTCCCCGAGGTGCAGCCGCGCTTCTCCGGCCTGATCGCCTGGCGCGGCACGCTCGATGCGACGCAGCTGCCGAAGGATCTGACCGCGCGGCGGGTGCAGCTCTGGATGGGCCCGAACGCCCATCTCGTCGCCTATCCGATCGCAGGCGGCCGGCAGCTCAACGTCGTGGCGGTGCTGCCGGGCACCTGGAACAGGCCGGGCTGGAGCACGCCGGGCGATCCTTCCGAGGTGATGGAGGCCTTCGCCGCGCCGGGCTGGCCGGCGACGGCGCGGATGATGCTGGCCGCCGTCGACAGCTGGCGCAAATGGGCGCTGTTCGGCGTGCCCGAAGGCTGCCCGTGGAGCAAGGGCCCGATCGCGCTGCTCGGCGATGCCGTGCACGCGATGCTGCCGTTCGCCGCGCAAGGCGCCGGCATGGCGATCGAGGATGCCGCCGTGCTGGCCCGGCACCTGAGCCTCGAGGCCGCCGAGGACGCAAGCGGCGTCGCCGCGGCGCTCAAGCAATACGGCCTGCTGCGTCAGGCCCGTGTCAGGAAGGTACAGCGGACCGCGCGGCAGCAGGGTCGCATCTATCATCTCGGCGGCCCGTTCGCGATCGCGCGCGATCTTGCGATACGTGCGCTCGGGCCGGAGCGCATGCTGGCGCGACAGGACTGGATCTACGGCTGGCGCGCTTAGCGCTTCGGAGCCGGCTTGATGTCCGGCCGCTGCGGCGTCGAAGACGCCGGCGTCGCGTCAGGCGGCGTTTCCCGGCACCTGTTGCGGCGCCACGCGTCTTCCGCCATCTGCGCCGAGCCTCGGACCGCGACGTAGTCGTTGCGATAGGCAAGTTCGGACACGACGGCACCGCCGGTCCCGGTCTCCGCCTTGTCCATCAGCTTCTGCAATTCCGTGGTGCGCGCCGCGAGCGCCTTGCGCTCGCCCTCGAGCTGCTTGCAGTCGTACAATTCGTATTTGGCGGGATCGGCAAAAGCGGGGGCGATCGTCTCGCTCACGCCGGCGCAGCCGGACAGCGCGAAGCCGGCCGCAACCAGCGCGGCAACCGCACAACAGGCGCGGACGGAAGAGGAGAGCGAAGCAGGCATGGGCGGAAAAATAGTCCCCGTGAATTGAGAATGCCTAAAGCAGGGCCAGATGTCGGGATTGAGGCTTTGCCTTGTGCCGCCGGCTCGCTTAAGGAAGAACCCCCTGTCCGGTGCGAAAGCGCCAATTCCAGACGGCCGGACGGGACTTAAGTGTTTGATCCCGTTGGATCAAGCGGGCATGGCGAAATTGGTAGACGCAAGGGACTTAAAATCCCTCGGCTCGCAAGAGCTGTGCCGGTTCGACCCCGGCTGCCCGCACCAACGCATGACGCCCCGGAGCTGAGAGGGCCTGCGCGGCAAGATGCCGGACCACGCCGTCGAGGTCATGCCTTGTCGATTTAGCTACGCCCGCACGATGTTGGCCGCACCCGACTGAATTGAGCGCACTGCGAGGCGGAAGGCGAGCTCGAGATTGGGAGCAGAGACATCGTGAAGGAGAAGGCCTTGTCGTCGTGACAACGGAGAAGCTGCGATTCTGCCTTACGGCAGTGCGAGCCGAGTTATGAGCGCACTGCTTCAAAGAACCGAAGCAGTAAGACGAGGACCGCTTTGATTTCATTCCAAACGATTGCGACAAGCGCGAAGGACGCAGGGTCCTTGACGACGGCAGCCGCTCCGAGCGCAATCAATGCCGCGAAGACCACCAGCGCGAAAAGGATGCGTGTCCAATGTGGCGCTGGAAAATCGCGGACCGTTACCGGCGGAAGCAGCGGCCAGCCGCGCACTTATGGCGATTGCCGATAGCGGACAATGCAAAACACATGATCATCGGCGCTCGACCCGGTCGAGCAGGCCGGTCGTGCGAGCCGATCTCAGGCTTTTCGGCTCGTGACGTCTTCACCATTTGTTGTCCGTCCCCGGCCCCGCCGGACAGCCATCCCGAAACATGGGTTGTGCAATGCAGCATGGGCCTTAGATTTAGCCTCTGAAATCAGAGGTGAGCTGCTTGTCCGACGTCAATGCCGACGACTGGGTGTCCTCCGGACACCGCCCCATGGGTTTTCCCGAATTCGTTGTCGTGATCGCGTCCATCATGGCGCTGAATCCGCTCGCGATGGACATGATGCTGCCGGCACTGCCCAACATCGGGGCGGCCTTCGGCATTCCCAACGCCAACCATCTCCAGCTCGTGCTGTCGACCTTCCTGATCGGCTTCGGCGCAGGGCAGTTCATCATGGGCCCGTTGTCCGACCGGTTCGGACGCCGGCCGGTGCTGCTCGGCGGCATGGCGGTCTATGCCGTGGCGAGCGTGCTCGCGGTCGCCGCGCCCTCGTTCGAGACGCTGCTGCTCGCCCGCGCGCTGCAAGGTCTCGGCACCTCGGCGACGCGCGTGATCGCAACCTCGATCGTGCGCGACTGCTATGCCGGCCGCCGCATGGCGAGCGTGATGTCGCTTGCCATGATGATTTTCATCGCGGTGCCCGTGATCGCGCCCTCGTTCGGACAGGCGGTGCTACTGGTCACGCATTGGCGCGGCATCTTCGTCGTGCTGATGTTCTACGGCATCATCGCGCTGGCCTGGAGCGTGTGGCGGCTTCCGGAGACGCTGCCCGAGACGGAGCGCAGGTCGCTCGCGCCTGCCGACGTGCTCTCGGCCTTCCGCCAGACCGTCACCAACCGCCAGACCATCGGCTATGCGACCGCCGCGGGCAGCGTGATGGGCGCGCTATTTTCCTATGTGTTCTCCGCGCAGCAGGTGTTCACCGGCATCTATCATCTCGGCCATTATTTCCCCCTCGCCTTCGCCGCAATCGCGGCCGGCACCGCCGTCGCCGGCTTCCTCAACGCGAAACTGGTGGGGCGGCTCGGCATGCGCGTGATCTCGCACGGCGCGCTGACGCTCTATGCCGCGGTGGCCGGCGTGATGCTGCTGACCGAGATTCTCGGCGTGCTGCCGCTGCCCCTGTTCATGGTGCTGTCGGCGCTGATGATGTTCTCGTTCGGGATGATGGTCGCCAATTTCACCGCGCTCGCGATGGAGCCGCAGGGCCACATCGCCGGCACCGCCTCCTCGCTCTACGGCTCGATCACGACTCTGATCGGCATCGTCGTCGGCACGGCGATCGGCCAGAGCTTCGATGGCACGCTGCTGCCGTTCTCGGTCGGCTTCTTCCTGTCGACGCTTGCGGCGCTCGCGATCGTGCTGGTCGTGGAGAAGGGGCGGCTGTTCAAGCCGCATCATCGCCCGATCGTGTGAGGAACTTCAAAGCCCTCTTCATGTTGTCTTGCAGCAATTCGAGAGATGGACTCAATGGAACCACAGCACCGCAACGAAGCGCGCAAGCCGGACCGTCAGCAGGCTGAGCGATCGGCGTCTTCAGCCGAGCACGCCGCCGTCAATCCGCCTTTTGCAAGCGAAGGGCTCGAGCAGGTTCGCGACAGCCACTGCTGAGGCGCCGCTCCCGCCTTCACCGAAACAGGAATACCGAACGACAACGGCGCCGCTGATGACAGCGGCGCCGCGTGATGTCATGGCGAAGGGTGCCGGAAGCCCCCTTCCCTTGTTCCGTCTTACTCTGACTTGTCGACGTTCCAGAAGATCGGAGTCGCCGGACCGTCGAGCACGCCGGTGAGCGACTTCCGCCAGGCGCTCGGCGCCAGATACTGGCCGAGCGGGATGTAAATCACCTGGTCATAGGCTTCCTTCTGGATCTCGGAGGCGATCTTCTTCTGATCGTCGAGCGAGGCCGCGCGGACGAACTCGTCCTTGAGCTTCTCGATCTTGGCATCTTCCGCCCAGCCGAACCAGCCGCCGTTCTTGCCCCGTCCGCCGATCGATACGTTGGCGACCGGGTTCATCACGTCGGCGGCAACCCAGTTGGTGAAGAACATGTTCCAACCGCCCTCCTTCACCGGCTTCTGGCCGGCACGCCGGCTCACGACGGTCTGCCAGTCGGTCGCCTGAAGGTCGACCTTGAAGCCAGCCTCACGGAGCAATTGCGCCGCGACGACCGGCTGGGCCTTCAAGGTGGTGACATCGCCGGGCGCCATGATCGCGATCGGCGTTCCGTCGTAGCCGGACTCGGCGAGCAGCTTCTTGGCCTCTGCCATGCCGCCGCCCTTCACCAGAGTCTCGCCACCTGCATCGCTCGCAAAGGGCGTATCGCAAACGAAATAGGCGCCGCAGAGCTTGTAGTACTTGGGATTGCCGACGAGCGCGTCGAGCACGTCCTTCTGGTTCATCGCCAGGAGCGCAGCGCGGCGAATCTTCGGATTGTCGAACGGCGGCAGCAGGAAGTTCATGCGGCCGAGCGTCTGGAAGCCGAACTTGTTCAGGACCTCGACCTTGAGGTCGCTGTTCCCTTCCAGCACCGGAAGCAGATCCCACGGCGGGTTTTCCATGAAGTCGATGTCGCCCGACTGCAGCGCGTTGACCGCCGTCTGCGCGTCCGGCATGGTGATCCATTCGACACGGTCGACCTTGACGACCTTGCCGCCGGCGGTCCAGCTCGCCGGTTCCTTGCGCGGCACGTAATCGGTGTTCTTGGCATAGACCGACTTCACGCCTGGCTGGAATTCACTCTGCACGAACTTGAAGGGACCGGAGCCGATCTGCTCGGCCATCTGCTTGCCCGCCGGCGTTTCGGCGAGCCGCTTCGGCATCATGAACGGTACCAGCGAGGACGGTTTGCCGATCGATTCAAGCACCAGCCCATAGGGCTCCTTCAGCTTCAGCACGATCGTCTTGGCGTCTGGCGCCTCGATGCTGGCGGTGAAGTCCATGAGCTTCTGGCCCATGCCGTCGTTCTTGCCCCAGCGCTTCAGCGATGCGACGCAATCCTCGCCGGTCACCGGCGCGCCGTCATGCCACTTCAGTCCGTCGCGCAGCGTGAAGGTGTAGGTCAGCTTGTCGTCGGAGACCTTCCAGTCCGCCATCTGCGGCTGAACCTTGAACGTCGAATCGGTCGAAAGCAGGGTGTCGTAGACCATGTAGCCGTGGTCGCGCGTGATGTAGGCGGTGGTGAAGCCCGGATCGATGATGCGCAGGTCCGAATGCATCACAGCCGTGATGGTCTTGCCGCTGGCGGCCGACGCGTTCGGCGGCAACACGGACGCAAACGCAAGCGCCGTCGGCGCGACACCCGCAATCTTGAGAAGCTTGCGGCGCGAAATCTTGGACATATAAGTTTCTCCTGACGTGAAACTGTTCAAAGGCAGGTTCTTGGTTGAGCATCAGGTTCGTTTCTTGGGCGAACTAACCTCATGCAATGCCTTTATCTTTCGAGACTTGCAGACAGTCTTGAGCGCGTCAATCCGGTTTCGGTGCAGCCCATGGCATCGCATCCACGGGCTCCACAAAGATCGGTTTGGCTCTACAACATTCTCCGCTTGTCCCGTCCCGCGCCAATGCAATGCGCGTTCCACCTTCCAAGCTCGAGAGACATTGAGATGAATCCAGCCAATCTTCCCTTCGATTCCGAGGCGATGCTCGAGGGCTTGCGCACCTGGGTGGAATGCGAAAGCCCGACCTGGGACGCCGGTGCCGTCAACCGCATGCTCGATATTGCGGCGCGCGATATGGCCATCATGGGTGCGACGATCGAACGCATCGCCGGCCGTCAGGGCTTTGGCGGCGTCATCCGCGCGCGTTTCCCGCATCCCAAGCAGGGCGAACCGGGCATCCTGATCGCCGGGCACATGGATACCGTCCACCCGACCGGCACTATCGAGAAGCTGAAATGGCGCCGTGAGGGCAACAAATGCTACGGCCCCGGCGTCTACGACATGAAGGGCGGCAACTATCTCTCGCTGGAAGCGATCCGGCAGCTTGCGCGCGCCTCCTTCACCACGCCGCTGCCGATTACCATCCTGTTCACGCCCGACGAGGAAGTCGGCACGCCCTCGACACGCGACATCATCGAAGCAGAAGCTGCCCGCAACAAATATGTGCTGGTGCCCGAGCCCGGCCGTGCCGACAACGGCGTCACCACCGGACGTTACGCCATCGCGCGCTTCAATCTTGAAGCGACGGGACGACCGAGTCACGCCGGCGCGACGTTGTCGGCGGGACGCTCGGCGATCCGCGAGATGGCGCGGCAAATTCTCGCGATCGACGCGATGACGACGGAGGATTGCACCTTCTCGGTCGGCGTCGTGCATGGCGGGCAGTGGGTCAACTGTGTCGCGACGACCGCGACCGGCGAAGCGCTCTCGATGGCCAAGCGCCAGGCCGATCTCGACCGCGGCGTCGAACGCATGCTGGCACTCTCGGGCACCACCAACGACGTCATCTTCAAGGTGACGCGCGGCGTGACGCGGCCGGTTTGGGAGCCGGATGCCGGCACCATGGCGCTGTATGAAAAGGCACGCGGCATCGCCAAATCTCTCGGCGCGGAATTACCGCATGCAAGCTCGGGCGGCGGCTCCGACGGCAACTTCACCGGCGCGATGGGCATCCCGACGCTCGACGGCCTCGGCGTGCGCGGCGGCAATGGCCACACGCTCGAGGAATTCATCGAGGTCGACAGCCTGGTCGAGCGCGGTCGCCTGATGGCGGGGCTGCTGGCGACGCTTGAGTAGCAAGTCGGTCATGCCGGGATGGTCCGTCTCGAGATTCCGGGTTGCGCCGCGCGCCCCCGGAATGACTCGATCCATCAACCTCGCACTGCACAATGCGTTTGCAGTCGCGGATGAAATTTAGCCTTGTCTAAAAATGAGGCGCATCGTACTGCTCGATGGTCCACGCGACGATGCGGGAGAGATCGCAACGAAGGCATCAGCTTTCGTTGCGGCGCCGACGGAGCAACCGCCCCGGAAACTCTCAGGCAAAAGGACTGTATCGTCAGGACGATCTGGAGAGAGGCGGCACGATTTGACTATCGTGGCGTCCACCGAAGGGGATAGTCCGAGGTCGACCTTCCGAGGTCCGCATCGGATCAAGCTCTCAGGTAACCGTGACAGATGGGGCGCCGCCAACGGCTTTCGGGCCGGCGGTCAGCCATCTCTAACTCACGGGAGCCCCTAACTCATCATGACTCATATCGCCATCATCGGCGCCGGCATCACCGGCGTAACGACCGCCTATGCCCTGCTCGAACGCGGCTTTGAGGTGACGGTGCTCGACAAGCACCGTTATGCCGCGATGGAGACCTCGTTCGCGAACGGCGGACAGCTCTCTGCCAGCAATGCCGAAGTGTGGAACAGCACCGCGACGATCCTCAAGGGCCTGCGCTGGATGTTCCGGCGCGATGCGCCGCTGCTGATGAACCCGCGGCCGAACTGGCACAAATATTCGTGGATGAGCGAGTTCGTCGCCGCAATCGGCAACTACCGTGCGAACACGATTCTGACCACGCGGCTCGCCATCGAAGCCCGCAAGCACCTGTTCGAGATCGCGACGCGCGAAGGCATCGACTTCGATCTCGAGCGCCGCGGCATCCTCCACATCTATCACGACAAGAAGGACTTTGAATCCGGCCTGCAAGTCAACGCGCTGCTGCAGGAGGGCGGCCTCGATCGCCGCCCTGTGACAACGGAAGAAATTCGCACGATCGAGCCGACCCTGCGCAAGGAGTATTACGGCGGTTTCTACACGCCGTCGGACGCGACCGGCGATATCCACAAATTCACGCGCGGCCTTGCGGAGGCTTGCAAGCGTCGCGGCGCGACCTTCATCCACGAAGCCAACATCGATTCCATCGCGCAAGCCGGCGGCGGCTTTGTCATCGGTTGGGCTGATCTCTCGGCAAGCGACGCTGCCGCTTCTGCGCGCGGCATGCTGAAGGCGGACGGCGTCGTGGTCTGTGCCGGCGTTGCCAGCCGTCACTTTGCGGCGATGCTCGACGAGCGCGTCAACGTCTATCCGGTGAAGGGCTATTCGATCACGGTGCAGCTCGACTCCGCCGAAAGCCGCGACGCGACGCCGACGGTCAGCCTGCTCGACGAAGCCGCCAAGATCGTCACCAGCCGGCTCGGCGCCGATCGCTTTCGTGTCGCCGGCACCGCCGAGTTCAACGACTTCAACCGCGACATCCGCGCCGATCGCGTGCAGCCGCTGATCGACTGGGTGCGCAGCAATTTCCCCGATGTCGAGACCTCGCGCGTCGTGCCCTGGGCTGGCTTGCGACCGATGATGCCGAACATGATGCCAGTGGTGCGTGCAGGCCGGATGCCGGGCGTGTTCTTCAACACCGGCCACGGCCATCTCGGCTGGACCCTGTCGGCCGCAACCGCGCAGATGATTGCGGGAACCATCGACGGCTGGCGCGGGCTCAACGCACCGCGATCGGCCCCCTCACTTGCGGTTGAGCAAGAGCTGCGTCGTGCATCCTGAGTGGTCGCAAATCACTGCGGGGCGGCCCTTGCGACCGCCCTGCCCTTGGCACACAATTTGCCCCGAGAGAACGGCTCTCCGGCCGTCTCTTCCAGCCCGAGTGACAGGCGCGCATGATAGACACGACCGAATCCACGGGCGCCTCTCGGCCCCCTCAATTCCGCAGCCGGAGATAGGTGCATGCTAGGTTATCTCATTCGCCGCGTTCTGGCCGCGGTGCCCGTGATGGGCGTCGTCGCGCTGTTCGTGTTCCTGCTGCTGCGGCTGACACCTGGCGATCCCGCCGCGATCCTCGCCGGCGACAACGCGACGCCGGAGCGTCTGGAGCGCATCCGCACCTCGCTCGGCCTCAACGAGCCGTTGATCGTGCAGTTCATCACCTGGGTGAACAAGCTGCTGCACGGCGACCTCGGGACCTCGCTGATCTCCAATCTCCCGGTCATGAAGATGATCGGCCAGCGCGTCGAGCCGTCGATCTCGATCGCGCTGTCGACCATCATCCTCGCCGTCATCGTCGCCGTGCCGCTCGGCGTCATCGCGGCCTGGAAGCATGGCACCTGGATCGACCGCTTCGTGATGGGACTCTCCGTGCTCGGCTTCTCCGTGCCGGTGTTCGTGGTCGGCTACGTCCTGATCCAGGTCTTCGCCATCGACCTGCGCTGGGTGCCGGTGCAGGGCTTCAAGAGCATCTCGGCCGGCTTCGGCCCCTTCTTCGAGCGCATCATCCTGCCGACCTGCGCGCTCTCCTTCATCTACATCGCGCTGATCGCGCGCATGACCCGCGCGGCGATGCTCGACGTGCTCGGCGAAGACTACGTGCGGACCGCGCGCGCCAAGGGCATCAACGAGGTCGCGGTGATGATGCGGCACGCGCTGCGCAACGCCGCCGTGCCCGTGATCACCGTGATCGGCACCGGCTTTGCGCTGCTGATCTCCGGCGTCGTCGTCACCGAGAGCGTGTTCAACATCCCCGGCATCGGCCGCCTCACCGTGGACGCGGTGCTGGCGCGCGACTATCCGGTGATCCAGGCGATGATCCTGCTGACCTCGCTGATCTACGTCGTCGTCAATCTCCTGATCGACGTCGCCTACACGCTGCTCGATCCGCGAATCCGGTACTGAGGCAAGGACACGAACAACAATGACCGTCGACAGCCTTCCCCAGTCCTCCATTCCGATCACCTCGCCGCTGCGGCCGAAGCTCGGATTCCTCACCTCGACGCCGATCATCGCGGTCGCCACCATCCTGCTGGCGCTGATCGTGGCGGTCTCGATCCTGGCGCCGCTGATCGCGCCGCATGATCCGATCCAGCTCGCGCCATCGCAGCGGCTGAAGCCGGCGTCGGCACAATTTCTGCTCGGCACCGACGCCTATGGCCGTGACCTGTTGTCGCGCGTCATCTATGGCGGGCGCATCTCGCTGCTGATCGGCATCGGCTCGGCGATCCTGTCGATCGCCATCGGCCTCGCCATCGGCCTCGTCTCCGGCTTCTTCAAGCTGGTCGATTCCGTGCTGATGCGCGTCATGGACGGCCTGATGGCGATGCCGAGCATTCTGCTCGCGATCGCCGTGGTGTCGCTGTCAGGCGCCAGCATCTGGACCGTCATGGTCGCGATCACCATTCCTGAAATCCCGCGCGTTGCGCGGCTGGTGCGCTCGGTCGTGCTGTCCGCGCGCGAAGAACCCTATGTGGAAGCCGCTATCTCGGTCGGATCGTCGCTGCCGAAGATCATGTGGCGGCATCTGATGCCGAACACGATCGCGCCGCTGATCGTCCAGGGCACCTATGTCTGCGCGTCCGCGATCCTCACCGAGGCCATCCTCTCCTTCCTCGGCGCCGGCATCTCGCCGGAGACGCCGACCTGGGGCAACATCATGGCCGAGGGCCGCCAGTACTTCCAGCTCAAGCCGACGCTGATCTTCTGGCCGGGCCTGCTGCTCTCGATCGCCATCCTCAGCATCAACCTGATCGGCGACGCCGCCCGCGACGCCCTCGATCCCCGCATGAAGCAGCGCGAGGGCAAGTGATGAGCGATCACGTTATGACCAAAGACATCGTTCTCGACATCAACAACCTCGTCGTCTCCGTCGGCAAGAAGCCGAACGGAGCGAAGATCATCGACGGCATCTCGATCCAGGTGCGCGAGGGCGAGACGCTGTGCCTCGTCGGCGAAAGCGGCTCCGGCAAGTCGGTGACCTCGCTCACCACGATGGGCCTGCTGCCGAAGGGCACGCTGGTGCCATCAGGCGGCAGCGTCAAGCTCGTCGGCGAGGAGATCCTCACCGCGACCGATCGCCGCCTGCGCCAGCTGCGCGCGACCAGGATGGCGATGATCTTTCAGGAGCCGATGACCGCGCTCAATCCGGTGGTGCCGGTCGGCCGCCAGATTGACGAAGTCCTGCGCGCCCACACCGATCTCGACAGCAAGGCCCGCAGGAAGCGCATCCTCGACATGATGGAGCAGGTTCACCTGCCCCAGGTCGAGCGCATCTTCGCTTCCTACCCGCATCGCCTGTCCGGCGGCCAGCGCCAGCGCATCATGATCGCGATGGCCCTCGTGCTGGAGCCGAAGCTGCTGATTGCGGACGAGCCGACCACCGCGCTCGACGTCACCACGCAGAAGCAGATCCTGTCGCTGATCCGCGAGCTCCAGCGCGATCACGGCACCGCCGTGCTGTTCATCACCCACGACATGGGTGTCGTGGCCGAGATCGCCGACCGCGTCGCGGTGATGCGGCAGGGCAGACTTGTGGAGACCGGCCCGCTCGAGACCGTGCTGCGCAATCCCACGATGGAGTACACCCGCAACCTGCTCGCCTCCGTGCCGAGCCTGGTGCCGCGGCCGCCGCGCGAGGAGAGCCACGAGCCCGTCGTGCTCGAGGCCAACGACCTCAGCAAGGTCTACAAGGAGCGCGCGTTCTTCGGCAAGGGACGCGAGGTCGTCGCCGCCGACAAGGTGACGCTGACGCTGCGCAAGGGACGCACGCTCGGCATCGTCGGCGAGAGCGGCTCGGGCAAGTCGACGGTGGCGCGCTGCATCGTGCGCCTGATCGATCCGACCTCCGGCTGCGTCCGCCTCGCCGGCCGCGAGATCTCCGACATCTCGCGCCGCCTGCTGCAACCGCACCGGCAGAAGATCCAGATCGTGTTCCAGGATCCCTACCGTTCGCTGAACCCGCGCATCACCGTCGGCGAGAGCATCGCGGAAGGCCCGATCAATTACGGCGTCCCGCATGCGAGCGCGATGAAGCGTGCCCGC
Source organism: Bradyrhizobium sp. WYCCWR 13022 (assembly GCF_030435535.1). Lineage (NCBI taxonomy): Bacteria > Pseudomonadati > Pseudomonadota > Alphaproteobacteria > Hyphomicrobiales > Nitrobacteraceae > Bradyrhizobium > Bradyrhizobium sp. WYCCWR 13022. The sequence continues at coordinate 28,796 of NZ_JAUIZJ010000001.1, forward strand.
GAGCTGCTCGAGCTGGTCGGCCTGCCGGCCGACGCGGTGTCGCGTTATCCGCACCAGTTTTCCGGCGGCCAGCGCCAGCGCATCGCCATCGCGCGCGCGCTCGCGCTCGATCCGGACGTGCTGGTCGCGGACGAAGCGGTCTCTGCGCTCGACGTCTCGGTGCAGGCGCAGGTGCTGGAGCTGCTCGACGAGATCCAGAAGCGGCTCGGCATCGCCATTCTGTTCATCACTCACGACCTACGCGTCGCCGCGCAAATCTGCGACGAGGTCGTGGTGATGCAGCACGGCCGCGTCGTCGAGCAGGGCCCGGCGGCCGAAGTGCTGACGCATCCGCAGGAGGCCTACACCAGGGCGCTGCTGGATGCGGCGCCCGGACGCAACTGGGACTTTGCGAATTTCCGGCCGGTGTCGGAGGGTGTGGGGGCCAGCGCCTAGGTCTGTCTACCCGTCACTGCGAGTATTCCCAAAACAGCTTGAGGCCATGCGCAGCGCGACTGTCTGCCTTGCTTGCTCTTGCTGCAAAGCCGGGTAACGTCTCGCACATCATTTGCCCGGGACTTGAGTTGATGACACGCATCGCCGTCGGCGGCTTCCTGCACGAGACCAACACCTTCGCTCCGACGAAGGCGACGTTTGCGGACTTCCAGCATGGTGGCGGCTGGCCGGCGATGACCGTAGGGCCCGACGTGCTCAAGGTGATGCGGCGCATCAATGTCGGCCTCGCCGGCTTTGTCGACAGCGCCGAAGCCAATGGCTGGGAACTCATCCCGACGATTGCCTGCGGTGCGAGCCCCTCGGCACACGTGACCAAGGACGCTTTCGAGCGCATCGTGGAGGTGATGGTCGACGGCATCAGAGCCGCGGGCCCGATTGACGCTGTCTATCTCGACCTGCACGGCGCCATGGTCACCGAGCATCTCGACGACGGCGAAGGCGAGATTCTGGCGCGCGTGCGCCGCGTCATCGGCAAGGATGTTCCGTTGGTCGCGAGCCTCGACCTGCACGCCAACGTCACATCAGCAATGATGGAACATGCGGACGCGCTGATCGCCTACCGCACCTATCCTCATGTCGACATGGCCGAGACCGGCCGGGCCTCGGCAGAGCACCTCGCTCTGCTTCTGAAGACGAAGCAGCGCTTTGCAAAGTCGTTCCGCCAGATACCGTTCCTGATCGCGATCAGCTGGCAATGCACCAACGACTTTCCGACCAAGGGCATCTACGAAAGGCTCGCCGCATTGGAGAGCGATGCGGTTCCGACCCTCTCGTTCGCGCCGGGTTTCCCCGCCGCCGATTTCCGCGATTGCGGTCCGAGCGTGTTCGCCTATGGCAAGACGCAGGAAGACGCCGACCACGCAGCGGATGCGATCGTCAAGCTGATCGAAAGCCACGAGGACGATTTCGACGGCAAGATCTGGTCACCCGATGACGGCGTGCGCCACGCCATGGAACTCTCCAGGAGCGCGAGCAAGCCGATCATCATCGCCGATACCCAGGACAATCCCGGAGCCGGCGGCGATTCCGACACGACGGGCATGCTGCGCGCGCTGGTACGCAACAAGGCAAGCGCCGCGACCGGTGTGATCTACGATCCGGAGTCAGCCAAAGCGGCACATGCGGCCGGCGTCGGCGCCACCGTGACGCTCTCGCTCGGCGGCAAATCAGGGATCGCCGGCGACGAGCCCTATACCGAGACCTTCGTCGTCGAAAGCCTCTCCGACGGCCGCTTCGTCGCGCCCGGCCCCTATTACGGCGGCCGCGAGATGGAGATGGGCCCCTCCGCAGCCTTGCGCATCGGCGACGTCCGCGTCGTCGTTTCCTCGCACAAGGCGCAGCTCGCCGACCAGGCGATGTATCGCTATGTCGGCATCGAGCCGACCAAGGAGAAGATCCTGGTCAACAAGAGCTCGGTGCACTTCCGCGCCGATTTCGAGCCGATCGCGGAACAGCTGATGATCTGCGCCGCACCGGGCGCGATGCCGGCCGACACCGCCTCGCTGCCCTGGACGCGCCTGCGTCCGGGAATCCGCATCAAGCCGAACGGCCCCGTTTTCACGCCCCCTTCACGTTAACCGGACAGGAACACATGCCCACCATCGATCGCATCGACGGCTTCGCCGACGAACTCACCGCCATCCGCCGCGACCTCCACGCCCATCCCGAGATCGGCTTCGAGGAGGTGCGCACGTCAGGCATCGTCGCCGACAAGCTGGCGAGCTGGGGCATCGAGGTGCATCGCGGCCTCGGCGGCACCGGCGTGATCGGCGTCATCAAGGGCAAGGGTTCGGGCGGCAAGCGTATCGGCCTGCGCGCCGACATGGACGCGCTGCCGATGGAAGAGAACACCAATCTGAAATGGAGCTCGAAAATCCCCGGCCGCTTCCACGGCTGCGGCCATGACGGCCACACCACCATGCTGCTCGGCACCGCACGCTACCTCGCCGAGACCAGGAATTTCGACGGCACCGTGCACCTGATCTTCCAGCCGGCCGAGGAAGGCCTCGGCGGCGCACGTGCGATGATCAAGGACGGCCTGTTCGAGAAGTTTCCGTGCGACGAGCTCTACGGCCTGCATAACGCGCCCGACCTCAACCACGGCGAAATCGCGATCCTGCCCGGCCCGGCCATGGCCAGCGCCGATTTCTTCGACCTCCGCATCACCGGCTATGGTGCCCATGGCGCGATGCCCGAGCGCTCCAAGGACGCGGTGATCATCGCAACCACGCTGGCGCAAGCGATCCAGACCATCGTCAGCCGCAATGTCGAGCCGCTCCAGGCCGCCGTCGTGTCGATCACCCAGATCCATGCGGGCTCCGCCTACAACGTCATTCCCGGCGACGCGCATCTGTGCGGCACCATCCGCACCTTCTCCAAGGAAGTCCGCACCCTGGTCAGCGAACGCATCCGCACCATCTGCGCCGGCATCGCAAGCGCCTACCAGTGCGTGATCGACGTCGACATCCGCGACACCTTCAACGTGCTGGTCAACCAGGTCGAGCAGTCCAAGGTGGTCGAGGACGTCGCCCGCACGATCGTCGATCCCGCCAAGGTGATCACCCGCACCCAGCCGAAGATGGGCAGCGAGGATTTCGCCGACATGCTGGAGACCATTCCCGGCGCCTATTTCTGGGTCGGCCATGACGGCTCGGTGCCCGTCCACAATCCCGGCTTCGTGCTCGACGACAAGATCCTGCCGATCGGCGCCAGCATGTTCGCCCGGATCATCGAAACGCGTATGCCGGTGGGCTAGCAATGCAGAGGAAGGGCGTCGAGGAGGCGGTCACCTCGCTGCACGATCTGTCCGCGGTCGATCTGATCGCGGGCTATCGGGCAAAACAGTTCTCGCCGAGCGAGGTGCTGGACGATTTGCTCGCGCATGTCGCAGCGTGGGAACCGCATGTGAAGGCGCTCTATGCGTTCGATCCCCAAAGCGCGCGCGAGGCCGCAAAGGCCTCGACCGCGCGCTGGTCCGGCGGCGAGCCTTGCGGCCCGCTCGACGGCGTGCCCGTGACGGTGAAGGACAACATCGCGACCAAGGGCGTGCCCGTGCCGCTGGGGGCTGCGAGCGTCAAGCTCGTACCCGCCGAGAAGGACGCGCCACCAGCCGCGCGGCTGCGTGAGGCAGGCAGCATCATCTTCGCCAAGACGACCATGCCCGATTACGGCATGCTGTCCTCGGGGCTCTCATCGTTCCACGCGCTCGCGCGCAATCCCTGGGACCTCTCCAAGAACCCCGGCGGCTCCAGCGCCGGTGCGGGAGCTGCGGCGGCGGCCGGTTACGGTCCGCTGCATCTCGGCACCGATATCGGTGGCTCGGTGCGCCTGCCCGCGGGCTGGTGTGGCCTCGTCGGCCTGAAGCCGAGCTTCGGCCGCGTACCGATCGATCCCACTTATGTCGGCCGCGTCGCGGGTCCCATGACCCGCACGGTCGATGATTGCGCGCTGATGATGAGCGTGATCGCAAAGCCCGACCGCCGCGACGGCATGAGCCTGCCCGCCGAGCCGCTGAACTGGAAGGGATTGGACAAGTCCCCGCGCAAATTGCGGATCGGCCTGATGCTCGATGCCGGCGTCGGACTGCCGGCGGAAAAACCGGTCCGCGAGGTCGCGGTGAAGGCCGCGAAGGCATTCGAATCCGCAGGCAGCGTCGTCACCGAGGTCGACGGCATCCTGACGCGCGAGATGCTCGACGGCCTCGACAATTTCTGGCGGGCGCGGATGTGGGACGATCTGTCGAAGCTGACGCCGGCCGAACAGGCAAAGGTGCTGCCCTATATCTTCAAATGGGGTGCATCCGGCGCAAAGCTGTCGGGCGTCGACGTCATCCGCGGCTTCAACCAGACCATGGCGATCCGCGCGGCTGCGTCAAAGCTGTTCTGCGAACTCGACTATGTGATCTCTCCGACCGCGCCGAACGTGAACTACGCCGCAGACTGGGCCTCGCCCACCAACGATCCGATGAGGCCGTTCGAGCACATCTGCTATACCGTGCCGTGGAATATGTCGGAGAACCCTGCCGTATCCATTAATGGCGGCTTCGACGCCACGGGTTTTCCGATCGGCGTCCAGATCGTCGGCCGCCGCTTCGACGATATCGGCGTGCTCGGCATGGCCAAGGCCTTCGAGGGCCTGCGCGGCGCACAGAACCCCTGGCCGAAGCCTCCGGCTCACTGACGCCTTCAATACCGTCAGACCGCGACGTGGCCGGGGCTTGCTCCGGCCATTGTCGTTTGCTTACTCAGGAGAGGAAGACATGCCCAGTCCGCGCAAGACGGACGTCGACGCGCATGCATGACGTCTTACGAGACTGCGCTCAAGAAGGAAGGAAACCACCATGGCGTATGAGACGATCAAATACGAGGTCGCCGAGCAGATCCTCACCATCACGCTGAACCGGCCCGACAAGCTCAACGCCTTCAACGCGCAGATGCAGGCCGAGCTGATCGACGCGTTCGACGCCGCCGACAAGGACGACAACGTCCGCGCCATCATCGTCACCGGCGCCGGCCGCGGTTTTTGCGCGGGTGCCGATCTCTCCTCGGGTGCCGACACCTTTGATCGCGACGCACGGCGCGGGCCCGTCAAACGCTTCGCCGACGGCAAGGTCGATTACAGCGATCCGCAGGTACGCGATGGCGGCGGTCAGGTGACCTTGCGCATCTTCAAATGTCTGAAGCCGGTCATCGCTGCGGTGAACGGCCCGGCCGTCGGCATCGGCGTCACCATGCAGCTCGCGATGGACATTCGCATTGCTTCGGATGCCGCTCGCTTCGGCTTCGTGTTCTCCCAGCGCGGCATCGTGCCGGAGGCGGCCTCGAGCTGGTTCCTGCCGCGCATCGTCGGCATCTCGCAGGCGCTGGAATGGTGCTATTCCGGCCGCGTCTTCCCGGCCCAGGAAGCACTCGCCGGCCGCCTCGTCAGCAAGGTCGTGGCGCCTGATGACCTGCTACCGACCGCGCGCGCCCTCGCCAAGGAGTTCGCGGCCAAGACCGCGCCGGTGTCGGTTGCGCTGATCCGCCAGATGATGTGGCGCATGATGGGTGCCGACGATCCCATGGAAGCCCACAAGGTCGACAGCCGCGGCATCTACGCCCGCGGCCGCTCCGAGGATGTGAAGGAAGGCGTGGTGTCGTTCCTGGAGAAGCGGCCGGCGCAGTTCAAGAACAAGGTGTCCAGCGACATGCCGGACTATTTCCCGTGGTGGACGGAGCGGGAGTACAAGTGACGCCAAGCGTCATCCCGGGGCGGTGCGAAGCATCGAACCCGGGATCTCGAGATTCCGGGTTCGCCCTACGGGCGCCCCGGAATGACGACGATAGAAGTCAATCCATCACCAGCGCCACGCGCCCGATCGCCTTGCGGTCGAGCAGCAGCCGCATCGCCTTCGCGTAATCCTCCAGCGGCAGGCGGTGCGAGATGCTGGGCCGCAGCTTGCCCTCCTCTGCCCATTGCAGCAGCGCTTTCAGCCTGATCGCGCCGAGCTTGGGGTTTTTCCGCACCGCTTCGCCTGCGCGCACGCCGAGCACGCTGGCGCCCTTGATCAGCAACAGATTGGTCCTGGCCGAGCCGATGCCGCCGGTAAAGCCGATCACCAGCAGCCGCGCGCCCCAGGCGATGCAGCGCATCGAATTCTCGAACACCTCGCCGCCGACGGGATCGAACACCACGTCGGCGCCGCGGCCGTCGGTGATGCGCTTGACGGCATCGCGAAACGGCTCCCGGTCGTAGCGCACGAGATGGTCGGCACCGCGCGCTTTGGCGATCGCCAGCTTTTCGTCGCTCGACGCCGTCGCGATCACGGTCGCACCGAGCATCTTGCCGATCTCGACAGCGGCCAACCCGACACCGCCACCGGCGCCATGCACCAGCAGCACCTCGCCGGGCTCGACCCGGCCGCGATCGATCAGCGCGTGATAGGCGGTACCGTGCCCGGCGAGATAAGTCGCGGCCTCCGCATAGTCGAATGTCGACGGCATCGGCGTGAGCTGCGACGGCGTCACCACAGCTTCGTCGGTGAAGGCGCCGTGGCGCATCTTGACGATGACTTTGTCGCCGATGGAAACGCCCCTTGCCTCTGCACCGACTTCCGTGACGTCGCCGGCAGCTTCCATGCCAGGCGTGAACGGCAATTCGGGCTTGAGCTGATATTCGCCCGCGGCCATCAGCACGTCAGGGAAGTTGAGGCCGGCGGCGCGGATCGCAACCCGTACCTCGTCCGGCCTCAGGGCGCGCGAGGGAAATTCTTCCAGCCGCAAGCCTTCGGGTGCGCCGAGCGCACGACAGACGACGGCGCGCACCATCAGGCCGCGCTCGCCTTGCTGCGCAGCAGCGCCTCGCGGATCAGCGGCAGGCGGTCATTGCCGAAATACATATCGGTCTTGTTCACGAAGATCGTCGGCGAGCCGAACCCGCCGCGCGCGACGACCTCTTCCGTGTTGGCCTTGAGCTGATCCTTGATCGGCTGCTCCGAGATGCCGGCGAACAATTTTTGCTCGTCGATGCCGACCTTCTTGCAGATCTCGGCCAGCACCACATCCTGCGAAATGTCCTTGTCGTCGCCCCAATAGGCCTCGAATACCGATGTCGCGAACGGCACCATGTCTTTGCCGAGCCAGATGCAGCCGCGCATCGCCTTGACGCTGTTCACCGGGAACACCGTCGGCGGCATCTTGATCGACAGGCCCGCCGAGCGTGCCCAATCCTGCAGATCCTTTTTCATGTAGCGTGCCTTCAGCGGCACTGGTTTCTCCCGCTGCGCATAGACGCTCGGATTGACCGTGTTGAAAATGCCGCCGACCAGGATCGGCCGCCAGACGATCTCCGCTCCGAGTTCCTTCGCCAGCGGCTGGATGTTGTGGAAGGCGAGATAGGTCCAGGGACTGGAACAGTCGAAGAAGAATTCGATCATGGTGCTTTCCTTTGCATGTATTCGGTACGGTCTGTCCACTGTCGTTGCGACCGAAGCGAAGCAATCCAGACTGCCGCCGCGGAAGGATTCTGCATTGCTTCGTCGCAACGGCTCCTCGCAATGACGAGGAGAGAGCGGTGGCCGTCACTTCTTTTCCAACAACTCCTTCGCACGCTGGCCGAACATGATCTTGCGTGATTCCTCGTCGAACGGCTCTTTCACGAATCTTCCGATCGCGAGTCCCGCCTGCACCTGCGGCCTCGCACGCACCTCGGCGTACCAGCGCTTCACGTTGGGATAGTCGTCGAGAGTAAAGCCCTGCGCCTTGTGGGTCATGGTCCAGGGGAAGCAGGCGATGTCCGCGATGGAATAGTCGCCGGCGACATAGGCGCCGGTCCTGGCGAGCTGCCGGTCGAGCACGCCATAGAGCCGCGCCGCCTCGTCGCGGTAGCGCTCGATCGCGTAGGGAATTTTCTCAGCCGCGTAGAGCGCGAAATGGCCGTGCTGGCCGAGCATCGGCCCGAGTCCCGCCATCTGCCACATCACCCACTGGATGGTGGTGGAGCGGCCACGCAGATCGCTTGGGAGGAAGCGGCCGGCCTTTTCCGCCAGATAGATCAGGATCGCACCAGTCTCGAACACCGGGAACGGTGCGCCGCCATCGGCAGGCTCGTGATCGACGATCGCCGGAATGCGGTTGTTGGGCGAGATCGCCAGGAATTCGGGGTTGAACTGCTCGCCGGCGCGGATGTTGACGGGCTTCACCTGATAGGGAAGCCCGAGTTCCTCCAGCATGATCGAGATTTTCCAGCCGTTCGGCGTCGGCGCGTAGTGGAGATCGATCATCACCTTCCCTGTCATCGCCGCTGGAATAGCGAGCGACTTTTGTTGTTCTGTACCTCGACGTTAAGACATGGCAGACAGTGGCGCAACGACAACCCGCCGGGAGGGACCCATGCTGTTTCCAACGACGATCGCCGGCTCCTTGCCCAAGCCGGAATGGCTGGCCGAGCCCAACATGCTCTGGGCGCCCTGGAAGTCTGGAGGTGACGAACTGCTACGCGCCAAGCGCGATGCGACGCTGATCTGGCTGAAGATCCAGGAAGACGCCGGCATCGACATCGTCACCGAGGGCGAGCAGGCCCGCCAGCATTTCGTTCACGGTTTTCTGGAGAAGATCGAAGGCATCGATTTCGCCCACAAGGTCGAGATGGGCATCCGCAAGGATCGCTACAAGGCGATGGTGCCGCAGGTGGTCGCGCCGCTCCGGCTCAAGGGGCGCGTTCACGACTTTGAGGCGCGCGTGGCGCGCACGCACACCAAGAAGAAGCTGAAATTCACTCTGCCCGGCCCGATGACCATCATCGACACCATCGCGGATCGTTACTATGGAGACCGCGTCAAGATGGCCTTCGCCTTTGCCGAGCTGCTCAATGAAGAAGCCAAGGCGCTTCAGGCCGACGGTGTCGATCTCGTGCAGTTCGACGAACCCGCCTTCAACGTCTACATGGACGAGGTCAACGACTGGGGCATCAGGGCGCTGGAGCGCGCGGCGCAAGGCCTCACCTGCACCACCGCCGTGCACATCTGCTACGGTTACGGCATCAAGGCCAACACCGACTGGAAGGAGACGCTCGGCGCGCAATGGCGGCAGTACGAACAGATTTTCCCGGCGATCGACGCCAGCCCGATCCAGCAGGTCGCGATCGAGTGCCGCAATTCGAAGGTGCCGCTCGATCTGCTCGCGCTCTTGAAGAACAAGATCGTGCAGGCCGGCGTCATCGACGTCGCCAGCGACACGGTCGAGACCGCCGAGGACGTCGTCAAGGTGATCGATGCTGTCTCGAAATTCGTGCCCAAGAGCAACATCATCGCCACCACCAATTGCGGCATGGCGCCGATGCGGCGCGAGATCGCCGAAGCCAAGCTGATGGCACTCGGCGCAGGCGCGGCGCTTGCGCGCGAGAAGCTGGGGTGACGGCGGGGCTTCGACTCTAGGGCTATGCGGACGGATGCAGTACGGCTTGATAGCCGGCATGCAGTGCGCGGAGTGTCGACGGCGGCGTGAGCAAAGTTGCGGCGCCGGGGAGCTGCTCCGCCGCAATATACCCCGCCGGCGACCACAGCAGCACCCTGCCCAGTGTGACGAGGTAGCTCGCCTCGCCCTGTTGAACCATCGCGCCGTCGGGCAACTGGTCGAGCGGCACCAGCAGCGCGTGCAGGCGTTTCTTGCCGCGGTCGAGTCGTTCGTGGTGCAGCACCGTGTCGATGTCGTGCATGCGGACGTCCTGCACGCGGTTGCCCTTCTCCCAGGCGGCGCGGAAGCGATTGGCATCGTCGCGGCGACAGTAGAAGCAGGGGCGATGGCCGGCGGCGAGGGCCGTGGCCTCATCCAAAAAGAACAGCTCGGTCCAGCTTTGCTGCGCCATCACCTCGCGGCGGCGGCCGCGGAATTCGCAGGTGCAGGTGAGCCAGGCCGGCGACGACCAGCGCTTCCTCAACAGCGTTTTCGTCGCGGGATCGTGGATGATGCCGCGATTGCCGGTGAACATTCCGCGATGTGGCGTCGAGATGATCTCGCCGGTCGGGGTAACGCGGTTTTGCAGGGGCATGGCCGCCTCCACCGCTCATTGCTAGCGAAGCGACGATAGTTACGCCGCGCCGTCGCGCAGCGGCGGGTGGTAGGACAGCGCGGTGTCCCAGGGAAAGAAGATCCAGGTGTCCTGCGAGACCTCGGTGATGAACGTGTCGACCAGCGGACGGCCCTTCGGCTTGGCGTAGACGGTGGCGAAATGCGCATCGGGCAGCATTTCGCGCACCAGCTTGCCGGTCTTGCCGGTGTCGACGAGATCGTCGACGATCAACAGCCCCTTGCCGGTGCCGCCGCCGAGCTTCATTGCCTGTTCGGAAATACCCTTCAGAACCTGCAGCTCGCCCTGCTTGTCGTGGTCGTAGCTGGCGATGCAGACCGTGTCGATCACGCGCACGCCGAGCTCACGCGCGACGATCGCGGCCGGCACCAGGCCGCCGCGGGTGATCGCGATCACCGCGTGGAACGGGCCGACCTCGTTGAGCCGCCAGGTCAGCGCCCGGCAGTCCCGGTGGAACTGATCCCACGACACCGGAAAGGGCCTGCCAGCCCGCTCCTGCGCGCTCAATTCCGGTGCTTCTCCAGCCATCGTCGTCTCCTGCTTCGTCTGCCGGCAGCTAGGTTGCTAGCGGGTGATGTTCAATCCCGCCAGCATTTCCTTCACCGCCGCCATCGCGGATGCGAGCTTAACCGCATCGCGCGAGCGCACCACGAGGTTGGTGTTCGGCTTCTGCTCCTCGTCCATGAAGGGGTAGCTGCCGATGATGGTGTCGGGGTGGGCAGCGGCGATCGCCCGCAAGGGGCTACCGATATCGCCCTCCCGCGCATTGGCGCGGACCGATTCGGAGAGCATGCGCACGCCCGATTTGAGCTTGGGCGAGACGATGTCCATCATCGCCTGCATGATCGAGGGCACGCCGGCCATGACGATGACATTGCCGATCTTGAAGCCGGGCGCGAGGATGGTCGCGCTCTGGATCAGCTCGGCACCATCGGGGATGCGGGCCATGCGCAAACGCGCCTCGTTGAGGTCCTGCTCGCTCCAACGTTCCCTGAAACGGGCGACCACCTCCGGATGGTGATCGATGCCGACGCCGAACGCCTTGGCGACGCTGTCGGCGGTGATGTCGTCATGGGTCGGCCCGATGCCGCCGGTTGTGAAAACATAGGTGTAGCGATGCCGCAGTGCATCCAACGCGGCGATGATGTCGGGCTCGTCGTCGGAGACGACCCGGACTTCCTTCAAATCGATACCGATATTGGTCAGGTATTCGGCGATGAAGCCGATATTCTTGTCCTTGGTCCGGCCGGACAGGATTTCATCCCCGATGACCAGAATGCCCGCCGTGACGATCTCGCTCATGCCTTAAGTCCCTCACCTCTGGTCCCGACTTTGCCGAGGTAACGCGTTGAAGTCACGCGGTTTTGCTGCCGAAATAAGCAGTCCTCAGCCATTTTTTCAGGCACGTTGCCGACCATATCAGGCAAATGCCCTCTCTCCCTGCTTATCGCGCTGGCCCGGCCCTTGCTACCTCCTCAAAGTCATGCACTCTTGCCGCATGGCCTCAGGACGTTGCGGTCTGCACCTGACCTCACCGACCTGACCATTGGCGCAACGCCGAGCGGAGACAAAGTCGGGATCTATGGCAGTCGCGTTTGATGAAATGAATATTCCAGGGGGGGACCTTCGCCCCGCCTATCAGGAGCTGGCACGCTGGCTCAAGGAGACGCCTCCCGAGGCGCTCGAGTATCGCCGCCAGGAGGCCGAGCTCCTATTCCGCCGCATCGGCATCACCTTCGCAGTCTATGGCGACTCCGAATCCACCGAGCGCCTGATCCCGTTCGACGTGATCCCGCGGATCATGTCCGGCAAGGAATGGACGTTGCTTGAAAAGGGACTGAAACAGCGCGTGAAGGCGCTGAACATGTTCCTGCGCGACATCTATCATGGCCGAGAAATCCTCCGCGCCGAAATCGTGCCCGACGATCTGATCTTCCAGAATCCGGTGTTCCGGCCCGAGATGAACGGCCAGCAGGTGCCGCACGACGTCTACGTGCATATCGCCGGCATCGACATCGTCCGTGTCGATGCCGAAGACTTCATCGTGCTGGAGGACAATGCGCGGACACCGTCCGGCGTGTCCTACATGCTGGAAAACCGCGAGATCATGATGCGGTTGTTTCCGGATCTGTTCGCCCGCCACAGGGTGGCGCCGGTCGAGCGCTATCCGGACGAGCTGCTCGCCGCGCTCCGCTCGGTCGCACCGCATAGCGCCTCGGGCGAGCCGACGGTCGCCCTGCTCACGCCCGGCGTCTACAACTCGGCCTATTACGAGCACTCCTTCCTCGCCGACAAGCTCGGCGTCGAGCTCGTCGAAGGCCGCGACCTCGTCGTCAAGAACAACGAAGTGTTCATGCGGACGACGGAAGGCCTGAAGCGGGTCGACGTGATCTATCGCCGCGTCGACGACGATTTCATCGATCCCCTCACCTTCCGACCCGACTCCGTGCTCGGCGTGCCCGGACTGATGTCGGCCTATGCGGCCGGCAACATCACGCTCGCCAACGCGGTCGGCACCGGCATCGCCGACGACAAGGCGATCTACTCCTACATGCCCGACATCGTGAAGTTCTATCTCGGCGAGGAGCCGATCCTGAAGAACGTGCCGACCTGGCGTTGTCGCGAGCCGAAGGATCTGGCTTACGTGCTGGACAATCTCGGCGAGCTCGTCGTGAAGGAAGTGCACGGCTCCGGCGGCTACGGCATGCTGATCGGCCCAGCCGCAACGAAGGCGACCATCGAAGCCTTCCGCGAGAAGCTCAAGCGCGAGCCGGAAGGCTTCATCGCCCAGCCGACGCTGGCGCTCTCGACCTGCCCGACCTGCACGGCGTCCGGCCTTGCGCCGCGCCACGTCGATCTTCGCCCCTTCGTGCTGACCGGCAGCAAGAGCACGACGATCGTGCCGGGCGGGCTGACGCGCGTGGCGCTGAAGGAAGGTTCGCTCGTGGTGAATTCGAGCCAGGGCGGTGGCACCAAAGACACCTGGATTTTGGACGAGTAGTCAGATGCTGTCGCGTACCGCCGAAAACCTCTACTGGCTCGCCCGCTACGTCGAACGGGCCGAGTATCTCGCACGCACCATCGATGCGACCTTGCGCGTCACCGCGCTTCCCGCCGCCTATATCGGCAAGACCAACGAATGGGACTCCGCGCTGCTCACCGCCGGCGTCGCGGAAAGCTTCTATCAGACCCACGAGGAAGCCAACGAGCACAACGTCGTCGACTACCTCTCGTTCTCGGCCGACAACCCGTCCTCGATCAGGAACTGCATCGAGGCGGCGCGGCTGAACTCGCGCTCGGTGCGCACGGCGCTGACCAGCGAGATGTGGGACACCATCAACTCGGCCTGGATCGAGCTGCAGGAGGTCTGGAGCAAGGGCACCTCGACGCGCGAGGACCTCGCAAAATTCCTGCGGTTCGTGCAGGAAACCTCCCTGCGTTTCGACGGTTCGGCCTACCGGACCATGCTGCGCAACGACGCCTATTGGTTCTCCCGCCTCGGCCTGCATCTGGAGCGCGCCGACAATACCGCACGCATTCTTGACGTGAAGTATCACGTGCTGCTGCCCGAAGAGGAGCATGTCGGCGGTCCGCTAGACTTCTATCAGTGGAGCTCGATCCTGCGCTCGGTGTCGGCGCTGACGGCCTATCACTGGGTCTATCGCGAGACGCTGAAGCCGTGGCTGGTCGCGGACCTGCTGATCCTCAACGGCACGCTGCCGCGCTCGCTCGCAAGCTGCTACGACAATCTCGTGCGCAACCTCGACCAGATCGGCGTCGCCTACGGCCGCCAGGGCCCGGCCCAGCGCCACGCCCGCGGCATCCGCAACCGGCTGGAACACAGCAACATGAACGACATTTTCCAGCACGGCGTGCATGAATTCATTCAGGAATTCATCGCAGACAATTCCAGGCTGGGCGAAATCATCACGAAGCAGTATTTGATCTGATACACGCAGTCACTCCGGGTCGCGCGCCGCGCGAACCCGGACTGACGGAATCAAAGCACCATGCGCCTGCGAATCCAGCACACCACGAGCTATCGCTACGAGCCGGCGGCGACGAGCGTGATCCAGATCCTGCGCATGACGCCGTGCAGCCATGACGGGCAATATGTGGCGGAATGGCAGATCGACGTCTCGACCGACACCAAGCTCGACATGCACGAGGACGCGTTCGGCAACGTCACCCATGTGCTGTCCTGCGGACCCGTCAGCGACATCAAGATCACGGCCGAAGGCCTGATCGAGACCCATGACACCGGCGGCGTGCTGCGCGGCGCCGACGAGCGCTTTCCTGCCGACATGTTCCTGCGCACGACCGACCTCACGACTGTCAATCCCGCCATGATGGCGGTCGCGCGCCAGTTGCGCAGTGAGGCTGAGAGCGACATGCTCGGCTTCCTGCACACGCTGATGTCGCAAATCGGCGATCACATGACCTTTGACGAGGACCCGACCAACAGCGGCACCTCGGCGGCGGAGGCGTTCACGCTCAAGCGCGGCGTCTGTCAGGACTACGCGCATATCTTCATCGCTTGCGCCCGCACCGGCGGCGTGCCGGCACGCTTCGTCTCCGGTCACTTCCTGCGCTCCGACGGCACCGTGCACCAGGATGCCGGGCACGCCTGGGTGGAGGCCTACGTCCCCGATCTCGGCTGGGTCGGCTTCGATCCCGCCAACAGCATCTGCACCACCGACGCCCATGTTCGCGTCGCGATCGGGCTCGACTATCTCGGTGCGGCACCGGTGCGCGGCACCCGCTACGGCGGTGGCGCGGAAACGCTGACGGTCGCGGTCAAGGTCGAGCAGGCCGGGCGCGGCGGTCAGTCGCAATCGCAGTCGCAGCGACAGAGCTAATCGTCCGACCTCCCCCGAGGAATCGGGGGTTTCATGCCTCCCCGAAATTGGCTAGTAATTTCGCGCAAACGCGTTCGGGGACTGGAAATGACCTATTGCTGCGGAATCCTGGTTCGGGACGGTCTGGTGATGATCGCCGACACCCGCACCAATGCCGGCCTCGACAACGTCTCGACCTTCCGCAAGCTGCATATCTTCTCCAAGCCCGGCGACCGCATCATGGCGATCGCCAGTGCCGGCAACCTCGCCATCAGCCAGTCGGTGCTCTCCACCCTGACCGAGGGGCTGGAGGACCCCAACACGGGCGAGATCGAGACGCTGATGAATGCGCCGACCATGTTCCAGGCCGCCCAGCGCATCGGCCGTGCGATCCGGGCGGTGCATGCGACCGAAGGCCCCGCGCTGAAGTCCGAGGACGTGTCCTTCGACGTCTCCTTCCTGTTCGGCGGCCAGATCAAGGGCGCGCGCATGCGCCTGTTCATGGTCTACACCGCTGGCAATTTCATCGAGTGCACCACGGACACGCCGTACCTTCAGATCGGCGAGCACAAATACGGCAAGCCGGTGCTCGACCGCGCCATGCACTACGACGTCGAGTTGTACGAGGCGCTGAAGACCGGCCTGATCTCGATGGACTCGACGATGCGCTCGAATCTCGGCGTCGGCCTGCCGATCGACGTGCTGGTGGTGCGGAGCGATGCGTGCGAGGCCGATCTCAATCACCGCATCGAGGCGGGCGAGCCCTATTTCCACGATCTGCGTTCGCGCTGGTCGGCGGCGCTCCGCGCCGCGCACCAGAACATTCCGCGGCCGCCCTACAAGAACGAAAAAGAACCCAAAACCTGACAACCGAAGAAAAGGCAGGAAACGATGAGTGAAGCAAAAAAGATCGCATTGGTGACGGGCGCCGGCACCGGTGTCGGGCGCGCCGCGTCGCTGGCGCTGATGAACATCGGCTTCACCGTTGTGCTGGTCGGCCGCCGCCTCGACATGCTCGAGGAGACCGCGAAGCTCGGCCCCGCGGGCAAGAGCCTGTGCGTCACCGCCGACATGACCAAGCCGGACTCCATCGCCGCGCTGTTCGACAAGGTGAAGGCGACCTACGGCCGCCTCGACGTGCTCTTCAACAATGCCGGCATGGGCGCACCCGCCGTCAACTTCGAGGACCTCAGCCTCGAGCAGTGGCAGGCGGTGGTGAACACCAACCTCACCGGCCCGTTCCTGTGCACGCAGCACGCCTTCCGCATCATGAAGGACCAGAGCCCGCGCGGCGGGCGCATCATCAACAACGGCTCGATCTCGGCGCATGCGCCGCGGCCGTTCTCGGCGGCCTACACCTCGACCAAGCACGCCATCACCGGCCTCACCAAGGCGAGCAATCTCGACGGGCGCATGTACGACATCGCGGTCGGCCAGGTCGACATCGGCAATGCCGCGACCCCGATGACCGACCGCATGGTCAACGGCCCCGGCGTGCTGCAGCCCGACGGCACCACCAAGCACGAGCCGCGCATGGACGCGAAGGCGGTCGGCGATGCCGTCGCCTACATGGCCGGCCTGCCGCTCGATGCCAACGTGCTGACCATGACTGTCATGGCCAGCAAGATGCCGTTCGTCGGACGCGGCTGACCGAAAATTGTGAAAACAACCCCATGCACAGTAGAATGCGTGGGGTTGTAATCTGTCTTCGGCAACCGGGGTGACGTCGACCAGACCCCTGTTCTGCTTCTACAATCGCTAAGGCTGGCTTCGGATTGATCGGCCGACCTGCTGCAGGGCCTCGAAGGCCGCAAAGCGCTTGTCGTTCCAGGTTGCCAGGGCCGTGCGGGGTGGATGTATTTCTCCCAGCACCGACATCGCCTCCATCGCCTGGCCGACATTGGCATGATCGCCGGAAGCCACCGATCCAAGCATCGCCGAGCCGAGCAACACCGGCTCCGGAGATACCGAGGCCGCAACCGTCAAGCCGGTCGTATCGGCGAGCACCTGCCGCACCAGGCGGCTCTGGGCCGCGCCACCGCTGACGACGATCGTGTCGATGGCGATGCCTTTGTCCTGCTGGGCGCGCACGATCTGCCGCGCGCCGTAGCCAAGGCCGCACAGGCCGGCGAGATAGAGGGCGAGCAAGCTCTCCAGGTCCGCGCGCATATCCAGCCCGGCGATCAGCGCACGCGCATCGGGATCGGCGAAGGGCGCGCGGTTGCCGAGGAATTCGGGCACGACATGAAGCTCGCCGACCAGTTCCCTGATCATCTCCGCACCGCCGCGCGCGTCCACCTGGGAGGCGAGCCAGTCGGCGAGCGTCCGCTGATCCAGGCGTGCCGCCTGTGTCGCCTGTGCGGAATGGGGATGCATCTGTATGAGATGGTCGATGGCTGCACCAGCGACTGACTGTCCGCCCTCGTTGAGCCAAAGCCCCGGCACCATGGCCGAGAAATAAGGCCCCCAAACGCCGGAAACGAACGTCGGCTCCGTCGTTGTCGACATGGTGCAGGCAGACGTTCCGAACACATAGGCCATGCGCGTGAGCGCCGTCCCGGCAGTTCCGCGCGCGCCGACCGTGCCGACACCGCCGGCATGCGCGTCGATGAGGCCAGCCGCAACCGGCGTGCCCGACTTCAGGCCAAGGTCGGTCGCGGCCTCCGCCGTCAGGCCGGCAGCCAGGCGTGTGCCGCCGGGCACGATCTCGGTGCCGATCCGGCGAAACTGCTCGTCGGCCAGCGTGCCGAGACCGACCGAGCGAAAGAAGCCGGCATCCCAGCGATCTTCGTGGCCCAGATAGGTCCACTTGCACGTGACGGTGCAGGCGGAGCGAGCAAGGCTCCCCGTGGCGCGCCAGGTGAGGAAATCGGTCAGGTCCATGAACTGCCAGGCGTCCGCAAAGCTGCGCGGCATGTTTTCGGCAAGCCACAGCAGTTTCGGCGTCTCCATCTCGGGCGAGATCGTTCCGCCGACATAGTCGAGAACTCTCGCGCCGGTGCGGTTGATCCGACGGGCCTGATCGACGGCGCGGTGGTCCATCCATACGATGATATTGCGGGAGGGATCACCGGACGGACCGACGGCAAGCGGCGAGCCGCCGCTGCCCAGCACCACCAGGGAGCAGGTGGCATCAAAGCCGATGCCGGCAATGCTGTCAGGCGCGATGCCGGCCTTTCCGACCGCGCCGCGCACGCTGCGGCATACGGCACGCCAGATGTCCTCGCTCGACTGCTCGACGATGTCGCCGGCTTCGCGCCAAAGCGTGATGTCGGCCTTGTCGGTGGCGACAAGCCTGCCGGAGCGATCGAAGACGCCGGCTCTTGCGCTGCCCGTGCCGACGTCGATGCCGAGAAAATGACTGACCACCCGCGGATCCCTTCACGATGAAGCGTTACAGATCGTTGCTCTGCGGCAGGATCACGAGGTCGCGGATCGTGACGTTTCGCGGACGGGTCAACATGAAGAGCACCGCCTGTGCGACTTCGGTCGGCTGGATCAGTCCACCTGCCGCCATTTCCGCCTCGAGCTTCTCCTTCGGCCAGTCGCTGATGAGCGCGGTCACGACCGGGCCGGGCGCCACGGCGCCGACGCGCAGGCCGTATTTGGCGACCTGCCGCCGCACGGTATGGACAAAAGCCTGCACGGCATGTTTCGAGGCGGTGTAGATCGGCTCCCAGACGACGGGGACGAGACCGGCGATCGAGCTGGTGACGATGATGTCACCGCTCTTGCGCTCGACCATGTGGGGCAGCACCGCGTGGATGGAGCGGAACAGCGCGTTGACGTTGAGGTTGAGCATGCGGTCCCAGGCGTCGGGATCGCCGCCAAGCACCTCGCCGCCGACATAGGTTCCGGCATTGGCATGGAAGATGTCGAGCCGCCCTGCCCGTTCCAGCACCTTCGGCATCATACCGGCGATATCAGCAGCGTCAGTCAGGTCGATACGCAGCGGGATCGCGTTGTCGCCAAGATCGGAACAGACGCTTTTCAGAGCATCCTCCGCCCGGTCGACCAGCACGACGCGCGCGCCGGCTCCGATCATCGTCCTGGCGCATTCGAGACCGATGCCCGAGGCGGCGCCGGTGATCGCGGCAACTTTTCCTGCAAGTTCCTGGCCCACGGTCGGTCCTCTTGTTGGTGTTGTCTAGAGCCCTTTCCGTTTCGATGGAAACGGGGCTCTGGATTCTTGTTTTGACGCGTTTTCTTGACGCGAACCGGTATCCACTTCGCTTGAAAACGCTCTAGGCGCGGCCATGGGAGACACGCGAGCGTCGCGCCAGCGAGTCGACGATGACCGCAACGGCAAGCACGGCGCCCGTGATCATGTACCGAAGCGACGAAGAGAGATCGAGCAGCGTGAGGCCGCTGGCGATCGACTGGATGACGATGATGCCGAGCAGCGCGGAATAGGCGCTGCCGCGGCCACCAAACAGGCTGGTGCCGCCGATGACCGCCGCTGCGATGGCGTTGAGGTTCACGTCTCCCGTCCCGGCCTGCTGGCTGGACGATGCGAGCCGCGCGGCGGCAAGGATACCGCCGGCGGCTGCCAGCGTGGAGCACAGCATGAAGGCGCTCGCATGGATGCGGCGAACGTTGATGCCGGCACGACGGGCGGCCTCGCGATTGCCGCCGACCGCGCTCATCGAGCGGCCCCATTTGGTCCGCTTCAGCGCGTAGTTCATGACCGCGCACAAGCCGACGAACAGGCCGAACATCCACGGAACGCCCCGCGCGAGATTGAGATAGTAGACGACGAATTCGAGCACGATGACAGCAAGCGCACCCTTCAGCAGAAGGCGACCGAGCGAACTTGCAGACAGTCCCGCCGCTCGCCTGCGCGCGGCCATGCGGTAGCCCGTCGCGAATACGACCACGCCGGCGAGCGCCGCGAGCGCATAGGACACGATCGGCGGCATGACCAGCATCTGGCCGAAATTGACCAGCGGCGATCCGTAAGGAAGGTTGATCGAGCCGGTCGAGCCGAGCAGATAGAGTTGCAGGCCGAGCCACGCCAGCAGGCCTGACAACGTCGAGACGAAGCTGGGCATGCCGAGGCGATTGAACAAAAAGGCATAGAGGGCGCCGATCGCGGCGCCCAGCACCAGCGCCGTGACGATAGCCAACGCTACGGGCCAATCCTGATTGACCCAGAGCACGCCGACCAGCGCCGAAGAGAACCCGCTCACCGAGCCGACCGAGAGGTCGATCTCGCCGACCATCAGGATACAAACGATGCCGAGCGAGATGACGCCCACGGTCGAGCAATCGAACAGTAGATTGACGAGATTGTCCGGCGCCAGGAAGACCGGGTTGAGGCTCTGGAATGCGGTGCAGATGATCAGCAGGCCGACCACCACCGGCAGAGAGCCGAGGTCGCCCGACCGCACGCGGTCGACGAAGGCGCCGACCGTGCCGCCGAGCGTGTCCGCATGCGCGACGCGCTCGTCGCGACGGTCCAGCAACCGCGCCGTCGAAACCTGTTGCGTATCGTCGGTCATATCGGCACCTCCCGCGATGGCTGCGCGCCGCGTCGGCTCGCGCGCCGGGAGACCGAGTTCTCGTCGGCCCCCGTGATGGCGGTGACGAGATCCTGGTTGGAGACGTCAGGTCCGAACTCGCCGTTGTTGCGGCCGAGGCGCAGCACCACGATCCGATCGGCGACGGCGCGCACGTCCTCCATGTTGTGACTGATCACGATGACGCCGAGGCCGCGGGCACGCACGCGCTCGATCAGGTCGAGCACCTCCGCGGTCTGCGCGACGCCGAGCGCTGCGGTAGGCTCGTCGAGCAGGATGAGCTTCGGTTCGGTCAGCAGCGAACGTGCGATCGCCACGGTCTGACGCTGTCCGCCCGACAGCGACGCAACGGGTTCGCGCACGCTGGGAATGCGGGCCGACAATTCGTTGAGCAATGTCCAGGCCCGGATTTCCATCGACACTTCGTCGAGCCTCACGGGATTGAGCTCGCGGCCGAGGAAGATATTGGCGACCACATCGAGGTTCTCGCAGAGTGCCAGATCCTGGAAAACGGTGGCTATGCCGAGACCAAGCGCCGTGGCCGGATCGGACAGGACGACATGTTCGCCGTCGAAGGCGATCGTCCCGGAGGTGGGCTGGTGCACGCCGGCCAGAATCTTCACCAGTGTGGATTTTCCGGCGCCGTTGTCACCGACGAGCGCCACCACCTCGCCGGCATGCACGTCGAGGTCGACGTCGGCAAGGGCGGACACGGCACCGAAATTCTTGGAAATGCCGCGCAGCCTCAGGACCAGTTCGCCTGGCCCCCCCTGCGGGTGATCGACATCCGAGATCGTGGACATGGCCGCGTCCGCCTTCCCTTCGTTCATCCCGGCCGCATTGAGCGGCCGGGATGCTGCTTCGCTTACTGCGTGATGCCGAGTTTCTTGCATCCGGCGGCGTATCTGCCCGTGCAGAGCTGATCGGCGGTCTGGATCTTCTTGTCGATGATCTCCGCCTTCAGGTTCTGCGCGGTCACGACAGCCGGAATGAACAGCTTCGAGGGCGTATTATACAGCGTGGTTTCCGCCTTGGGCGCACCGCCCGAGAGGAATTCCACCGCCGCCTGGGCCGCGGCGGCTGCAACGATCTCGCTGGGCTTGGAGATCGTATTGTACTGATCACCGGCGATGATGAGCTGAAGCGCGGCGATCGTCGCATCGTTGCCGGTCACCGGAGGCACCGGATCGACACCGGCGGCCTTGAGAGCGGCAATTGCGCCACCGCCCGTACCGTCATTGGCGGCGACGACGCCGAGGATCTTCTTGCCGAAGCGGGTGACCTGGCCGCTCGCCCATTGCTGCGCCTTGGGCGGCGCCCAGTCCGGCGTGTCATATTCGGCGAGGATCGGATAGCCGCTCTTGTCGAGGCCGGCGTGGATACCCTTCTTGATGAGTCCCGCAGCGGCATCGGTCGGCGATCCATTGATCTGGAGCACCCCTTCACCCTCCTTCGGCGTGACCTTGGCGTCCTTCAGATGCTTGACCAGCGATTCCGAGATGGCCTTGCCGATGCCTTCATTGTCGAAGGAGACGTAGAAGTCGGCCTTGGCGTCCGGGATCGGGCGATCATAGGCGATCACCTTGATGCCCTGGGACTGTGCCATCTTCACCAGTGAAGCGGCCGCGGCCGAGTCGACCGGATCGAGCACGATCACCTTGGCGCCCTGCGAGATCACCGAGTTGAATTGCTGCTGCTGGCGCGCGGCGTCCGCACTGGCATTCTGATAGACGACCTTGCAGCTGCCGCAGAGTTTCTTCATCTCGGCGGCAAAGCCTGGATAGTCGTGCTGTTCGTAGCGGGTCGAGGCCTGGTCGGGCATCAGGAAGGCGACGGTCGCATCCTTCACCTCCGCGGCACGCGAGGACATGGCCGTTGCGCCGAGTAGCGACAGGGCGAGAGCGGCAGAGCAAATGGTCTTGAGCGAGGGCTTTGTCATTCGGACTTCCCTTTCGGAAACTGGGTGTTAAAGTGCTGCTCGTGGATCTCTTCGAGACGCGTCATCCCTGCTTCCGCAGCCGGATGACGACGGCGCTCAGCGCCGATACCCTCCGAAGCCACGCGGAATTTCCGGACAGACGATCTCCTTCGCAGGCCGCCATCGGCGCGCCCGCGTCATTCTTCCCGTAATCGTCCTCCTCCCTTGCTCCTCCCGGTTAGGCGGCGCGTGCCGCGTTGATGTTGTCCGCCAGCAACCGCCTGAAGCGCGAAGGCGGCATGCCCTTCTCGGCCAGGAACTGGCGGTTGAAATTGGAGAGATTGTTGAATCCGACCTGGAAGCAGATGTCGGTGATGGACGCATGCTCGTCGCTCATCAGGATCTGGCAGGCGAGATTGATGCGGAGCCGCTTGACGTATTGCACCAGGGACATCCCCGTGTGCCGGCGGAACGAGCGCGAAAACGCGCTTTGCGACTGGCCGGCGATCGCGGCGAGATCGGCTTCGCTGAACGGCTGCGTCAGGTTCTCGCGGATGAAGGCGAGCGCCTTGTTCATGCCCGCCGACATGTAGCCGGACGGATCTGGCAGATAGTTCGGGCTGGAGAGCGGCAGCGCGCCTCGGGCGCGGCAGAGCGTCCCCAGAATCATCATGAACAGCTCGATCCGGCGCACGCCCTTCGCTGACACGATCTCCTCCATCAGCGGGACAAGCTCCTTGCTCGTGCTGCCGGCAAAGAGGACGCCGCGTCGGGAGGATTCCAGCAGCGCGGCGAGACCCGACAGCTCGGGCATCAACCTCATCGTGTCGCCGATGAATTCTTCGCTGAACTGGATGATGCGTCCGCGCAGCGGGATCGTCATTTCCGCCGGCACGTCGCTCACCCAATTGTGCGGCAAGTTGGGCCCAGTGAGCACGAGATTGCCCGGCTCGAACTGGCCGATGAAATCGCCGACGAAATAACGGCCGCTCGTCGCCACGACCTGATGAATTTCGTATTCCGGATGAAAGTGCCACCTGACCGTGTGGAAGGGATAGCCGTGCGACCAAGCCTTGAACGACTCGCCGCGCCGAATCTGGACGACTTCCAGGTCTGGTTCCATATCCGTTCCCTCCTGGGCCGGCCCGTTTATGAACGTCTGGGCTTGTCCCCGATGGCTGAATTTTGCTCAGCTCTAGCTATTGGTCGAAACCGTATCGGGTGGCAGACGCTGCCGCCACCACGATTCAGATGCCGAACCGATACTCTTTTGACATTCGTTGGCCGGGCGCCGCAATATCGGCCATGTCGAAGCCTGGCTCCCTACTCCAGGCTCTCCACCCGGCGCAGGCTGGGAAACAGCTTCATCCAGAGCAGCGCCACCGCGACCGTGCAGACGCCGCCGAGCACGGCCGCCGGCATGGCGCCGAACAGGGCTGCCGTCACGCCGCTCTCGAACTGGCCGAGCTGGTTCGAGGCGTTGATGAAGAGGAAGTTGACCGCGCCGACGCGGCCGCGCATCTCGTCGGGGGTGGCGAGCTGCACCAGCGAAAAGCGGATCACGACGCTGATCGTGTCTGCGGCGCCCAAGACGGCGAGCGACAGCACCGACAGCCACATCCAGGACGACAGCGCGAACACGATGGTGGCGATGCCGAACACGATCACCGCCTGGAACATGCGCAGGCCAACGTGCCGTGTAATCGAATGGCGCGCCAGGATCGTGGTCATCAAGAGCGCACCAACCGCCGGTGCGGCGCGGAGCACGCCGAGCCCGACCGGGCCGGTCTGGAGGATGTCGCGGGCATAGATCGGCAGCAGCGCGGTGACGCCGCCGAACAGCACCGCGAACAGATCGAGCGAGATGGTGCCGAGTATCGCCGGGCTCTGGCGGATGAAGCGGACGCCGGCGAAGATGTTGTCCTCGTCCGTCCCCTCCTTGGCGACCGCCTGCGGGCGCGGCTGGATGAACCCGGTCAGGATCATCCCGACAATCCAGAACACCAACATCAGGGCATAGGCCAGATGCGGCGCGATCGCGTAAGCAAAGCCGCCGAGTGCGGGCCCGGTGATGGTCGCGACCTGACCGGCCCCGCTGGCCACCGCCGTCGCGCGCTGGAGCGATCCTTGCGGTGCGATCAGCGGCAGCAGCGCCGCGGTGGTCGGGCTCTCGAAGGCGCCGGCAATGCCGAGCACGAAGGTCGCGATGAAGATCTGGACTTCGCTGACCGCGCCGAGATAGGTGATCGCGGCAAGATAAAGCGCGGTCGCCGCTTCCACGAGCTGGCAGAGCTGGACCACACGCTTGCGCTCGAAACGATCCGCGGCATGCCCGGCGACGAAGACGAGCAGTGCCGTCGGCGCGAACTGCACGAGCCCGACCATGCCGAGGTCGAAGGCCGAGCCGGTGAGGTCGTAGATCTGCCAGCCGATCGCCACCGCCGCGATCTGGCTGGAAAAGCGTGACAGGCTGCGCGAGAGCAGGAAGAACAGGAAGGCGCGATGGCGGAGAAGCTCACCGGCGCTGACCGGCGGACTGACGGATACTGGCTGCTCAGACATCGCCTGTTCGGTCACGCTCGGATGGTCCGCCCCTGACGTCGGTAATGCTCCCCGGGTGGCCGACACGGACCTGGATGTCAACAGCGGGACGGCGAGCAACATTCCCGGCATTGCCTTTGCAACGCACGCGCGGCCATAATCATTGGGGGTTTGGGGACATCATGCTGCGGCTGCAATCGACACTCGGCGTTTTCGCATTGCTGCTGATCGCGTTTGCGCTCGCGGAGAATCGCCGCGCGGTCTCGTTGCGCCAGGCGCTGGTCGGTTTCGTCGTCACCTTCGCCACCGCGATCGTGCTGTTGAAGGTGCCGTTCGTGGCGCATGCCTTCGGCGCCATCAACGACGCGGTCGGCGCCATCTCGGCGGCCTCGCGCGCCGGCTCCTCCTTCGTGTTCGGCTATGTCGGCGGCGGCCCCCTGCCCTTCGACCTGAAGGTGCCGGGCGCCGATTTCATCCTGGCGTTCCAGGCGCTGCCGATCGTGCTGGTCATGAGCGTGCTGACGACGCTGCTGTTCTATTGGCGCGTGCTGCCGCCTGTCGTGCGCGGCATGGCCTGGCTGCTGGAGCGCACGCTCGGGGTCGGCGGCGCAGTCGGGCTCTCGACCGCCGCGAACATCTTCCTGGGCATGGTCGAGGCGCCGCTGTTCGTGCGGCCCTATCTGACGCAGATGTCGCGCAGCGAATTGTTTCTGGTGATGACCGGCGGCATGGCCGGCATCGCCGGCACCGTGCTGGTGCTCTACGCGACGCTCCTTGCTCCTCTTATTCCCGATGCGGCCGCGCATTTCGTCATCGCCTCGGTGCTGGGCGCGCCGGCCGCGATCCTCGTCAGCCTGATCATGATCCCCGAGACCTCCGACAAGCGCACCGGCGGGGCGCTGGAGGACCCCGAAATGGCGGTCTCCGGCACCATGGACGCGATCGTGAAAGGCACGGGCGCCGGGATCGAGCTGCTGATCAACATCGTCGCGATGCTCCTGGTGCTGGTGGCGCTGGTCTATCTCGCCAATGCGGTGCTCGGACTGTTGCCTGATATTGGCGGCGCCGCGATCTCGCTGCAGCGCGTGCTGGGACTGATCATGGCGCCGGTGTGCTGGCTGATGGGACTGCCCTGGGACCAGGCCGTCACCGCCGGCAGCCTGATGGGCACCAAGACCGTGCTCAACGAGCTCGTCGCCTATGTCGACTTCTCGAAGCTGCCGCCTGGCACCCTCGATCCGCGCTCGCGCCTGATCATGCTGTACGCCATGTGCGGCTTCGCCAATTTCGCCAGCCTCGGCATCATGATCGGCGGGCTCGGCGTGATGGCGCCGGAGCGGCGCGACGAGATCAACGCGCTGGGTCTGAAGTCGATCGTGTCGGGGACGCTGACGACGTGTCTGATGGGGGCTATCGTGGGGGTGTTGACGTAGGTATCTCTCCGACCGTCATTCCGGAGCGCGACGAAGTCGTGAACCCGGAATGACGGGCGGAGAGACTTGCGCTCTACGCCTTCAACTCGACCGTCCTGAACTCCGCCGGCAGGATCACTTCCAGCAGTTCGACGTCGTCGGAATAATCCAGGATCATGTGCTTGATCTTCGGCGGCTGGGTCCAGGCGCTGCCTTCCAGCATCATCGTCTCGCCCTGCCCGTCCATGTAGGTCTTCACCCAGCCCTTCAGAACATAGACCATCTGGAAGTCGACGTCGTGGAAGTGCAGTTTTGAGACTTCAGCCGGATCGCAGGGACCTTGCAAGCGGATGACATGAGCTTGCGCCAAGCCATGGCTCGCGGCGGCGATACCGAGGTCGCGGTACTTGGCGTAGGCGCGCAGGCCGTCGGCTTTGAAATCCTCCTCGCGGTGATGGCTGATGGCGATGCGCTGCTTGCGGCGTGCGGGCTTCTTCGTCGCGACCCTGGCTGTCGTCGCGCGCGCTTTCGACTTAACCGTCTTGCGCGCTGATGATCGGGCCGCGGGCTTGGTGCCGCTACGCTTCTTCACCGCGGTTACCGCTGCGCTACGCGATTTTGTTTTCTTGGCCATGGGCCGCCTCCCTGTTGTTATGGGGGGAGGCTAGCACAGAAACGGAAGCCGTAGGGCGGTTGGCCGCAGGCGTACCCCGCCGCCCTTCAGACAGCGGCGGATGCGCTTCGCAACTGCGCCCTACGGCATCTCGCCGTCAATGCAGCCGGAACACTCCGTCCACGGCGCGCAGCTCGGCCGGCTTGATCAGCTTGGAATGCGCGACGGTCACCGAATGCAGCGGACCGTCGAGCTTCTCCTGCCAGAACGCGAGGAAGTCGCTCAGCGCGGGGAATTTCGGAAACATGTCGTAGTTCTGCCAGACGTAGGTCTGAAGCAGCGAGGGATGATCCGGCATCCGGTAGAGTATCTGCGCCGTCGTCAGCCCGTAGCCCAACATCTGTTTCCGGAAGTCTTCGGAAACGCCCCCAACCCGCAGTCCCATGCCAACCTCCTTTGCAGGAGCGCATTTCTGGGGTGGCTTGATCCGGTACGCAGCTTACGAGCCACCCGGCGGAGATGCGCTCACATGAGAGAAATGTGACGCAAACTGACAATTCATCTCAAGCCTAAAAGTTTAACAAGTTGTTGAAATTCAATGCTTTAGCAGCAGAGCGCGCACCGTGCTAATACGGCCCCGAGGGGGCCTCGGAGAGGCCTCCGGCATTCGGTTAACGATGGTAAAGAGATTCTGGCAGGCGGGCCTTCAGAGCGCCAATTTTTCTGCTAGAAGCCCTTGCCCCCGCAAATTTCCTGTCCTATTTCAGCTCCGCCTGCGCTAGCACTCGCTGGCGCAGATTGCTAACACGTTGAAATCATCAACTCGTGCAAATGCTTAGGAGAGCTGCATGAAATTCCGTCCGCTTCACGACCGCGTCGTGGTCAAGCGCATCGACGCAGAAGAGAAGACCGCCGGCGGCATCATCATCCCCGACACTGCCAAGGAAAAGCCCTCCCAGGGTGAAGTCGTCGCCGTTGGCCCGGGTGGCCGCGACGAAGCCGGCAAGCTGGTTCCGATCGACCTGAAGGTTGGCGACCGCGTGCTGTTCGGCAAGTGGTCGGGCACCGAAGTCAAGATCGACGGCGAAGACCTGCTGATCATGAAGGAAAGCGACATCATGGGCGTCCTCGACGTCCCCGCTTCCAAGAAGAAGGCGGCCTAACAGCCCCTCTCTCCCTCCAGTCATACACCTCAAGGAAAAATCCAGATGGCAGCCAAAGAAGTCAAATTCTCGGTTGAAGCGCGCGACAAGATGCTGCGCGGCGTCGACGTTCTCGCCAACGCGGTGAAGGTCACGCTCGGTCCGAAGGGCCGCAACGTCGTGCTCGACAAGTCGTTCGGCGCTCCCCGAATCACCAAGGACGGCGTCACCGTCGCAAAGGAGATCGAGCTCGACGACAAGTTCGAGAACATGGGCGCGCAGATGGTGCGCGAAGTCGCCTCGAAGTCCGCCGACGCGGCCGGCGACGGCACCACCACCGCGACCGTGCTCGCCCAGGCGATCGTGAAGGAAGGCGCCAAGTCGGTTGCCGCCGGCATGAACCCGATGGACCTCAAGCGCGGTATCGACCTCGCGGTCGAGGCCGTGGTTGCGGACCTGCAGAAGAACTCCAAGAAGGTCACCTCGAACGACGAGATCGCCCAGGTCGGCACCATCTCGGCGAACGGCGACCAGGAGATCGGCAAGTTCCTCTCCGACGCCATGAAGAAGGTCGGCAACGAGGGTGTCATCACCGTCGAGGAAGCCAAGTCGCTCGAGACCGAACTCGACGTCGTCGAGGGCATGCAGTTCGACCGCGGCTACATCTCGCCCTACTTCGTCACCAACGCCGACAAGATGCGCGTTGAGATGGACGACGCCTACATCCTCATCAACGAGAAGAAGCTCTCCTCGCTGAACGAGCTGCTCCCGCTGCTCGAGGCCGTGGTGCAGACCGGCAAGCCGCTGGTCATCGTCGCCGAGGACGTCGAAGGCGAGGCGCTCGCGACCCTGGTCGTGAACCGTCTGCGCGGCGGCCTGAAGGTCGCGGCCGTCAAGGCTCCGGGCTTCGGCGATCGCCGCAAGGCCATGCTGCAGGACATCGCGATCCTGACCGGCGGCCAGGCGATCTCGGAAGATCTCGGCATCAAGCTCGAGAACGTCACGCTCAACATGCTCGGTCGCGCCAAGAAGGTGATGATCGACAAGGAGAACACCACGATCGTCAACGGCGCCGGCAAGAAGGCCGACATCGAGGCGCGCGTGGCCCAGATCAAGGCGCAGATCGAGGAGACCACCTCGGACTACGACCGCGAGAAGCTCCAGGAGCGTCTGGCCAAGCTCGCTGGCGGCGTCGCGGTGATCCGCGTCGGCGGCGCGACCGAGGTCGAGGTGAAGGAGCGCAAGGATCGCGTTGATGACGCGATGCATGCGACCCGCGCGGCCGTCGAGGAAGGCATCGTCCCGGGCGGCGGCGTCGCCCTGCTCCGTGCCTCCGAGCAGCTCAAGGGCCTGCGCACCAAGAACGACGACCAGAAGACCGGCGTCGAGATCGTGCGCAAGGCGCTGTCGGCCCCCGCTCGCCAGATCGCGATCAACGCCGGTGAAGACGGCTCGGTGATCGTCGGCAAGATCCTGGAGAACAAGGCCTACAATTACGGCTTCGACTCCCAGACCGGCGAATATGCCGACCTCGTCAAGAAGGGCATCATCGACCCGACCAAGGTGGTCCGTACCGCGATCCAGAACGCAGCTTCGGTTGCGGCCCTGCTGATCACCACGGAAGCCATGGTCGCCGAGCTGCCCAAGAAGGGCGGCGCCGGTCCCGCGATGCCCCCGGGCGGCGGCATGGGCGGCATGGACTTCTAAGTCCGGCCATTCAGGCAAGATACGAAATGCGAAACCCCGGCAGCGATGCCGGGGTTTTTGCTTGGGGGCACACTCTCATCCCGCCTTCCCCAGACGCTCCGCGCGGAGCTCGCCTTCGGAATCGAGCGACCAGAAGATTCGCGTCACCTTGCCGACGAGATTGTCCATCGGGATGAAGCCCATCGCCGACATCATGCGGCTGTCGGTCGAGTTGTCCCTGTTGTCGCCGAGCGCGAAGAAGTGGCCAGGGGGCACGGTGTAGACCGGCGTGTCGTCGAGAAATCCGCCGTCGATGCAGTCGTAGGTGACGTAGCTCACTCCGTTCGGCAGCGTCTCGCGCCAGCGCTTGACCTTGGCACCGACCTCGCCGCCGCAGGCGGAGCCGGCGAACGCCACCTTCAGCGCGACGCGCGCCACCGGGATCTCGTTGAGGACAAGCTGCCCCTGCCGCATCTGGATGCGGTCGCCGGGAAGCCCGACGACGCGCTTGATATAGTCGACCGTGGTGTCCTTCGGCGTCGTGAAGACGACGATGTCACCATAGGCGGGATCGGCGGCACGGAAACGGCCGGAGATGAACGACGGTGCGAAGGGAATCGAATAGCGGCCGTAGCCATAGGCATATTTGGCGGCGAAGACGTAGTCACCGACGACCAGCGTCGGGGCCATCGAACTGGACGGAATATTGAACGGTTGAAACAGCACGAAACGAAACAGGATCAGCGGTGACCACAGCACGGGCACGAGCAGGATCAGGATGACGATCGCCTTCCACTCGCCGGATTGGGCCTTCGGACGGATGGTGGTCTCAAGAGTAGACATCGCCTGCCCTGTCCGACATGGTTGTGCGCCGAGATTGGCGCAGGCGATGGCGTGCGCAATCCGGTTGCGTCTGATGATCTTGGGTCGCGCCAGCGCGCAGCTGCGTTCAAGACGACGACAATTGTGAAGATGGATGAAGGGCCGCCCGTGGGCGGCCCTTCTGCTTATGCGCTCTCGGGCGCCTTCAGGCGCACGAGCCGGGTCAGGAGAGCATCGAGGCCCTCGCCGCTGCCGGCGTGGAGATCGATGCGGCCGACCTTCTCGACCAGCCGCTCCAGCGACTCCAGCTCCTTGAGCCGAAGCAGCAAGGGGTTCTCCTCCATCAGCCGGGCGGTGTTCAGAAGAGAACGCGTCGCCGCGGTCTCCTCCTGCCGGCGGATCAGGTTCGCCTTCGCGACCCGCTCCGCCTCCACCACCTTGTTCACCAGCTCCCGGATTTCGCCGGGCAGGATCACGTCCTTGACGCCGAGCTCGGTGACCTCGACACCAGATACCGCGACGCGTGCACGCACATAGTCGCGCAGCTCCGCATCCAGCGCCGCCTTCGCAGACAGCACCTCGTCCAGCGTCCGGCCCGCGACCGCCTCGCGGATCGCGAACTGCACCAACCGGTACAGCCACGCATCCACGTCGGGCACGGTCGCGACCGTACGCTCGGGATCGACGACCCGACGGAACGCCGTCAGCGTCACCCGCAGCGCGATGCGATCCTTGGTCAGCATCTCCTGCGCGGTGATTTCAACCGCCTGGGGCCGCAGGTCGAGGCGCTTCACCTCGATCTTGCGACCGACGGTCCAGAAGGCGTGCCGGCCAGGCGCGAGCCGCTCGACGAGCCGGCCCTCGACGTAGAGCAGACCCGCCTCGTGGTTCTCGACCACCGTCTCTGACGTCACGGTCGAGCGGTTACGCTCGATCATGGTCAGATGCCGCGCGTTGACGCGGGGATCGCTCGATACATCGATGCGCTCGACATCGATGCGGGTTGCGACCCTCCAGTAGACGCGCACCTGCCAGGGCGTCATCAGATGCACGGGCCGGCCGTCGAGGCTGACGATGGCGACCTCGTCAGCGCGGGTCTCGACCGCCTCGAACAGCTCGGCGGCCAGATCGGGCCGCGCGGCCTTCAGCACCGCGTAGCGATCCGCGGAGAACTCGGTGCGGACCACATCGAGCACTTCGGCCTTCAGCTCGTGCAGGGGATCGAACAGGCGATGCCGACCGGGCGCGAGAACGCGCACGAGCTGCCCGTTGCGCGTCAGCAACGCGCGCTCGCCATCCTTCACCGTCACGTTCAACATCAGCAAATGCCAGGTCATGGCACGCCTCCTTCGTTGCGCCCGGCGGGATGCCGGACGGCAGTTTTCGTATGCAAAGGAATTGAGGACGCGGACGACGCTTCCCGGGAAATCGGCGGGCCGTGGCTTGAGCTTGCACGATGACGGGCGCACGCGCGCGATCGCGCGACATCTGTCGCGCGGCCATGCGGAGCCACCCGGCATCAGCGCAAGCGGTATCCACCGCAGCGCGAAGCCGGTCTCACAGTGTCAAAGTTCGGACGGAAAGCCTTGCGGCAAAACGGCCGGACTGCGACTGAAGCGCGCGTCCGGTCCTCGTCAGAGGTATCAGCTGTTCAGCCTGAAACGGAGCGCTT
Source organism: Bradyrhizobium sp. WYCCWR 13022 (assembly GCF_030435535.1). Taxonomy (NCBI): domain Bacteria; kingdom Pseudomonadati; phylum Pseudomonadota; class Alphaproteobacteria; order Hyphomicrobiales; family Nitrobacteraceae; genus Bradyrhizobium; species Bradyrhizobium sp. WYCCWR 13022. The sequence continues at coordinate 61,018 of NZ_JAUIZJ010000001.1, forward strand.
GGAGCGGGAATCGAACCCGCGACACGATGATTTCAACGTCACCTGCTCTACCCAACTGAGCTATCCTTTGTGGGACAAGAGACCGGAATCGAACCGATGCCTTCGGGTGTTCAGCCCGACGCTCTCCATGAGCTACATCCTGCTTTCGTCTTCATTCGGCGGAACACGAAACCGGAGACCGGCTCGCGCCAGCCGGGATCTCAACGAGCCCGGACCCATGGCCTAGCGAAGGAGCGCGCTAATAAGGTATGCGCGGAACGTTGGCAAGAGCATCGTTCGAATTTTTTTGTCGCATGCCACGCGCTGTGATGCGCTGAGCACACCAAGACATCGCGTCACTACCGCGCCATCTCCTGGAAACACGCCCTCACCCAGTCGATCGTCACGCGCGTTGCGGCGTCGCGCTTGAGGTGATTTTGCACGAGCAGCCAGGCATCGCGGCGCCTCGGCAGCAGCGTGGCGCGCAGGCGGCGATCGCCGAGCAGATCAGCGCAGACATACTCCGGCAACACGCCGGCGGCCCGATGGGTGCGGATCAAATTGCGGATGACACGAACGTTGTCGGTGACGCAGCGCGCGCGGGCTTTCCTGGTGCGCAGGAATTGCATCTCGGGAATGGCACCCAGCTCGTCCGGATAGGCACAGAGCATCGGCTCGCCCTCGGTCGCAACAGGCTCGAAATAATAGAGCTCGATGTCACCCAGCTTCGAGATCGCAAAGTCGCCCTTGTCGGGCTTGCGCAGGCGAATGGCGAGATCGGCCTCCCAGCGCGAGAACTTCACGTTCTCGCTCGAGGTGAGAAATTGCAGCGTCAGGCCGGGATTGGCGCGCAGGAAGTCGCTCGCGCGCGGCGACAGCACCGCCTCGGCGACCGTGTTGGTGGAGGCGATGCGCAGGCGTCCCATCGGACCTTCCAGGCTCTCACTGAGGCGGCCGATCTCGGCGGCATGCGCCGCCATCGCCTCGACATGCGCCAGCACCGCTTCGCATTGGCGTGTCGGCCTGCGGACGCCATCGGCGGCCTCGAACAAGCGAAGGCCGAGGGCGCGCTCGATGCGCGACAGCCGACGCCCGACCGTGGTCTCGTCGATGCGCAGCCGCGCACTGGCACCGGCATAGGTGCCCTCGTCCCTGACGGCGGCGATGATGCGGAGGTCGTCCCAGTTCATGGGGCGAGGCTACATCGCTTGCCATAACCCTGCAATATCGCAGCCACCCGCTGCAATATCCCTGCATATCGGCAGGCAGCCCCGGCGCTATGCTGGCCCGGCCATTCGTCCTCAAGGATTACCAAGACCATGACCGCCGCAAAGACCCTGCTCCAGCTCGCCGGCGCCGACCTCAACCCGCCGCGTCTTGCCGACGCCGCGCTGGTGCTGATCGACATCCAGAACGAATATCTCGCGGGCCCCCTCGCCCTGCCCGACGCCAGGCCCGCGATTGCGCGGGCGGCCGCGCTGCTGGCAACGGCGCGCGAGGTTGGCGCCCCGATCATCCATATCGCCCATCGCGGCAAGGCGGGCAGCCTGTTTGATCGCAGCGCCGACCGCGGCGCCATCGTCGCCGAGCTCTCGCCCCGTGCCGGCGAGCTCGTGATCGAGAAGGAGCTGCCCAACGCCTTTGCCGGCACCGATCTCAAGGCGCGTCTCGACGCGACCGGGAGGAAGAACATCGTGCTGGCCGGGTTCATGACGCATATGTGCATCAGTTCCACGGCGCGGGCCGCGCTCGACCTCGGCTTTCGCACCACTGTTGATGCCGATTCCTGCGCCACGCGCGACCTGCCCGACGGCCGCGGCGGCACGCTGGATGCGCGGACCATTCATGAGGTCGCGCTCGCCGAGCTGTCCGACCGCTTCGCGATCATCGCGCGCGGCGATGCGCTGAGATAACGGAGCAAAGCGATGCTGCAACTCTATTTCTCACCGATGGCCTGCTCGCTTGCGAGCCGAATCGCGCTGATGGAGGCAGGCCTGGATGCGCACTATCATCCGGTGTCTCTCTGGACGAAGACGCTCGTGGACGACGATAGCGATTTTCGCGGCATCTCGCCGAAGGGCGCGGTGCCGGTCCTGGTGCTGGAGAACGGCGAGTGCCTCACGGAGAGCGCGGCGGTGTTGCAATACATCGCCGACGCGAAGCCCGAGCGCGGCCTTGCACCGCCCCCTGGCGATGTCGATCGCTACCGCCTGCAGGAATGGCTGAGCTTCATCGGCACCGAGATCCACAAGGCGTTCCTGTTTCCGACCTTCTGGTACAAGGATGACGGCTCGCTCGCCAAGCCGCGCGCGCGGATCATGCAGACGTTGTCGGTACCGTCCGCACATCTGACGGACCGCGAATTCCTCGTTGGTCGTCGCTTCACCGTCGCGGATGCCCATCTCGCCTGGGCCCTGCTGCTGCTTCGTCCCGCGGGCGTCGACATCGCACAATGGCCGTCGCTGGCAGCCTATCTCGAACGCATGCAGGCGCGACCCATCGTGCGGGAAGCGATCGCGACCGAGATGGCGCTGCGCAAGACCATGCCGGTGAGCCCTGCGTGACAGGTCACTGGTGGAGGTGACGGCGATTGGGCTAGATCTTGCGACCGACATTTCAAAAACGGGAACAAGATCATGACATCGCATGACGCTGGGAAGATATTGGCAGGCAAGGTGGCGCTGGTCACAGGCGCGGGGCGCGGGCTCGGCCGCGCCTTTGCTGAAAAGCTTGCCGCACTCGGCGCCGACGTCGCCGTCCACGGTATGCGCGAGCACGGGCCGGCGGAGTATGGCGAGGGCACCACGCTGACCGCGGTGGCTGCCGAGATCGGCCAGCAATTCGGCGTCCGCAGCCATCGCGCGCTCGGCGATCTCACCAAGGGCGACGACATTTCGCGCGTGATTGCCGAGGCGGAAGGTGCTCTCGGCCCGATCGACATCCTCGTGCACAATGCCGGCGGCGACATCGCGGCTGCCGGCGGCAAGCCCGATCCGAACGATGCGGTGAACATTGGGGAAGCCGACGTACGCGCGGTGCTGGAGCGCAACCTGCTCTCGACCATCCTGACCTGCCAGGCGGTCGCCAAGGGCATGATGGCGCGGCGGCGCGGGCGCATCGTCACGCTCGGCTCGGTCGCCGCCTTCAAGGGGCGCACCCAGGGCTCGATCTACGCCGTGTCCAAGGCCGGCGTGACCCACTACACGCGATGCCTCGCCGACCAGCTCCGCGAGTACGACATCGCGGTCAATTGCATCGCACCCGGTGACACCCGTACTGGCCGCTTCATCGGCACTCGCGCAGTGGATCCGAACCGAATGGTCGAGAACGGCACGCTCGACCGCATCGCGACCGTCGACGAGGTCGCGCGCGTCGTCGAGTTTTTCGCAGGTCCGATGGGCGCGTTCGTCTCGGGCCAGGTGCTGCGCATCGACGGCGGCGGGCAGTGCTGGCCGGGCTGAACGCCCCACGCGAAACAAGAAAGAAAAAAGGGCCGCAGCGATCGGCCCTTTTTCATGATCGGGAATTGGCGGCGCTCAGTCGACCCGCGCCAGCACCGCGAGCTTGCGGATGCCCTTGTTGCGATAGGCGTCGAGGAACGCGTAGTAATCCTTGAACGACACGCAGCCGTTGGAATCGCCGTTCGGCCCGAGCATGAAGGTGTGGGCGAGCAGGCCGTCGCGGCCGTAGATCGCGTTCTCGCCGCCGATCGGGGTCAGGCGCAGCGCCGGCACACCGTGGAACAGTGCCTCGCGCGGCTTCAGCGTGTAGATGTGTGGCGGGGTCACGCCGCGCATGCGAACGCGCTGCGAGCGCGGATCGTCGAGATTGGAGCCAAGGCCCGAATGCGCCTCCAGCTTGGTGCCATCGGGGAGGTAAACCGTCTTGGCGGTGATGTCATACACCGCAGTGTCGCGCTCATAGGGCGGCGCGCCGCCGAACATCGGGTTCTGCTCCCTGGGCGCGATCGCCGAGGTCACGCTGGCGTCGGCTGAGGCGTAGGCGAGCAGGCCGCCGGAGGGCTCACGCCTGCCCCATAGCTTCTCCACCATCGACTGGCGCGGACCGGTGATCGACATCACCGCGGCCTTGGCGCGATCGGCAAAGGACTTCGGCTTGGCTTCATGCGCCGGCACGATCTGGGCCGGATCGGCCGACGCGAGCTGCACCGGCACCTCCGTGCGCTTGGTCTTCGCGGCGTCCGCGATCTTCTCGACGGCCTTGACCGGGCTCTTCAGCACTTCCGCGACCCTGGCGACGACGGTCGGCTTCGGCGCTTCCTTGGCGGTATCCTTGGCCTCAGCGACCTGAGTCGCAGGCGCGGCGCTCGCAGCGTTCGACTCGACGCCCTGCGTCGCTGCCGCGGCAAAGCGCTCGTTGAACATCTCGCGCGAGATCGGTGCAGCAACCTGGAGCCGGTCGGGCAGCAGCGCAAAGGTTTCCCTGATCGCCTCGCCTGCCTCGCGCAGCGCGACCTTGGGGGCGCGCTTGACCACGGGCTCGTCGTAGCCGGCGGTGCCGACGGTCGGATAGACGCTGGCGGCGAAGATGTTGTTGTAGACGGTCCAGCCGGCCAGCAAGACGCAGCCGGCCACGGCGGCGCCAAGCACGTTTTGGGTGGTCATTTTCCGGGAAGACTTCCGAGAATTTTTCGGCTTCCGTGCCGCGTAACTCTGCGCAGCGATACTCGTACTCATTCGCCTTGCGTCCAGGACGGTGTCACTCAGTCCCCCTTCGAAGTGCCGCTGGTCACGTTCCGGAACCAGCATCTCGCAGAGGGTCGGAGCGTCATTAAGGCGACTTTTAGTTAAATGCGGATTAAGTTCGGGCGGTTGTAGGGCAAGTCGTTAATGCTGTGCCATTTCGAGAAAAAAGCCCGCAGAAGTACGGACTTAGGCGGCACTGTTAACCATAATTCTCGGCCGTTTCAGCATGCTCGATGAACGTCTGCGGCCGGATCTGTAGACGCATCAACCAAGTCATTTTCGTGGTCTTCGATACCCGGAAGATAGCGGGAAAGCGTTGCGCGAGGCTGGCGGGTTCAGGCTCGACCTCCGCTTCGCTCCGCGTGCGCGGCGGAGAGTGGATGGTCCGCCCTGACCGAAAGTTGATCGCGCCAATCTGGAATTGGCCGGGCCCAGAAAATAGCTACGACCTCAGCCTTATGACGCGTGCCGACGCGCTGATGGCGAGGTTGGGTCAACCGAGCCCGACCATCATGGCTGGATCACCAAGTCCGCAGTCGTCAAATGAGAGCCGCACAACAAGATGCGGACCAAGAGCAGTTTGCAGTCAGAGATTATGAATAGACGCGCCCAGATCGTGACGGCCCTCGCCTTCGCTGCCTTGTGGGGAGCCGGCACCTTTACCGCCCACGCCAACGGCCATCTGCAATTTCTCGACCAGTTCGAGGCGACGCTGACCAACCTGCGCACGCTCGCGCGCGGCGTGCAGCGGCCGCCGGATCTCGTCACCATCGTCGCGATCGACGACACCGTGGTGAAGCGCGGCGGCAGCTATCCGCTGCCGCGCGCCGATCTCGCGCGCGTCGTCGACACAATCGTGCAGTTCAAGCCGAAGGTCGTCGCGATCGACCTGCCGCTGGCCGATCGCAGCGCCGCGATCGGCGATGCCACGCTGGCCCACACTCTCGCCACCGGTCCCATGGTGCTGGCGGCCACGGCGATTCTCCCGAGCAAGACCGCGGCGTCCGCCAGCGCCAGACCGTTCGCCACCCTGCCCCAGGCCGAACGCCTCCTGCTGCCGTTGCCTGTTTTCGCCGAGCACGCCGATATCGGCATCGCCAATGTCGCGACCGGGCAATCCGGCTCGCCGCTCTCGGTACCGATGCTGTTCCGGACCGGCGACACGGTCGAGCTGTCGTTTCCGCTGCTGGTCGCAAGCCGCGCGCTCGACCAGCCGCCGACGATCCGAACCGACTATCTCGGGCTCGGCGATCACGCGGTGCCGACCAACACCGACTTTTCTCTGCCCATCACCTATTACGGCCCGCGCCGAACCATCCGCACCGTGAGCGCGCAGAGCATTTTTGACGGCACGCTCGACCGCAAGGCCATCGAGAACCGGATCGTGGTGATCGGCGCTGCCGTTGCAGGCGGCGGTGACAACTTCGCAACGCCGTTCGATTCCCTGATGCCCGGCGTCGAAGTGGTCTCGACCGCGATCACGCATTTGGTCGCCGGCGACAGCATCGTGCGCGACCGCAGGGTTCACATTGCAGATGCGCTGGCCGCGATCCTGCTGCCGATGATGCTGGTGGGCCTGCTCGCCTGGCGACACAGCGCGCTCGGCTACGTTGGGGCTGCCGCGGTGATGATCGCCTGGGCCGGGCTCAATTTGTTCGTGTTCATGCACGGCGTCTGGCTCAACGCCGCGACCACGCTCGCAGCCACAGTGCCGCCGGTTGCGGTCTTCGTCGGCGTGCAGCTGTGGGCGGGCCGTCGTACGCAATATCTCGCCGCCGAGAGCCGATCGCCGGCGCAAACGCAGGCGCCAGCCGTGCAGGAATGACTGGCGCGGGTCGTTAGCTTTTCCTTCTATCCGCCCTTGCGCCTCAGCGGCGATATCCCTCGCCGGTGAAGCGACTGGATTGCCGGACTAGGGCTGCAGCTCGGGTGGCGGCGAGCGGTCCAGCACGTCGCCCCTGGCGCCTTCAAGCAGGTCGATGCCGTAAGTCTCGACCACGAGCGGCCCGCGCTTGCGCTGCAACTCGCCGAGACGCGTTACCTGCGCGAAGAGGTTGTTCAGGAACGGATGGCCGTCGGGGCGCAGTTCGTCGACGTAGAGCAGCTTGCCCGCGAGCAGTTTTGGATCGGGCTCGGGCATGTTGACCCAGCGGATGCGCTGGTTCTGCTGCACCACGCAGGTGCCGCGCGGCAGATAGAAGGCAAGCCAGCCCGTCGTGCCGTAATCCGGCGTGAGCACACAGCTCGCACCGTTGCGAACGCGTTCCGCCTCGATGCCGGCGGCAAGCTCGCGCCAGCCGACGCCGACACTGCGCACCGTCGCATCGCGGCGATAGCCGGAGAGCCAGCCCGTGTTGGCCTGGACGATCAGCGCGACAAACATCACGATGCCGGTGGGCGCAGCCCAACGCAGGCAAAAATCGACCAGCCGCCGCGCCCGCGGTTTCCACTGCACGAGGTTGGCGGCCGCTGCTGCCGCGACGACGAAGGGCGGATAGACCGGTGCGAACCAGTTCGCCTCGACGCGGGCATGCAGCGAATGCCAGACGAAATAGACGACGATGGTCCAGAACATCGTTTCGATCAGCAGGCGCGAGGCCAGTGCGCCGGCGCGGCGCCAGGTCAGTGCGTGCAGGCCCATCGCGCCGAGGATGAAGACCAGCGGCGTTGCGAATGCGATCTGCGTCGGGACCAACTCGGCGATGAAGACCGGGCGAAAATCCTCGATCCTGGCGCGCCCGAGCTGCTTGACGAACGAAACCCAATGATGATCGGCATTCCAGAGGATCACCGGCGAGAACAGTGCCAGCGCGACAAGACCGCCGAGATAGGGCCAGGGCGAGAGGAACCAGCGCCGCAGCTTCGGCACAGCCGCGAGCCAGATCAGGATCGCGGCGCCAAAGAACATCGCCGTGTACTTTGACAGCAGTGCCGCGCCGACGGCTGCGCCGACGGCCAGCCACCAGGCACCGCGGCCGGTCTCCAGCACTTTTGCGAGGAAGAACAGCACGAAGCTGGAAGCCACCAGCAGCGGCGCATCCGGCGTCACGATCAGCGTGCCGACCGAGGCCATCATGGTGACGTTGAGCAGGATGGCGCTGGTCGCCGCCACCCGCGCGCCGCCAAACAGGATCGCGGCCGTGCGATAGATCGCGTAACTCATCGGCAGCGCGAGCAGGATCGAGACCAGCCGGACACCGAGCTCGGTGTCGCCGGCGATCATGGTCCCGGCACGGATGACGTAAGCCACCATCGGCGGGTGGTCGTAATAGCCGCCGGCGAGGCTCTTCGACCACATCCAGTAATAGGCTTCGTCGAAGGTAATTGGCGTGAAGGCCGCCGCGACCAGCCGCAAGGCGACCAGCGCAAGGATCACCAGCGCCGTATTGCGGACGATCCGCGCGTCAGCCCCGCCCATACCTGGATCCTTGACGCGCTATTTCTTGCGCCAGACGAACAGCCCGGACATCGCGTAATTCCACACCACGCCCATCATCGCGCCGGCCATGCCGGCCAGCCACCAGATCGGCTCCTGATCGTAGACCGAGAAGGCAACGCCGACATTGGCGAGCAGGCCGACGCTGCACACGATGTAGAACATGATCAGGCCGCGCAGGATCGCAAAGCCCTTCAGCCGCTGGTCGCGATAGGTGAGGAAGTTGTTCATGATGAAGTTCGTGGTCATCGCGACGACGGCGCCGGCGGCCTGCGCCTCCGCGAACGGCACCTTGATCAGCTGAAGCGCGATGAACAGCGTGGTGAGATGCACAACGAGGCCCATGCCGCCCACCATCGCGAACAGGATGAAGCGCAGCGAGACGATGTCGTTGGTCAGCTTTGCCAGCACGAGGCCGAGGAAGTCGAGCGCGACCATGGAATCGAGCTTGCTCTCGCCGTGCTGGCGGGCACCGAACGTGTAGGGAATTTCGACCGCGCGCAAATCGCCATGCGCCGTGGCGACGAGATCGAGCAGGATCTTGAACCCGTGCACCGACAGTTTCGGCGCCAATTGCTCGAAACGGTCGCGGCGAACCATGAAGAAGCCGCTCATGGGATCGGCGATCTCGACCCGGAGCATCTTCTTCGCGACCTCGGTTGCCAGCGCGCTGGCGCCGGCGCGCTGCTTGTTGAAGCCTTCGCTCTTGTAGCCCTCGATGTAGCGGCTGCCGACGACGAGGTCGGCCTGATCGCTTGCGAGCAGCAGCAGCATCTTCGGCAGCTGGGTCTCGTCATGCTGGAGGTCGGCGTCGATCACGGCGGCATAGGGCGCGCTCGAGGCCAGGATGCCCTCGATGCAGGCGCCCGACAGGCCGCGGCGGCCGATGCGGCGAATGCAGCGCACGCGGCTGTCCTTCTGCGCCAGTCCGCGCACGACGTCCCAAGTGCCGTCAGGGGAATTGTCGTCGACGAACACGACCTCCCAGGCGACGTTGGGAAGCGTCGCCTCCAGCCGCCGGTACAGCACGGTGACGTTGTCGCGCTCGTTGAAGGTCGGGACGATGACCGACAGTTCCGGCCCCTCTTGAGCCTGGTTGTCGATGTCCGGTCTGATCGCTTCATTCATGACGGCAGCGTATATCCGCCGCATCCTGCGATGCCAAGTTCTTGAGCTGACAAGCCGGGTTTTCTGTGGGGAGCGGCCCAAAAGCGGCCCTAAAATGCCAACGACCCCGGAACGGCGGACCGCGCGTACATCCGGCGCAAGCCCAAGCTATTCCAAGGTCGTCCCAGCGCCGGAGCTTTTTGGCTCAACGTCGCCGTTACCAGCTAAATGGGAACGAGGAAGCCGCTTTGCAAGGGGCAAACGGCTGTTTCGGGCCATTATTATTGATTCGGGACTTCCCGGATCACTGGGCCCCGTGGGGCCGGCGCCGCAGGGACTGCGGGCGCCATGGCGGCGGGAGCCGGCTCGACCTTGGGCGGCTTGGGAGGCTTGCCGTATTGTCCGATCGGACCGAAGACGACGGCGACCGCAAGCACGATCGCCGCGACGATCGCACCAAAAATCCCCCCCACCGACTCAGACGCCATGCCAGCCCGTTCCCGTTCCAGATGATCGATTCATACCACGGATGAACGCGCGGCCGGAAGGGCTGCCGGACCGCAACCGCTCACGGCCCTATTTCTGCGGCGGCCGGTGCTTGAGGTAGGCGGTCACGATGTCCTTCTGCGCCGACTCCACCGCCCTGTTCGCGGTCGCGAGATGGGCACCGGAATCGATGTTGGGATAGTGCGTGGTGAGATAGTCGAGCAGCGCCACCCGGTAATATTGCCGCTCCGACGGACAGGCGCCGGCAACCGAGCGGCCGAACTCCTGCTCCGACAGGCCCTGATTGGAGTCGCGCGAATATTCCCGCGCCAGGCAATGCCAGTAGTCGTCGCGGCCCTGCATCGCGAGCTTCTGCGCGCCTTTCGCGTTGTCGTCGTCTGCTTTCGCAGAACAGGTCATGGCAGCAGATGTCATCATCACGAGCGCCGCTCCCAGCGTCAGCATCCGCATCTTGTTCTCCTTTTTCGCAGATCGCGGGGCGAAGCTTAGACGGGATGCGACAACTGGCCAATCACTTCTGGTTTGAATAGGATGCAGCCCTCCCCTTCCCGACGATGCGAGATCCTCCCGTGGCCAAAGCAAAAACCGCGACGAAAAAATCCGGCAACATCTACATCGGCATCGGCGGCTGGACCTTCGAGCCCTGGCGCGGCGTATTCTATCCGGAGAAGTTGACGCAGGCGAAGGAGCTGTCCTACGCGGCTTCCAAGCTGACCTCGATCGAGATCAACGGCACTTACTACGGCTCGCAGAAGCCGGAGAGCTTTCGCAAATGGGCGAGCGAAGTGCCTGAGGGCTTTGTGTTCTCGGTGAAGGGACCGCGCTTCGCCACCAACAGGCGCGTGCTGGCCGAGGCCGGCGATTCCGTCAAGCGGTTCTATGATTCCGGCGTGCTGGAACTCGGCGACCATCTCGGCCCCGTGCTCTGGCAGTTCGCGCCGACCAAGAAATTCGATGGCGCCGATTTCGGCAAGTTCCTCGAGCTGTTGCCGCGCAAGCTCGAAGGCCGCGCGCTGCGCCACGTGGTGGAGGTGCGGCATGACAGTTTCTGCACGCCCGATTTCATCGCGCTGATCCGCGAATTCGAAACGCCGGTCGTGTTTGCCGAGCACGGCAAATATCCTGCCATCGCCGACGTCGCCGGCGATTTCGTCTATGCGCGCTTGCAGAAGGGCAATGACGAGATCAAGACCTGCTATCCGCCGAAGCAGCTCGACGCCTGGGCCGGGCGCTTCCAGGCGTGGGCGGCGGGCGGTGAACCTGACGACCTGCCGAAAGTCGACAAGATAAAGCCGAAGAAGGAACCGCGCGACGTGTTCGCTTACGTGATCCATGAAGGCAAGGTGCGCGCGCCGCATGGCGCGATGGAACTGATCGCGCGGGTGAGTTGAGGGGAAGCGATGGCCAAGGCGAAGAAGCTCTTCACAATCGGCTATAAGCAGACGCCGCCCAAGGCCGTGTTGGACGAGTTGGAGCAGGCCGGCGTCAAGCTGGTCGTCGACGTGCGCGCAGTCACGTCGTCGCGGCGACCGGGCTTTTCCAAAAAGCAGCTGGCCGCAAGCCTCGATGAGCGCGGCATCGCCTATCTCCATCTCGCCGCGCTCGGCACGCCAAAGGAAGGCCGCCTCGCCGCGCGCAGCGGCAAGTACGACGTGCTGGAGAAGATCTTCTCCAAGCACCTGAAGACGCCAGATGCCCGGGAACAGATGGACGAACTCGCCGCTCTGGTGAAGAAGGCAGGTCCCGTCTGCCTGCTCTGCTACGAGCGCGACCACACCCATTGCCACCGCCAGATGATCGCGGAGATCATCGAGGAGCGCGATGGCGTGGCGGTGAAGAATTTGGCTCCTTTGATTGTCAATCCGGGGCGCGCGTAGCGCGAGCTATGGTACGCAATTGCGCACCTGAGAATCCATTCATCCACTGTCCCTGCTGCCCGATGGATTTCGGGCTCAGCGCTTTGCGCTGCCCGGAATGACGAACGGAGAGAGCACTCGGTGACGTGACTACCCCTCTCCCGCCAGCTTGAACGTCCCCTCCATCATCCGCACACAGCTGCCGCCGACATGGGCGGAGACGATCTTGCCGGCCTGCTTCACGACGCGCGTCTGCAGGATGCTCGGCCGGCCCATGTCAAAGCCCTGGCCAACGGTAAGCTTCAGTTCGCCGTCCCTGATGGGATCGAGATCGGCGAACAGCGCGGCGGCGGCGACAGTGGCGCTGCCGGTTGCGGGGTCCTCGGCGAGACCGCCTGCGCCGCGCATGAACATGCGCGCCTGCCGCTCGCCGGGTGCCTCCGACGCTGGCACGTCGCGGGTGTAAAACCACACCGAGCGGGCGTCGTCGCGCGGCAAGACCCTGCCGAAGGCGGCCACGTCCGGCCTTGCTCGCGCGAGCGCGTCGCGCGAACGCACCTCCGCCACCAAGAACGGCGTTCCGACTCCGACAACTTGCGGTGCATGATGGTCGGTCCTGACGTCATCGGCCGTCAACGAGATGCAGGCCGCAACGTCTGCGGCCGAGACTTCCGCCAGTCGCGACAGCGCCTGCGGCGCGGTGAGCTCGGTGCTGGTCACTCTTCCCTGCTCCCGCACGATATCGACCGGGACCAACCCAGCAATCTCCTCGAACAGCAAACGCGGCTTCGGTTCCTTCGCGAGGCTCGCCAGCACGAAGGAGGTGCCGATATTGGGATGCCCCGCGAACGGCATCTCCCTGACCGGCGTGAAGATGCGCACCTCGGCGTCGTTGGCCTCGTCGCGCGGCGGCAGCACGAAGGTCGTCTCGGAATAGTTGAACTCGGTCGCGATCGCCTGCATCTGCTGCGTCGAGAGCCCGCCGGCATCCAGCACCACGGCGAGCTGGTTGCCGCCGAAGGCGCGGTCGGTGAACACGTCGACGGTGACATAGCGGCGCTGCATGGTGTGTCCTCACGCAAATGGCGGCCGCAAGCCGGCCGCCTCGCGCGGCACTCTACAAGCCCAAAACATAGCCCGTCATGCCCCAAAATTGAGTGCAATCGGAGCAATCAGCACGGCGTATCAGAAGCGGAAGAGACGCAGTGGCGATGCCAGCACTTGCGCGCGATCGCGCTCGTCGACGATGAGCGTATCAAGGAACTGCCGGTTCTTGGCGTAGGTCTGCGTTGCCTCGAACTGCGTGTGCGGCCAGTCGCTGCCCCAGAGCAGACGATCGAGCCCGTAAGCGCTGCGCAGCAACGGATAGGCTTCCTTTGCAAAGCGCTCGCCGGCCGGACCGTTGCGATATGGCGCCGAGATCTTGACCCACACGTTCCGTGTTGCGCCTACCTTCAGCACCGACTGAAAGCCGCGATCGGTAACGCCGAGTCTCGGATCCGGCAGCGCGTAGTGATCGAGCACGATCGTGATGCCGTGGTCGAGCAGCTGCGGCACGAGCACGGCGAGATCGGGCGCGTTGCGCTGGATCTCCAGCTGCCAGCCCATCGCCTTCACGTTTGCGAGGAACCCCTTCCATTCGGCCAAGGCGAGATCGGGCAAGGGCTGGCCGACGAGATTGAGGCGAATGCCGACGATGCCGCCCCTGTCGAGTGCGCGCAGCTCGTCGGCGGAGACGCCGGGATCGACGACCGCGATGCCACGCAGACGACCATTGGTCCGATTCAGGCAGTCGACCAGGTAGGAATTGTCGGTGCCGAGAAAGCTCGGCTGCACCAGCACGCCGTTGGTGATGCCGTTGCGGTCGAGCTGCTCGAGATAGAGCGACAGCGGCGCGTCGTAATCCGGCGAGTAACGCCGGCCCGGCGCGAGCTCGAGCGCGCGATGAAAGACATGGGCATGGGTGTCGATCACAGGCAAGGCCGCCTCACTGCTGGCTGTGGTCGCGACCACCGTCGTGAGCGATGCGACAGCCGCACCAAACTGGCGGCGCGTCAGGCCGCGCTGGAGCAACGTCATGGTGGCTGCTCCTCATCGCCAGTCAGGCGTGCGTGGCCGCGGCCTGCTCGAACACCTTGCCGCGGGTTTCGGGCAGCAGCAGCACCGCGATCAGCACCAGCGAATAGGCAAACGCCGCATCGATGCCGATCGCGGGCCCGAGGCCGATGCGATCGCCTAGCAAGCCGACCAGGAAGGGAAACGCCGCCGAGACGACGCGGCCGAAATTGTAGCAGAAGCCGACGCCGGTGCCGCGCACGCCGGTCGGGTAGAGCTCGCTGAACAGCGCGGCCATGCTGGCGGGAATGCCGGCCGAAAAGAAGCCGAGTGGAAAGCCCAGCACCAGCATCTGGCCATTGGTCAGCGGCGCAAAAATATAGACCAGCACGGTCGCGATGCAGGCGCTGGCAAACATGGCGACATTGGCCCGCCGGCCGATGCGGTCGCTAATGATCCCGCTCGCGACACAGCCGCAGAAGAAGGCGACGATGATCACGGCAAGGTAAAAGCTGGAGCCCAGCACCGACAAATGCCGCACTTCGCGCAAGAATGTCGGCAGGAACGTCGTCAGTGCGGCATAGCCGCCATGGGCGCCGATGCCGAACAGGCCGCCGACCAAAGTCGAGCGCAGCACGTCGCGATGGAAGATGCCGGCGAGCGTAGCAAAGAACGGCGCCTCTGCGTCCTTCGTAATCGCACGCGGCGGCTCCTTCAGCCCGCGACGGATGAAGATGATGAGCAGGGCCGGCAACAGGCCGATCGCAAACAGGATCCGCCAGGCGATATCAGCCGGAGCATAGGTGAAAACCAGCGCGGACAGCAGCACCGCTGCGCCCCAGCCGACCGCCCAGGCGCTCTGCACCGTGCCGAGCGCCTTGCCGCGATGCTCGGGGCGGATGATCTCGGCCATCAGCACCGCGCCGCAGGCCCATTCGGCGCCGAAGCCGAGACCTTGAACAGCCTTGAGCACCAGGAGCTGAGTGTAGCTCATCGCAAAGGCACTGGCGAAGGTCGCGAGCGCGAAGGTCGCGACCGTGATCTGCAGCGCCTTGACTCGACCAAAGCGATCGCCGAGCGCACCGCCGAGCCAACCACCGAACGCGCCGAAGAACAGCGTGACCGAGCCGAGCAGGCCCGCATCGGCCTTGCTGATGTGGTAAGCCGCTATCAAAGCGGGGATGGCGAGGCCGAACATCTGGACGTCGAGCGCATCCAGCGCCCAGCCGCCAAAGCTCGCCCAGAACGTGCGCCGCTCCAGCGGCGAGCTCTCACTGTACCAGTTCGACATGTTTCCTACCCCTGTACGCGTTGTTGTTTGATGTCGTTGAAAGCTGCCGTCACCGGATCTCGGCGTGGTAGCGGAAGCGGTCCGCCGGCCCGCGCGAGCGGCGCCACTCGATCGGCCGTCGCTCCAGATCGAGCGCGAGGCGCTCGATCACGATCAGCGGCGCGTGAGCCTCGAGCCGCAACAGCCGCGCCTGCATCTCGTTGGCGGTCTCGACCGTCAGGATTTCTTCGGCGGAGACCACGACCTCCCCGCAACGCTCCTCGTAGAGCGGATACAAGAGGTCGCCGAACTCGGCGGTGTCGATCTCGAGAATCTCGGCGAAGCGCGATTGCTGGAGCCAGATCTCTTCGGCCAGCAGCGGCACGTCGTCGATCAGCCGCAGGCGCGACAGGCTGATCACGCGCTCGCCTGTGGGAATACGCAATGCCGATGCGACGGCAGACGTCGCCGGCATGCTCTTGCGCCTGAGGATGCGGCTCTGCGGCACGCGCCGCTCGCCGCTCTCGGACCGGAAACGAAAGAAACGGAACAGCGAGGAGTTGAAGCGCGCGCGGCGCACGAAGGTGCCGCGGCCCTGCTGGCGCTCGAGCACGGCATCCGCCACGAGTTGATCGATCGCCTTGCGCACGGTGCCGATGGCGACGCCGTAATGCGCGCCAAGCTCGGCTTCCGACGGGATCGGCTCGCCCGGCCGCCATTCATTGCGGTTGATCCGCGCGGCGAGGTCGTCGCGCAGGCGCTGGTAGCGTGGCAGGCGGTCGTCGCGCGGGATTGAATTCATATAGTCATGTAGATGACTATATGAGAGAGAAGTCAAGCGCTACTGAAATACCGCAGTCGTCAGCACGCGTCTTCAGACAAACGCGAGCAGCCCCCTCACCCCAGTTGAAACACCGCGACCTTTTGCTCGTAACCGCGCACGGCCACCTCGCCGAGCGCCACGGCATCCTCGCCGTCGTCGCCGAGCGCCTCGCGCACGGTCGCGGAGATCAGGAACTGCGAGCCGAACTCCTTGTTGAGCGCCTCGAGCCGCGAGGCAAAATTCACGGTGTCGCCGATGACCGTATATTCCTTGCGCCGGGGCGAGCCGATATTGCCCGCCACGACCTCGCCGAAATGAATGCCGATGCCGATCCGCAGCGGCCAGCTCGTCCCTGCGTTGATGCGGTCCATCGCCGTCAGCATCTCGCGGCCCGCGGCGACCGCGCGCTGCGCAGCATCGGAGGCTTCCAGCGGCGCGCCGAACAGCGCGAGAAAACCGTCGCCGAGAAACTTGTTCACGATGCCGCCGTGGCGATCGAGAATATCGACCAGCACCGCGAAAGCGCCGTCGAGCCGGTCGACCACCTCCTGCGGCGTGCGAGACTGCGCGACGGCGGTGAAGCCACGGAAATCGGCGAACATCACCGCGACGCGGCGGATGTCGCCGGCCACACTCGTGCCCTCCGCCATCAGCCGTTCGACGACCTGCGGCGACACATGCTGGCCGAACAGGTTGGTCACGCGGTCGCGTGCGGTGGCGGCCGCGATGCTCGCGGAAAACTGGCGGCGGAGCTGCGCGCCGACGGAGCCCGCGAGCACACCGCATATCAGGATGATCGTGCTGCGCACTGCGTGGAAATAGTTCTGCGGCTCGCCGAAGCCCGAGGAATCATAGATCGACGCGACCACGAACAACTCGGCGGCTGCGACGAAGCCGGTGAAGGTGGACAGGTAGAAATCGAGGCGCAGCGTCGAGAGGATGACGAAGATGAAATAGATCAGCGGCACGGCAAAGCCGAGCGCCTGGCTCGAGCCCATGGTCCGAATCTGGAGAATCAGGATCACCGTAGGCACCGACGTCTCGATCAGCGCGCCGATATAGCGCCTGACAACCGGCAGATCGCGATCGAGCTTGAGGTTCTTCCTGATCTGGGTGTGGACCCAGACCTCGAACAGGATGAAGCCGACGAGCAGGCCGTAGACCTCGGAAAGCCCCTCCGTGCCGCGCCAGACTCGGTTTACCACGGCGGGATCGATCAGGTACATCGCGGTAAGGAAGACCGTCATGACGCAGCCGGTGGTGATCAGCGCCTTCACCCGCAGCAATTCGGTGCGCAGCACTTCGCGGGTCAGTTCGCGCTCGAACTCCTCCGACAAGACGGCTTTGCGCCGGGCTTTCAAAAAGCTGACCATCATTCCCCCAGGTCATTCCGGGGCGATGGGACATCATCGAACCCGGAATCTCGAGATTCCGGGTTCACGCTTCGCGTGCCCCGAAATGACTTCAGCTATTGTGCCTCAATCCAGCGTGCGGCGGAAGCGCGTCACGGCGATGGTCATGGCGACCAGCATCAGCGCGGCCAGCGCCAGCGTATCGAACCGCAGGTTCGGCATGGTGGCGCCCTTCAGCATGATGGCGCGGACGATGCGGATGTAATGCGTCAGCGGCAGGCATTCACCGAGATATTGCGCCCAGGCCGGCATCCCCGCAAACGGGAACATGAAGCCGGACAGCAAGATGCTTGGCAGGAAGAACATGAACGACATCTGTATCGCCTGCAGTTGATTCTGCGCGATGGTGGAGAACGTGTAGCCGATCGCAAGATTTGCCGCGATGAAAAGGGTCGAGAGTACCGCGAGCAGGAGCAAACTGCCGAGCACCGGCACGCCGAACAGGAACACTCCGATATTGACGATCAGGAAGGCCTGGATGAAGCCGACCAGGATGTAGGGAACGATCTTGCCGATCATCACCTCGACCGGCTTGATCGGCATCGACAGGAGGCTCTCCATGGTGCCGCGCTCAATCTCGCGCGTCACCGACAGCGCCGTGAAGATCAGCATCGTCATGGTAAGAATGGTGCCGACAAGTCCCGGCACGATGTTGAGCCGAGATTCCGCCGCCGGATTGTAGCGCGCATGCGCGCGGATCTCGAACGGCAGTGCCGGGGGATCGCCGATATAGAGATCGTGCGCGAGTGCGGTCTGAACGATCATGCCGAGCGAGCCGAGGGCGGCGCTTGCTGCCACCGGATCGGTCGCGTCGGCCGCAACCAGCAGCGCCGGCTTGTCGCCGCGCCGTACTGCGCGTTCGAAGCCGCGCGGGATCTCGACGCCGAACAGCACCTTGCCCGACTTCAGCAGATTGTCGAACTCGTCGACGTCGTGCACTTCGTAGACGAAGCGGAAATAGGCCGTATTCTCCAACGCCTTCAGTACCGAGCGGGCAAGGTCCGAGTCCTCCTGCAGAAGCACCGCGCTCGGCAAATGGTGCGGCGTGGTGTTGATGGCATAGCCGAACAGGAGAAGCTGCATTACCGGGATCGCCACGATCATCGCGAACGAGACGCGATCCCGCCGAAGCTGAATGAACTCCTTCGCCATCATGGCATAGGAGCGGCGCCAGAAGCCGAAGCGGTCGCGGATCTCCCCTACGGGGTCGGTTGTCCGGATGGTGCTCATTGGAAATTGTCCTTGGAACGACCCATCAGCTCGATGAAGACGTCTTCCAGCGACGGCGCCGACTTCTGCCAGTGCAGGTCATCCTTATCGCGCCATGGCGCGATGCTGGCTTCGAGGGCCACGACGTCGCGGCCCGAGACGTGCAGCGAGGTGCCGAACGGCGCCACCATGTCGATCCCGGGCTTGCCGGCCAGCTGGGCCGCGAGGCCATTCAACCCGCCGGTGACGGTGTAGGTCGTGAGCGCGGACTTCGCGATCACCTCGTCGACAGTGCCGTGCGCCAGGAGATGGCCGTAGGCGATATACGCAATCTCGTGGCAGCGCTCGGCTTCGTCCATGTAATGGGTCGAGACCAGCACGGTGAGCCCTTCGGCGGCGAGCGCATGGATCTCGTTCCAGAAATCGCGTCGTGCCTTGGGATCGACGCCGGCGGTCGGCTCGTCGAGCAGCAACAGCTTTGGACTGGGCAGCGTGCAAGCCCCGAGCGCAAGGCGTTGCTTCCAGCCGCCGGAGAGCTCGCCGGCGAGCTGCTCCTCGCGGCCCGAGAGCCCGAGCCGCTTGATCATGTCGCGCGCGGCCCCGCGCGCATCTGTGAGGCCATAGAGCCGCGCGACGAATTCGAGATTCTCGCGCACCGACAGATCCTGATACAGGCTGAAGCGCTGGGTCATGTAGCCGACCTGGCGCTTGATCTTTTCCGCATCCTTGAGGATGTCGTAGCCGAGGCAGGTGCCCTCGCCGCTGTCAGGCGTAAGCAGGCCGCAGAGGATGCGGATGGTCGTGGTCTTGCCCGAGCCGTTCGGCCCGAGGAAGCCGTAGATCGAGCCGCGCTT
Source organism: Bradyrhizobium sp. WYCCWR 13022 (assembly GCF_030435535.1). NCBI lineage: Bacteria > Pseudomonadati > Pseudomonadota > Alphaproteobacteria > Hyphomicrobiales > Nitrobacteraceae > Bradyrhizobium > Bradyrhizobium sp. WYCCWR 13022. The sequence continues at coordinate 80,232 of NZ_JAUIZJ010000001.1, forward strand.
CACCTGCATCGACAGATCATGCACGACCTCGCGGCTGCCGAACGATTTGGTCAGGCCCCTGACGTCGATCGCGATGTCGTTGCCGGCGTTCATCGCTTGTCCGCCACCGGAGTCTTGAAATCGGGATTCTTGGGGGTGAGATAGACGTCGATCGGCTGGCCGACCCGCAAGGCATCTGGCCGCGACGGCCGCGCCTGGATGAGATAGACGAGCTTGCTGCGCTCCTCGAGGCTATAGATCACCGGCGGGGTGTATTCGGCCGACGTTGCGATGAAATAGATCTTTGCCGTCAGATCTGCCGCGCAATTGTCGCAGGCGACCCGCACGTCGTCGCCGATCGCCAGTTTCGGCAGCTCCGTTTCCGGCACGAAGAAGCGCAGCTTCATGTTGCCGGGCGGCATGATCGAGAGCACCGGCCGCTGTGCCGCGACCATCTCGCCTTCACGGAAATAGATCTGCTGGATGGTGCCGGCTACAGGCGCAAAACCCTTGCGCCGCGCCAGCCGGGTCTCCGAGGTCACCACCCGCGCCTGCGCGACCCGCAGATCCGAGACGGCGGAATCGAGCGCGGCTTGGGTGCCCGAGCCGGTCTTGCGCAGGGACTCTGCGCGGTCGAACACCTGCTGGGCATTGGCCAGCGTCGCCTTGGTCTGGTTGAGATCGGCAAGCTGGAGATCGTCGTCGATGGAATACAGGGCTTCGCCGACCTTCACCACATCGCCTTCACGAATGTCCAGCTTGGTGACCCGGCCGGCCTCGTCCGGGCTGACATAGATCATGTCGGCCTCGACCCAACCCTGGAAGCCGGGATCGCGCTTCTCCTTGCAGCCGGCAAGAGCGGTTGCAACGACGGCGACCAATGTAATTGCAAAAATCCGTTGCGACGACCTCATGTCGTCCTCCGTTCGCCAAAAATCAAATCGAGATGGACGCGCAGCATGTCCTGCGCGTCGAGCGGCGCATGCCGCGCAAACAGGCTCTGCCAGATCACCGCAATCATCGCGGGCGCGATCAGGATCTGCGGATAGCGCGCGAGATTCTTCTGGTGGATCTCGCCGCGGGCAATGCCCAGTTCGATCAGCGCGCGCATGCCGGCGATGCCGCGCGAGACCACCTCGCGATAGTAGAAATCGGCGACCGCCGGAAAGCGCGGGCCCTCCGCCACGATCAGCCGCACGAGATCGCCGCGCCTCGTGCCGATCACCTCTTTGAGAAAGTTGCCGGCAAAAGTTTCGATGAGGTCGCGCACCGAGCCCGTCGGCGGCGGCAGCGCATCCAGCTTCACCACCACTGGCACGATCACGGTGCGCACCAGCTCCTCGAACATCGATTCCTTGTCCTTGAAGTGCAGGTAGATCGTGCCCTTCGCGACACCGGCACGCTTGGCGATGTCGTCGAGCCGTGTCGCGGCAAAGCCGCGCGTGATGAACTCCTCCATCGCCGCCGCGACGATCGCGTCGCGCCGCTCCGCCGCGCGCGTAGCGCGGTTCGATATCGGCGCGACTTCCTCGCCGGCTTTCGGCCTTGCGCTTGCTGCCTTGGCCGCAGCGGCCTTGGGAGGCTTCCTTGTCATTTTGCATTTATGACTGACTAGTCAGTCATAGTCAATCGGGATTGGGCAGCCGCGCATGAATGAATTAGTATTGACTAATGCATTAGTAATTGCTAATTTATCGACATGATCGAAGCTGCCCCCAATCCCGTCACCGCCGTGATGCGCGCCCTCGCCGATCCGACCCGCCGCGCGGTGTTCGAGCGCGTGTTCGACAGCAAGGAGATCAGCGTCGCCGAGCTGACGCGCGGCAGCGGCGTGACGCAGGGTGCGATCTCGCAGCACCTGAAATCGTTGAAGCAGGCGGGCCTCGTCGCCGAACGCGCCGAGGGCCGTAACGTTTACTACCGCGCCGCGCCGCAAGGCCTCGAACCGCTGGTGACCTGGATGGATCATTACGGTGTCTTCTGGCGCGAGCGCTTCCAGAACCTGCGTGACCTCTTGAAGGAGATCGACCAGTGAGTGCAGCCGCGTTGAATGCCGAGACCAAAGACATCGTTCTGGACGACGTCTTCCCTCACGCGCCCGAGACGATCTGGAAGGCGCTGACCAGCGCCCAGTTGATCGCGCGCTGGCTGATGCCGGCGACCGGTTTCGAGGCCGTCGAAGGCAACACTTTTACCTACCAGACCAAGCCGGGTGGCCATTGGGATGGCGTGATCCATTGCCGCGTCCTGGAGGTCGTCCCGAACCGGCGCCTGGTCTACGCGTGGAAGGGCGGCGACGAACGCAACACCGGCTACGGCGCGCCGCTCGACACCGTCGTGACCTGGTCCCTCACCCCGGTCGAAGCCGGCACGCGAATCCAGCTGGTCCATGCGGGCTTCGTGCTGCCCAGGAACGAGAGTGCCTACTCCGTCATGAGCGGCGGCTGGAAGAAGGTCGTGCGGCAGCTCGACGAGATCAGCGGCGAACAAAAGCAACGAGACAGTTGAGGAGGCATCACGATGAACAAGCCCTATACCGGCGGCTGCGCCTGCGGCGCGATCCGCTATTCGATCGCCGGCGAGCCCCTGTTCGCCAACCACTGCCAGTGCCGGGACTGCCAGCGCGAGAGCGGCACCGGCCATGGCTCTTACGCCACCTTTCCGCGTGCCGGCGTCACGGTGACGGGCGACGCCAGAACATGGGACATGACCGGCGACAGCGGCAACGTGAAGACGCGCGCCTTCTGCCCGGAGTGCGGCGTCGCCGTCTACATGACCTTCAAGGCCATGCCCGACATCTTCACCATCCGCGCCGCGAGCCTCGACGAGCCCGCCCGCTACAGACCGCAAGCGATCACTTACGCCGTGCGCGCGTATGACTGGGATCCCCTCGATTCCAGCCTGACGACATTCCAGACGATGCCGTCTGGCTGAGACGTTTGGTATGCCACCTCTCCCGCTTGCAGGCGGGAGAGGTGAGCAACGAGCACCTTGGCTCTTTCAGCTGTGGAACTTCAATCCGTCGACGATCTTGTCGATCACCTTGCGCTCGGCCCGCATCGCGATACCGACGAGATTGAGATCGGCGCGCGCAACCGCCTTCACCGCCGCGCGATTGGCGGCATCATGCGTTGTCGCAAACATGTCCTCGGAATAGACCGCCGGCGTGACGTTGCGTGCAAGTGCGCGATCGAGAGCGCGCGACAGCGCCGGACCGTCGGCACCATAGATCAGGATCGGCTGGCCGATCAGTGCAAGATATTTCGTGAAGCGTCCTCATAGGCCTCTCCGACGCATTCCGGAAAGGCTGCAGCGACGCCGCTGGTCAGGAACGATGCGACATTGAGTTTCTGCCACACCTGAAGATCGTTGCGAATGACAACGGCGATCTTGGTATCGAACTGCATGAATTCTCCCAGCAGACATTCAAGCGTCGGGAAAGAAAGGAGATTCCCAGCGCGCCGACGGCAGACGCAAACGTAACCCGGATTGACACATCGATCACAGCGCGGAAATTTCAATGGAGGTGCGACCGGCTGCGCTTCTCCCCGATGGCCAAGTCGGGTATATGTCGGCGCTCCGTCACTTAACTGTCATATTCGTGCATGTCCGAAACTGGCGCCATCAAGCAAGCCCTCGACCCCGTACAGCGGCTTGCAAAGGCCAACGGCCATCCAGTCGCCGAGGACGGAAAGAAATCCAGCAGTTTCGTTGTTCCCGCCGCTGCTGAAACGCACGGCTCCGCGCACACTGACATCGAGTCTTCGCGCCATGATCCCGTTCGGGCGAGCCTCTTCGCCGATGAAGCTCGTGCACCGGAAACCGCACCTTCCCGCCAAGCCGCGCCGCACGCAATCGAGATCGAGCTCAAGCTGATCGTTCCTGCAGATCGTCTGGCCGATTTCAACGATGCGCCGATCATTGCGGCGAATGCGCGCAACAAGGGCACGCGCAAGCACCTCAAGGCCGTGTATTACGATACGCCCAAGCGCACGCTCCGGCGCGAAGGTTTCAGCTTCAGGGTTCGCCAGAGCGGCACGCGGTTCACGCAGACGGTGAAGGCCGAATCCGGCAACGATCCGCTGCGCCGTGGCGAGTGGGAGGCGAGCGTCCCGTCGATGACGCCGGACCTCGCGCTCGCGATGACGCTTGTTCCGGAGAAATTGCGTGCCGATCTCGAACGTCACTCCGTCGAAGCCGTCTTCAGCAGCGACATCCACCGGCATCAGCGCCTCGTCGAGCTGCCCTCGGGCACGGTCGAGGTCGCCTTCGATCGGGGGCATCTGATTTCAGGTGATCGCTCGCTGCCGGTCAGCGAGATCGAGCTGGAGCTCAAGAGCGGCAGCCCGTCCGCAATCTGGGAGCTGGCGCGGCGGCTCGCCGAGCATGGCCCGGTGAAGCCGTCGATCCGGACCAAGTCGGCGCGCGGATTCGATCTCGCGGCCGATACGCCACCCCAGGCACCGAAGCCGCCAAAGCTTCGTCTCGATCCCACGACATCGCTCGATGAAGTCTTCTCCGGGATACTGCGGTCCTGTCTTCTGCATCTGCTCCAGTCGCTGCCCGTCGCCGAGGATGGACGCGACCCCGAAGGGATGCATCAGCTTCGCGTCGCGCTGCGGCGTCTGCGGTCCGCGCTCGACCTGATGCGGTCCGTGGTATCGCTGGACAAGCTCAACCTGATGCGCGCCGAGGCGAAGTGGCTCGCGGGCTGTCTCTCCGGCGCACGTGACTGGGACGTGTTTCGGCAGGAGACGTTGCGGACGGTCGCGGATGGCTGTCCGTCGGTCGCCGGCTTCGACGCATTGGGCGCGCTCGCCGACGAACGTCGCACGGCCTGCTACGACGCGGCCCGCCTCGCCCTCGCCGACCGGCGCTGCCAGTATTTCGTGATCGGGCTCGGCGGCTGGATCGAAGCACGCGGCTGGCGCAGCGAGGTCGCGCCCGACGGCCTGGCGCAACTGGCGGAGCCCGCAATCAACTTCGCACGAAGTATCCTCTCGGCACAGCATGCGAAGGTGCTCAAGCGCGGCCGCAGATTCAAATCGCTGTCGACGGAGGAGCGGCACCGCGTCCGCCTCGCCGCGAAGAAGTTGCGCTACGTCGCCGACTTCCTGCTTCCGCTTTGCGGGCAGCGCAAATCCGCGAAGCGCTTCTCGCGCAGGCTTGCCGACCTCCAGCAGGAGCTTGGCATCTACAACGACATCGCGACGACGACGTCATTGCTTGCGGATGTCGGCGCGGAAGCGACCGGCGGCAGCGTGGCCGCGGCGGCCATTGCCGGCTGGCAGGCCCACGCGATGGTCGGTGTCGAAGCGCGCCTGCGCGAGGCCTGGTCGGGATTCACCGGGGCCAAGGTGCCCTGGTCGGTGGACGCGGCGGAGCAACCGGAAAAACTGGTGCAACCCAGCGCAGGATGGCTGCGCTAATCGTTGATCAGCCTTTGGCGTCGCAGGCCCAGGCGCGGATCACGCATTCCTTGCCGCCATATTTGTAGCATTCGCGCGTGGCGGCATTGAGCGTGGCCGAGATCTTCGGCTTCACGGCGTAGCCATAGGCGCCGCAGGGGTTGGCCATGTCGACCGACATCGCCGCGCAGGCATGCTTCATCGTCACCGTCGTGCATTCGCCCTTGCACTGCTTTCGAGCAGCGGCACGCGCTTCGTGCTCGGCACCGTAATCATAGGCCTGGCCGTAGGCGCCGCATTTGCCGACGGCAAACGCGCCGGCCGCATGCGCTGCGGTGATGTGACGGGCGCCGGCGACACAAACCGACAACCCAAAGAAAAACATCGCGCAACGGCGCGCGACGACACTCGAAGCCATGGAAAAAACCCCTCCCCCCAAGGCAGGTGGCGAGGACTCTAAGCGGCGGTCGTTTCCAGATGGTGAACGGGGGGTTGAAATTGGTACGATTGCGAGGTGCTATCCGCGCCGTGCGGCTTCCAGCGCCTGCGGCGTGTCGATGTCGAGGAAGGCGCCTTCGCCGTCGACGGGCACTTCGGCGACGGCTTCCGTATGCCTGGCGATCAGGTGCCGCGCGCCGACATCGCCGTCGAGGGTCATCAACTCCTTGAAGAAGCGCCGCGACCATAGCACGGGATTGCCGCGGCGGCCTTCGCTCACGGGCACGACGATGAGGTTGCCGCGATCAGGCGCAAAGCCGTCGATGAGGCGGTCGATCAGGCCGGCATCGATCAGCGGCATGTCGCCGAGGCAAACCACGGCGCCGTCGCACGCTTCGGACACGGCCGCGATCCCTGCTTTCACCGAGCTCGCGATGCCGCCCGCGAAATCCGGGTTCTTGACGAAGCGTACGTTCAAGCCTTGCAACGCCTGCTCGACGAGCTCGGTCTGATGACCGGTGACGACGATCACCTCGGAGGCTTTCGAAGCCAGCGCCTGCTCGGTCGCGATGCGCACCAGCTTCTTGCCGTCGAGTTCGGCAAGCAGCTTGTTCGGCCCGCCCATGCGGGTCGAGCGGCCCGCCGCGAGCACGATCGCCGCGACCTGGCTGTTACCCTCGGTCTCGGGCTTGGCTCGCGGCTGCGGCCGCGTCACGATCTCCATCAGCAGGCCGCCGACGCCCATGCCCATCAATTCGGAGCGCGTCACCTTGATGCCGGCGAGCAGCCGCATCAGCACCCAGTCGAACCCGTTCTCGACCGGCGAGCGCGCGCAGCCGGGCGCACCCAGCACCGGCACGCTGCCGGCGCGCGCGATCAGCAACAGATTGCCGGGATCGACCGGCATGCCGAAATGCTCGATCTCACCGCCGATCTCGGTCACCGCAGCCGGAATCACATCGCGGCGGTCGGCAATTGCAGAGGCGCCAAACACGATCACGAGCTCGGCGCCGAGTGCGAGCAGCTCCTTGATCGCAGCCGAGAGCGCGCGCTCGTCGTGCTGCACCCGCCGTTCGGCGATGATGGTAGCGCCGGCCGGCGCGAGCCGCTCGGCAGTGACGCGCAGCGTCTTGTCGATCACCTTCGAGGAAAGCCCCGGCAACAGCGTCGAGACCACGCCGACGCGCTTGATCACGTAAGGCGCGATTTTCAGCACGTCCTTGCCGGCGGCCTTCACCGCGGCATCGCGCAAATTTCCTTCAACGCCGAACGGGATGATCTTGACCGTGCCGACCATCTCGCCTTCGACCACCGGCTTGTAGGCGGAGAGGGTGGCGAAGGTGATGGCCTCGTCGACATTGTTGACGCGGTCTACGGCAGCGCGGTCGATCACCAGCAGGCCCGGGCGCGCGGCAAACAGATTGGCGCGGCCGGTGAAGGCGCGCTCGACATGAATGCCCTCGCCGCCGATGGCGAGCGCAATGCTGGCGGCCGCGACGTCCTCGGAGACGTCGCCCGCCTCCATGCGCACCACGACGATGTCCTTGATGCCGGCACGGTCCAGCGCCTCGACCTCGGCAGGCCCGATCGTCGTGCCTTTCTTCAGCACCAGCGGCCCCTGGCGCAGGGTGTGGACGGTCACCCCGCCGATCGCATCCCTCGGGCTCGCCGGGCCGAACTTCATGCCGCTTCTTCTTTTTCTTTGGGTGGCAGGCGAAGCACCGCCGTGATCTCGGCCATGATCGACACCGCGATCTCGGACGGCGAGACCGCGCCGATCGCAAGGCCGATGGGCGCGTGGATGCGCGCGATGTCAGAGTCCTTTGCGCCCTGCGCCCGGAGCCGGTCGCCGCGCTTGGCATGCGTCTTTCGCGAGCCGAGCGCGCCGATATAGAAGCAGTTGCGCTCGAAGGCATGCAGCAGCGCCGGATCGTCGATCTTGGGATCGTGCGTCACGGCGACGAACGCCGTATAGGCGTCGACATTGAGCGGCGGCAACGCGGTATCAGGCCACTCCGCGACCAACGGAATGTCGGGGAAGCGCTCGGGGCTCGCAAAGGCTGTGCGCGGATCGACGACAGTGACGTCATAGCCGAGCGAGCGCGCGAGCGGCGCGAGGGCCTGGCTGATATGGACCGCGCCGACGATGACGAGCTTTGCCGTCGGCGCGTAGACGTTGAAAAACAGCTTCTTGCCGCCGGCCTCGACATTGGCGCTCTTGCCCATGCGAAGCTGCTTGTCCAGCTCGGCGCGCAGCGGGTCCTTGGCGAAGTCAGCCGCCTTTACCAGGCGCTGCTCGCCGCTCTCGGTGTCCGTCACCAAAATCACCGGCCGCCGCGCGGCACGCTCGGCGTTGAGTTCGTGGAGGATTGCGAGCTTCACGGCTAGCCGACCTTCTCGACGAAGACACGGATGGTCCCGCCGCAGGACAGTCCGACATTCCAGGCGGTCTCGTCGGCGACGCCGAACTCGAGCATCTTCGGCTTGCCGCTCTCGATCACGTCCATGGCCTCGGTGACCACGGCGCCCTCGACGCAGCCGCCGGAGACAGACCCCAGAAACGTGCCCTCGTCGTTGATGACCAGGCTCGAGCCCGCCGGGCGCGGGGCCGAACCCCAGGTCTCGACGACGGTCGCCAGTGCGACGCCACGGCCGGCCTTCTGCCAGTCCTCCGCCGCCTTCAGAATGTCCTCGTCGCGATCGAGCATGGCTTGGCCTCTCAGGCTGCGGAGCGGATCAGGCTGCGGTGATGCGGCGGCAGCGGCCGGGAGAGCGTGGTGATCAGCTCCTGGATCGAACTCAAATTATGCACGGGGCGGAATTCGTCAACGTGCGGAAGCATCATTTTGATGCCCTGGGCCTTGGCCTCGAAGCCGCCGAACCGCAGCAGCGGGTTCAGCCAGATCAGCCGCCGGCAGGAGCGATGCAGCCGGTCCATCTCGAAGGCGAGCTTGGAATCGGCCTCCCGCTCCAGCCCGTCGGAGATCAGCAGCACGATGGCGCCCTGGCTCAGGACGCGGCGCGCCCACAATTTGTTGAAGTTGTGCAGCGAGGTCGCGATGCGGGTGCCGCCGGCCCAGTCCTCGACCGCCGCCGAGCAGCTCGCCAGTGCCTCGTCGGGATCGCGCTGGCGTAACGCGCGCGTCACATTGGTCAGCCGCGTGCCGAACAGGAACACCGAAACGCGCTTGCGCGCATCGCCAATGGCATGAAGGAAATGCAGGAACAGGCGGGTGTACTCGCTCATCGAGCCGGAGATGTCGAGCAGCGCCACGATCGGGGCCGGCTTCTCGATCCGCCCGAGGCGATGGATGTCGATGATGTCGCCGCCGGTGCGCAACGACGCCCGCAGCGTGCGGCGCATGTCGAGCCGCAGGCCGCGCGGATCGGGCTGGTGCCGGCGGGTCAGGAGCTCCGCCTGCGGCAGCCGCATCATCTGGATGGCACGCAGCGCCTCGGCGATTTCGGCGGCGCTCATCTGCGCGAAATCCTTCTTCTGAAGGATCTCCTTGTCGGAGACCGACAGGCGCAGATCCTGCTCCTGGTGCTGCGGCGTCTCCGTCATGCGCGGCTGCGACATCGCCTCCTGCACGCGGCGCGCGGCGGCTGGCGGCTTCTTCTTGGCGCCATCGGGCAACGGCACCGAATCCAGCATGTGCTTCCACTCTTCGGAGGCGCGGAAGAACAGGTTGAAGGCCTGCTTGAAGATCAGCGCATGCTCATGACGCTTGACGAAGATCGCCTCCAGCGTGGTGAAGACGTCGGCACGGCTGCCGATGTCGATTACCTGCAGCGCGTTCATGGCATCGATCACCGCACCCGGGCCGACCGGCATGCCGGTCGCGCGCAGCGCGCGGGCAAAGCCGACGATGTTGTCGGCGAATTGCTCCGTCTTGTCAGGCGCGAGGTGGTTGATGGCCATGGTGGTTTCCCATCTTCCCGTCATTCCGGGGCGCCGCGCAAGCGGCGAGCCCGGAATCCATAACCACGATCGGGAGTATGGATTCCGGGCTCGCGCTACGCACGCCCCGGGATGACGAGTTCGTTATGACGCACGCGCGTCAATTCTCGCTCGTCGCTTCCTTCAGCACCTTCTGCAGGGTGTCGCCCTGCATCCGCGTGATGTCGTCCTGGTATTTGAGCAGCGCGCCCAGCGTGTCGCCGACCACTTGCGGGGTCAGCGAGCGGGCGTCGAGCTCGGACAGCGCGGTGGCCCAGTCGATGGTCTCGGCGACGCCAGGCGATTTGTAGAAGTCCTGGTTGCGCAGCGCCTGCACGAAGCGGACGACCTGCTGCGACAGCTTGGCGGAGATGCCGGGCACGCGGGTCTTGACGATCGCGAGCTCGCGCTCGGCGGCGGGATAGTCGACCCAGTGATACAGACAGCGCCGCTTCAGCGCGTCGTGAATTTCGCGGGTGCGGTTGGAGGTGATGATGACGATCGGCGGATGCGGCGCCTTCACGGTGCCGAATTCGGGGATCGTCACCTGGAAGTCGCTGAGGATTTCCAGGAGGTACGCCTCGAACGCCTCGTCGGCGCGGTCGAGCTCGTCGATCAGCAGCACCGGCGGACCGGCAACGTCAGGCTCCAGCGCCTGGAGCAGCGGCCGCTTGATCATGTAGCGGTCGGCGAAGATGTCGCTCGATAGCTGCTCGCGATCGGTGTCGCCGGCGGCTTCCGCCATCCGGATCGCGATCATCTGCGCCGCGCTGTTCCACTCATAGACCGCCGAAGAGACGTCGAGGCCTTCGTAGCACTGGAGACGGATCAGCTTCCGTCCCAGCGCCGCCGACAGCACCTTTGCGATCTCGGTCTTGCCGACGCCGGCCTCGCCTTCGAGAAACAGCGGCCGGCCCATGCGCAGCGACAGATACGTCACCGTCGCCAGCGACCGCTCGGCGAGATAGCCGCGCGAAGTCAGGAGTTCGAGCATCGCATCGACCGATGCCGGCAGGGTCGCTGAGGTCATGTAAAGAGCCAGTCTCGCTACGCCCTCACAACGGGCAAGTATTCGGCCAGAGCGTGAGGAGGACTTACTCCTTGGCGTTGGCGGCGTCGAGGGCGCGCCGCGTCAGCACGCCGATGAGATGGGCGCGGTATTCGGCGCTGCCATGGATGTCGCTGTTCAGCCCTTCCGCCGGCACCTCGATGCCGTCGAGCACCTTGGACGAGAACCGCTTCTTCAGCGCCTCCTCATAGGCCTCGACGCGGAACACGCCGTCCGAGCCGGCGCCGGTGACAGCGACCCGCACGTCCGAGGGACGCCGCGCCACGAAGACGCCAACCAGCGCGTAACGCGAAGCCTGGTTGCGGAACTTGATGTAGGCGGCCTTCTTCGGCAGCGGGAACATCACCTTGGTGATGATCTCGTCGGCTTCCAGCGCGGTGGAGAACAGGCCCTGGAAAAACTCTTCCGCCTTGAGACGCCGCTTGTTGGTGACGATGGTCGCGCCAAGCGCAAGCACGGCGGCCGGATAATCCGCAGTCGGATCGTTGTTGGCGAGCGAGCCGCCGATCGTGCCCTTGTGGCGCACCGCGGGATCACCGATCTGGCTGGCGAGATTGGCAAGCGCTGGGATAGCCTCGCCGACGATGGCGGAGGTCGCGACCTCGGCATGCTTGGCGGTGGCGCCGATCACCAGCGAACGGCCCTTCATCTCGATCGCGTTCAATCCCTCGATATGGGAGAGGTCGACCAGATGCGGCGGGCTCGCGAGCCGCTGCTTCATGACGGGAATCAGCGTGTGGCCGCCCGCAATCACCTTGGCGTCTTCGTTCTTTACCAGGAGATTGGCAGCCTGCCGCACGGTCCCGGGGCGGTGGTATTTGAATTCGTACATGAGGGTGTCCTGATCGCGGAGGGCGCGCGGTTACGCGAGATCGGATTTCGCCATCGCCTTCGCGCCGGCGGCGATCGAGGCGACGATGTTCTGGTAGCCGGTGCAGCGGCAGAGATTGCCTTCTAGTTCTTCCCGGATCGTATGGTCGTCGAGCTCGTGGCCCTTGCGATGGACGATGTCGATCGCGGTCATGATCATGCCCGGCGTGCAGAAGCCGCACTGAAGACCATGGTGCTCACGGAAGGCTTCCTGCATCGGATGCAGCGGCGCGCCGTCGGCCGCCAGTCCCTCGATGGTCCTGACCTCGTGGCCGTCGGCCATCACGGCCAGCGTGGTGCAGGACTTCACGGCCTTGCCGTCGAGATGCACGACGCAGGCGCCGCACTGCGAGGTGTCGCAGCCGACATGGGTGCCGGTCAGCCGCAGATTCTCGCGCAGGAACTGCACCAGAAGCGTACGCGGGTCGACATTGCCGGTAACAGGATTGCCGTTCACGATGAGGGAGATTTTTGCCATAAGCACTCTCTATCAGCGCCCCGACGGGTCCCGTCGAAGCGGTTCTTTTTTATAATTATTCCAACCCATCATATGGGCCATTGTCCGCTGGGGCAACATTGCCCGGGACGCAAGCCGCCATGACAATAGGCGATACCCTCTAGCCCTGTACCGCCTTGGCGAAATTCGCGAAAAACTCGTCGGCCAGCTTCTTGGCGGTGCCGTTGATCAGGCGCTGTCCAAGCTGCGCCAACTTGCCGCCGATCTGCGCCTCGACGTCGTAGGAGAGCAGCGTGCCGCCATCCTTCTCGGCAAGCCTCACGGCTGCGCCGCCCTTGGCAAAGCCGGCCACGCCGCCCTCGCCTTCGCCCGAGATCTTGTAGCCGTTCGGTGGGTCTAGATCGCTGAGCATCACCTTACCCTTGAAGCGCGCCGAGACCGGGCCGACCTTCATTTTCGCCGTCGCGCGAAAACCACCGTCGTCGGTCTTCTCCAATTCCTCGCAGCCGGGGATGCAGGCCTTCAGCACCGCGGGGTCGTTGAGTTTTTCCCACACGGCCTCGCGCGGCGCCGCAAGCTGGACTTCGCCATTCATTGTCATGGCCATGGGATGCCTCCGGGATGTCAGACTTGGATCACACAGGAATAATATTGCTCAAGTAACGCACGGAGCCCGCAAAGGAAAGGGCAGCCCCCGGTCACGTGCAATGCATATTCGCACCTGCAAAAAGTCTTGTGTGGCCCGTCAGGGATTGGCAGAGCCGGAGCATGGTGATTAGGTCCCGCGCAACATGAGCACAGCCCTCTCCCCCCTGCTTGCGCCGATGCTGTCGAGTACGGCCATGCGAGCCGTCTGCGACGACCGCTCCATCCTGCAGAACATGCTCGATTTCGAGGCAGCCCTGGCCCGGGCCGAGGCTGCCACCGGTGTGATTCCCGCGTCAGCGGTGGGCCCGATCGAAGCGGCCTGCAAGGCCGAAACCATCGACATGGCCGCGCTGGCGGAAGCCGCGACCCGGTCTGGCAATCTCGCAATTCCCCTGGTCAAGACGCTGACCGCCAAAGTCGGCAAGGCCGACGGCGAGGCCGCGCGCTACGTGCATTGGGGCGCGACCAGCCAGGACGTCATCGACACCGCGACCATGCTGACCCTGCGCGCAGCAATCGATGCGCTGGACGCCGACCTCAGCCGCGCCATCAATGGCTTTGCTGCGCTGGCCCGGCGCCATCGCAACACCGCGATGGTGGCCCGGACCTGGCTGCAGCACGCCCTGCCGATGCCGTTCGGATTGAAGGCCGCTGAATACGCCTCGGGCCTCGCCCGCGCCCGCTGCCGCCTGCGGCGGCTCCGTCGCGAGGGCCTGGCGCTGCAATTCGGCGGCGCCGCCGGCACGCTCGCAGCGCTCGGCGACAAGGGGCTCGCGGTCGCCGAACGGCTGGCTCAGGAACTGAACTTGCCGCTCCCGGAGGCGCCCTGGCACACCCATCGCGATCGAATTGCCGAAGCCGCGTCTAGCTTTGCGATCCTCGCCGGAAGCTGCGGCAAGATCGCGCGCGACGTCTCGCTGATGATGCAGACCGACGTCGGCGAAGCGTTCGAGCCCGCCGGCGAAGGCCGCGGGGGCTCCTCGACCATGCCGCACAAGCGCAACCCGGTCGCCGCCGCAAGCGCGCTCGGCTGCGCGACCATGGCGCCCCAGCTTGCCGCAACGATATTCGCTGCGCAGGTGCAGGACCACGAGCGCAGCGCAGGTCCCTGGCACGCGGAATGGCCGACGTTGCCGCAATTGATGCTGGTCACTTCGGGCGCGCTCGCCGCCATCGTCGACATCGCCGAAGGGCTCGATGTCGATGCCGCGCGCATGCGCAGCAATCTCGATGCGACGCATGGGCTGATCATGGCGGAGGCCGTCACCTTTGCGCTCGCCGACAAGATCGGCAAGAGCGACGCGCATCATCTGATCGAGGCGGCGAGCAAGCGCGCGGTCGCCGAGAAGAAACACCTGCGCGAGGTGCTCTCGGCCGATTCGCAGGTCACCACGCATCTCGCGCCGGAGAAAATTGCGGCATTGTTCGAGCCGATGGCCTATCAAGGGGCCTCTCAAGCTCTGATCGACCGGCTGCTCGGCAGCCTCGATCGCGAATAGATACGGAGACGCCGCATGCCCATGATCGATGCCGACGGTTGCCTGATCAACGTCTCCGTCGAGGGCCGCGACGGCGGGCCGACCCTGATGCTCTCCAACTCGCTCGGCTGCACGCTTCAGATGTGGGAGCCGCAGATGAAGGCGCTGACGCAGGTGTTCCGCGTCATTCGCTACGACCGCCGCGGCCACGGCAAGTCCAATGTCCCGCCCGCCCCCTATACGATGGAGCGCTTCGGCCGCGATGTGCTTGCGATCCTCGACGATCTCAACATCGAGAAGGTGCACTGGTGCGGACTGTCGATGGGCGGCATGGTGGGGCAATGGCTGGGCGCCAACGCGCCTGAACGATTCGGCAAGCTCATCCTCGCCAACACCTCCTGCTACTATGCCGAGCCGACCAAATGGCTGGAGCGCATCGATGCCGTGAAGAAAGGCGGCATCGCCGCGGTCGCTGACGGCGTGATCGCCGGCTGGCTGACCCAGGATTTCCGCGAGCGCGAGCCAGATATCACTGCAAGGATGAAGGCGATGCTGCTCGCCACCCCCGTCGAGGGTTACCTCGCCTGTTGCGAGGCGCTGTCGACGCTCGACCAGCGCGCGCTGCTTCCTGACATCAAGAGCCCGACTTTGGTGATCGCCGGCCGCCACGACGTGGCGACGCCGATCTCGGCGGGCGAATTGATCCGCTCCAACATTCCCGGCGCCAGCATGACCATCATCGACGCCGCCCACATTTCCAACGTCGAGCAGCCGCACGCGTTCACGGACGCGGTGGTGGGATTTTTGACGCAGCGCTGACGACGCACATCGTCATTCCGGAGCGATGCGAAGCATAGAACCCGGAATCTCGATCCGCAGTTCGCCACTTCGAGATTCCGGGCTCGCCTCCTCGAGGCACCCCGGAATGACTCACTGGAGGATAGAATGGACGACCAGAAACGCCGCGATGCCGGCATGACCGTACGCCGCAAGGTGCTGGGCAATGCCTGGGTCGACAAGTCGATCGCCAACCGCAATGCCTTCAACACCGACTTCCAGGACATGATCACGCGCTACGCCTGGGGCGAGATCTGGACGCGGCCGCATTTCGACGAGCGCACGCGGCGGGTGCTGGTGATCGGCACCATGGTCGCACTCGGACAATGGGATGAATTCCGCCTGCATGTGCGCGCGGCGCTGGCCGAGGGCGGCTTCACCCCCGACGACATCAAGGAAATCCTGTTGCAGCAGGCAATCTATTGCGGCGTTCCCGCGGCGAACCACGCCGTCAAGGAAGCCTCAGCGATTGTGCAGGAGCTCGGCCTCGTCAAAGGCTAGCGGCACGGTTTCCGTAGCGTCCACGGTCTTCGGCGCGGGCGCCGGCCGTTCGATCACCAAGACGATGGCGGCGCTGAGCAGGAGCAACAGCTCGGTGGCGTGCAGGCGAAGTGCGGCCATCTCCCCGACCTTCGAAGCCATCACCATGCTCGCGAACGAGATCAGGCTGCCGATCGCCAGCGCAATGCCGAGCGCCTCATCGCTGGCCCCGCTCTTGCGGGTGCGCGGAATGGCGAGCAGCGCGAGATAGATCGCGAAGAACGCCACGACGGTCAGCCGTCCGAGCGCCAGCAGCCAGGCGGCACGCACCGTGCTCATGCCGGACATCTGGAGGTGATCGCTGAGGAACAGCGCAACCGCGACGCTCGGCCGTTCATAGAGGCCATGCACCGGCGCCACAAAGATGCTGAAGGCGACCAGCGTCCAGGCCGGAATGAAATAGGCCGCCAGCACCGCGCCGTTGATCGAGCCGATCCGCCAATTCCTGAACATGCCGCTTCCCGCTTCGTCTACGCGCCTTCGACAGAAGGCGTTGCCGGGAGCTAACTCGCATCGGACTGTGGCGGCAATTTAAACCCTTCGTTTACCTTAATCGCCCGGCTGGGCGGTTCATCCAAAGAAAAAGGCCCCGCCTCTTGGCGGGGCCCACTCGACGTTACGCCTGTCCACGTTACGCTTGGGCGTTCAATCCAATCTGTTGTCCTGCCGCCCGCCCTGCTGCTGGCCGGGCTTGTCGCCCTGGCGCATTGGGTCGTGCTGCTGCTGCTGTCCGGGCTTCTGGCCGCCACCCTGCTGCTGCCCCGGTTGCTGGCTTGGGCGCTGCTGGCCGGCACCCTGGTTCTGCTGGCCCGGATTCTGGTTTTGCTGCTTCGTCATTGGGGGAAACTCCCTTGTTGGACGCAAGTAGCGAGACAACAGCCGGCGGCTGATTTGGTTGCCCTGCGGATCCCGGTTCCTCGCGGTTGCGGGAACCGGAAGCTGACGTCAGTCACCAAAATGACCTCTGTACAAGCCTTTTTGACAAGACATGGCCAGTTGCAGCCGCCAGTTCCCTCCTGTTACAAAATAGGAAGAACGCTCAAGGGCTGCCGGGGCCCGAGAAGAAACGTACACACTCTCTCGAACTCCTCCCTTTCAATCGCGTCAGGTTTGGGTAACGGCAGCGCATGGATTATTTCGCCCAGCAGCTCATCAACGGCCTCGTGCTCGGCTCCATCTACGGCCTGATCGCGATCGGCTACACGATGGTCTACGGCATCGTCGGCATGATCAACTTCGCTCATGGCGACATCTTCATGGTCGGCGGCTTCATCGCACTGATCTCTTTCCTCATTCTGGTCTCGCTCGGTCTGACCGCGATCCCACTGATCCTGCTGGTCGTTCTGCTGGTCGCGATGGCGGTCACCGCACTCTATGGCTGGACAGTCGAGCGCATCGCCTACCGGCCGCTGCGGCACTCCTTCCGTCTTGCGCCGATGCTGTCGGCGATCGGCATGTCCTTCGTGCTGTCGAACTATTCGCAGGTCGCCCAAGGCGCCCGCGTCAAGCCGGTTCCCCCGATCATCACCGGCGGCTACACGCTGCATGAAGGTGCCGACGGTTTTGTGGTGCGGCTCTCCAACATGCAGATCGTGGTGGTGGTCACCACGATCGTGCTCCTGTTGATCTTCACCTGGCTCGTCTCGCGCACGCGGCTCGGGCGCGACATGCGCGCCTGCGAGCAGGACCAGACCATGGCGGCGCTGCTCGGCGTCGACGTCGATCGCACCATCTCGATGACCTTCGTGATCGGTGCGGCGCTCGCCGCGGTCGCCGGCATGATGTACCTGCTCTATTACGGCCAGGTCGATTTCAACATGGGTTTCGTCGCCGGCATCAAGGCCTTCACCGCGGCCGTGCTGGGCGGCATCGGGTCGCTGCCCGGCGCGGTACTGGGCGGTCTTGCGATCGGCCTGATCGAAACCTTCTGGTCGGCTTATTTCTCCGTGGAGTACAAGGACGTCGCCGCCTTCTCGATCCTGATCATCGTCCTGATCTTCATGCCGACCGGCCTGCTCGGCCGTCCCGAAGTCGAAAAAGTCTGACAGGCCCAGCGCGTGACAGCCCCTTCAACCGAAACCACGCATGTCAGCCGCACAACGGACATCCCGTTCATCCTGAAAAAAGCCTTCCTCAGTGCGTTCGTCGCGCTGGTGCTGTTCTCGCTGATGATCGGCATCCGCACCGAGGCCGGCCCCGAGGGGCAGCTGATCTACTGGACGCGCTTGGGCGATCTCGCCTCCATCGTCGGCCTCGTCTTCGGTGGCTCCATCGTCCTTGAATTGCTGCGGCAGTGGATCGGGCCGGCCGGCGCGGAGAAGCTGGTGCCGCCGGTGGTGCAGCGCGGCATGTCATATCTCGGCAGGTTCCTCGCGCCTGCGCTTCTCGTCTTCGCCCTGTTGGTGCCGGTGATCTTCTACAATCAGCGCTACATTCTCGACCTCGCGATCCTCGTCCTCACCTATGTGATGCTGGGCTGGGGACTGAACGTGGTGGTCGGGCTCGCGGGGCTCCTCGATCTCGGCTACGTCGCCTTCTATGCGGTGGGGGCCTATTCCTACGCCCTGCTCGCGACCAATTTCGGCTGGTCGTTCTGGGTCTGCCTGCCGCTCGCCGGTATGCTGGCCGCGCTCTGGGGCGTGATGCTCGGCTTTCCGGTGCTGCGGCTGCGCGGCGACTATCTCGCCATCGTAACCCTCGCCTTCGGCGAGATCATCCGGCTCGTCATCATCAACTGGCAGGATCTGACCGGCGGGCCGAACGGCGTCTCGGATATTCCCCGCCCCACTTTGTTCGGCATCCCGCTTGACAACAGCGACGACGGGCTGGCGGCAAAGCTCGGCATCGACTACTCGCCGACCCACCGCATCGTCTTCCTGTTCTATCTGATCCTTGCGCTGGCGCTGCTCACCAACTGGGTGACGATCCGCCTGCGGCGCCTGCCGATCGGTCGCGCCTGGGAGGCGTTGCGCGAGGACGAGGTCGCATGCCGCGCGCTCGGCATCAACATCACCACCACAAAGCTGACCGCTTTCGCAACCGGCGCGTTGTTCGGCGGCTTCGCCGGCGCGTTCTTCGCAACAAGGCAAGGCTTCATCAGCCCGGAATCCTTCACCTTCCAGGAATCGGCGCTGGTGCTCGCCATCGTCGTGCTCGGCGGCATGGGCTCGCAGCTCGGCGTCGCACTCGCCGCGCTCACCATGATCGGCGGCTTCGAGCTGTTCCGCGGCCTCGAGACCTACCGCATGCTGGTGTTCGGCATGGCGATGGTCCTGATCATGATCTGGCGGCCGCGCGGCCTGATCGGCCATCGCGCGCCGACCGTGTATCTGACCAAGGCACAAGCCATCTCCTCCGATCTCGTCAAGGAGGGGCACGGATGAGCACCGACCGGATTCTGAGCGTCGATCAGCTCACCATGCGCTTCGGCGGCATCGTCGCCGTCCAGGAGCTGTCCTTCACGGCGGAACGCGGCAAGATCACCGCGCTGATCGGACCGAACGGCGCCGGCAAGACGACGGTGTTCAACTGCATCACCGGCTTCTACAAGCCGACCGCCGGCTCCATCAGCCTGACGCATGCGAATGGCAGCCAATTTGCAATCGAGCGGCTGAAGGATTTTCGCATCTCCAAGCAGGCGAAGATCGCGCGCACCTTCCAGAACATCCGCCTGTTTCCGGGCATGACGCCCCTGGAAAATCTGATGGTGGCGCAGCATAACACGCTCATGCGGGCCTCGGGCTTCACATTCCTCGGCCTGATCGGCGTGCCCTCCTATCGCAGCGCCGAACAGGACGCCATCGCGCTTGCGACCCGCTGGCTGAAACGGGTCGGCCTCCTGGACCGCGCCGACGATGCCGCGGGCAACCTCTCCTATGGCGATCAGCGCCGGCTCGAGATCGCCCGCGCGATGTGCACCGGCCCTGCGCTTCTCTGCCTCGACGAGCCTGCCGCCGGCCTGAACGCGCGCGAGAGCGCCGCCTTGAGCGAGCTGCTGCTCTCGATCCGCGCCGAGGGCACCTCGATCCTGCTGATCGAGCACGACATGTCGGTCGTGATGGAGATCTCCGACCACATCGTCGTGATGGATCACGGCGTGAAGATCGCGCAAGGCTCGCCACGCGAGGTGCGCGATGACCCCAGGGTGATTGCCGCCTATCTCGGCACCGACGAGGAAGAGGCCGCTGCGGTGATGGAGAGCGAGTCGTGACCGCGGCTTCCACTCCCCTGCTCGCGATCCGCGGCTTGCGCGCCGCCTACGGCAAGATCGAGGCGCTGAAGGGCGTCGACGTCGAGATCAATTCGGGCGAGATCGTCGCGCTGATCGGCGCCAACGGTGCCGGCAAGTCGACGCTGATGATGACGATCTTCGGCAAGCCGCGCGCCCGCGCCGGCCAGATCCTGTACGAAGGCAAGGACATCACCTCGGTCCCCACCCATCAGATCGCGCAATTGCGCATCGCCCAGTCGCCGGAGGGCCGCCGCGTCTTCCCGCGGATGAGCGTCGCGGAAAACCTTCAGATGGGCGCCGACGCCACCGGCTGCACCGAGGCGGAACGGGACAGCACCCTCCAGCGCGTGTTCGCGCTGTTCCCACGGCTGAAGGAACGCGTCATGCAGCGCGGCGGGACCCTGTCGGGTGGCGAGCAGCAGATGCTGGCGATCGGCCGCGCGCTGATGAGCCGGCCGCGCCTGTTGCTGCTCGATGAACCCTCGTTGGGGCTCGCCCCCCTCATCGCCCGGCAGATCTTCGATGCGATCCGCACCCTGAACCGCCAGGACGGCCTGACCGTGCTGATCGTCGAGCAGAACGCCAATCATGCACTGAAGCTCGCCCACCGCGGCTACGTCATGGTCAATGGCCTGATCACGCTGGCCGGAACAGGCGCCGAGTTGTTGCAGCGCCCCGAGATTCGCGCCGCCTATCTCGAAGGCGGCCGGCACGCCTGACGGCCCTCGCGTGCGGACGAACACGGCGAGATATCTTTGCAACTGCCCGTATTTTGCCGGTGACTTCTCGAAAAATTCATTGAAGAATGGCGCCGGTTTGAACCGGGCTTGCCCGGCAGCTCCCACAGGCGATCACCCGCGAGGTATCTCATGAAATCACTTAAACTCATCGGTCTGGCATTCGGCGCGTCGGTTGCGCTGTCAACGGCGGCGTTCGCAGACGACCTCACCATCGCAGTCGCGGGCCCAATGACCGGCACCGAATCCGCCTTCGGCCGCCAGATGAAAAACGGCGCCGACCTGGCGGTGGCCGACATCAATGCAGCCGGCGGCGTTGCCGGCAAGAAGCTGGTGCTCGATGCCGAGGACGACGCCTGCGATCCCAAGCAGGCCCGCTCGGTCGCCGAAAAGATCGCGGGCGCGAAGATCCCGTTCGTCGCCGGCCATTTCTGCTCGTCGTCGTCGATCCCGGCTTCGGAAGCTTACGCCGACGGTAACGTCCTCCAGATCACGCCCGCCTCGACCAACCCGCTGTTCACCGAGCGCAAGCTGTGGAACGTGGCGCGCGTCTGCGGCCGGGACGATCAGCAGGGCCTGATTGCGGCGCAGTACATCGCCAAGAACTTCAAGGGCAAGAACATCGCGATTCTCAACGACAAGACCACCTACGGCAAGGGTCTGGCGGATGAGACCAAGAAGGCGCTCAACAAGGCCGGCGTCACCGAGAAGCTCAACGAGTCCTACAACAAGGGCGACAAGGACTTCAACGCGATCGTCTCGCGCCTGAAGAAGGAAAATATCGATCTCGTCTATGTCGGCGGCTATCATCAGGAAGCCGGCCTGATCCTGCGCCAGATGCGCGACCAGGGCATGAAGACGATCCTGATGTCGGGCGACGCCTTGGCCGACAAGGAATACGCATCGATCACGGGCCCGGCCGGCGAAGGCACGCTGTTCACCTTCGGTCCAGATCCGCGCAACAAGCCGACCGCGAAGAAGATCGTCGAGGCCTTCAAGGCCAAGGGCATCGATCCGGAAGGCTATACGCTCTACACCTATGCCGCGATGCAGGTCTGGTCGCAGGCGGTCAAGAAGGCCGGCACCACCGATGCCAAGAAGGTCATGACGACGATCAAGGCCGGCAAGTGGGATACGGTGCTTGGTCCGCTCGAATATGACGCCAAGGGCGACATCAAGCAGATCGACTATGTCGTCTACAAGTGGGATGCCAAGGGCGGCTACGCCGAGCTCAACGCCAACGGCACCTGAGACTGGGCACCCGACCTTTCGCCCATTATCGACGTCAACGCCCCGGTTCGCCGGGGCGTTTTTTCCTTCGGGGGCACCGTCAGACGGCTGCGGACAGTTCGCCGCCCGCCGCTTGCTGCGCCTTCCGGATCGCTTGCAACAGGTCGTTCGGCCGAAACGGCTTTTGCAGACAGACGACGCCGTCGAGGCCCGGCGCCTCGCCCATGAAATCCAGCGCCGTCATGCCTGACACTGCCACGATCGGAAATCCGGGAACCCGATCACGAATCGCGGCCATGACCTCGATACCGCTGGCGTCAGTCAGGAAAATGTCGACAATCGCCGCGTCGAAAACGTCTTCGCCGAAGGCTGTCAGGCCGGCCGCACCGCTCTCCGCTTCAACGACGTCATAACGGTTGACCCGGAGCACGATCGAGACCATGGCGCGGACGTCCTTCTGGTCGTCGATAACAAGGACACGGGGCATGGGAACAACTCCCGGATTCGTATCATCAATTGGGTCAATCCGAACGGCGGCGTGCGCCAAGGCAGTATGGATCGGTCCAGTAAAGCCAACCTTACCGATTCCCTATTCCGATATCCTGTCCGAGTTAAGTAAGCTGTAACCCTCGGTTGAGTCGCAGACACATCCCCTCAGGACACGCGCCCAGAGCCGGCTACCATGGAGGCCAGGGCACCCGATAATGAAGTCACGTGGACTACCCATGCCGACCCAGCGAGAGGTCAACGTGCACGCCAGGAACGACCGAAGCACATTCCTTTCGACCTTGCCGGCCATGCAGGGCGATCGCACTGCAGCATTGGCGATAGTCGGGATCTCAGCGGTCCTGTTCGCGCTGGCTGTCCCGTTCGCGGGAACCCCGCTGGTGCAGGTGCCGGCCTTCGTGGCCAGTTACCAGTCGGCGCTCGCCGTCAGCGACATCATCACCGCGGTTCTCCTGCTGTCGCAATTTGCCGTGCTGCGCAGCCGCGCGCTGCTGTTGCTGTCGACCGGCTATCTGTTCACGGCGGCGGCGGCGCTGACCCACGCCCTCACCTTCCCCGGCCTTTTCGCGCCGAGCGGGCTGCTCGGCGCCAGCACCCAGACCACGGTCTGGCTCTATATGATCTGGCACGGCGGGTTCCCGCTGTTCGTGCTGGCCTACGGATGGCTGAAGGACGGCAACGGCGGCGACAAGGTCGAGGGACCGACCGCGCGCGCGATCGTGCTCGCCGTCCTCGGCGTGATCGTCGCGATGATCGCCATCGCCTGGTTCGTCACCGCGCAGCACGATCTGCTGCCGGTCCTGCTGAAGGACGGTCGCTACACGACCACCATGATCGGCGTGGTGTCCTTCGTCTGGTCCTTGAGCTTCGCGGCTCTGATCACGCTGTGGTTTCGCAAGCCGCATACGGTGATCGACGTCTGGCTGATGGTCACGATGTGCGCCTGGCTGTTCGACATTGCGCTGTCGGCGATCGTCAACGTCGCCCGCTACGATCTCGGCTTCTACGTTGGCCGTCTCTACGGGCTTTGCGCCGCGAGCTTCGTCCTCGCCGTGCTGTTGATCGAGAACGTCCGCCTCCAGGCGAGCACGATGGGCCTCCTCGGCCGGCTGCGCGAGCAATCGGCATTCGACCGCGACTATTACGGCAAACGCCTCGCGCTCTACGGCGCCGTGGTCGAGTCCTCCAACGATGCCATCATCACGGAGTCGCTCGACGGCCTCATCACCGGCTGGAACCGGGCTGCAGAGCGCCTGTTCGGCTATTCCGCCGCCGAGGCGGTCGGCCAGTCGATCTACCTCGTCGTCCCTGAAGACCGGAAGGCCGAAGCCAGGGGCCTTCTCAACCGTGTCAGCACCAACGAGTCGATCGCCCAGCACGAGACGGTCCGCATCCGCAAGGACGGCCGGCAGATCGACGTCATGCTGAACGTCTCGCCGCTGCGATCGGACAATGGCGAGATCATCGGCGCATCCAAGATCGCCCATGACATCACCGAGGAAAAGCAATCGCGCGAGAAGCTGCGCCGCGAGATCGAGGAACGCGAGCGCATCTTCGAGACCTCGCAGGATCTGATCCTGGTCACCGACGGTTACGGCAATTTCGTCCAGGTCAGCCCGAGCGTGAAGGACATCCTCGGCTTCAGCCCGGAAGATTTCATCGGCCACAGCGCGACGGAGTTCATCCACCCCGACGACCTCGAAAAAACGCGGAGCGAGATGCGCACGGCCCGACGCGGCCGTACCAAACGCAGCTTCGAAGCGCGCTACTACCACTACGACGGTCACGAGGTGACCTTGAACTGGGTGGGGAACTGGTCGGAGCCGGTGAAGCGCCATTTCTTCATCGGTCGCGACCTCACCGAGAAGCAGGCTGCCGAAGCCCAGTTCCGGCAGGCGCAGAAGATGGATTCCATCGGCCAGTTGACCGGCGGCGTCGCCCACGATTTCAACAACGTGCTCACCGTCATCACCGGCACGATCGGTATCTTGGCGGACGCGGTCGCCGACCGGCCGGAACTTGCCGCCATCACCAAGCTGATCGACGACGCCGCCGAGCGCGGCGCGCAGTTGACCAAGCACCTGCTCGCCTTCGCCCGCAAGCAGCCGCTTCAGCCGCGCGAGATCGACGTCAATGCCCTGGTGCTCGAGGCCGGCAAGCTATTGCACCCGACGCTCGGCGAGCAGATCACGATCATGCCGCAGCTCACCGAGGATGCCTGGCCCGCGATGGTCGATCCGGGCCAGCTCTCCACCGCCATCCTCAATCTCGCGCTGAATGCGCGCGATGCCATGCCCGACGGCGGTACCTTGGTGCTGGAGACCCGCAACGTCTTCCTCGACGACGGCTATGCCAGCATGAATCCTGATGTCGTCGCCGGCAATTACGTGATGATCGCAGTCAGCGACACCGGCTCGGGCATTCCGGCGGACCTGCTCGAGCGGGTGTTCGATCCCTTCTTCACGACCAAGGAGGTCGGCAAGGGTACGGGCCTCGGCCTCAGCATGGTGTTCGGCTTCGTCAAGCAGTCGGGCGGACACATCAAGATCTACAGCGAGGAAGGCCACGGCACGAGCGTGAAGATCTACCTGCCGCGGTCCACCGGCGTGCAGGAGACCGACTACGAACAGCTCCAGAACGTGCCCATCGCCGGCGGCGACGAGAAGATTTTGATCGTCGAGGACGACGCGCTGGTGCGGCAGTATGTCGTGACACAGGTCAAGAGCCTCGGCTATGCCGCGCTCGAGGCGGCCAACGCCGCCGAAGCCCTCGTCATCATCGATGCCGACAAGGACATCGACCTGCTCTTCACCGACGTCATCATGCCCGGCAGCATGAACGGCCGCCAGCTCGCCGACGAGGCGGCACGGCGACGACCGGAGCTGAAGACTCTGTTCACCTCGGGCTACACCGAAAACGCCATCGTCCATCATGGCCGGCTCGATTCCGGTGTGCTGCTGCTCGCCAAGCCCTACCGCAAGTCGGAGCTCGCCAAGATGCTCAGGACGGCGCTGGCGAGTTGAGCGCGGCGCTCGCGTGCGCTATCGCTGATGCCGTGCAGCGCTTGGAGTGTCGTCCTTGAAGAACCTCCTCACCGATATCGCCGGCGTCCGCGTCGGCCATGCCCATGACGCAAAGCTTGCCTCGGGCGTGACGGCGATCGTGTTCGACCAGCCGGCGGTTGCAGCGATCGACATCCGCGGCGGCGGCCCCGGTACGCGCGAGGACGCGCTGCTCGATCCAGCCAACACGGTCGAACGCATTGACGCGATTGCGCTGTCAGGCGGCTCCGCCTTCGGGATCGAGGCCGGCGGCGGCATCCAGGCCTGGCTCGCCGAGCAGGGCCGCGGCTTCCGCGTGCGCGAGGCGCTGATCCCGATCGTGCCGGGCGCGATCCTGTTCGACCTGCTCAACGGCGGCGACAAGGCATGGGGCCGCTTCGCGCCTTATCGCGATCTCGGCTATGCTGCCGCGGTCGCCGCCGGGACGGAATTCGAGCTCGGCAGCGTCGGCGCCGGCTTTGGAGCCACCACCGCGACGTTCAAGGGCGGACTGGGCTCGGCGTCCGCTGTCACCAGCAGCGGCGTCAAGGTCGCGGCGCTCATCGCCGTCAACGCGGTCGGCAGCGCCACCGTCGGCGAAGGCCCGTGGTTCTGGGCAGCGCCGTTCGAAGTCGGCGGCGAGTTCGGCGGTCGCGGATTGCCCGACAAATTCAGCGACGACATGCTCAAGATGCGCATCAAGGGCGGCCCTGCCGCAACCGAGCGCGAGAACACCACGATCGGTATCGTCGTCACCGACGCGGTGTTGACCAAGTCACAAGCCAAGCGGCTGGCGATGATCGCGCACACCGGCTTTGCGCGAGCGATCTATCCGGTGCATGCGCCGACCGATGGTGACGTGCTGTTCGCCGCGGCCACCTGCGCGCAGCCGATCGATCCGATCGTCGGCATGACCGAGCTCGGCATGGTCGCCGCCAACGTGGTCGCCCGCGCCATCGCCCGCGGCGTCTACAGCGCGACTGCGCTGCCATTTCCGGGCGCGCAGCCCGCATGGAAGGATCGGTTCGGCTAGGCCTCAGTGCGCGCTTACACGCTCATCGACATCGATGAAGAGGCCGCGGCAGCGGACGATCCCTGCCCCTGGCGCTGCATCATCTGCGCAAACCAGTCATAGGGCGAATTGCCGGCGCCCGAGCCATTCGAAGAGCTGGAGGCGCCAGGTACCGTCGTCGTCATCTTGAAGCCGTCGGCATAGGTGACCGTGGTGGTGGTCGAGCCGTCGGCACCGGTCGTCGTGGTCGAGGTCGAACCGCCGCTCGACGATGACGAAGAAGGGTCACTGCCGGATGCATCGGCCGAGCCGCTCGCAGCCTGCGCGTGGTGGTGGCCGCCGTGATGGCCGCTGCCCTTCAGCGCCTTCGACATCTCGTCGAGGCTGACGCTGCCGTCCGAATTGCTGTCGAGCTTGGAGAACACGTCGTCGGCCTGCGCGAGGTTGGTGCCGCCGGCGCCCAGCGCGTTCTCGAATTCCGATTGAGTGATCTGGCCGTCGCCGTCGGCGTCGATCTGCGAGAACAGATCTTTCAGCGCATTGTCCCGGCTGGTCGACGTCGAGGATGTCGAGCTCGACGAAGTGGAGCTGCTGCTGGTCGAGTCCGCCGACTGGCTTTGCGCTGCGAACAGGGCATTCATCGTCTCCGGCGAGATCTGCGGATAGTACCCCGCATTCACCGACGCGGCCGCATTGCTCGTCGTGGTGCTGCTGCTGCTGTCGATCGCAAATGGATTGTTCGCGCCTTGCGACGAGCCCGACTGCTGCGTCGAGGACGATTTCGAGCTCGTCAGCGATTGAATGACATCGAGCGCAGTCGAGACGGCGCCAAGCGCAAACAACATTGCACAACTCCAACCCATGCGGCACGCCGCGGCCAATGTTCCGGGCGTGAGGCCAGCAAGCGACGTGCCAGCGCGAAAAGCTCAATGAAATCCGCATCCATCGTGCGTTGCGAGGCGTGGGACCATCGGCAATTCATGCCGCTGGCGGCAGAATTTTCCGCCCACAGGAAGCTGATCCTCCCTGCATTGCCCGGCCGGGAGGCCCATGTTAGGCGAGGCCATTCGCTCTTGTGCCGCCCCGGGAAACCGCGCCATGACCCAAGCCTTCGCCCCCCGCCCCCTGGCAATCGCGCCCTCGATCCTGGCCTCGGATTTCTCCAAGCTCGGCGAAGAGGTTCGCGCGGTGGATGCCGCCGGCGCCGACTGGATCCATCTCGACGTGATGGACGGTCACTTCGTGCCCAACATCTCCTACGGCCCCGACGTCATCAAGGCGATGCGTCCGCACACCAAGAAGATCTTCGACGCCCATCTGATGATCTCGCCCTGCGACCCCTATCTCGAGGCCTTCGCCAAGGCCGGCTGCGACCACATCACGGTGCATGCCGAGGCAGGTCCGCATCTGCACCGCTCGCTCCAGGCGATCCGCGCGCTCGGCAGGAAGGCCGGCGTCTCGCTCAATCCGGGCACGCCGATCAGCGTGCTGGAATACGTGCTCGACCTGGTCGACCTCGTGCTGGTGATGTCGGTCAATCCCGGCTTCGGCGGCCAGGCCTTCATTCCCTCGGCGATCGGCAAGATCCGCGACATCCGCGCGATGACGGCGGGACGCCCCATCGACATCGAGGTCGACGGCGGCGTCGGCCCCGAAGTCGCCGGCGCGCTTGCCGCGGCCGGCGCGAATGCCTTCGTCGCCGGCACCTCGGTGTTCAAGGGCGGCACGCAGGAAGCCTACAAGAACAATATTGCAGCGATCCGCAACGCGGCGCTCGGGGCCCGCGGCGAAGCGATCTGACGCTCCGGGCGCGGCAAGAGCCCCCGCAAATCTGCGGCTCTTGCGGGTGTTGCGACGCGCAATGCCCAAAAATACAACCGCGACCCGTACTCCTCCGGGCTTCCCTGATTCGTGCAAATCACCGTTAGTGATTCCTGCCTGATTTGACAGGAGCACATCATGACGACGACCCTGGTTTGGACTGGCGTGGCGTTGTGGATTGGTTTTTGTGGGTTCGTTGTGTTCGGCCCAACGGCCGGACCGGTGAAGGTCCCGGCGCGTTCCACCCGCATGATCGGTCGCGATCGCTATCCGGATTGATGCCATGCAGATCGCACTCGTGAAGCGTCAGCCGAAACGCAGATGCCGTATCCCGCGCCGTCCGCATCCGAACCTCGACTATTTCTTCGGCCGGCTCGAACGCTCCGAAGGCGAGATGTGCGACGATCCGGGCGCCGAAACGGCCGAGCTGGAGCGTCCGCTCCGGTCACCGCGCCGGCATTGAAATCCTCACTTGGACTCGAGACCGATGAAACCGCACTGCCCGAACTGCCTGAAGGAAATGACCAAAGCGTCGGCGTCGCGTAACCTCTTCAACTGCGAACCCTGCCGCGAGATCATTCAGTACTTCGGCGGCAGCGCGGATCACGGCGAAGCCGGCCCGCACTTCACCTGGCCGATCCGCCGCAAGGGCGCCATCCACACCGCCCACGCGGTCTGATCTCGCCTAACCCCACACCACGCCGGCGTCTGGTTTCGCCGTAGCCATCCGCGGCGGCCGCACCACGGTCACGGTGCAGCTCGCCTCCGCCGCCACCTTGGCCGAGACGCTGCCGAGCAGCGTGCGCCTGAAAGAGCTCTGCCGCGCGCCGATGATGACATGGTCGACCTGGTTGACCTCGGCGAATTCCAGCAGCGCAGCAGCGGAATCGACCGCCTCGAGCACATGAACCGACAGCCGGCTCTCGTCCAGCTTCAAGGGCGTCGCCCAATGCCGGAGCGCAACGAGACGATCGATGTGCTTGTTGGAGCCCTGCTCGTCCAGTGTCTTGTCGATCGCGATGCGGTTCAGCTTCAGCACGTTGACGCAAGCCAGCCGCGCCGACGGCAGCGTGGCAAGAATGCGCTCCGTCGTCACGCGCAGCGCCTCGTTCAGCTCGGCCGCACCTTCCTCCGTGTCGAGCGCAACCGCGAGGATCGGGCTCGAAGCGATCTGCTCCGCGACATCCGATTTCGCCCGCGGCGGCTTGACATCCTGGTTGAAGCGGCGCCGCCAGGCCACACTGAGGGGATCGCGTTTCATCCGCTCCGAACGCGCCGTCAGCTTGACCTGGTTCGGATGGGCGAGATCGAAGGCGAGCTGGGCCGCGGTCGGATAGCGCCAGACCGGCTCGATCTCCAGGCACCGCAACACCACCTCCTGGAGCCAGGGCGGATAGTCGGCGCGCAGGCTTCGCGGCGGATATGGATCGCGCCACAGCCGCCGCCGCATCGCGCGCAGCGTCTCGCCCTCGCCGAAGGGACGTTCGCCGGTGGTGAAGAAATAGAGCAGCACGCCGAGAGAGAACAAATCGCTGCGCGGATCGTCGCGCGCCCCTAACAGCCGCTCCGGCGCCATATAGGGCGCGGTGCCGTAGGGCAGGCGGAATTCCTCCTGCAGCAGATCAGGCAGATGGTCGTGATGGGACAGGCCGTAGTCGATCAGCACGGCCTCGCCGCTCTCACGGAACATGACGCTGCTGGGCTTGATGTCGTGATGGATCACGCTCTGCCGGTGCAGATCGGCGAGCGCGGCTGCAATCTTCGCGACCAGCAGGCCCGCCTCCTCGTAAGGCAGTGGCAGATCAGGCAGCCGCTTGTAGAGCGTGGTACCGGGAATGCGCTCGATCACGGCATAGGCCTGACGGGCGAAATCGCCGGTGCCGTAGCAGTGCGGCACGTGCGGACCTGCGAGCCGCGGCAGGATCATCATCTCCATCTCGAACGAGACGATTGCGGCGGGATCTTCGCCTTCCGATACCCGCGGCACCTTCATCA
Source organism: Bradyrhizobium sp. WYCCWR 13022 (assembly GCF_030435535.1). Lineage (NCBI taxonomy): Bacteria > Pseudomonadati > Pseudomonadota > Alphaproteobacteria > Hyphomicrobiales > Nitrobacteraceae > Bradyrhizobium > Bradyrhizobium sp. WYCCWR 13022. The sequence goes on from NZ_JAUIZJ010000001.1 coordinate 110,470, forward strand.
AAAGCGGCACATCGATGCCGGGATGGGTGACGGTCCACAGCGTCGCCATGCCGCCGGCATGGACGCATTCGCCGATCGTGTAGCCGTCGATCTCGGCGCCAGATTTGACCAGGGATTTGGGCATCTAGCGTCCCTGCGACAGTCGATCGGCGAGCCAGGGCGGCAGGCCGTTCTCGCGGATCTTGTTCGCCGCGCTCGCGATGTCATAGGGCACGCGGCAATAGGTGATCTGGCACGAGACCGTGTCGAACAGCCCGAACGATGCCGACGGATCGCCGTCGCGGGGCTGGCCCACCGAGCCGAGCACCGCGAGCCACTGCCGCCCGCGCAGGAGCTGCACCGGAACGTCGGTCTTTGGCACGAAGCTCGTCATCTTCGCGGTGACCGACATCGAATAGAGCGCGGGGCGATGAATGTGGCCGCAAAAGGTGACATGAGCAGGCGTCGCGATCAGGCTCTTGGCCGCATCCGCGGTCGAGCGGACGTAGTGCCAGCGCTTCGGGCTCGAGGCCTCCGAATGCACGAACAGGCGATCGCTGTCCTCCACAAGCATCGGCAGCTCGGACAGGAACCGCCGCTGTGCCGCGTCGAGCCGTCTGCGCGTCCACTCGATCGCGATTTGGGCCTCGCTGTTCATGCTCTCGGTGGTCGTGTTGACGGCTTCGTCATGGTTGCCGCGCACGGCAACGGCGCCGTGGGCGACCAGATCCATGGCGGTATCCACGACCCATTCCGGGTCGGCGCCATAGCCGACGAAATCGCCGAGCAGGATGAACCGCTCCGCGCCTTTCGCGCGCGCCACCTTCAGGCACGCCTCGAACGCCTGCCGGTTGCCGTGGATATCCGAGAAAACAGCGAGAAGCACGCACCCTCCACCCTCACATTCTTATTGAAAGCCGATAAAGCCAATTTGAGGGAGGTCAACAGGATGCGCCAGCGCGGGCCGGTTGACCAGCGCCGCACTGCTGCAATGGTGAAGGGCCTATTGCTCGTCCTTGGGCGGCATCCGGGGTGGCGGCAGTGGAGTGAATACCGTACCTTGCGCGCCTGCCGGCGGGGCATTGAACTCCCCGGTCGAGGAATCGCCGCCGCTGGTCTCGAGGATGGCCTTGGGCGTCACATATTCCCTGACCATGTCGATCAGGCTGCCCTCGCCGCCGCCAAAGTCGGCCGCGCGCCCGCCTTGCGGATGGCCAGCTGCGATCTCGTTCTCCGCTGCATGCGTCTTGTCGGCCAGGGTGTCGTTGTAGGGTACGCGGAAGGCCCGCGGAACGCCGCTCGGGCGATGATCTTCGTCGAGCTCCTCGACCCACAGATAGATCGAGCCGGGATCACCCTCCAGTGAATGCGGCTCCACGATCCGCGCCTTGAGCAGCTTGAAGGTCGCAGGCAGCCGGTCGCTGCTGGCCCAGCCGAGCAGCCCACGCATCTCGGTGAAGCTGACGACATAGAAGGCGCTGGTCACGACCACCGCCACCGCTTTCAGCGACCAATGCAGCCGCGCATAGACCAGCACGACCAACAGGAGTGCGCCGATCACGGCGTAGGCGACCGACAGCGATAGAATGACCGTCTGCAAATTAATCACGACGGATCCTCGTCGCGTTCCTGCTCACGCCGGTCCTCGGGTCGAGATCGGCCCCATTGCGCCAGGTGCTACGAAACGTCTCCATCAGCGATTTCGGCCGCTGGCTCACATCGATGACCTTCCCCTCGGCATCGAGCCGGAACCGCACCGCGGTCTTCTCGTCGCCGGTGTGGTCGAGCGTGAACTTGTCGTCGAAGATCACCTGCGCGGTCGGATTGAGCTTTTGCACCTTCACATTGGCGGTCACCGGCTCGCCGGTCGTGGCGACGAAATGCGAGACGTTGACGGTGTATTCGCCGGGGACGATGCCGCGCAGCGTGACGATCTCCTCGCGGATCGGTGAAGCGATCTTCTTGCCGTTGACCATGATGAAATCGTTGGCCCCGCCGCGATCGTCGCGGTCGAGCGTGAGGAAGCCGGCCTCGCGGTGGCGATACCAGGCGATGTTGCCGGCGGGGTCCTGCACGAACAGATCGAGATCATCAGGATGATTGTCCGGCCAGTCGAGCGTGATCATGAACTCCGCCTTGGAGTCGATCTTGCCGTCCTTGGCATCGGGCGAGACCGCGAGCAGCGCGAGGAAGAACAGGAAGGCGACCACCTGGAGCGCCTTGAACAGCATCACGCCCAGCGGATCGAACGGCTCCTCGCGCGGATAGAGGCCGAAATCATCCATCATGACGACGTTCCAGCGCCCTCATTTCCAGCGCCCTTGCGTTCGAGAACCGGCGTCACATAGGTCTCGGTCAGGACCACGGCATCGGAGAATACCCGTTGGGTCGCGGCATCGAGCATGTAGTACTGGATGCGGACCAGGATGGAGCCGACGAGGCCGGCCAACGTGGTGTACATCGCGACCGCCATTCCGTCGCTCATCAGCCCCATCGAGGAGCGCATCGCAACCTTGTCGGCGGCGTCCAGTCCGGCGATCGGCGCCAGCATGATGATGAAGCCGATGATGGTGCCGAGCAGGCCGAGCTTCATCAACGTGTCGGAGACGAAGGCGCCGAACCCGTTGGAGCCGCGCAGGCGGTCGGCGAGCGTCCGCAACAGCAGCGTCTGGTCGACCGGGCGGTAGTCCTGCGCTGCGGCTTTCGTCACGAGGCTCTCGATGTGGTCCCGCACCAGCCCGCGCGGCAGCGCAGGCGCGCTCGCATCGAGCACCTTGCTTCCCTCGGGCGCCGCCAGCACCGCGCGGCAGCGTCGCGCCGCGGCTCCTTCGCGGGCGATCGACCGCGTCCGCAGGAAGCAGTGGCCGCAGGTGACGAGATAAAGCACCGCGATCACGCTCGAAATGTAGGTGCGGTCCGAGGTCAGCATCAGATGGATCAGGCCGAACCGCCACAGCAGCACGACGGCGAAGATCGACAGCCCGGTGAAAATCATCCAGAACAGCAACGCGCTGCGCTCGGATGGGTCGGTCGCAGTGCTCGCGATCGGTCCAATCGTCATCGAACTCATGCTGCGCTGCTCCTGACTGGCAGGGACTGGCCTGCAACGATTCCATCCCGATTAGATCAAAGCCGCCGCTTCAGGTCCAAAGACCCATGCCCAATCCGGCTTGGGAAATTTGCCCGAGCTGCAATCCCTGCCATTCCCTGCGATTGGCAAGGCGCGACGGCGTTGTTAGGCTGAGCTTACCAAACTTTGGGGTGATCGCATGCGCCTCGTGCTTCAGCTTGTCGCCCGTCTGCTTCTCATCGTTGCGCTGTGCCTCGGCGCGGCAACCGTGTGGGCCACGTTCGATGCCTATCGCAGCGTTGACCGGGCGACGGCGGCCTCCGCGCAGCGGGTCGCGCTGGCGCTTCAGGGCCTGTATTGGCACGAGTTGTTGCTGCGCAGCAGCAGAATGCGCGAGCATCTCGTTCCGGTTCCGGAGTGGCGCACGCTGGAGACGATGAAGCTCATCTCGCCCGGTATCTGCGTCGAGTTCCAGCCGGCAACTGCATTCGAAAGACCGCTCTGCGGTCAAAGCCAGGGGATCGGCCGGACGCCGCCAGGCTGGTTCGCGACGATCGTTCCGACCTTCCTTGGCAGCCATGCCGAAGTGGTGCGGCCCGTCAGCCCTCGCGCGGCAGCCGCCGGAACAGTGGTTGCGACGCCGGATCAAGCGGCCTCCATCTCGCTCGCCTGGGAGTACATCCTCAACGTGATCGACGTCGCGCTGCTGATGGCGGCAGCGATCGCACTGCTCGCCTCGCTTGCGATCGCGCACACGCTGGCACCGGCACGCGCCATTGTTCTCTCGCTGCAACGCATGGCGCGCGGCCAGTACCGCACAAGGCTGCCGCGCTTCCGCTCCATGGAGCTTGCCATGATCGGCGGCGCCGTCGATGCGCTCGGCGGCCGGCTCGAAGAGGCCACCGAACAGCGCGCCACTCTGACGCGGCGCCTGATCGAGATCCGCGACGACGAGCGACGCGCGCTCGCCCGCGAGCTGCATGACGAATTCGGCCAAAATCTCTCGGCGATCCTCGCTTTCGCCAACACGATCGAGAGGGCGAGCACGCAGCAAAACAAGGACAAAGGCATCGCGCAGGATGCGCGGATGATTTCGCAGGCCACGCACCATCTGATGGCCTCGCTCCGCGACACACTGAAGCGACTGCGCAATCCCCTGCCCGAGGAGCTCGGCCTGGAAGCGAGCCTCGTCAACCTCGTCGACAACTGGCGCTCGCAGAACGCGACGCAGCCGACGATCCAGCTCGACCTCAAGGGGGATCTCACCGACATCAACGGTCCGGCCGCGACGACCGCCTATCGCGTCGCCCAGGAATGCCTGACCAACGCGCTGCGCCACGGCGCGGCGCGCGAGATCTCGTTGCACGTGGAGCGCCGCGCCGGCGAGGACGATGCACTGCTGATTCGCGTCGAGGACGATGGCGGCGGCGATGCGGCCCGCGTGGAACGGTCGGCCGGCTTCGGCCTCACCGGCATCCGCGAGCGCGTGACGGCGGCCGGCGGCTCGCTGTCGATCCTGCCCGCAAGCCGCGGCCTCAGCGTCGCCGCGACGATCCCGCTCGCTGCGTGAGGCCGTCGTGAACGAGGTCGCAGCAACAGGCATCTCGGTGCTGCTGGTCGACGACCACCCGATCGTCCGCCAGGGCTACCGCCGCGTGCTGGAAAGCCAGGGCGATCTCCACGTCGTCGCGGAAGCCGACAACGCCGCGGATGCGTACTCCGCTTTCAAGGCGCACGACCCCGACGTTATCGTCATGGACATCTCGATGCCCGGCGCCAGCGGGCTCGAGGCGATCCGCAACATCCGTGCGCGCAATCCGCGGGCGCGCATCCTTGTGTTCACCATGCATAACGAGGCCGTGCTGGTGAAAGCTGCCTTCAATGCCGGTGCCTCCGGCTTCGTCACCAAGAGCAACGCGCCCACCGCCGTCGTCGACGCAATCCGCGGCGTCGCGCGTGGCGAACGTGCCATGAGCGATGACATCGCGCATGTGCTGGCGGAGGACAGTTTGTCGGCAGGCTCGGCGCTGGATCAATTGGGCGAGCGCGAAATCGAGATTTTGCGTCAGTTCGCCGGGGGCGCGACGACCGAGCAGATCGCGACGCATCTCAATCTCAGCGTCAAGACGGTGCAGAATTATCACTATCTGATCAAGACCAAGACCGGCGCGCGCACGGACGCGCAACTCGTGCGGTTGGCCGCGACTTGCGGGCTGACCAAGATCTAGATTCGGGCGGTAGTGAAGCGCGCCTTCTTCCTTCTCCCACAAGGGGCGAGGGAAAAGAGCGCTAAGCCTTCAACCCGCGCAGCAACAGCGCGAGCGTCGCGTCGACGCGCGCGGGCAGCTCAGCATCTTTCCATTCATCGGCATGGGCAGGATGGTGGAAGCGGCAGGTGGCATCGAACAGCGCGCGCGCCGTCGCCTTGACGTCGATCGCCGCGAACGCGCCCTGCTTGACGCCGTCGGCCAGGATCACGGCGATCTGGTCGATCATGGTGTCCTTGTGGCACTTGACGGCTGCGCAGGCCTCGCGCGCCAGCGTCAGATAGGTCTCGAACATTTCGGGGTCGTCGAGCACGCGCGAGCGCTTGGCGGCGAACAGCGTGCGCAGCCAGCGGTCGAGCCTGTCGGGCGCAGGTCCCTGCTCCTTGGTGATCGCCAGGAGCGGCGCATCGATGCGGTCGAGCCAGCGTTTGGCGACGGCCTCGCGCAGCGAAGCCTTGCTCGGGAAATGGCGATAGACGCTGCCGTGGCTCACATCGAGCGCGCGGGCAACGTCGACCACTGTGGCCTTGGCAAGTCCGTAGCGCCGCAACACGTCCTCGGTGACTTCGAGGATCCGCTCCGGCGTCAAGACAACGGCTTCGTTCATGCCAGCACCATGTTCCCGTTCAGGGTCCAGTTTTCCGGCGATGGATGCTTAGCGAAGCGCCCATACCGGTCGGTTCGGAAAGCGTCTCGCCTCAATGAGGCAGTTTTGCAGCCTGCGCCGCGATCTGGCGCGCGACCAGCAAATTGAGCCAATGCCCAATCGTGCCGGTGAAGTTGATGATTTCGGTCGTCATTTTCTTAGGTCTCCATTCGTCCGCGGTCCCCGCCTCCAAAACACGTCCCTCGATCCACGCTTGTTTCGGATCTCGGGCTCCCCAAGGAGGAATGACCACGGGACGCCCAATCGGAGCGTCCGGGAACGGATATACACGTCTCGCTGACAGATTTCAATATCTGTTAATCAATGACCCGTGACTGACAGTTAATTTTTACTCCTAGCGCTGCCAGCTCTGGCGAAGCCCCGTCACTCGCCGAGCCCAGCGGACAATGATACCATTCACTCGATCATCCCCCGCCACCTTGCTGCGCCGTTTGTTTCGCCCTCCCCCTCTGCCAAATGACGGCGTAGAAAGCATCATGACCGGCGTCGCACCCTTGGGCCGCGCTACGCTAACCCGCCCTAAGAAGAAGAACGGACCAGCCCCATGCCCATCGTCAACCGCATCGCCGCCCTCTCCGATGAAATGGCCGCCTGGCGCCATGACTTCCACGAAAATCCGGAGCTGCTCTACGAAGTCCATCGCACCGCCGGCATCGTCGCCGACAAGCTGCGCGAGTTCGGCTGCGACGAGGTGGTGACGGGCATCGGCCGCACCGGCGTCGTCGGCGTGATCCGCGGCCGCAAATCGTCCTCCGGCAAGGCGATCGGCCTGCGCGCCGACATGGACGCGCTGCCCATCATGGAAACCGCCGACGTGCCCTATGCCTCGAAGATCCCGGGCAAGATGCACGCCTGCGGCCATGACGGCCACACCGCGATGCTGCTGGGCGCTGCAAAGTACCTCGCCGAGACGCGTAATTTCGACGGCACCGCGGTCGTGATCTTCCAACCCGCCGAGGAAGGTGGCGGAGGCGGCAAGGCCATGGTCGAGGACGGCCTCATGACACGCTGGAACATCGAGCAGGTCTACGGCATGCACAACATGCCGGGCCTGCCCGAGGGGCATTTCGCCACGACTCCAGGCCCGCTGCTCGCCTCCTCCGACAACATCCGCATCACCGTCCGCGACAAGGGCGGCCATGCCGGCGCCACTCCGCATCAAGCCATCGACAGCGTGCTGATCGGCTCGCAGATCGTCAACGCGCTGCAATCGATCGTCGCGCGCAATATCGATCCGCTGAAATCGGCGGTGATCTCGATCACGCAATTCCACGCCGGCACCGCCTTCAACATCATTCCGGAGACCGCCGAGCTCAGCGGCACCGTGCGCACGCTCGATCCCGACGTGCGCGATCTCGTCGAGCGCCGCATCGGCGAGGTCGCCGACAGCGTCGCCCGTGCCTATGGCGGCTCGGCAGAGACGAAATATTCGCGGATGTATCCGGTGACCCTGAATCACGCGCGCGAAGCCGGCGTCGCCGCCGACGTTGCCCGCGACATCGTCGGTTCCGAGCGCGTCAACGACCGCATCATCCCGATGATGGGCGCGGAGGATTTCTCGTTCATGCTGGAGGCGCGCCCCGGCGCGATGGTGCTGGTCGGCATGGGCGACAGTCCAGCATGTCACCACCCGGCCTACGTCTTCAACGACAACATCCTCGGCCACGGCGCCTCGTTCTGGGTGCGCCTGATCGAGACGGCGATGCCGGCCTAAAACGATCATTGGGTGGGTTGGCTCTGGGGCGTAACCCACCCTGCGACGCTAAAGCGGGATGAGGTTAGGTTGAATCGATTTGGGATTCCCAAATCAGTGTGTTTCTGATTCACCATGCTGGCTGGATAGGAGGCCAGCATGGATGGGCAAGCCTTATTCTCTGGATCTTCGCAAGCGCGTGGTGGCGGCAATCGAGGGCGGGATGTCCCGCAATCGAGCCGCCAAGCAGTTTGGGGTGGCGATCAGCACGGCCATCGGCTGGATGAAGCGGGTCGATAAGACCGGCAGTGTCGAGCCTGGCCAGATCGGTGGCTACAAGCCGAAGGCAATTTCGGGCGAGCACGCGATCTGGCTGTCGCAGCGGATCAAGGACGGCGATTTCACCATACGGGGTCTCGTCGCCGAGCTTGGCGGACGCGGCCTGAAGGTCGACTACCACTCGGTGTGGGATTTCGTGCATGCCGAGAAGCTCAGCTTCAAAAAAAAGCGTGGCGGCTGGCGAACGCGATCGACCGGAGGTCGCACGGCGGCGAGCCCAGTGGGCAAAGTATCAAGGTCGCGTCGAAGCTGAGCGGCTGGTCTTCATCGACGAGACCTGGACCAGGACCGATATGGCGCCCTTGCGGGGCTGGGCGCCGCGCGGACACAGACTTCACGCCAAGGTTCCCCACGGCCGCTGGAAGACCATGACTTTCCTGGCGGCCCTGCGCCATGACCGGATTGATGCGCCATGGTTCATCGAGGGGCCGATCGATGGCGTGAGCTTTCGCACCTATGTCGAGAAGGTTCTTCTGCCCGTTCTGCGACCCGGCGATATCGTCATCCTGGATAACCTCGGCAGCCACAGGAGCAAAGCAGTGCGCCAGCTCATCCGTTCGGTCGGCGCCAAGCTCTTCTTCCTGCCAAAATACTCGCCCGACCTGAACCCGATCGAACAGGTCTTCGCCAAGCTCAAGCACCTCGTCCGCAAAGCTGCCGCGCGAACCGTCGACACCGTCTGCGCCGCAATCGGCCACGCACTCGATGCCTTCACATCCGAGGAATGCGCCAACTACCTGAAAAACTCAGGCTATCGAACTTAATACCATCACGCTTTAGGCCTGGACCACCTCGTGCCGCATCACGAACGGCGCGAGCAGCGTGTGCACCTCGTTGGCAACGGGCTCACGCTGGTCCGGCGGCAGCCCAGCCAGCGTGACGGTCGCGATCGAACCGTGGCTGCCGTGGGCACCGACCTTCACCTTGCAGTCGATGCCGCGCTCGCTGAGCGGCGTCAGCACCTTGGTGAACACGCGCTGCGCCGCGTCCCAGCGCAGCTGCGGCTTGAACACCTTGCCGACGCCGGTGACCGGCATCGGGTCGATCGGAATGACCTGCACCGGCACCGCCGCACGCTCCGGCGTACGCTCACGCACCCACGTCTCGAGCTCGCCGGGCTCGACCGTCGCGCCGGGCTTGAGCTGCACGTAACCCACCGGCAATTCGCCGGCGTAAGCATCGGGCTGGCCCACCACCGCGGCAAAGCCGACGGCGGGATGGCGGAACATGATCTCCTCGATCGGTGCCGGATCGATGTTGTGACCGCCGCGGATCACGAGATCCTTGGCGCGGCCGGTGATCCAGAGATAACCGTCGGCGTCCAACCGGCCGAGGTCGCCGGAATTGACCCACACCTTATCGACGAAGGCGCCCTTGTTGTGGGCTTCGTTGAGATAGCCGCCGAACACGCCGGGGCCGGCCATGATGACGACGCCGATCTCGTCGGGCTTGCAGTCGCGGATGAGATTGCCATCGGCGTCGAGTTGCACGATGCGCACGCGCGCGTAAGGCATGGGCAGCCCCACCGAGCCGAGCCGGATCGGTCGCGACGGATAGGCGAGCGTGTGGACGCTCGACGTCTCGGTCATGCCGTAGACCTCGACCACCGGCAGCTTGAGCTTCTCCTGGATCGCGGATCCCACGGCAACGGGAATGGCCGAACCGCCGCCGGCGGCATATTTCAGGCTGGAGATGTCGGCATTTCCCGGCGGCACCGCGAGCGCTGCGGCGAGCACCGTCGGCACGCTCGACAGCGCCTCGACCTTGAAGCGTTCGACCAGGCCCCAGATGTTCTTCACGGCGTTCGGATTGCGCCAGCCGCTCGGCGACAGCACGACCAGCGAGCCGCCGGCAGACAGCGTCAGCAGCACTTGCGTCAGCGAGCCGCCGACGTGAAACAGCGGCATGCCGAACAGCATGTTCGCGCCGGGCTTCGCCTTCAGCAGCAGGTTGAGCGCCCAGGCCTGATAGACTTGGTTGGCATGGGTGTGCCGCACCAGCTTTGGCGTGCCGGTGGTGCCGCCGGTATGGAAATAGGCAGCGATGTCGCTGCCGAGAATCTTGCGCCCGCTGACAAGCCGGTCAGCCGGTTGCTGATTGATCAGATCGTTGAACGCGAAAATTCCGTTGGCAGGATCGCCGCCACCGGCCACCTGCACGATTGCCTTGAGGTGCTTGAGTGAGGGGCGGATCTGCTCGACCTTCTGCCAGATATCGGTCCCCGGCATCGGCCCAAGCGCCACCAGGATCTTCGTGTTCGCCGCTTCCAGGATTTCCGCGATCTGGTGCGGCTCCAGCAGCGGGTTGACGGGATTGGCGATGCCGGCCGCCTCGGCGCCGAACAGCGTCACGAAGGCATCGGGCAGCAGCGGCAACATAAAGGAGATGACGTCGCCCTTCTCCGCGCCCAGCGCGTGAAACATATTGGCGGCCTGCGTGACGCGCGCGACGAAGTCGCGGTAGGTGACGACAAGCGGCGTGTCAGAGGGATCGGCGTTTTGCAGAAACTGGATCGCCGCGCCGTCGGGATTTCGCGCGGCGCCGAGCCTGATGGCATCATAGGTACTCTCGGCCGCAACCCTTTCAGCATAGGGGACCTGCTCGAAGGCCCGGACTTCCTCGTCCGTCAAAAGCTCCGGATAGTCGTTGCCGATGAACCGATCGAGCGCGTGGATGCCCGCCATGGAATTCCGTCCTCCCTCAGATCCAGTCCCTCGCCGCCTGTCTTTTGACATTTGGTTCGGCGGGGTCTCGACCGAATGGCCGATCGAGCGGGAGCACAATGATGGATGATTTGGCGTTCGTCCATTGTCTGCCTGCTGCGGCGATAAACCTCGCCTGAGAGCTTTTGAACCTCCCCGCCCGATCCGGGGACCAAGAACAGGCATTGGACTCGTCTGCCAGCGTCCTGCCGCAAGACTTGAGGTGATCATGACCACGCCCCTGCGGGACCGCGCCACACGGCTGATCCTCGCCTTCGCCATGACATCGGTGATCTCGGCAGCGACGGTCGTCTTGCCACACGCCGCGCGCGCAGAGGACCAGTTCGACAAGATGCGCGCCAAGATCGCGGCCTTTGTCGGCGACAAGATGGAAAAGCTGGGCGGCTCGCGCATCATCTACAAGGTGGACGGCGACGCCTTGCGCGAGAGCGTCGTCACGGATCTGCGCGACGACGTCTACAAGACCTTGCACGACGGCCATATCGCGTTCTCCAATCTTGCGATCCGCGATGGCGGCGTCGATGTGAAGATCGCGGACGCCAAGGGACGCGACCAGCTGGCGCGCAAGCTCGCCTCTGCCGCGGAGGGATTGCCGTCGCATGCAGTTGCCGTGACCGACGGCGGTGACGGTGCGGTCCGGCTCGCGCCGACCGATGCCGCTTCCAGGGCGCGGCTGAACGAACTGGTCGAAGATTCCATCGCGATGATCGAACAGCGCCTCAAGGATGCCGGCATCAAGCTCGTCAGCGTCGTCCCTGACGGGACTGACCGTATCCGCATCTTCCTGCCGGGAGTGACCGACCCCGAACGTATCACCGCGATCTTCGCCCGGAAGGTCAAGGTCAGCTTCCGCCAAATCGATGCCTCGATGTCCGCAGAGCAGGCGCAATCCGGCACGCCGCCGGAGGGCTCTGAAGTGCTGCTCGGCTTCAAGGACAAGCGGCCCTATCTGGTCGCCAAGGAGAGTTCTAAGGACAGCGCGCTCGACGGCAACGACATCAGCTATGCGGCGCCCGGCTTTGCTAGCGGCACCAAGGATCCAGTCGCCCAGTTCCGCTTCAACGGGCGCGGTGCGCGGCGCTTCGCCCACCTCACCGAAGAAAATGTCGGCCAAGCCCTGGCCATCGTGCTCGACGACAAAGTGATCTCCGCGCCCGTGATCCGCGAGCCCATCACCGCCGGCTCGGTGCAGATATCAGGCAACTTTACCCTCGAGGAGGCCAACAGCGTGGCCATGCTGCTGCGCGCAGGCGCCCTGCCCGGGCACCTGACACTCGTCGAGCAGCAGGTCGTCCAGCCCGGCGCCAAGCCTTAGGGCTTGCCGGGCCGCCTGTTAGTGCCGACCGCCCGCCCCTGACGCCGGGCTCGGCCTAGCGGCGCCGGCCCGAATCACGGGCGCGCCGGGATCATGCACGCAACCAACGGGCAATTGCCGAAACGGCCGATCAGGCTAAAATTTGTCCCTTGCGGCAGGGCGACCGAAGGCTTCATTTCAAGCGGTCGTCATTCGATTTCGGCTATACGTGCCGCGGATACCGACCAGCACTGAAGGCCTTACGCGAGGTTCGTACCATGCCGTCCGGCAGCGCAGACATTTCCTCGATCCTCGACCGCATTCTCGATGCGGCCACGGATAATCTCAGGATCGCGAAAGTCCTGGTCCAGATGGGCCTCGATCCCAACAACGTCACCTGGGACGCAATCTTCAACCGGCTGCTCGAGATCTTCGTCCACAACATCACGCTGGCCAATTTGTTCGCCACGATCGGCGCCGGCTTCTTCGTCGCCACCCTCCTGATGCGGACAATGGTGCCCCTGCGCGTCGCCAACATGATCGGCTGCGCATTCTTCGCCATCTTCGGAGCACTCTCCGCCAACGTCTCGACGTTCCTGCTCTATCTGCTGATGCTTCCGATCAACGCACTGCGCCTGCGGCAGATGCTCAAGCTGGTCAAGAAAGCGCGGCATGCGGCCGAAGGCGACATGTCGATCGAATGGCTGAAGCCGTTCATGACCGAGCGCAAATATCGCCACGGTGACACGCTGTTCAAGCTCGGCGATCCGGCCAAGGAGATGCTGCTCACGGTGACCGGCAAGTTCCTGGTCAAGGAGATCGGCGTCGAGATCGGGCCCGGCGCGCTGATGGGCGAGCTCGGCTTCCTCACGCCGGACAACCGGCGCACCGGAACGATCGAATGCGTCGAAGACGGCCAGGTGCTGACGATCACCTATGACCGCCTGCTCGAGATCTACTTCCAGGATCCGCAGTTCGGCTATTATTTCCTGGTGCTGACCAGCCAGCGCCTCCTGCAGAACATCGATCGCCTGCAGAAGCAGCTGGCCGCGGCGCGGGCCGCGACCACGAACAAGATCGCCTGATCGCGGCTCAGCTGAGCAGCAGCGTCATTTCAGGATCGCCCTTCTCCATCGCACGCCGGTAGGCCGGACGCGCACTGACGCGGCCGAGATATCTGACCACGTTCGGGCAGCGCGAAAGATCGTAGGGCTGGAAGTAGCGCATCGTGGTGAGCGTGAAGACGGTCATGATGTCGGCCGTGGTGAAGCTGCTGCCCGCCAGATATTCGGCGTCGCGCACGCGCGCATCGACGAGATCGAATGCGCGGTCGATCCGCGCTTTGGTCGCGACCAGCATCGGATTGTCCTCGGTGAGCTTGAGCCGGTTCAGCAGCATCAAGCGGCCCATGCCGGCCTGCAGGGTGCCGTTGGCGAAGTGAAACCAGTACAGGAATTGCGCGAAGTCGGGATCATCGACGCGGAGCGCGAGGCGGCCATCGCCGTATTTGGCGATGATGTAGTCGACGATGGCGCCGGATTCGGCGAGCAGGAGATCGCCGTCGGTGATGACGGGCGCAGCTCCGATCGGATGCAGCGCCTTGTAGTCGGGCGGCGCCAGCATGGTGACGGAATCGCGCGCATAGCGCTTCAGCTCGTAAGGGATCCCGAGCTCCTCGCACAGCCAGACGATGCGTTCGGATTGCGATTTGCCGAGATGGTGCACGGTGAGCATGGGCGTCTCCCTTGCGGCCGCAAATTGGATGAGCCGCGACGCCGCATCATACGCTGTCATTGCGAACGCAGCGAAGCAATCCGGACTGCCTACCCCACCTCGTCCGTCACCATCCGCGCCACGACGCGGTCGCGGCGGATGAAGTGGTGCCAGAGGGCCGCGACGACGTGGACCGCAATCAACGCCAGCAGCACATAGGCGAGGAAGATGTGGCGGTCCTCAAAGGCGTCCGCCGCCGCCTTGTCCGGAGAGGTGAATTGCGGCACGTGAAACAGGCCGAAGAAGTCCGAGTAGCTGGTCGCACGCGCGCCCGAATGCGCCCAGCCCATCATCGCGACCAGGATCACCACGAGGTAGAGCGCGCCGTGGCTGACGCGTGCCGCGATCTTCTGCCAGCGCAGGGACTCGGCCGGCGGCGCCGGCGTCGGGTTGATGGCGCGCCAGGCCAGGCGCAGCACCGTAAGCAGCAGGATCACATAGCCGATGTCGGCGTGGATCGAGCGGTAGAAGAACCTGTCGGCACGCGCCGGGATATGATTCATCCACCAGCCGAAGCCGATCATGCCGATGATCGCCAGCGCCAGGCCCCAGTGAAACCACCGCGCGATGCTCCCCCAACCGGCCGTCGTGTTTCTGATCATGTCAGCTCCCGAAAATTTGCGGATGTCCCAACCGCAGCGCAGCACGGCTGATAGCGGGAACGGGGGGCAAACACGAAATTGAATCGTTCCAAACCGGGCTCAGGCCGCCTCGGCCGCAAAACCGCCCCAAAAACCGAATGGTAACCATGACGGGCTAGGGTAGCGACGTGAGCAATTCCCCGACGATCCTGGTATTTGATTCCGGCCTTGGCGGCCTCACCGTGCTGCGTGAGGTCGTGGCCGCGCGCCCCGACGCGCATTATACCTACGTCGCCGACGACGCCTTCTTCCCCTATGGCCATCACAGCGAGGACGAGATCATCGCCCGCGTCGTGCCGCTGATGGGGGAGCTGATCGGCACCCATGATCCTGATCTCGTCGTCATCGCCTGCAATACGGCGTCCACCCTGGTCCTATCGCATTTGCGTGCCGCTTATTCCGTGCCCTTCGTCGGCACGGTGCCGGCGATCAAGCCGGCCTGCGCCCGCTCGAAGACACGCCGCGTCTCCGTGCTCGGCACCAAGGGCACGGTGAAGCGCGAATACACCAAGGCGCTGATCCGCGATTTCGCGCTGGGATGCGAGGTCACGCTGGTCGGCTCGCCCGAGCTGGCCGCGCTTGCCGAGCGCGAGCTCAGTGGCCATCCAATCAGCGATGGCGACATCCTCGCCGAGCTCGCCCCCTGCTTCGTCGGCGACGCCGAAGACGCGGGCGCGCGCACCGACACGGTGGTGCTTGCCTGCACACATTATCCGCTCTTGCTGGACCGGATGGAAAAGCTCGCGCCCTGGCCCGTCGAATGGATTGATCCGGCACCAGCGATCGCCCGTCGCGTCTCCGATCTGCTCGGCCCGGGCGTCAGCGGCATCACGCAGTCCGGCGCCGAGATGATTTTCACATCGAAACGCGTGCATGGCCTCAACGCCACGCTGACGCCGTTCTTCGGCGGGCGCGCAGTCGCCTGATCTTGCGCCCCGGCGGCGCGCTGCTAGGCTCCGCCGTCGCCATCTTCGCAGGTTCGTTCTCATGCCGGTCTCCGCAAAGCCGCTCAATCGTCTCCGCCAGGTGTGGAGCGAGGGCCGTCCCGCCTTCGGTGCGATCGCAACGATCCCGAGCGTGCAGATGGTGCAGATCATGGCGCGCTCGCTCGACTGGATCATCGTCGATCTCGAGCACGGGCCGATCGGGCTCACCGAAGCCCATGCGATGATCGCGGCGACGACAGGAACGCCGTGCACGCCCCTGGTGCGGATCGCGGCGAACGAGCCGTGGCTTGCCAAGGCACCGATGGATATCGGCGCCTTCGGCATCAACTTCCCGATGATCACCAATCGCAACGAGGCCGAGAAGGCGGTGCGCAGCGTGCGCTATCCGCCGCGCGGCGACCGGCTCTGGGGCCCCTTCCACGCCCCGTTCCGCTGGGGCCAGTCGATGCCGGACTACATGGCGTCGGCCGACGACGAGATGATCTGCATGGTCACCATCGAGCATGTCGACGCCGTCAACCGCATCGACGAGATCATGGCGACGCCGGGCATCGACGTTGCCGTCATCGGTCCCGGCGATCTCGCCACCTCCATCAACAAGCGCGGCCAGATGGACGATCCGGAATTGCAGGAGCTGATCGCGCGCGCCGAGGCCGGCATCCTCAGAAGCGGCGTGCCGATCGGCGGCGTCGCACGAACCGCCGACCAGGCCAACCAGCTGATCGACCGCGGCTACCGCGCGATCGCGCTCGGCTTCGACTGGTCGCTGTTCCAGCGCGGCCTCATGGCGGCGTTCGACGGGATCAAGCGCTGAACGGACCGATTGCCGCGGCCAACCGGGTTGGTTCGTGCTAGAGGAAGCGGCGAGCGGGAGGCCGTTCGCTGCACATATTTTCATCTGCTGGAACCGAAAGAGCGATGCGCGGGACGCCAAAGACCATTTCGATGCCTCGCCGCCTGATTTGCGACCTGATGCGTGCGTCGATGGACGTTCCGTTCGTTTCGTTGTCCCGTTCGCTCAATATCCGCCCCCTGCTGGAGGTTCGTGCAGGTGTGATGGCACCGGCCGGCTGGGCGGCGATGTTCGTCAAGGCCTTTGCCCTGGTAGCCCGGGAAGAGCCGGTCCTGCGCACCGTCTACGCCAAATGGCCCTGGCCGATGCTCTACGAACTCCCCCATAGCGTCGCGTCGGTCGCCATTGCCCGGGTCGAGGACGGTGAGGAATGCGTGATGCCGCAGCGAATCGCGGCCCCCGAGGCCATGGCGCTGTCCGCGGTCGACAGCGAAATCCGCCGCGCCAAGACGGCGCCGATCGACGACGTCCCGATGTTCCGCAAGATCATGCGGGTGACCCGCCTGCCGCTGGCGCTGCGGCGCCTGTCCTGGGCCGTAGGGCTGAATTTCGGCCGGCAGCGCGGCAACTGGTTCGGCAGCTTCGCGGTGAGCTCGGTGGCCGCCTACGGCGGCGGTGAGCTCCATCCCATTACGCCAGGTCCGTTCATCGTCAGCTATGGGGTGGTCGAGGGCGACCAGACCATCCATGTCGTGATCCGCTGGGACCACCGGGTCACGGACGCGGCCCCCATCGCCCGGGTCCTGACCCGGCTGGAACAGGTCCTGAACACTGAAATTGCTGCCGAATTGCGCGCTGCCAGCTCCAAGCCGATCCGGGCGGTCGGAAGCTGATTCCGAGGCCATTCGCATTGACAGCGAACCCCAAACTCCCCTAAAAGCCGCTTGCTCGCGGGCCGATTTCGGCCCGCGAAGCGTTTCGCGACCCGTGGTCCACTCCCTTAAGCTTTGGGGATCGGACCTGTCGGTGCCGGGATCATCCCGTCACACAGGAGGGCGCGTTTCCTCAAACCATGCAACCGACGAGGACGCGATGACCAAGCGCAGTGAGGCGAAGTACAAGATCGATCGCCGTATGGGCCAGAACATCTGGGGCCGCCCGAAGAGCCCCGTGAACCGCCGCGAATACGGCCCCGGCCAGCACGGCCAGCGCCGCAAGGGCAAGCTCTCGGACTTCGGCGTGCAGCTGCGCGCCAAGCAGAAGCTGAAGGGCTACTACGCCAATATCAGCGAGCGTCAGTTCCACGGCATCTACGTCGAGGCGAGCCGCCTCAAGGGTGACACCGGCGAGAACCTGATCGGCCTCCTCGAGCGTCGTCTCGACGCGGTCGTGTACCGCGCCAAGTTCGTCTCGACGATCTTCGCCGCCCGCCAGTTCATCAACCACGGCCACATCAAGGTGAACGGCCGCAAGGTCAACATCTCGAGCTACCAGGTCAAGGTCGGCGACGTCGTCGAGGTCAAGGAAGCCTCCAGGCAGCTCGCCCACGTTCTCGAAGCCAGCCAGCTTCCCGAGCGCGACACCCCCGACTATCTCGAAGTCGACCATGGCAAGATGACCGCAAAATATGTGCGCATCCCCGGCCTCTCCGACGTGCCGTTCCCGGTGCAGATGGAGCCCCATCTGGTCGTCGAATTCTATTCGCGCTAAGATCTGAATATCGAAAGGCCCCGGTTCGCCGGGGCCTTTTTGTTTAAGAGCCACAATTCAGTGGCCGCACTGCTTTGAGGAGCCGACGAATGCTCTACACCCCTCCCCCCGTTGACCCCAAGGCGCCGCCGGTGCGCATCAATCTGCTCTCGGACACGCAGACCAAGCCGACGCCTGCGATGCGCGAGGCGATGGCGCGGGCCGAAGTGGGTGACGAGCAGGTCGGCGACGATCCGACCGTGAATGCGCTGTGCGAACGCGTCGCCGAGCTGATGGGCAAGGAAGCCGCGGTCTACATGCCTTCGGGCACGATGTGCAACGTCACCGCGACGCTGGTGCATTGCCGCCCCGGCGACGAGATCCTCGCGCACGAGACCGCGCACATCATCGCCCGCGAAGGCGGCGCGCATGCTGCGATCGGCGGCTTCCAGGTCACGCAGCTCGAGGGCCCCGACGGCCAGTTCACGCCGGAGACGTTCCGGAAAGCTCTGCATCCGCGCACGCGCTACCAGCCGCCGCAGACGGTCGTCAGCGTCGAGCAGACCGCCAATATCGGCGGCGGCACGATCTGGAAGAAGGCCGCGCTCGACGAGATCGTCGCGATCGCCAAACAACACGGCCTCGTCACCCACATGGACGGCGCACGCCTGCTGAACGCCACTGTGGCAAGCGGCATTTCCCCGCGCGACATGACGGCGGGATGGGATTCGGCCTGGATCGACTTCTCCAAGGGCCTGGGCGCGCCGATCGGCGGCGTGCTTGCCGGCACGCGCGCCTTCATCGACGCGGTCTGGCAGTGGAAGCAGCGCCTCGGCGGCTCGATGCGGCAGGCCGGCATCTGCGCGGCCGCCTGCATCTATGCGCTCGACCATCACGTCGAGCGCCTTGCCGACGACCACGCCAACGCGCGCGCGCTCGCGCGCGGCCTGTCGCAGATCGCAGGCATCGAGGTGCAGGAGCCCGAGACCAACCTCGTGTTCTTCAAACCCGATGGCGCCGGCATCGCCGGCGACAAGATGGTCGCAGCACTCCGCCAGCGCGGCGTGACGCTCGCGATGATGGACGGCCGCATCCGCGCCTGCACCCATCTCGACGTCAATGCGAACCAGGTCGAGGAAACGATCGGATATGTCAGAGAGATCGTGCGCGGGGCGTAAAAACGCGTCGAAACGAGAGTCTACCGCGCCATCGCCTGATAGATCAGCGTCTTCAGCCCGAGTTGAATCCGGCCGCGCTGCGACGGTGTCTGCACCATGAAGATTCCGAACAGATCGTCTTCGGGATCGATGAAGAAAAAGGTGCCGCCGACGCCGTCCCAGCGATATTCGCCAAGCGGCCGCGACGTGCCCGGCCGCACCGACGTGCGCACGGCAAAGCCGAGGCCGTAGCCGCTGGTCTCGCCCGGATAAAAGTTCTTGTCGCGCTCGACGTGGGTTTCGGGACCGACGTGATCCGACGCCATCAAGGCGATGGTTTCCGGCTTGAGGTAGCGTCGGCCTTCGTAACTGCCGCCGTTGAGCAGCATCTGCGAGAAGTGCGCATAGTCGCCGACGGTGCCGACCAGGCCGCCGCCGCCGGACTCCCATCGCAGCGGTTTCCTGATATCGCGAACCTTCGCCATCGGGCTGAGCACGCGATCCTCCGGCATCGGCTCGGCGATGCGCGGCCACTTGGCGGGATCGGCGACGTAGAACGCCGTGTCCTTCATCCCGAGTGGATCGAACAGCCGCTCCTTCGCGAACTCGAACAGCGATTTCCCCGATATCACCTCGATGATTCGACCGAGCACGTCGAAAGAGAGGCCGTAGTCCCAGATCGTGCCGGGCTGCTCGGCGAGCGGCAGCGTTGTGATCTTCGCGACCAGCTCGGCATTGGTCAAAGCCTTGTTGTCGAACAGACCGGCGTCGGCATAGAGCTTGTTCACCAGGTCCCCGCCATAGTAGCCGTAGGGGAGTCCGGCGGTCTGGCGCATCAGATCCTCGATCGTCACCGGACGTTTGAGCGGCTCCAGCTCCAGCGAGATCCTGTTGTCCTCGGCCCTCTTCTCGACGCCAACCTTCATGTCGGCAAAGGCCGGGATGTACTTCGAGACGGGATCGCTGATCGCGAGCTTGCCCTCCTCGACCAGCATCATCGCCAGAACAGAAGTGACCGGCTTCGACATCGAATAGAGCCGGAAGATCGTGTCGGCGCTCATCGATATCTCTGTCGCGACGTCGCGGACGCCGAAATTCTCGTTATAGACCGGGTTGCCGTGCTGCTGGAGCAAGAGGATCGCACCCGGAATCTTGCCGGTCGCGATCTCGTTCCTGACGTAGTCGGAGACTTTGGCGAGGCCCTCCGGCGTGAAACTGTGCGCGCGGCCCTCGGAGCCCGCTTGTGCACCAACGACGCCGAACAAAAGGACGAGCGCCGCGACCAGCCCGCGGCGCTCGCGCATATCAGTTCTCCATGGCTTCATAGACCAGTTGCTTCAGTGTCCGCTGGATGCGCTGCCGCTCGCTCGGAGTCTGCTCCAGCAGCACAAAGAACATGTCCTGCTTGGGATCGATCACGAAATAGCAGCCGGATGCACCGTCCCACTTCAATTCCCCGAGATCGCCGGGCGGCGGCGGCTTTGCGTTGCCGGGATCGGTGCGGATCGCGAGGCCAAGGCCGAAACCGAAGCCGTCGCCGGGGAAGTAGAAATAGTCGCGTTCAACGCCGGAGCCCGGGCCGATCTGGTCGGTCGTCATCAGCTTGAACGTCTCGGGCTTGAGAATGGTCTTGCCGTCGAAAGAGCCGCCGTTGAGCAGCATCTGCGCGAAGCGCTCGTAATCGGCCATGGTCGTCACCATGCCGCCGCTTGCGAACTGGATCTTCTTGACGACCGTCGGATCGTTGATACGGCCAACCCGGAAATCACTGTCGTTCGGCACCGGCTGGGCCAGCAGCTTCTGCTTCGCGGGGTCTGTGACCAGGAAGCCGGTATCGACCATGCCGAGCGGCCCGAGCAGCAAGTCCCGCTCGATATCGAGCAGCGACTTGCCTCCCGCGACTTCCATCACGCGGGCCAGGATGTCGGTGGAATGGCCGTATTGCCAGAGCGCCCCCGGCTGATTGTGCAGCGGCAGCTTTGCGATGCGCTCGGCGAACTCGGCAAGGTCGAAATCGCCGGCATAGATGTTGGCGGCGCGATAGGCCTGGCGAACCAGGCTGTCGCCATAGAAGCCGTAGGTGATGCCCGAGGTGTGGGTCATCAGATCCTTCACCGTCATCGGCCGGTTCGGCGGCACCAGCTCGAGCGTCTTGGTGCCGTCTTCGGCCTTCTTCTCGACGCCGACCTTCACATTGGCGAAGGACGGGATGTACTTGGAGACGGGATCATCCAACTTGAACTTGCCGTCCTCGAGCATTTTCATCGCGACCACCGAGGTGATCGCCTTGCTCATCGAGAACAGGCGGAAGATCGTCTTGTCGGTGATGGGAGCCTTGCTGACCACGTCCTGCACGCCGAAGGCCTCGTGATAGACCGGCTTGCCGTGCTGCTTGATCAGCACGGTCGCGCCGGCGATCTTGCCGGTCGCAACCTCGTTCTTGAAGAACTCGCTGATCTTGCCGAGCTTCTCCTGATTGAAATGCGCCCCGGCCGGAATCTCGTAGGTGCCCTCCGCGTGCGCGATCGACATCGCGCCAAACGAGACAAGGGCACCGCAAACCAACGCTCGTAGTCCAATATTTAAAATCATATCCCCTCCCCGGAACATGGCTGGCGGAGTGTAATGAGCGCGCTGTCAGGCACAAGGGCCGCCGTATCGCGCCAAAACGTCGGTGTGAAGGGCGGCGCTCGCCTCCGAGAAACAGCAAAATATGACACGGTTGACCGAGGGAGCCGTCGGCAGGGCCTCGATGGTCGTATGGACCGCAACCCTGGCGGCCTGATCCGCCGGGAAGCGATACACGCCAGTCGGGATCGCGGAGAATGCCAGCGAGGTCAGCTGATTGGCCTGGGAGAGCTCGAGCGCGCGGCGATAGCAGGAACCGAGCGCCTCGGCCTCACCACGGCCGCCGCCATGCCAGACGGGGCCAACAGCGTGGATCACATGGCGCGCGGGCAAACGGTAACCCTTGGTGATCCTGGCATCACCGGTCGGGCATCCACCGAGCGTCCGACATTCGGCAAGCAGCTCGGGACCGGCAGCGTCGTGGATCGCACCATCGACGCCGCCTCCACCAAGAAGCGATGAATTGGCGGCGTTGACGATGGCATCAACGCTCAGCGTGGTGATGTCAGCAACGATGACGTCGAGCTCCGCGCCGCCGATCCGGCGCGTCAGCACCGCCACGGATCAGGCCGCGACGACGACGCCCTTCTCGGAGAAGAGCTGCTGCAATTCGCCGGCCTGGAACATCTCGCGGACGATGTCGCAGCCGCCGATGAACTCACCCTTCACGTAGAGCTGGGGGATGGTCGGCCAGTTCGAATATTCCTTGATGCCGTTGCGCAGTTCGGCGGATTCGAGCACGTTGAGGCCCTTGTAGCCGACGCCGACGTGGTCGAGGATCTGGACGACCTGGCCGGAGAAACCGCACTGCGGAAATTGCGGCGTACCCTTCATGAACAGAACCACGTCGTTCGACTTCACTTCGTTGTCGATGAATTCCGCGATGCTCATATCCGTGTCCTTCTGGGGCTCGAGCCCTCAACATTTTCCTCGGGCCGGCTCAGCCGATCTAACCCGATACCTACCTATATATGTAGCCCAAACCGTTGTGCATCCAAAGTAAAATGGCGGCGAACGGCCCCTAGACATCGGGCCTGGGCGGCCTCGTCACCATTACATGATGGCACGAATATCATCGCCGGGGAGGACTTTCATACCGTAACGGAGCCCCTATCTAGGACGAACCTTGGTTTTGGAACCGGGGCACGCCAACAGCGTTCTCTTGTCCTGTCTGGAGAAAAACGTGACGAAACAAGCCTCCGCTACGGCCAGTCCGCCGCTTTCGTCACTATCGGCCGCCCCAGGCGGTCTCGCGCAGGGGCTGGAGAGCAGTTTTCTCGCCGTCCGCACCGAGACCGAGCGCCGGGCCGCGCCGCTCTCTCCCGAGGACCAGCAGATCCAGTCCATGCCGGACGCGAGCCCGGCGAAATGGCACCGGGCCCATACCACCTGGTTCTGGGAACAGTTTCTGCTCGGCGAGCACGTGCGAGGCTACCGGCCTTTCCACCCCGACTTCGCCTTCCTGTTCAATTCCTATTACGTCAGCGCAGGCCCCCGCCATGCCCGCAATCATCGCGGTGACATCACCCGGCCCAGCGCCGACGAGGTCGGCGCCTATCGCAACTATGTCGATGCGGCGGTCGTCAAATTCTTTCGCGAGGCCGGCGAGGACAAGCTCCGTGAGGTGGCGCCACTCGTCGAGGTCGGGCTGAACCACGAGCAGCAGCATCAGGAATTGATGTTCACCGACATCCTGCACGCCTTCGCGCAGAGCCCGGTCTATCCCGCTTACGATGCGGACTGGCGCTTTCCACCCGCCACGCGCACGGGCGATGACTGGCTGACGCTCAACGAAGGCATCCACACCGTCGGTCATGTCGACGACACCTTTCATTTCGACAACGAGAAGCCGGCACACCGCGCGCTCGTCGGCCCCGTGAAGGTCGCGCGCAATCTCGTCACCAATGGCGAATGGCTCGCCTTCATGCGCGACGGCGGCTACCGGCGTGCGACGCTGTGGCTGATGGACGGCTTCGCCGCGGCCAGCAAGGAAGACTGGCAGGCGCCGGGGCATTGGCGCGAGGTCGATGGCGGATGGCAGGTGATGACGCTGGCCGGCCTCGAGCCGGTCGATCCGGACGCGCCGGTCTGTCACGTCAGCTATTACGAGGCCGATGCATTCGCGCGCTGGTCCGGAAAGCATCTGCCGACCGAAATGGAATGGGAAGTCGCGGCCCGCACCAAGCAGCTCAACGACGCCTTCGGCATCGTCTGGCAGTGGACGCGGTCGTCGTATTCCCCCTACCCCGGCTACCGCGCCGTCGAAGGCGCGCTCGGCGAGTACAATGGCAAGTTCATGGTCAACCAGCTGGTGCTGCGCGGCTCCTCGCTGGCGACGCCTGAGGGTCACAGCCGCGTCACATATCGCAACTTCTTCTATCCGCACCACCGCTGGCAATTCACCGGGTTGCGGCTGGCTGACTACCTCTGAAGTCCTTGAAGTCTCATCCGACGACAAATACGCGCCGGACAGCGCGTTCAGGAGAGTATCATGAATGTGCACGCCAGCGCTTTGGCCGAAGCCCATCTCCCCGACGAGCAGACCACAGCCTTCGCCCGCGAGGCGATCGAGGACCTCTCGCAGCAGCCGAAAAAACTGTCGCCGAAATATTTCTATGACGCGACCGGATCGGAATTGTTCGAAGCGATCACGCGCCTTCCGGAATACTATCCGACGCGCACCGAGCTCGCGATCCTGAGGGAGCGCGGCAGCGAGATCGCACAAATCATTCCCGAGAACGCCGCACTGGTCGAGTTCGGCGCCGGCGCGACCACGAAGGTCCGCCTGCTGCTGAACCAGTCAAAGTTCGCGGCCTATGTCCCGGTCGACATCTCCGGTGACTTCCTGCAAGCGCAGGCCAATGGCCTGAAACGCGATTTCCCGTCGCTCGGCATCTATCCGGTGGCCGCCGACTTCACCACGCCGTTCGAGCTGCCGAAAGCGGTCGCATCGATGCCCAAGGTCGGCTTCTTCCCGGGCTCGACCATCGGCAATTTCGAGCCGCACGAGGCACAGGCCTTCCTCAAGAGTGCCCGCCAGATTCTGGGCAACGGCGCGCAGATGATCGTCGGCGCCGACCTCGAGAAAGAGGAGCGCCTGCTCCATGCCGCCTACAATGACGCGGCCGGCGTCACCGCACGGTTCAACCTCAATGTGCTGGTGCGGATCAACCGCGAGCTCGGCGGCAATTTCGATCTCTCCGCCTTCACCCATGGCGCGATCTACAATCACGACCGTCACCGAATCGAGATGCACCTGATCAGCCGGAAGAGCCAGACCGTGCGCCTGCTCGGCACCAGCTTCTCGTTCCGGCCCGGCGAGAGCATCCACACCGAGAACAGCTACAAATACAGCCTCGAGCGCTTCGCCGCGCTGGCGCAAGGCGCCGGCTGGCGCGTGCGCGAGAGCTGGACGGACGCAGCCAAGATGTTCTCGGTGCACGCGCTGGAGGCGGCGGAGTAATCGCTCCGGCGCCTCAACGCTCCGCGGCCTCCTGCCGCTTCGATCCCAGCGACACCGATTCCCACACCGCGACGACGATCATGATCACGCTCGTGGCGACCGACAGCCAGAGTGGCGAGAGATCGGCGGCGAACCACCACAGCGCCAGCAGCAGGATGATTCCGATGCCGTGGGAAAGCTGGAGGAAGCCGCGGATCGAGTGCTTGAACAGGATGGTGCCGACCAGGAACACCATGGGACCGCCGATCGTGCTGACGATGGTGCGGACGTCGGAATGTCCCGAGGGGTGCTTCAGCACCAGCTCGTCCGAGACCGCGGTCAGGATGATGCCGGCGACGATCGGCATGTGCAGATAGGTATAGGCGAGCCGCGCCAGACGGCCGGATTCAGCCGATTTCGAGATCCGCTCGGAGCCGGCCTCGGCGCCCTTGTGGAAATAGACCCACCACATCGCGATACTGCCGACCAGGGCCGCGACGAACGCCAGGATGTTGTCCGCGGTCCAGTCCAGTTCGGCAAAGGTCGCGCCGTTGACGACGACGGCCTCGCCCAGCGCAATGATGATGAAGCCGGCGCAGCGTTCGGCCATGTGGCCGCCCTCGACGGCCCAGGCCTCGACCGACGAAAAACCCAGCTTCGGCACCCAGAAGCGCACCGCGGGCGAGACATATTCGATCGCGAGGGCGACGATCCAGAACCACAGCCTCTCCTCGCCATGGGCGAGACCGCCGAGGATCCAGAAGATCGCGGAGCCGCAGAGCCAGACCAGGATGCGGATCGCGTTGTGCCTCACGGCGGTGCGATGGTGCGGGGTCGCGAACAGCCAGAACGCGGTGCGTCCGACCTGCATGGCCGCATAGGCGATCGCAAACCACAGGCCGCGGCCGTCGAAGGCAGCAGGGATCGTGGTCGACAGCACGAGGCCGCCCAGCATCATCAGGAAGATCAGGATGCGGACCGGCGTCAGCTCGGGATTGAGCCAGTTGGTGACCCAGGCGGTGTAGACCCACACCCACCACACCGCCAGGAACAGCAGCGTGACTTCGACCGCCCCGAGCGGCGTGAAGTGGTGCAGCAGCGTGTGCGAGATCTGGGTGACGGCGAAGACGAAGACGAGGTCGAAGAACAGCTCGGCATTGGTGACGCGGCTGGGCTGGTTCGGCACGATGACGCGAAACATCGCGCCGCGCGGATTGTCCGCAGCCATCAGCGTCCCCTGCGCGCGATCAGGTCAGGTGCAACCTGTTCAAGGACTTGGTACGCCGGTTTGCAGCGCCAGCGCATGCAGCACGCCGCCCATCTGGCCCTGGAGGGACCGATAGACGATCTGGTGCTGCTGGACGCGGGATTTGCCGCGGAAGGATTCCGAGATCACGGTCGCAGCATAGTGGTCGCCATCGCCGGCGAGGTCACGGATGGTCACCTCGGCATCGGGGATCGCTGCCTTGATCATCGCCTCGATATCGTGGGCGTCCATGGGCATTCGGGTCTTGCTCCTTGTGTCGGCTTTCGGCCTCGGCCTCGAATCGCTTGCCGGGGGTCCCCTTGCCGGCGAGGCCAAACTTAGCGTGAACGGCCTTCTACGTCACGCCTTCAGGCACTATATCCCTGATCCCATCAGGACAAAGGCACGACAAAGTGCCGCGCGCGGCAGTTTGATCGAAAAGGCGTGAAACCATGAAGCTTCCGGGCCCCGACCATCCCATCACCATCACCCAAAATCCCCGCCGCGTCCGCGTGACGGCGGGCGATATCGTGATTGCCGAGAGCACCAAGGCGCTGACGCTGAAAGAGGCCAGATATCCGGCGGTGCAATATCTGCCGCGGGAGGACGCGAATATGGCGCTGCTGGAGCGCACCGCGCGCACCACCCACTGCCCTTACAAGGGCGACGCCAGCTATTACAGCATCAAGGCCGACGGCAAGACGCTCGACAACGCCATCTGGACCTACGAGACGCCCTTCCCCGCGATGACGGAGATATCAGGTCATCTCGCCTTCTACCCGGACAAGGTGAAGATCGAGGAAGTGGGATAGTCCCCGGCGCCTGGCTAGGCCCTGAATATCGTGAGCCCGAGAACGAGCAGCACCAGGAAGATCACGACGAAGACGTAGAACAGGAAGCGGGCGACATCGGCGGAGGCGGCCGAGATGCCGGTGAAGCCGAGCACACCGGCCACGATCGAGATCAACAGGAAGATCAGCGCCCATTTCAGGATAGTCATCGCCAGCTCCGACGCATCAGTGCCGCCTTTGGCGGGCGGTCCTCAACCAGTTCGTGAACGCTAACTTCGCCGCACGGAACTGGTTCCTGAGGATACCGGTCGGCAGCGACGAATGGCCGAAACGGCCCTTGCTGAATCCGGTTCCCGGCGGCAGAGTCGTGCAGCGACAGAGACGCAATCGGGGCAACCATGAGCACGATCTCACAATCAGCGACGATTGGCGCCGAAGCGCATGCTGCGCCGAAAAGCAAGACGCGCAACATGTCGCTCGATCGCGCCCGGACCTTCCTGACGCTGGTGGTACTGCTGCACCATGCCGTCATCCCCTATACCTATTTCGGTCACACCGACCCGAAGTCCTTCTTCGGCTTCGACATGATCGTGCTCGCCACCGACAGCTTCTTCATGGCGATGTTCTTCTTCCTGTCGGGCTTGTTTGCGTGGTCAGGCATCGCCCGCAAGGGAGCGCGGAGCTATTTGGTCGATCGCCTGCTGCGGCTTGGACTGCCGTTCGTGATCTGCGCATTCACGATCATTCCCCTCGCCTATTACGCCATCTCGCTCCGGCAAAACCCCGAGATCGGCTTCTCGGAATACTGGTGGAATATGGTCACGAAGGGCCCGTGGCCGAGCGGGCCGATCTGGTTTCTCTGGGTCCTGCTCGTCTTCGACGTGATTGCCTGCATCCTGCACCGGCTGTCGCCCAACCTGCTCGATCCGATCAATCGCCTCTCGCTGCACGGTCGCCGCCGGCCCGCGGAGTTCTTCGCGGTCATGCTTGCCGTCACCGCAGCGTTCTATGTTCCCGGGCTGATGTATTTCGGGCCAAGCAACTGGTTCGAGTTCGGGCCGTTCTCGGTGCAGCACGGGCGCGTGATGCTCTATGCGAGCTACTTCTTTTTCGGAGCCGGCATCGGCGTCGCGAATATCGACCGCGGACTGCTCGCGGCTGACGGCCGCATGGCGAGGGTCAGCTGGGACTGGATGGTCCTGACGATCGTTCCGTATTGCCTGCTCTGGGTGCTGATCTTCATCAAGCGCGAGATACTGGGAAACCCGTCGCCGCTGCCGAACTGGTATGAGGGGCTCTATGCCGTCTGCTTCGCTGTCTTCAGCGTGGCCATCATGTTTCTGATCCTGGCCTTCTTCCAGCGGTTCAAGCAATCGGGCTCGGCCAGGCTGCTCGATCCGATGCAGGCGGACGCCTATGGCATGTTTCTGGTGCACTACCCGATCGCGCTTTGGCTGCAATACTGGCTGTTCGACTATGAGCTGCCAGCGCTCGTCAAGGTGACGATTGGATTCCTGCTGACAGTCGCGTTCAGCTGGGCGCTGACGCGCGCTCTGCGCCAGATCCCCGGGGCAACGAAGATACTGTGAGTTTGTGAAGGCGGCTTACGCCGCCTTCCCGCCCATATACTCCGGCAGCCAGCGCTCGTGCGAGCTCCGCAGAGCATCGATCGACACGGGCGCCTCGCCCGCGATCACGATCGCATCGCCGCCGGTGGTACCGATCCGCACGCATGGCACCTCGCAGCCGCGCATCTTGGCGAGCACGCGTCCGGCTTCGGCTTCCGGCACGGTGACGAGATAGCGCGCTTGGTCCTCGCCGAACCAATAGGCCTGCGAGACCAGCGATGTCGGCGCCGCGAGCAGCCTCGCGCCGATGCCGCTCGCCATCGCCATCTCGGCAAGCGCGATCAGGAGGCCACCGTCCGAGAGGTCGTGCACCGCGGTCGCAGTGCCCGCATGAATCATGCCGCGCACGCAATCGCCGTTGCGCTTCTCGGCGGCGAGATCGACCGGCGGCGGCGCGCCCTCCTCGCGACCGCAGATGTCGCGAAGATAGACGGACTGGCCGAGCCAGCCATGCGTTTCGCCGACCAAGAGGATCGCTTCGCCCTCCGCCTTGAAGGCGAGCGAGGCGGACTTGGTGAAATCGTCGAGCAGCCCGACACCGCCGATCGAGGGCGTGGGAAGGATCGCGCGGCCATTGGTCTCGTTGTAGAGCGAGACGTTGCCGGAGACGACCGGGAAGTCGAGCGTGCGGCAGGCTTCCGAAATACCCTTCAGGCAGCCGACGAACTGGCCCATGATCTCGGGCCGCTCAGGATTGCCGAAGTTGAGATTGTCGGTGATCGCGAGCGGCTTGCCGCCGACCGCGGTGATGTTACGCCAGGCTTCCGCCACGGCCTGCTTGCCGCCTTCGAACGGATCGGCCTCGCAATAGCGCGGCGTCACGTCGACGGTGAGCGCCAGTCCCTTCGGCCCGTCCTGCACGCGCACGACGGCGGCATCGCCGCCGGGGCGCTGCATGGTGTTGCCGAGGATGACGTGGTCGTACTGCTCCCAGACCCAGCGCTTGGAGCACATGTCGGGCGTGCCGATCAGCCTCTCCAGCGCGGCACCCAGCGCCATCGGCGCCGGCACCTCGCGCGCATGCACGATCGGCAGCGCGGCGGAGGGAACATGCGGGCGGTCATAGAGCGGCGCCTCGTCGCCGAGTTCCTTGATCGGCAGATCGGCCATGACGTCGCCGCCATGCTTGACCACGAACCGCTTGCTCGGCGTGGTGTGGCCGACGACCGCAAAGTCGAGGCCCCACTTCCTGAAGATCGCCTCGGCTTCCTGTTCCTTCTCGGGCTTGAGCACCATGAGCATGCGCTCCTGGCTTTCCGAGAGCATCATCTCATAGGCGCTCATGCCCATCTCGCGGGTCGGCACGGCGTCGAGATCGAGGTCGACGCCGAGATCGCCCTTGGCGCCCATCTCGACCGCCGAACACGTGAGCCCCGCCGCCCCCATGTCCTGGATCGCGATGACGCAGCCCTTCTCCATGATCTCGAGGCAGGCCTCGAGCAGCAGCTTCTCGGCGAAGGGATCGCCGACCTGCACGGTCGGGCGCTTCTCCTCGGACTTGTCGTCGAACTCGGCCGACGCCATCGAGGCGCCGTGGATGCCGTCGCGACCGGTCTTGGAGCCGAGGTAAACGATCGGCATGTTCACGCCCGAGGCGGCCGCATAGAAGATCTTGTCGGCATCGGCGAGGCCCACCGCCATCGCGTTGACGAGGATGTTGCCGTCATAGCGGGTATGGAAGCGCACCTGGCCGCCGACCGTCGGCACGCCGAAGGAGTTGCCGTAGCCGCCGACGCCCGCGACGACGCCGGAGACGAGATGTCTCGTTTTGGCATGCTCGGGCGCGCCGAAGCTCAGGGCGTTGAGGCAGGCAATGGGGCGCGCGCCCATGGTGAAGACGTCGCGCAGGATGCCGCCGACGCCTGTCGTCGCGCCCTGGTAGGGCTCGATATAGCTCGGGTGGTTGTGGCTCTCCATCTTGAAGACCACGGCCTGGCCGCCGCCGATGTCGATCACGCCGGCATTCTCGCCGGGGCCCTGGATCACCCAGGGCGCCTTGGTCGGCAAGCCCTTCAGATGGATGCGCGAGGATTTGTACGAGCAGTGCTCGTTCCACATTGCCGAGAAGATGCCGAGCTCGGTGAAGGTCGGCTCCCGCCCGATCAGCTTCAGGATGCGCTCGTATTCGTCGGGCTTGAGCCCGTGGGCGGCAACCAGTTCGGGGGTGATCTTGGGTTCGTTCTTCATGGCTTCAGGGGCTTTCGGCGGGCGTTTGGCCGTTCTTAGGAAGATCGAGGGCTCACGAAAAGCCCTTTATGGCGCATTTTCCCGCTGTCCCACGTTTTGCAAGGTGGGGCGGCGGGAACGGGAATTGCAAGGCGCTGACGGATCGGATTTAAGGGCTAAAGACCCGTAATTGAAGGCCCATTTCCTTGCACGAATTGACCAAAGTCCCCTCCACCCGCCGCCCCGACCTGCATGTCGCCACCGAGGGCGAGTTCACGGGCTGGCGGACCTGGATTCGCGACAGCTTTGAGAGCCATATCGGCCCGTTCTGGCACAAGATCGAGGACGACGGCAGCGTCCGCTGCGCCTTCCGGGTCGAGAAAAAGCACCTCAACGGCGCCAAAAACGTCCATGGCGGCTGCTTCATGGCCTTCGCCGATTATTGCCTGTTCGCGATCGCTACCCACGAGTTGGACGGCCCGGCCGTGACCACCAATTTCGCCTGCG
Organism: Bradyrhizobium sp. WYCCWR 13022; assembly: GCF_030435535.1. Taxonomy (NCBI): domain Bacteria; kingdom Pseudomonadati; phylum Pseudomonadota; class Alphaproteobacteria; order Hyphomicrobiales; family Nitrobacteraceae; genus Bradyrhizobium; species Bradyrhizobium sp. WYCCWR 13022. The sequence goes on from NZ_JAUIZJ010000001.1 coordinate 141,910, forward strand.
ATTTCCTCGACGCGGCACGTGCGGGCGAACTGGTCGAATGCACCGGCGACGTCTCGCGCGCCGGAGGCTCGCTGATCTTCCTGCGCGGCAAGCTCACCTCGGCCGGCCGGCCGCTGTTCACGTTCTCCGGGACGATCAAGCGGGTGAAGCGGAAGCCGGCACTGCAGGCAAACGCATAGCTCGGCACCTTCCTTTTTCACGCCCCCTCGCCCAGACTTGCGCGAAGCGCGTTCGCGCCGGGGAGTAACAACAAGGTGCCGCAGAGCACATCGTCAAGCCACGCAGTGGCCGCCGGATCGTCGTCACCAGCAGCCAACACCGCCACCGGCGCGCGCAACTGGCGCGACTACGCGCTGCTGGTGGCGCTCGCCTGCTGCTGGAGCTCGACCTACCCGCTGGCCAAGCTCGCGCTTCCCACGATACCGCCCATCACCTTCATCTCGGTGCGCTCGCTGATCGCGGCCGCCTTCCTGTTCGCGATCCTCTGGATGCGCGACGTCAAGGTCCCGACCGACGCGAAAGCCTGGAAGCTGTTCGCGACCCAGCAGCTCATCAACTCGACATTTCCGTTTCTGGTCATCACCTGGTCGCAGCAATACGTGCCGGCGTCCAACACCGTGGTGTTGGCCTCGACCACGCCGATCTTCGCTTTCCTGATCACCTCGCTGATCACGCGGCATGAGCCGGCAACGTTCTTGAAGCTCATAGGCGCGATCCTCGGTCTTGCCGGCACCATCGCCATCATCGGCCTGGATGCGCTGCACGGCTTCGGCAGCGACATCATCGCGGAGATCGCGATCCTGCTCGCCACCATCTCCTTTGCCTGCGCTACGATCTTCGGCCTCAGGCTCTCCGATTACGACCCGATGGTGGTCGCGGCCGGCTCGCTGCTGTTCGGCGGTCTCGTGTTGCTGCCGCCCTCGCTGATCATCGACCAGCCCTGGACGCTGCATCCGACGTTTCAGGCGATCGTTGCCACCGTCGTGATGGGCATCGTCTCCAGCGCGCTCGGTCTGATGCTGTTCTACATGTGCCTCGGCCGGCTCGGCACGCTGACCACGAATGCGCAAGGGTACTTGCGCATCCCGATCGGCGTCGCGCTGTCGGTGCTGCTGCTCGGCGAAAGCGTGCCGTCGAACCTGGCGCTGGGCCTGCTGCTGGTCATGGCGGGCGTTGCCGCCATGACGGTGCCGGCAGAGCGGCTGAAGCGGCTTACGCTGCCCGGTCGAGATGCGCGGTGAGGCCCGCGAACAGGCCGCGGCCGTCGGTGCAGCCCATGATGTCTTCGACGTGGTTTTCCGGATGCGGCATCATGCCGAGCACGTTGCCCTTGTCGTTGACGATGCCGGCAATGGAATGCGCCGCGCCGTTGATGTTGTTGGCCTCGTCGACCACGCCCTCGGCCGAGCAGTAGCGGTAGAGCACCCGCCCCTCGCCTTCGAGCCGCTTGATGGTTTCTTCATCCGCCTCGTAATTGCCCTCGCCATGCGCGACCGGCACGCGGATCACCTGGCCGGCATTGTAGCCGCGGGTGAACGGCGTGTCGGAACGCTCGACGCGCAGATGCACGTCCTTGCAGATGAACTTCAGCCGCGCGTTGCGCATCAGCACGCCCGGCAGCAGGCCGGACTCGCAGAGGATCTGGAAGCCGTTGCAGACGCCGAGCACGAGGCCGCCCTTGGCCGCATAGTCGCGCACCGCATCCATCACCGGCGCCCGCGCCGCAATCGCACCACAGCGCAGGTAATCGCCGTAGGAGAAGCCGCCGGGTACGACGACGAGATCGGTGCCGGCAGGCAGCGACGTCTCGGCATGCCACACCATAGCGGGTTCATGGCCCGAGATGAGCCTGAGCGCACGCGCCATGTCGCGTTCGCGGTTGATGCCGGGGAAGACGAGGATGGCGGCTTTCATCAGAGCAGCTCGACCCGATAGTTCTCGATCACGGTATTGGCGAGCAGCTTGTCGGCGGCGTCCTTCAGCGCGGCTTCGGCCTTGGTCTTGTCGGCGCCGGCGAGCTCGATGTCGAACACCTTGCCCTGCCGCACGCTGGCCACGCCGTCGACGCCGAGCGATTTCAGCGCGCCTTCGATGGCCTTGCCCTGCGGATCGAGGATGCCGGTCTTCAGGGTAACGGTGACACGTGCCTTCACGTCATCTTCCTCTTCAGCTTTTCACCAGCACGGGACCCGTGCCCTGCGGACGCTCGTTCTCCATGAGGATGCCGAGGCGCTTGGCGACTTCCGTGTAGGCCTCGAGCAGGCCGCCGAGATCCCGGCGGAAACGATCCTTGTCGAGCTTCTCGTTCGACTTGATGTCCCACAGACGGCAGCTGTCCGGCGAGATCTCGTCGGCGACGATGATCCGCATCATCTCGTTCTCGAACAGCCGGCCGCACTCCATCTTGAAGTCGACGAGGCGGATACCGATGCCGAGGAAGAGGCCGGTCAGGAAGTCGTTGACGCGGATGGCGAGCGCCATGATGTCGTCGATCTCCTGGGGCGTGGCCCAGCCGAACGCGGTGATGTGCTCTTCCGACACCATGGGGTCGTTGAGCTGGTCGTTCTTGTAGTAGAACTCGATGATCGAACGGGGCAGCTGCGTGCCCTCCTCGATACCGAGGCGCTGCGACAGCGAGCCGGCGGCGACGTTCCGCACGACCACCTCGAGCGGCACGATCTCGACCTCGCGAATCAACTGCTCGCGCATGTTGAGGCGGCGGATGAAGTGGGTCGGCACCCCGATGTCGTTGAGGTGCTGAAACAGGTACTCCGAGATCCGGTTGTTGAGGACACCCTTGCCCTCGATAACCTGATGCTTTTTGGCATTGAACGCGGTGGCGTCATCCTTGAAGTGCTGGATCAGGGTACCGGGCTCCGGACCTTCGTAGAGAACCTTTGCCTTGCCTTCATAAATGCGACGCCGACGGCTCATTGGGATGTACCGTGTTTTGTTGAAATCCATGTATTTGGTGTGCTCCGGTTACCAGGTTACGACCCACAGCGGAGCTGCCGTGAACGGCTCGGACCCCGTCTGGAACGCAAGGAAACAGAACGGGAACCAAGCCTTCAGGCAACCTATCCGATTGGCTGTCCCAGCACAATCGATCCGGCCCATCCGACGCTGACTTATACCACCTTGCCTGCGGCTTTACGGCTCGTTGTTCGGCCGATCATGCCCCTTATCTAGGCATGCGCGGGGGTCTTCGCAACGAGGACCGCCACGTCCAGAGACCTCAAGGAATCGGAAGACGCATGAGCGAATTCAACAAGCGCGAAGAAGGGTTTGAAAAGAAGTTTGCCCTCGACGAGGAGCAGAAATTCAGGGCGGAAGCCCGTCGCAACCGCCTGCTGGGGCTGTGGGCGGCCGAGAAGCTCGGGATGTCGGGCGATGCCGCCACGGCCTACGCCAAGGAGGTGGTCGCGGCCGACTTCGAGGAGGCCGGCGACGGCGATGTCCTGCGCAAGGTCATGGCCGATCTCATCGCCAAAAACATCGCCATCACCGAACAGGCGATTCGGGCCAAGATGAGCGAGCTGATCGCGGTCGCGGCCGCCGAGGTGAAGGCCGGAAAATAGGCTTGACGACGGGCGGCGGGCGGCCGTGGAAGGCAGACCCGCTGCCCGCCCTGTCGGACTTGCAGCCGGCCCCGCGCAGTGCCAAATGGGCGGCATGTCTCAGGATCACATCTCCAACGTCCTCGCCCAACGCTACGCCTCGCCCGCCATGCGCGCCATCTGGAGCGGCGAAGGCAAGGTCCGCCTCGAACGCGACTACTGGATCGCCGTGCTGAAGGGCCAGCGCGATCTCGGCATTCCCGTGCCCGATGGCGTGATCGAGGCTTATGAGCGCGTGAAAGACCAGGTCGACCTCGACTCCATCATGCGGCGCGAGCGCATCACCCGTCACGACGTCAAGGCGCGGATCGAGGAGTTTTGCGATCTCGCCGGTCACGAGCACCTGCACAAGGGCATGACCAGCCGCGACCTCACCGAGAACGTGGAGCAATTGCAGGTCTACCGCGGGCTCCAACTCATCGAGACCAAGAGCATCGCCGCGCTCATTCGCTTTGCCAGGCACGCCAAGCAGCTCCGCGACATGCCGTTCACGGCGCGCACGCACAACGTCGCCGCGCAGGTCACGACGCTCGGCAAGCGCATCGCCATGTTCGGCGAGGAGATGCTGGTGTCGCACCAAAGCCTGGTCAACGTGCTCGACACCTATCCCGCGCGCGGCCTGAAGGGCGCGGTCGGCACGAGGCTCGACCAGATCACCTTGTTCAACGGCGATGCCGGCAAGGCCCGCGCGCTCGAACAGCGCATTCTCGTCCACCTCGGCCTGCCCAAGAGCTTCGATGCGGTCGGCCAGGTCTATCCGCGCAGCCTCGACTTCCGCGCGGTCAGCGTGCTGACCGAGCTTGCCAGCGGTCCCGGCAATTTCGCCAAGACGCTGCGCCTGATGGCGGGCCATGAGCTTGCCAGCGAAGGTTTTGCCAAGGGCCAGGTCGGCTCGTCCGCGATGCCGCACAAGATGAACAGCCGCTCGTGCGAGCGCATCAACGGCCTGCATGTCGTGTTGAAGGGCTATCTCGCGATGGCCGCAGGGCTCGCCGGCGACCAGTGGAACGAGGGCGACGTCTCCTGTTCGGTCGTTCGCCGCGTCATGCTGCCCGATGCCTTCCTCGCCATGGACGGCCTGCTCGAAACCCTGCTGTCCGTGCTCGACCAGATGGAAATCTTCGACGCCGTCGTCGCAACCGAACTCAACCGCTATTTGCCCTTCCTGCTCACCACCACGGTGATGATGGAGGCGGTGAAGAAGGGCGCGGGCCGCGAAGGCGCGCATGAGGCGATCAAGGAGCATGCGGTCGCTGCCATCAGGGACCTCCGCACCGGCAAGATCGTGCAGAACGACTTGCTGAAGCGTCTCGCCGCCGATCAGCGTCTCGGTCTCAGCGAAGCCGAGCTGAGCCAAGTGCTCGAGCACGGCCGCGCCAATTCCGGCGATGCCGGCGCGCAGGTCGATTACTTCGCCGAGCAGGTCGACGCGCTGGCGAAGGCAAAGCCTGAAGCGGCCAAGTACACGCCGGGCGCCATTCTCTAGCTAGTCAACGGTGGGTAGCGAGTAGCGAATGCAAACTTTCCCATCCGCTACTCGCAATTCGCCGTTCGCCTCACTCTTCCTTGAAGCCGTACTCCGGGACGTTGCCGCTGGCGCCGTAATATTTGTACGGCAGGAATTTGCCTGACATCGTGATCTTGACGCGGTCGCCCTTCGGATTCGGCAGGCGCTCCATCACCATGTCGAAATCGATCGCCGACATGATACCGTCGCCGTACTCTTCCTCGATCAGCGCCTTCCAGGCCGGACCATTGACCATCACCAGTTCGTAGAACCGGTAGATCAAAGGATCGGTCGGCGGCATCGGCATGCCGCGCATCGGCGTCTCGTTCAGCATCGCGGTCTCGGCCTTCGAAAGGCCGAACAGCTCAGCGGCGTTGGCCGCTTGCGGCTTCGTCAGCTTCATCTGGCCGAGGATCGCCCCGACGATCAGCACCTCGGAATAGCCGCCGATTTTTTCGCAGACGTGTTTCCAGCTCCAGCCCTTCTCGCGTTTGATATCGAGCAGCTTTTCGGTGAGGTCTTCGCGTTTCATGTCAGGGTCTCCCTTGGTCAGGCATGTGACGGGCCTGCCGCTTTGGGAGGCACGAAACGTGCCAATAAATGAGGCTTACGGCCTCGTGCGGGACGACCTACGCGCCCTGCTCCACCATCCCCTGCAGCCGCACCAGCTCCGCCTCCAGATCCCGCTCCACATCCGCCGCACGGATCTCCAGCACGCGATAGTCGCGCGCCTCGAGCCACGCTCGCCGCGACGCGCGATCAGCGGCGATGGTGTCGCCTTCGCCCGGATTGACCAGCTCGATCGCGATCCGGTGCGGGAACGAGACGAAATCGGGGATGTGGCGGCCGACCGGGGTCTGACGCTTGAACCCACCTGCGAAGCGACGGTCGCGGGTCAGCGCCTGCCAGAGCAGGCGTTCGGCATCGGTCGGATTGCGGCGGAGCAGGCGCGCGAGGCCGCGCACGGTCGAGCCGCTGTCCGGCGCGCCGCCGGCCTGCCCATGCTCGGCCAAGAGCGCGCGCAGGCGCGTGGCCTGCTCGCCGTCGAGCACACCGCCTTTGGCCGGTCCCTTGCGCCCTTCCGCGATCGCCATCACCACGCCGTGGAGCGTGTGCATGTCCTGCTTGGTCGGCTCCATCCGGCTGAAGATGTTGCGCAGGTTCACCAGCATGGTGTCGCGCTTCTCCGCCGGGCGCAGGAATTCGACCCGGTCGAGCTCGCGCACGAGATTGTCGAAGAAGGCCTGCATCTGGTGCTGCGAGGCCCGCTCGGATCGCTCAGGCATGCCGTGCGGCAGCTCGCCCGAGGTTGCATGCTTGAACCATTCGTAGCCGACCAGCAGCACCGCCTGGGCGAGGTTGAGCGAGGCAAAGCCCGGATTGACCGGGAAGGTGATGATACGGTTGGAAAGCCCGACCTCCTCGTTGGTCAGGCCCCAGCGCTCGCGGCCGAACAGGATGCCGGCCTTGCCGCCGGTCGCAACGTGCCCCGAGATCTCGGCTGCTGCCGCCTCCGGCCCGACCACGGGCTTGGCCTGGTCGTGGGGCCGCGCGGTGGTGGCGAACAGCAGGTCGAGGTCGGCGACCGCCTGCGCCACCGTGTCGAACAGCTCGACCTTTTCCAGAATGTGGTCGGCGCCGGCCGCCGCCCGCTGGGCGGCAATGTTCGGCCAGCCGTCGCGCGGATTGACGATGCGCAGGGCGCCAAGCGCAAAATTGCCCATGGCGCGCGCGGCCATGCCGATGTTTTCCCCGAGCTGCGGCTCGACCAGGATCACGATGGGACCGTCCAGCGACAGGCCTGCCTTGCTCTTGTCAGTCCCCGACATCTCGTTTCGCTTTCACTCTGGTCGTCCAAGGCCTTGGCGGGGCACTCTTCAGGAATTGATTCAAGGCCGGCCGCCGACCGGGCTGCCGTGTCCGCCAGTCGTTTGCCTGTCCTGACGAAATTCTCAAGGGAAATAACGACTTGGATTCAGCTTTTGAATCTCGCCCGAAACCTGAACCCGGTCCCTGCCACGGTAGCCGGCAGCGCCCCCCATCTGTGGAAGCTGGGTGAGCTAAAAGTGCATAATCACTTGGCTTTCGCCCGCCACGGTCCGGTGCTAAGAGGCGGCGGATATTCAACTTGGCGCCTCTAGCGCCGATCCCAAGAGGGCTGCACCGATCATGGCAAAAATCAAGGTATCCAATCCCGTCGTCGAACTCGATGGCGACGAGATGACCCGGATCATCTGGCAGTACATCAAGGACAAGCTGATCAACCCGTTCCTGGATGTCGAGCTGCAGTATTTCGACCTGGGCATGGAGTACCGCGACCACACCAACGATCAGGTGACCATCGACGCCGCCGAGGCGATCAAGAAGGTCGGCGTCGGCGTCAAGTGCGCCACCATCACCCCCGACGAGGCCCGGGTGAAGGAGTTCAACCTCAAGCAGATGTGGAAGTCGCCGAACGGCACCATCCGCAACATCCTCGGCGGCTGCATCTTCCGCGAGCCCATCATCTGCAAGAACGTGCCGCGCCTGGTTCCCGGCTGGACCAAGCCGATCATCATCGGCCGCCACGCCTATGGCGACCAGTACCGCGCCACCGACATCAAGTTCCCGGGCAAGGGCACCCTCTCGCTGAAGTTCGTCGGCGAGGACGGCACCGTCATCGAGAAGGAAGTGTTCAAGGCTCCGGGCGCCGGCGTCGCCATGGAGATGTACAATCTCGACGATTCCATCATCGACTTCGCCCGCGCTTCCTTCAACTACGGCCTGCTGCGCAACTATCCGGTCTATCTCTCGACCAAGAACACGATCCTCAAGGTCTATGACGGCCGCTTCAAGGACATCTTCCAGGAGATCTTCGACGCCGAGTTCAAGAAGGAGTTCGACGCCAAGGGCCTGACCTACGAGCACCGTCTGATCGACGACATGGTCGCCTCGGCGCTGAAATGGTCGGGCGGCTATGTCTGGGCCTGCAAGAACTACGATGGAGACGTGCAGTCGGACACGGTCGCGCAGGGCTACGGCTCGCTCGGCCTGATGACCTCGGTCCTGCTCACGCCCGACGGCAAGACCGTCGAAGCGGAAGCTGCCCACGGCACGGTGACCCGTCACTACCGCGAGCACCAGAAGGGCAAGGAGACCTCGACCAACTCGATCGCGTCGATCTTCGCCTGGACCCGTGGCCTCGCCCACCGCGCCAAGCTCGACAACAACGCCGAGCTGGCGAAGTTCGCCTCGACGCTGGAGAAGGTCTGCGTCGACACGGTCGAGGAAGGCTACATGACCAAGGACCTCGCGCTCCTGGTCGGCGCCGACCAGCGCTGGCTGTCGACCACCGGCTTCCTCGACAAGGTCGCTGACAACCTCGTGAAGGCGATGGCAGCTTAAGCTGCCATCTGCATTTTCGCCCGACTGGGCCAGACATCATCACGGGCCGCGCCGAAGCGCGGCCCGTTGCTTTTGAGAGCCGTTGCGGACAGATGCGACCATGTCGTGCACCGGGCGCAACGGCTGCCGACATCCCCTGGCTGAAGCAGGCGGGCGAGTTCAAGAGCGCGCCCTACTCGGCCGAGTATGTCGTCCTGAAGAAAGGCTGAGCGCTCAGCGGTCGGTGCCCTCGCGCTCGGCCTGCGCCAGCTCTGCCGCCGCGAGATCGCCGGTCTCTTCCAGCCGTGCGCGCGCCGTCTCCTGAACGTGCGCGGCGAGCATCGGCATGCGCGCGATCAGGGCGTGAAAGTCCTGGGCGTCGAGCAGCAGCAGCCGCGTCTTGCGCGTCGCGGTCACCGTGCCGCTGCGCTTGGTCTTGTGCAGCAGTGCGATCTCGCCGAAGAAGGTACCGTCACCGAGCCGCACATGCTGGCTCGGCAGCGCGATCTCGACCTCGCCGGCGGTGATGAAATACATCGACGAGGCCGCATCGCCCCGGCGCACGAGGATCTCGCCCTGCTCGATCGTGCGCGCGCGCAGCAGCCGCATGATGTCGGCGATTTCGCCCGCCGACAGATGCGAGAACAGCGGCACCCGCGCCAGCATGCCCCAGGTGACGACGAAATCCCGCCGCCTCACCTCTTCGGCAAAGGCGCTCGAGATGATCGCCACCGGCAGCGCGATCATGGCGAAACCGCTGATGATCGCGAACACCGAGACGAACTTGCCGAGCGGCGTCACCGGCACGACGTCGCCATAGCCGACGGTGCCGAGCGTCACGATCGCCCACCACATCGCCTGCGGGATGGTGCCGAGCTTGTCCGGCTGCACGTCGCGCTCGATGGCGTAGAGCAGCGAGGCGAAGGTGAGCACCGCGCCGATCAGGATGACGACGCAGCCGATCAGCGCCCTCCGCTCGGCGTGCACGGCGGCGAGCAGCGAGCGCATCGCCGGCGAGTAGCGGATCAGCTTGAAGAACGGCAGCACGCCGAGCGCGGCCAGCGTCGCGTGCCGGCCCATCATCAGGACGATCGCGGCGGGCAGGAACGCCATGAGGTCGATGATGCCGAGCGCCGAGAACGCATAGCCGAGCCGGTCGGCGAGCGGCGAGCCGTTGCGCGGCGTGTGGCCCGCCACGGTCCAGAGCCGCGCGGCATATTCCAGCGCGAACACGATGACGCAGAGGATGGTGATGCCGGAGAACAGCGCGTCGAATTGCGCATCGAGTTGCGGCACCGACGCGAGGATCATCGCGGCAACGTCGAGCACGATGACGCCAATGATGATCCGAATGAAGCGCGATCCGACCGAGTAGGCCAGCGGATCGTGCTCCAGCAATTCGTAGAGGCGATCCCTCAAGTCGGGATCGCGAAGCCCAATTCCTCGCGGAACGAGGCGCATGGCGATTTACGCGCCTGCCGCTTTTTGTTCGAGGACGGCTTTTTCGATCGCCGCCAGCGCGTCCGTCGCCTTGGCGCCGTCGGGGCCGCCGGCCTGCGCCATGTCGGGACGGCCACCGCCGCCCTTGCCGCCGAGCGCTTCGGAGGCGACGCGCACCAAATTCACGGCGTTGAAGCGCGCGGTGAGATCGGCGGTGACGCCGACCACGATTCCGGCCTTGCCGTCCTCGGTGACGCCGACGATCGCGACCACGCCGGAGCCGATCTGCTTCTTGGCCTCGTCGGCGAGGCTCTTGAGATCCTTCATCTCGATGCCCTGGACCGCGCGCGCCATCAGCTTGACGCCGCCGACCTCGCGCACGCCGGAGGCTGCGCTGTTCCCGGCGGACGCACCGCCGCCCATCGCGAGCTTCTTGCGGGCGTCGGAGAGCTCGCGCTCGAGCTTCTTGCGCTCCTCCATCAGCGCCGTGATGCGCGCCGGGACGTCGTCCAGCGAGGTGCGAAGCTCGCTCGCCGCGGTTTTCGCCAGCGCCATGGTGTCGTTGGCGTGCTTGCGCGCGTAATTTCCAGTGAGCGCCTCGATGCGGCGGACGCCGGAGGCGACCGCGCTCTCGCCGGTCAGCGTGATCAGGCCGATATCGCCGGTGCGCCGCACATGGGTGCCGCCGCAGAGTTCGACCGACCAGCCGAGCGCGTTGGCGCCGCGCTCGCGCGCGGTCTTGCCCATCGAGACGACGCGAACCTCGTCGCCATACTTCTCACCGAAAAGCGCACGCGCGCCCGCCTCGCGGGCCTCGTCAACGCCCATGACGCGGGTCGTGACCTCGTCGTTCTCCAGCACCACGTCGTTGGCGATGTCCTCGACGCGGGCGAGTTCCTCCGCCGTGATCGGCTTCGGATGCACGAAGTCGAAGCGCAGCCGGTCCGGCGCCACCATCGAGCCGCGCTGGGCGATGTGGTCGCCGAGCACCTGGCGCAGCGCCTCGTGGATGAGATGCGTCGCCGAGTGATGCGCGCGGATCGACGAGCGCCTGGAATGATCGACCTCGAGCTGCAGCGCGGTTCCGACCTTCAGCTCGCCGCTCTCGACGGTGCCGACATGCACGAAGAAATCGCCGAGCTTCTTCTGCGTGTCGGTGACGCGGAACCTGATGCCGCCCTCGCCCGTCAACACGCCGGTGTCACCGACCTGGCCGCCTGATTCCGCATAGAACGGCGTCTGGTTCAGCAGAAGCGCGCCGGTGTCGCCGGCCTTGAGGCCGGCCACTTCCGCACCATCCTTCACCAGCGCCGAGACCACGCCTTCGGCGCTCTCGGTCTCGTAGCCCAGAAATTCGGTGGCCCCGAGCTTCTCGCGCAGCGGGAACCAGATCGCCTCGGAAGCCGCCTCGCCCGAGCCCTTCCAGGACTCGCGCGCCTTGGCCTTCTGCCGCTCCATCGCGTCGGTGAACGCAGCCTGGTCGACACCGATGCCGCGCGACTTCAGCGCGTCCTGCGTCAGGTCCAGCGGAAAACCATACGTGTCGTACAGCGTGAAGGCGACGTCGCCGTCGAACATGTCGCCCTTCTTCAAGGAAGCGCTCTTCTCATCCAGGATCGCCAAGCCGCGCGACAGAGTCTTGCGGAAGCGGGTCTCTTCCAGCCGCAGCGTTTCCTCGATCAAATTCTCCGCGCGCATCAAGTCGGGATAGGCCTGGCCCATCTCGCGGACCAGCGCCCAGACCAGCCGGTGCATCAGCGGCTCCTTGGCGCCCAGCAGCTGCGCATGGCGCATCGCGCGGCGCATGATCCGGCGCAGCACATAGCCGCGGCCCTCGTTCGAGGGCAGCACGCCGTCCGCAACGAGGAAGGCGGAGGAGCGCAGATGATCGGCGATGACGCGGAAAGAGGCCACAGTCTGCTCGTTCGGCCCGCTGCCGAGCGCGGACGACGTCGCGTCGATCAGATGACGGAACAGGTCGGTCTCGAACACGCTGTCGACGCCCTGCATGATGCAGGCCATGCGCTCGAGGCCCATGCCGGTGTCGATCGAGGGACGCGGCAGGTCGACGCGTTCCTCCTTCGTCACCTGCTCATATTGCATGAACACGAGATTCCAGAATTCGAGGAAGCGGTCGCCGTCCTCTTCCGGCGAGCCGGGAGGGCCGCCCCAGATATGGTCGCCGCGGTCGATGAAGATCTCCGAGCACGGGCCGCACGGGCCGGTGTCACCCATCGCCCAGAAATTGTCCGACGTCGGGATGCGGATGATGCGGTCGTCGGTGAAGCCGGCGATCTTCTTCCAGAGCCCGTGCGCCTCGTCGTCGGTATGGTAGACGGTGACGAGCAGCTTGTCCTTCTTCAGCCCGAAATCCTTGGTGATGAGCTTCCAGGCCAGCTCGATCGCGCGCTCCTTGAAATAGTCGCCGAACGAGAAGTTGCCGAGCATCTCGAAGAAGGTGAGATGGCGCGCGGTGTAGCCGACATTGTCGAGGTCGTTGTGCTTGCCGCCGGCACGCACGCATTTCTGCGACGTGGTGGCGCGCTGGTAGGGCCGCTTCTCGACGCCGGTGAAGACGTTCTTGAACTGCACCATGCCGGCATTGGTGAACATCAACGTCGGATCGTTGCGCGGCACCAATGGCGAGGACGACACGATCTCGTGGCCGTTCTCGGCAAAGAAGTTCAAAAAGGTCGACCTGATCTCGTTGACGCCGCTCATGTTCATCCAATCGGGTGTGCTTGGACCCGCTCATCCGCCATCCAAACCGGTGATTTGGGCTGATATCTGCGGGCCAAAGCGCTTTTAGACAAGGCCAGCTTCGCTGTCCAGAAACTGTGCAAGCAGATCAGAGGGTTGCCGCATCAGCGTAATCCCGTCGCAATCCCTTTGGAAAGCCGCAATCCGCGCGTTGACAGGCTTGGCCGGGCTGTGGTCTGTACCCATCTGTATCGTACGGCCACGACGGGAGAGACCGGCTTCATTGCCGGCGCCGAAGGAGCAACCGCCCCGGAAACTCTCAGGCAAAAGGACCGCGTGGCTTTGACGACATCTGGAAAGAGGCGCCGACGGGCAAAGACCTTTTGAGAAGGGTTGGCCCGGACCAGCGTCCGCCGACGGGATAATACTCTCAGGCACAGCGACAGATGGGGCTTCGACTGGTTGCCTCCGGGGAATCGTCCCTGGGGAACCGCCGAGGGCCCCGTGATGCTTGCGCGCGACGACGAAGACTCCCTGAAACGTACCCCCCTTCACGACCTTCATTTGTCGCTCGGCGGCAAGATGGTGCCGTTCGCCGGCTATGACATGCCCGTGCAGTACCCCGCCGGGGTCCTCAAAGAGCACCTCCAAACCCGCAGCTCGGCCGGCCTGTTCGACGTCTCCCATATGGGCCAGATCGCGCTCCGGCCGAAATCCGGCAAGGTCGAGGACGCCGCCCGCGCACTGGAGCGACTGGTCCCGCAGGACATCGTGGCGATCGCGCCGGGACGGCAGCGCTACGCCCAGTTCACCAACGCCGATGGCGGCATTCTCGACGATCTCATGGTCGCCAATTTCGGCGATCATCTGTTCCTGGTGGTCAACGCCGCCTGCAAGGCCGCGGACGAGGCGCATCTGCGCGCCAATCTCTCCGATGCCTGCATCATCGATTCGCTCGCGGACCGCGCGCTGATCGCGTTGCAGGGCCCGAAGGCGGAAGCCGCGCTGGCGAAATTGTGTGCAGAGGCACCGTCCATGAAGTTCATGGATGCCGGCCCGCGCAATGTTGCCGGCCTCGCCTGTTTCGTCTCGCGCTCGGGCTACACCGGCGAGGATGGATTCGAGATTTCGGTGCCAGCCAGCGACGCCGAGCGTCTCGCCAAGACGCTGCTGGAAAACCCCGATGTGATGCCGATCGGCCTTGGGGCCCGTGACAGCCTGCGACTGGAAGCCGGGCTCTGCCTCTACGGCCACGACATCGACGCTGAGACCACGCCGGTCGAGGCTGCGCTGGAATGGTCGGTGCAGAAGAGCCGCCGCACCGGTGGCGCCCGCGCCGGCGGCTTTCCCGGCGCCGAAAAAATCCTTGCCCATTTCGACAACGGCGCGTCCCGCCGCCGCGTCGGCCTGCTCGCCCAGGGCCGCGCCCCGGTGCGCGAGGGCGCGGTGCTGTTTGCAGATGGCGCAGGCGGCGAGCCGATCGGAAAGGTCACCTCCGGCGGCTTCGGCCCGAGCCTGAACGCGCCTGTGGCGATGGGCTACGTGCCGACGAGCCTGAGCGCACTCGACACAAAACTCTTTGCGGAGGTGCGCGGCCAACGTCTGCCGCTCGCCGTCGCCGCCATGCCCTTCGTGAAAAACACCTACAAACGCTGAGGATCGACAATGACCACGACGCTGTACACTTCCGACCACGAATGGCTGGCGATCGACGGCGAAGTCGCCACCGTCGGGATCACCGATTACGCGCAGTCGCAGCTCGGCGACGTCGTGTTCGTCGAGCTGCCCAAGGTCGGCCGCACCCTGAAGAAGGCCGAAGCTGCCGCCGTCGTGGAATCGGTCAAGGCCGCCTCCGACGTCTACGCACCGATCTCGGGCGAAGTGCTCGAGACCAACGATGCGCTCGCCGCCGAGCCCGCGCTGGTGAACTCGGACGCGCAAGCCGCGGCCTGGTTCTTCAAGATCAGGATTGCCGACAAGAGCGAGCTTGGCGGCCTGATGGATGAAGCCGCCTACAAGGCGCACACGGCATGAAGATATGAGCCGCACCGTCTCAACATACTCACTGTCATCGCCCGCGAAGGCGGGCGATCCAGTACGCCGCGGCCCATCGGCCCTAGCCGAAGCGGCTGCGTGTACTGGATGCCCCGCCTTCGCGGGGCATGACAGCAACTCCTAAAGCGAGGACCCATGATGACCGCGCACCGCAAATCCAATGGCGACACCACCGCCTTCGTTCGCCGCCACATCGGCCCCTCGGCGCGCGATGTCACCGCCATGCTGGAGACTGTCGGCGCCAAGAGCGTCGACGCATTGATGGCGGAAACCCTGCCCGCCTCGATCCGGCAGGCAGCACCGCTCGATCTCGGCAAGCCGCTGAGCGAGACCGAGGCGATCGCGCACATGGCCGAGCTCGCGCGGCAGAACCAGGTCTTCACCTCGCTGATCGGCCAAGGCTATTCCGGCACGATCCTGCCGGCGGTGATCCAGCGCAACATCCTGGAGAACCCGGCCTGGTACACGGCCTATACGCCCTATCAGCCCGAGATCAGCCAGGGCCGGCTGGAAGCGCTGTTCAACTTCCAGACCATGATCTGCGATCTCACCGGGCTCGACGTGGCCAACGCCTCGCTGCTCGATGAGGCGACCGCCGCGGCCGAAGCCATGGCGCTCGCCGAACGGCACTCGCAGGTGAAGGCGCAAGCCTTCTTCGTCGACAAGGACGTGCATCCACAGACGCTGGCTGTGATGCGCACCCGCGCCGAGCCGCTCGGCTGGACTCTGGTCGTCGGCGATCCCCTCACCGATCTCGACAAGACGGACGTGCTCGGCGCGTTGCTGCAATATCCCGGCTCTTCAGGCGCGGTGCGCGACCTCCGGCCTGCAATCGCGGCGCTGAAGGCCAAGGGCGCACTCGCGATCGTCGCTGCCGATCTGCTGGCGCTGACCGTGCTCGCCTCGCCCGGCGAGCTCGGTGCCGACATCGCGATCGGATCGGCGCAGCGCTTCGGCGTGCCGATGGGCTATGGCGGACCGCACGCCGCCTATATGGCGGTGCGCGATGCGCTGAAGCGCTCGCTGCCCGGCCGCATCGTCGGCCTCAGCGTCGACTCGCGCGGCGCCCCGGCCTATCGCCTCGCGCTGCAGACCCGCGAGCAGCACATCCGCCGCGAGAAGGCGACTTCCAACATCTGCACCGCGCAGGTACTGCTTGCCGTGATCGCCGCGATGTATGCGACCTATCATGGCCCCGAGGGGCTGGCGCAGATCGCGCGCACCGTGCATCGCCGCACCGCCGTGCTCGCCGCGGGCCTGCGCAAGCTCGGCTTCGCGCCGCAGTCGGAGACTTTCTTCGACACGATCAGCGTCGATGCCGGCGCCAAGCGCGCCGAGATCGTCGCGCGCGCTGCCGCCGAGAAGATCAATCTCGGTGTCGGCGAAGCGAGCTTGCGCATCGCGTTCGACGAGACCACGACACCTGCAACGGTCGAAGCCGTCTGGCGTGCGTTCGGCGGCCAGCTCTCCTACGCCGAGATCGACGCGACCACGCGCGAGGCGCTGCCGGAGGCGCTGAAGCGCACCACCGCGTACCTCACCCATCCCGTATTCCACGCGCATCGCTCGGAAACCGAGATGCTGCGCTACATGCGCAAGCTCAGCGACCGCGACCTCGCGCTCGACCGTGCAATGATCCCGCTCGGCTCCTGCACCATGAAGCTGAACGCGACGACAGAGATGATGCCGCTGACCTGGCCGGAATTCGGCTCCCTGCATCCGTTCGCCCCGCGCGAGCAGGCCGCCGGCTATCACGCGCTGTTCGCGCGGCTCGAAAAATGGCTGTGCGACATCACCGGCTATGACGCGATCTCGCTGCAGCCGAACTCGGGCGCGCAAGGCGAATATGCCGGCCTGCTCGCGATCCGCGGCTATCACGCCGCGCGTGGAGAAAGCCACCGCAAGATCTGCCTGATCCCCTCCTCGGCCCACGGCACCAACCCGGCCTCGGCCGCCATGGTCGGCATGGACGTGGTGGTTGTGTCTTGCGAGAAGAACGGCGACGTCGACGTCAACGATCTCCGCGCCAAGGCGGAAAAGCATTCGAACGATCTCGCCGCTGTGATGATCACCTATCCCTCGACCCACGGCGTGTTCGAGGAGCACATCCGCGAGATCTGCGATATCGTCCATGGCCATGGTGGCCAGGTCTATCTCGACGGCGCCAATCTCAACGCGCAGGTCGGCCTCAGCAGGCCCGGCGATTACGGCGCCGATGTCAGCCATCTCAACCTGCACAAGACCTTCTGCATCCCGCATGGCGGCGGCGGCCCCGGCATGGGCCCGATCGGCGTCAAGGCGCATCTCGCGCCGTTCCTCCCCGGTCATCCCGCGACCAACGGCGACGCGCGGGTCGGCCCGGTCTCGGCCGCGCCGTTCGGTTCGGCCTCGATCCTGACTATCTCCTACATCTACATCCTGATGATGGGCGGCGAAGGCCTGAAGCGCGCGACCGAGATCGCGATCCTCAACGCCAATTACATCGCAGCAAGGCTCGATCCGCACTTTCCGGTGCTCTACAAGAACGGGAAGGGCCGCGTCGCGCATGAATGCATCGTCGATCCCCGCCCGCTGAAGACGACATCTGGCGTCACCGTCGACGACATCGCGAAACGCCTGATCGATTACGGCTTCCATGCCCCGACCATGAGCTTCCCGGTGCCCGGCACGCTGATGATCGAACCGACCGAGTCGGAATCCAAGGCGGAGCTGGATCGCTTCTGCGATGCCATGATCGCGATCCGGAAAGAGATCGCCGAGGTCGAGGCCGGCCGCTTCAAGATCGAAGCCTCGCCGCTGCGCCACGCCCCGCACACCGTGCACGACATTGCGGACGACGATTGGAAGCGCGCCTACGCCCGCAGCGAGGGCTACTTCCCCGATGGCGTCTCTCGCACCGACAAATACTGGTGCCCGGTCGGGCGCGTCGACAACGTCTATGGCGATCGCAACCTGGTGTGCTCCTGCCCGCCGGTGAGCAATTACGCGGAAGCCGCGGAGTAAGCCACGACGGAGGTCTCGTAGGGTGGGCATAGCGACGCGCGCCCACCACCTCCGGATGACGTGAAAGATCGTGGGCACGGCGCTCGCGCGCCTTTGCCCTCTCTATAGCTACGGCACCGACTGCGCCTCTAGGGCGCGACCAACAATCGGCTCTCGCGATCCCACCTCCAGAGCCGTTCATTGGTCAGAAGCGTGCCGCCCCTCCAGCGGTGGATCGGGTTGTGCTGGAGGAAATCCTGGTCTCCCGCCAGCACCGCCTTCCCGAGATCAGTGAGCGACATGCGGGATTGCTTGTACCGTGCGTGACGGATCGCATCGTCGTGCCGAGCTCCCAAATCCTCGGGGTCGATCGTACGCAGTTCGTCGCCCAGACCGGCCACTGCCGGCTTGGGGCCGAGTGCGAGCCCCTCCAGCAGCGACCCCAGTTCGAATTCGCCAAACACGTACGTGCCCCGCAGTGAACGCAGATGAAACAGGGCGTTCGTGTTCGCGTACCCTCGGGCAAGCATCTCCAGAAATCGCATCTCGCTCGCACCAAGACCGCTCAGGGGCGACGGTAGCTCTCCCAACAGCCGTTGCCATGCCGATCGCAGCATCAACAGGGCGCTTAGATCGCTGTGAAGTACATTCGCACAGGCTTCAGGCGTCGGCGCGCGATACGCTTGCCAAGCCATTCCAGCGGTCTGGAGTTCTCGGGCCTGAACATCCACCATACGAATGTGCGATGCGGACGCTTCGGAGACTTTCTCTCGCACATCGAACAGATCGAATGCGACCAAGCGCAGTCCGAGTTTTTTAAGCAGCTCAGGGTAACAGGCGAGATGGTCGAGCAGCCAGATCAGCTGCAGTTGATCGTCTGGACTCGGGTCGAACCAAAGCTCAATCTCGTCATGGCGCTCGCAAAAATCGGCGAACGGTAACTTCCTAAGTTCCTTGAACTTGGAGGGCCATTTTGGACCCCAATCCGACCAGTGATCGCCCGGCTTGAGCGTCCCCTGCGCCCCGAAATAGGCTGCGAAATACTCCGGCGAAGGCAACGGCCCACATGAACCGGAAAAAGAAGAGAACGACGATCTCGGCCAGTTTCGATTTGGCGAGATCGGCGCCGGCCACACCGGTCAAGATCAGACGCTTCATCACCCCCCGATCACTCCAACACAAAAGAAACGGGCACTGACGACGTCGGCAACTCAACGTCCTCAGCGCCCGCTTCTCGCGAAAACTTGTACTCGAGGCTTACTCGTCCGCGGGCTCGTCGCCGTCGGCGTCGCTCTCGGGCGTGCCGGCCAAAATCTGCTCGGAGATCAGGCCGGAGTTCTGGCGGATCGCGGTCTCGATCTTGGCGGTAATGTCGGGGTTGGACTTCAAAAACGCTTTCGAGTTCTCGCGGCCCTGGCCGAGGCGCTGGCTGTCATAGGAGAACCAGGCGCCTGATTTCTCGACGATGCCGGCCTTGACGCCGAGATCGAGGATCTCGCCCATCTTGGAGACGCCCTCGCCGTACATGATGTCGAACTCGACCTGCTTGAAGGGCGGTGCCAGCTTGTTCTTCACCACCTTCACACGCGTCGTGTTGCCGACCACTTCGTCGCGCTCCTTGATCGCGCCGATACGGCGGATGTCGAGGCGGACGGAGGCATAGAACTTCAGCGCGTTGCCGCCGGTCGTGGTTTCGGGCGATCCGTACATCACACCGATCTTCATGCGGATCTGGTTGATGAAGATCACCATGGTGTTGGACTTGTTGATCGAGGCGGTCAGCTTGCGCAGCGCCTGGCTCATCAACCGCGCTTGAAGACCCGGCAGTGCATCGCCCATCTCGCCTTCGAGCTCGGCCTTCGGCACCAGCGCCGCGACCGAATCGACCACCAGCACATCCACCGCACCCGAGCGCACCAGCGTGTCGCAGATTTCCAGCGCCTGCTCGCCGGTGTCGGGTTGCGAGATCAGGAGCTCGTCGATGTTGACCCCGAGCTTGCGGGCATAGACCGGGTCGAGCGCGTGCTCGGCGTCGATGAAGGCGCAAATGCCGCCCTTCTTCTGGGCTTCCGCCACGGTATGCAGCGCCAGGGTGGTCTTGCCCGACGATTCCGGCCCGTAGATCTCGACGATACGCCCCTTGGGCAGGCCGCCGATGCCGAGCGCGATGTCCAGCCCCAGCGAGCCCGACGAGACCGCCTCGATGTCCATCGAACGGTCGTTCTTGCCGAGCTTCATCACCGAGCCCTTGCCGAACTGGCGCTCGATCTGGGAGAGCGCGGCAGCCAGAGCTTTACTCTTGTCCATGGAAGATCCTTCGACGATACGCAGGGCAGTGGCGGACATTGGGTCGTGCTCCTTATGGCGAGGATTCGCGTGTGGGACAAACGGTTGGGCGGGCGGCTCGTCGATAAAACCAATGTACACCATCTGTTCTTTGTTCGCAATATGTTCTTTGCGGTAGGCGGGTGCTGTCCGTATTTGACCCCAAGTGTCCTAAGTTGAATTTTGCAGGTCCTAGTTCGCCAATTAGGAACAAGTGTTCACTTTGATACTTAAGCCGTCTCCACATGCGAAAGGTAACTGAGGGTGGCGGCAAACAAATTGGACAGATTGGGTATGTTGGCCCTCGCGATCACGGTAGTGGGCCTCGGCACTCTTATTGCCAGCACCGCCATGCTCATGATCCGGTAAGGGCGCCTCAGTTGGGGCCCATAAACTGGCACAAGTTGCATAGACGGCAGCCCGCTACCGGAAGATACTGTCCTTATGGGCAATGATCTTTGGTACAAGGCGTTTGTGATCACGGCCGGTTCTGTGCCGGTGATCCTGTCTGCCATTGCTATCTTCATGCACTAGGGCCGCCTCAGTTGGCGGCCTCTTCCTTTTTAGGCTCTGGCGCTTTCTCCGGGAGAAGCGACTTCATTGCCGCTAGGCGATCAATCACCTTTTGCACGCCAGCTTGATCGTACAGGAGCGCAGCTAGCTCTAGACGATCATCCTTTATCGCAATCGAAGATTCGCTCACGCCCTTCTCTCCCACCCAGCTAATCACAACGCTTTGTCGGCCGCTGGTAGCAGGCATCTGCGGTGGCGGAGTGTGGACCGGAATGTTCCTTGGGGCGCTCGTACTCAGATAAGGCCACCTCGGAATGAAGCCCGCCCCTAGGCGGGCTTTTTGTGTGACTTTTGGAGCGTCCTAATCCGCCTCTGCGGGTGTCGCGTTGAACCTTTGGGCGCCCTGCACAGACACACAGGATCGGGATTTTACAATCTCCCTCCCGGGGCTGGAAAGGCCGCCGCCTGCGCTGGTTTTAAGCGGGCGGCGTTTTTGCTTTCTGTAACCAAAAGGCCCCAATCCGGGGCTGGCGAGATTGGGGCCTTGCGCTGGTTCATGTGACCCCGATGAGGGAGACCACCGGCAGCAAACTCGCAAGGCGAGCATTCGTTCCAGTGTCCTAACTTGAAACTGTGGGAGAGCACCAGAATTTGGGTACCGTCCGTATTCCACCCTTGGTGTCCTAAGAAGAAATTCGGAGTGTCCTATTTAGAATTTCGCAACCAAACGGTCGGATGCTCTTCGGCATTGTGCCTAAGGTCTTTTTCGCCATCGTGATTGCACTCGGCAGCCTCGTCGCGGCGGACCGGCACTATGCATATGGCGCCTACACCGACGCAGCCTTTGGGATGCTGCGCCACATCCGCTATTCATTCGGATGGTAGGGCCGCCGCAGTTGGCGGCGAAAGGCCCCGGCCGCGATGAGACGGCCGAGGCCCTCCCGGGTTGCAATAAGCAATACTGAAATCGCATAACCAGCCCCGGGCTTGGAAAACTATCGCGCGATCGATGAAGCGCCACTGATCTAGCTCAATGCAGAGCGTCCTAATTCCCTGGGGGAACGGGGGCGCCGCAATGGGGAATCGGATCATGACGGAAGACACGCTGCACGATGCCGTCAGGCGCAGTTCCTGATCGAGGCGGCGCTCGAGGAGACGGTGAAGTTCGAGCGCAGGGAAAGCGAGTTCCGCAAGAGGGACCGCGCCGAGCGCGCCGCCGATCTCCGCCTGCCGCCGGACGAGATCAAGGTGCGCCAGGGGAAACGCCAGCCGAAACAGGCTGCCGGCTACTGTGCATGGGGTTGTTTTCGTCGGCTTTGGCGGCGCGGGCCGCCTGAGCCTCGCTACATCAGCGCCAGCAGCACGATGCCGATCACCAACACCACGAAGCCAGCCGCCGTCGCGGCGGCGAATGACCGCTCTACCTTGTCCATGATGCCACCCCGCTGTCGGCGCGCCACGTATCCCCCATGGCTTCGCCGTGCCCGCAAAGTGTCGCCAACGGATGTGTCTGAAGTTGTGCAGCCGGATGTCTGAATTGGGACGTCACAGCGGCCCTCAACGCGTCCGCGAGCCACGCATGAGCCTGCGTAAGGCGCCCGTCAGCCGAATGCTCTAGCCTCGGCTTGCCCGGTGGACCAACACCGGGTCTCCATACCCAGTCGACCTCGCTCGACCCCGAGCGGGGTCTTCTGTTCCCGGCGGCCAGATCGGCTTGTTGCTGCCGACTCCCGGAATCGATGCGGGGGGCGGATCCACCTCCGATCCGCTCTGTCAGGCTCTCGTAAGCTGAGCGGGCTACGGTCATGGAGCTATGGTGTTGCAGCCCAGCACCTCAGCCTCCAATAACCTTCTGCCCCGCCCGGCTCTCCCCTGGCGGGGCTTTTTTCTTGCGACGGCATTGCCGCCAGGCGGCGCGAGAACGCGTGGATCGCAGGCGTCAGTGCCGTGAATCCGCCAAGCGCTCGGGCTTGCCGGAATCGCCGCGCTCGCCGTGACACGCCAGGCCTTCGAAGCGCCAGAAGGTGACGACGCTGGTCGTGCCGCACTGCTCGCAGACGAGCTTCTCGTCACCCAGCATGAAGCGTCCGCGCCTGTAGAGAAGAGAAGACGCTGGCCGCCCGCATTGCGGACAGACCAGCGGGAAACGTCGTGTGCTCCATCGCTGCGCGAGATGTCTGAGCCAGTTCACGTCGTCCTCTTGGTCCTCTTGCGCGATGACCAACCCCGCCTTCGTCACCCCTCACCAGATCACAGTCGAGGCGCACGCAAAAGTGGAAAAGCAATGCACGTGCTCATTTGCTGCGAATGGTCGCGCGGTCGACATCTCTCACGACGATGGTTCCGCACAATCATGAAGCCCGCGACAGCAATCGCGATGGAATCGCCGTTGGTGTCGGCAGGGAACTCCGTGGTTCTCCGGCCAAGAACAGAGTTCCTGACCTAATCGCCAGCCACCGCCTCACAGGTTCCATTCACGCGAAAGACCCATCCATCGGCCCCATCTTTCGGAATCCGATTTCGCTTGTTTCGAACTGCGCGCGCTTGCTCAATTCCGATGAATTATCCTCGACTTAACGGCAATTTTTCCTTGTCGTCGGAATATTACGATGCCCATGTTACCCGACATGGCAAGGTGAATCGTGGAGGTGACCATGAATCACAGGGGCGTGGAGTTCACGGTTGCAAAGACGGCGATCCCGGGTGTCTGGCAGTGGCAGTTCCGGATCGGCGACAAGACCAAGACAGGCAAGACCGAGACGAAGATCGACCTGCTGGCGATCCGTCGCGTGCAGCTGCGCATCGATCGGGAGCTGAAGGCCATCGGTCGCAGGACGGCCTGAGCGATCAGGGCCTAGCGAGCGGGCTAGTCGGCGCTGGGCAGCCGGCGCATTGTGAATTCGATGTCGCCGCCCGGCAGCTCGCGCCAGGTCTCGACTTCGCTCATATAGCCGGCCTTGGGATAGCGCGCGAAGAAAGCCTGCGCTCGTGCCCGTGCCGCGGCGCGCGGCAGGGTGAAGCTCTCGCGCAGATAGCCATCACTGGCCTTGCTGTCCGCCGCGACGGCCCGCTTGCGCCGGCGCGCCATCCGCTCGGCGAGGTCCCGCGGGCGATCCGCCATGTCCTGCCCTCCACAACGCAACACCATGAAGGAATGTAGGATCGGGTCCCGGCGAAGGGGAGTCCCGCCGAAGCCTCATTCGCCTGCCGGGAGCGCGGTCAATTGGAGGCCGTGCCGGCCTTGGGCTTCTTGTGCGTGCTGGTGGCAGCAGCGGCCTTCGGCGCCGGCTGCTTCGGCGGCTCGGCGCGCATGCCTCCCCAGGGATCGCTGGACGCCTTGGCGTCCGGAATCTTCTTCAGCGTCTCCTTGTAGGCCTTGTCACGTGCGGCGTCGGCGGCCTTTTCGTCTTCGGTCTTCGCCGGACCATCCGCCATCAGATTGATATGGGGCGAATCCTGCGCGAAGGCTGGTCCAGCCACCAGCACCAGCACCGCCGCCATACGGAAAACCTTCATTACTTCACTCCTTGAGCATCAATAGAGAGGGCGGACACCGCGCCCTGTTGGTCCTTTTCAGCGCGAGGCGCCTCAATCCGCTAGAGCCGATCCGATCTGCACGATTTCGGCCCATGGAGCCAGTCGTCCCAGATCGGCCCGCACTTGGTGCAGCCGTTCAGCGCCAGACCGAGCGCGGCCAGGCAAAATAACAGGACACATCGACGCAACATCGTCCACCCGCCCCCAGGCCCGGCATCATATCGGGCGAAGTCGGGCATTTTCAAGCCAACGGCCCCCGTGACTTTGCCGCGCCCAAGCGGGCAGAATGAGCGAAACATCCGGCAACAAGAGGAGGAAACGACGGCAATGCCATCGCAGCCAGACGCCGAGTTCGGAATCACTGAGGCCAGACGGATACTCGGCGAGGTCTTCGCGCCCTGGATCGAGGATCTCAACCTCTCCGTCGAGCGCATCGAGCACATCCCTCCTCCCGAGACGCCGGACTGGCAGCCGGGCGCGCTGCTCCGCATGCCGTTCTCGGAGCGGCTGTGCCGCAACGGCGGCGTGGTCTGCGGTCAGGCGCTGATGGCGCTGGCCGACACCGCAATGGTGATCGCGAATCTCGCCGCCAACAGAGGCTATCGTCCGATGACGACGGTGGACCAGACCACGCATTTCATGCGCGCGGTCTCCGCGTCGGACGTGCTGGCGGATGCACGCGTGGTGCGGCTCGGACGCACCATGAGTTTTGGCCGCGTCACCCTGCTCTCGGCCGCCGACAACAAGCAGATTGCGATGGTGTCGAGCGCGTTCGCCATGCTGCCGGGCTGAACATGATCCGAAACGAGGAGAGCCGCGGGAGCGCAAAGCGCACCGCGGCTCTCGATCACGTTCGCATCGAACGAAGCGCGGCTGCAATCGCGCTTCATCCGGCCGCTTCGAGATGACTTGTCGAAAAGACTACTTGCCGAGAATTTCGTCGGCCGCGGTGACGACGCTGACGGTCGGATTCTTTCCGCAATAAGCACCGAACTTCTTGGCGTTCTCGATGAACACTTCGGTGTCGATGATCGCGTTGTCCTCGTCGCCCTTGTACCAGCCGTCCATCCAGGTCAGCACGACCGCGATGTTGTCCTCGCCGCTATCGAGGAACTGCTTGCAGGACATGGTCGAGAGGTCCCACTTGACGGCGTGGGCGGGCATCGACGACAGCGAGAACGCTGCGGCGAACAGGATCGAGAGCGTGGTCTTCATCGGAATCTCCATCGGCGCGTAACGCCACAAAGGAAAGGCTTGGGGTAAAACTCGGCGCAGTGACTTGCCGCCTCAACGTCGTAAACGAAGTATGAAGCGCTGTGCAAGGAGCGCCAGTATTGAGTTTAGATCAACGCAATTTCTATGCACTATTTCACAATCATCATTGTGGATTAACGCGGATGATCGAGAAGCGAACGGCGCAGCGTCATCGGGTTTTCAAGGGCGGCACGATCACCTTTGAAAATAGCGGAATCGCGTGCACCGTACGAAACATGTCGGAAAGCGGCGCGGCGATAGACCTCGACACATTGGTCACATTGCCGCAATCGTTCACACTTTCGATCGCGTGCGACAATTTCGTGCGGAATTGCCGCGCAGTTTGGCGCAGCGAAAGGCGCATCGGCCTGGCTTTCGTGCACTAGCGCGCGTGATGTGAATGTCCATTCGCATCGCATCCACAACATGACTATGATCGCGTGATACGATGGGATCGCCGCCGCGGGTCTCTCAGACGCTGCAGGGCCGCACGACCAGCAGCAGGAAGCCGACCGGATATTGGAGCCGGTCCATCACCATCTGCCTCGCTCTATTTCGGTTTCCCATAGCCGGCTCCGTGGGACGCGCGCCGCTCCAGGGGTTGGGTCCGGAATGCGCTCGAGCGCAGCCTCGTAGGCTCTCTCGTCTTGGGCTTGTTGTCCGCCATCCCTTCACTTGGGTCCAAACCAGCCTGCCATCCCGTACTGGCAAATGCAGCGGTTCCACCGCTTCAGCAATTGTTGATCGGGCAGGGCTTCGTCCCGCCGAATTCGCGCATATCTGTCGGCCTGCGGGGGACCTTCACGAATGTTGCGGATTGTTGCTCAGGTGGCGCTGCTTGCATGCACGCTCGCGCTCGGCGCGTGCGGCTTTGCCGACAGCCGTGCACCGGTGCCCGACTTCATGCGCATCAAGGAGGGAGAGCAACAACCTCCTGAACCGCCGCCCGACGTCAAGCGCGTGGTCCGCGAGCAGATCGATGTGGTCTTCCTCAACACCTCCTATCCGCGCGAGGTGCAAGTGGCCTTGCCCCATCACGAGGTCCGCGGATCTGGCTGGACGGCTTGCGTCCGCGCCCAGCTCACCTCCGCCACCGGCTCGGCGCTGGGCACCCAGACCTACATCGTGACGATCGACAGTGGAAAGATCACCGACCGGCGACGCGCGGAAGCTGACGACATCTGCGGCTCCGAAGCCTACGAGCCGATCTAGCGAAGCATCGCGCCGCACCACGATCCGATTTCGCATCGATCACGACTGCGCGGCGTCAGGCGGCGACCATGTTCTGCTGGAACTGCTCGTAGGCCGCGATCGCATCTGCCGCATACATCAGCGATGGGCCGCCACCCATGTAGACCGCCATGCCAAGAGCTTCCTCGACCTCTTCGCGCGTCGCAGCGAGCTTGACGAGCGCTTCGGCGTGAAAGCCGATACAGCCGTCGCAATGCGCGGCGACGCCGAGCGCGAGCGCAATCAGTTCCTTGGTCTTCTTGTCGAGCGCACCGTCGCGCGTGGCGGCCTGAGCAAGTGCGGAAAATCCCTTC
Source organism: Bradyrhizobium sp. WYCCWR 13022 (assembly GCF_030435535.1). NCBI lineage: Bacteria > Pseudomonadati > Pseudomonadota > Alphaproteobacteria > Hyphomicrobiales > Nitrobacteraceae > Bradyrhizobium > Bradyrhizobium sp. WYCCWR 13022. The sequence continues at coordinate 168,747 of NZ_JAUIZJ010000001.1, forward strand.
ATCGTGTCAGGAATGTCGTTGCGCAGCTTCCTCAGGTTGGCTGAGATGCTTTTGGTAATGTCGACGTAGTTCTTGTCCATCGGAGCCTCGCTAGCTGAGATTGGCTGTGTTCGGAATCGCCTCGCGCGGCGCGCGCAGGGCGACATAGATGGCTGGAATCACCAGAACGGTGAGCAATGTTGACGATGCAAGTCCGAACAGGAGCGAGATCGCCAATCCCTGAAAGATCGGATCCAGCAGGATCGTCGCGGCGCCGATCATGGCCGCAAGCGCAGTGAGCAGGATCGGCTTGAAGCGGACCGCGCCAGCCTCCAGCACCACCTCGCGCAGCGACTTGCCGTCTCCACCGCTGTGCCTGATGAAGTCGACCAGCAGGATCGAGTTGCGCACGATGATGCCGGCCAGCGCGATGAAACCGATCATCGAGGTTGCGGTAAAAGGCGCGCCCAGCAGCCAGTGCCCGATCAGGATGCCGATCAGCGTCAGCGGGATCGGCGTCAGGATCACCAGTGGAAGACGAAAGCTCCTGAATTGCGCGACGACCAGCACATAGATGCCGAGGATCGCTGCGCCGAACGCTGCCCCCATGTCGCGGAAGGTCACCCAGGTGATTTCCCATTCGCCGTCCCACAGCAGCGTGGGATGCGACTCGTCCGACGGCTGGCCGTGCAGGCTGATCGCGGGTTTCGGCAACTTGCCCCAGTCATGGGCGTCCACCCGATCGGCGATCGCGAGCATGCCGTAGAGTGGCGCCTCAAAGCGCCCGGCAAGCTCGGCCATCACCATATCGGTGAACCGGCCGTCACGGCGGAAGATCGTCGGAGAGCCTTCTTCCACGGTCGCCTTCACGACCTGTCCGAGTTCGACCACCGTCTTGCTGCCGGGCAACGTGTTGGCCGGCACGGGCGTCGAGGCCAGCGCCTCGTCCCAGACCAGGTTGCGCTTTCCGAGATGCACGGCGATCTCGATCGGGTTGCGATCCTCGCCACGATGCGAGTAGCCGATCGAGATGCCGCCGAACAGCGCCTGGATGGTGTCGTATACGTCGCGCTGCTCGACGCCGAAGAATTCGAGCCGGTCCTGGTCGATCGAAAGTCGCAGCCGCGGCCGCTTTTCGCCGATGGAATCGTCGATGTCGACGATGAAGGGCACCTCCGCGAAGATCTTCTTGAGCTCGCCAGTGACCGCACGGCGCGTGGCGGCATCGGGACCGTAGACCTCCGCAAGCAGCGTCGAAAGCACCGGCGGTCCGGGCGGCACTTCGACCACCTTGATGCTGGTGCCTTTGGGCGGATCGAGCGCCTTCAGCTTCTCGCGCAAATCGAGTGCGATCTCGTGGCTAGGGCGCTTGCGCTCACCGCGCGCAGTCAGGTTGACCTGCACTTCGCCGAGCTCGGGCCTCTCCCGCAAATAGTAGTGCCTTACCAGACCGTTGAAATTGAAGGGAGCCGGCGTTCCGGCGTAGGATTGCAGCGAGGTGACCTCCGGCAGTTGCCGCGCGATCTCGGCCGCGCCGAACAGCGTGCGCTCGGTCGCCTCCAGGCTCGCCCCTTCCGGCAGGTCGACAACCACCGCGATCTCGGATTTGTTGTCGAACGGCAGAAGCTTGACCGTCACGGACTTCGTCGCGAACAGGGTCATCGACAACAGTGTCGCAATCCCGACACCGAGCAGGAATATCCAGGCCGATCGCTTGCTCCGCACGATTGGCGTGGCGAAGCGTCGATAGATCCGGCCAAGCCGGCCCTCATCGTGCGCCGCATGGGCCGGCGCAACCTCGCCTTTCGGCGCGAGCTTGAGCATCAGCCACGGAGCCACCACCATCGCGACGAAGAACGAGAATAGCATGGCTGCCGACGCATTGGCCGGGATCGGCGCCATGTAGGGGCCCATCAGACCTGACACGAACAGCATCGGCAAGAGCGCGGCGACCACCGTCAACGTGGCGACGATGGTTGGGTTGCCGACTTCCGCCACCGCCTCGATGGTCGCCTGCAAACGCGGCCGGCCGTCTCGCATGCCCCAATGCCGCGCGATGTTCTCGACCACGACGATGGCGTCGTCGACGAGAATGCCGATCGAAAAAATCAGCGCGAACAGGCTGACGCGGTTGATGGTGTAGCCCATCAGGTTGGCGGCGAACATCGTGAGCAGGATCGTCGTGGGAATGACGACGAAGGTCACCAGAGCCTCGCGCCAGCCGATCGCGACCGCGATCAGAAAGACGATCGAGAGCGTCGCGAGCCCCAGATGGAACAACAGCTCATTGGCCTTCTCGTTCGCCGTCTCGCCATAGTCGCGCGTCACCGTCACCTGGACGTCGTCGGGGATCAGGCGAGACTTTAGTCCGTCGAGGCGCTTGGCGATGTTTTCGGACACGACGACCGCATTGGCACCGGCGCGCTTGGCCAGCGCCAGACTGACCGCAGGCGTCCGCGCCCACTGCCCGCCGGCCCCGCGCGTATCCGTCCAGACGCGATGCTCGATGGTGCTCGGACCGACGACAACGGAGGCAACGTCCTTGACGTAGACCGGCCGGCCGTCGCGGGTCGTGATGAGCAGCAATCCAATGTCGGGGACGCCGGACAGTGTCTGGCCGGCCGCGACGCTCCGCACCAGGCCGACATCTCTGACCTGCCCCGCCAGGAAAGAGCGGTTGGCGTCCTTCACCTTGGCCACGAGCTGCTGCAGCGTGATGCCGAACAGCGACAGCTTCTCGGGATCGGGTTCGACCCGGATCTGTTGCGCCGCGCCGCCGGAGATGTAGGTCAAACCGATATCGTCGACCTTCATCAGCTCCGCGCGCAGCTTGTCGGCGAGCTCATAGAGATCCTTCTCGGTCCAGCGACTGGCCGCTTCCGGCTTGGGAGACAGCGTCAGTACCGTCACGGCGACGTCATTGATGCCCCTGCCGACGATCAGCGGTTCGGAAATGCCGACGGGAATCCGATCGAGATTGGCACGGATCTTCTCGTGCACCCGCAGGATGGCGTCCTCGAACTTGGTGCCGACCAGGAAGCGCGCTGTGACCATCACGCGGTCGTCCTCGGTCTGGCTGTAGACGTGCTCGACGCCATCGATGCCCTTGACGATCGATTCCAGCGGTTTTGTCACCAGTTCCACTGCATCCGGTCCACGCAAGCCGTCGGCGTTGATGCGGATATCCACCATGGGAACGCTGATCTGCGGTTCCTCCTCGCGCGGGATCACCACGACGGCGATCAGCCCCACGACGAGTGAGGCGAGCAGAAACAAGGGCGTCAGCGGCGATGCGATCGTCGACCTGGTCAACCGTCCTGAAAGTCCGAGATTCACGGCTGCACCAACTGGTCGCCGGCCTGAATGCCGGACAGAATTTCGAGCCCATCGGGAAGCGCCGGCGTCGGCATGTCGCGGCCGCGCTGTACCGGCACGTCGATGGTGGCGTCACCTTTCCGCAGCCGAACGTAGTCGATGCCGAACCGGGTCGTCACATAACTCGAGGGAACGATGAAAGCCGGCCGCGTGCCTCCGGAAATCCAGACCCGCAGGCGGTCGCCGACGAAATATTCGCCCAGCCCCTCGACGGTCGCGTCCGCGATGACGCGCCCCTCCTCGATCTGCGGATAAACGAGGTCGATCACGCCCCATTTCGAGGCCTCGCCAGCGAGCTCGGCACCGTCGACCCGCACCTTGTCGCCGGCCTTCAGGAAGCGCGCGTGTCGCTCCGGCACGCGCAGCCGCAGCTTGAAGTTCTGCTGGGCCACGGTCACGATCGGATCGCCGGCGAGCACGACCGACCCCACGGTGATCAACCGCTTCAGCACGCGTCCATCCGCCGGCGCGAGCACCTGGCCCTGGTTGAGCTGTTCGTTGATGACGGCACGTTCTGCGGTCTTTGCGCGCAGGCCATTGTCGGCGACGTTGAGCGCCGTGCGCTGCTCGTCGAGCTTGACGCGCGGCAGGATGCCGCGCTCGACCAACCCCTCCGTCCGGGTGAAGTCAAGTTGCGCCTGGTTCGCCTGCGCCTGGAGCGCCTCGATCTGCGCATCGAGCGATTTCATCTGGAGGACGAGCTTTTCGTCGCCAATGGTCGCAATGGCCTGTCCGGCCGCAACACGGTCGCCTTCCCTCACCTTGAGCTGCGCAACGGTTCCGCCGATGCGGCCGCGCGCGGGGACCACACTGATGCTCTCGACGGTGGCAAACACCGCCTTCTCGTCGGTGACCGGTTGCTGCGTCACGGTAAGCGCTTCTGCGGCCACAGCGCATCTGACCGGTGCGCCGATCATCGCCAACGCAACCAGAAGCCCAAGACATCGCGCCGAATATTGCACGGGACTGATCCCTGTCGTCATCGGAGTTGCTCGCGCCGCCTCGCGGCGCCCTCTCATTTCATCGACATTGAAGGTTGGCGTGTTGATCTCGCGCAAGGCGCGCCCGTCCGCCGTTCTGTAGATTTCACCTCGTCCTTGCGGACTTCGGTGCGCAGAACACTTGGTAGAGCGTCTTCAGGATCTCGCGCGCCGGCTCGCTGGCGATCGAATAGAAGATTGTCTGCGCATCCCGCCTCGAGGACACCAGGCCATCCTTGCGAAGGAGCGCAAGATGCTGGGAGACCGTGGAGTCCCGCAAGTTCAGAAACTCTGCCAGCTCGCCGACCGATCGTTCGCCGTCGATCAGTTGGCAGATGATCAGAAGACGGTGACGGTTGGAGAGTGCCTTCAGCAAGTCGCTCGCCTGGTCGGCGGCACGCTCCATGATCTCGCTATCTATTTTCATACTTGCGTATATACGATGTTGCGAATATATAGTCAAGCGCTGCACGACAGCCGGATTTCAACCGGTGGAGCAGCCTGAACCCAACGGAGAAACCCATGGCGGAAGTTGTCGTAGTCGGAGCCGGCCTGAGCGGAACATTGATGGCCTATGAATTACTGCCCCAACTGAAAAGCGGTGATCGCCTGACCCTGGTCGCACAGGGCGCGGCCTATCATTTCGTGCCGTCGAACCCCTGGGTTGCGATCGGCTGGCGCAAGCGCGACGAGATCGAGATCGATCTCGCGGAGATCATGAAGCGCAAGGGCATCCGTCTGCTGACGCAAGGCGCCAAGCGCGTCCACCCCGCGGAAAACCGAGTCGAGCTCGGCGACGGAACGTCCATCGACTACGACTATCTGGTCGTCGCAACCGGCCCCGAACTCGCCTTCGACGAAATCCCGGGGCTCGGACCTCAGGGCTACACGCAATCCATCTGCCATGTCGATCATGCGGCGCGTGCTAAGGAAGCGTTCGAAATCCTCGCCGCCAACCCCGGCCCTGTCGTAATCGGCGCGGTCCAGGGGGCATCCTGTTTCGGGCCGGCCTACGAATTCCTGTTCATCCTCGAAACCGAGCTGCGCCGGCGAAAGCTGCGGGACCGGGTTCCGATGACGTTCGTCACCTCGGAGCCCTACATCGGCCATCTCGGTCTCGACGGCGTCGGCGATACCAAAGGTCTTCTCGAAAGCGAGATGCGCGAGAAGCACATCAAGTGGATCACGAACGCCCGCATCGACAGCGTCGGTCCCGGCACGATGTCGGTGGAGGAACTGGCAGACAACGGCACAACGCACAAAGCGCACGATCTGCCTTTCGCCTATTCGATGATGCTGCCGGCCTTCCGCGGCGTCGAGGCGGTTCGCGGCATCGAAAAGCTGACCAACCCGCGCGGCTTCGTCATCGTCGACAAGCATCAGCAGAACCCGACCTTTACCAATATTTTCGCGGTCGGCGTCTGCGTCGCGATTGCCCCCGTCGGCGCGACGCCGGTGCCGGTCGGCGTCCCCAAGACTGGTTTCATGATCGAGTCCATGGTGACGGCGACAGCGATGAACATCGGCGCCCTGCTCCGCGGCAAGCCGCCGACCGCGCAACCCACCTGGAATGCGATCTGCCTCGCCGACTTCGGCGATTCCGGCGTCGCCTTCCTCGCGCAGCCGCAAATTCCGCCGCGCAACGTCAATTGGTCGTCAAAGGGCGAGTGGGTGCACTACGCCAAGGTCGCCTTCGAGAAATACTTCCTCCGCAAGATGCGGCGCGGCGAGAGCGAGCCGTTCTACGAGCGCTTCCTGCTCGACAGGCTGAACATCGCCAAGATCAAGGAGGTTCGAACAGGCACATGAGCACGACACGCCAGGTCGTCTGTGGACATTGCGGCCGCATCAACCGCCTGCCTGACGAGCGCGCGCCGGAAGGAGCACGTTGCGGCGCCTGTCATCAGCCGATCTTCACCGGTCACCCGATCGAGGTGAATGAAGAGGCCTTTGGCCGCCATGTCGCAGGCAGCGACATTCCCGTGTTGGTCGACGTCTGGGCGCCGTGGTGCGGACCGTGCCGCGCCATGGCGCCGATGTTCGAGCGCGCAGCGCAACAGCTCGAGCCCGCTGTCCGGCTGCTGAAGCTGAATTCGGACAGCGCGCCGGCGCTGTCGTCGCGGCTCAACATCAGTGGCATTCCGACGTTGCTGCTGATGCGTGGTGGCCGCGAGATCGCCCGCCATTCCGGAGCGATGGACGCACGCGGCATCGTCGCGTGGACTGAAGCCAATCTGACCCGTTCGTAAAAAAGGAGCATGCCATGAATGTCGATAAAGCCGTTCTTGCCTTCGCAGGATGCGTCGTCCTGCTCGGACTCGCACTGGGAACCTACGTGAATGCGTACTGGTACCTGCTGACCGCCTTCGCCGGTCTCAACATGGTTCAGGCCTCGTTCACCGGCTTCTGCCCGGCCGCGATGGTCTTCAAGAAGCTCGGCCTGCGCGGCGGTTGCGCTTTCTCGTAAGACGCGCCGATGCAGCCTGTGATGCGGGGGAATTTGCCATGACCGACGACACCTTCATCGAGGGGCCTCTCTACGAGAAGCGAAGGAAGGTCTATCCACAGTCGGTACACGGCCCATTCCGCCGCATCAAATGGGCGATCCTCTGCATTACGCTCGGAACCTACTATCTGTTGCCGTTCGTGCGCTGGAATCGCGGGCCCGGCCTGCCCGACCAGGCCGTGCTGATCGACCTGCCGCATCGCCGGTTCTATTTCTTCTTCATCGAGTTGTGGCCGCAGGAGGTCTATTATTTCACGGGCTTGCTCATCATCGCGGCGATGACCCTGTTCCTGATGAACGCGGTCGCCGGCCGACTCTGGTGCGGCTACATGTGTCCGCAGACGGTGTGGACGGACTTGTTCTACGCGGTGGAGCGCTGGGTCGAGGGCGACCGGCGCGAACGCATGCAGGGCGACAAGCGCTATTGGACGTTCGATCACATCCGGAAGGTCGCGCTGAAGCACTTTCTCTGGATCATGATCGCCTGGTGGACCGGCGGAGCGTGGGTTCTCTATTTTGCCGACGCACCGACGCTGGTGAAGGATCTCGCGACCTTCCAGGCTCCCGTCGTCGCCTATCTCTGGATCGGCATCCTGACCGCCACGACCTACCTGTTCGCCGGCCACGCCCGCGAACAGGTCTGCATCTACATGTGCCCGTGGCCACGCATCCAGGCGGCGCTGACCGACGAGTGGGCCCTCAACGTCACCTATCGCCGCGACCGCGGCGAGCCGCGCATGTCGGTGAAGAAGGCGGAAGCCGCTCGCGCCCATGGCGATCCCGCCGGTGACTGTGTCGACTGCCATCAGTGCATCAATGTCTGCCCGACCGGCGTCGACATTCGTCACGGCATCCAGCTTGGCTGCATCCAGTGCGGCCTGTGCATCGACGCCTGCGACAACGTCATGCGCGAGATCGGTCGGCCCGCCGGCCTGATCGGCTACGACACCGACATCAACATGCAGCGCCGCCGCGACGGCAAGGCGCCGGTCTATCGCCTGATCCGTGCGCGCACGCTGATCTATGCCGCAGCTATTGCCGTCGTCGGGAGCATCATGCTCTATGCGCTTGCCACGCGCGCGACCATGGACGTCAACGTGCTGCACGAGCGCAATCCGCTGTTCGTTCAGCTCTCCGACGGCGGCGTGCGCAACGACTACACCGTGCGCATCCTCAACAAGGGCGCAGCGCGATCGTTCGCGCTCCAGGTCTCCGGCCTTCCGGGCGCGACCATCCGCGTTGCCGGCGTCGAGGCGGCCTCCGACGGCACACCGGTCGTCGAGGTCGGGCAGGACCAGACCCGCGAGGTTCGCCTGTCGGTGCAGGTCGATCCTGCCCATCTGCCGCAGGCATCGCGTGATATCGACATCGCGATCATCGACACGACCGGCGGCGGACACGCTAGTGCCCGCGATCACTTCGTCCCGGCAGACCAGTGACAGCGCCGGAGGACCGGCCTCGTCCTCAATGAGACGTTAACAATACCGCTTGAATTGAAGCGTGGTCCCAACGGGATTTTCCAATCTTTGCGGTAAGCATCGACCTGACAACGTCGGCTCTCGGCCGGCGTGAACGGGGACGACGGGACGTGGTCGACATCGCGCACCAGGCTGCGATCAATCCGGCATCGGCCAAGGATGCAACGCCTGCGCTCGTCCCGCTCACGGCTATCGAGCCCGGGCGATGGCGCGCGCTCGCGCGGCGGGCGATCGAGCCGAACGGCTATTATCTGCCTGCATGGGAGCTGGCCGTCAGCGCAACCGCGCGCGACCGTATCGGCGCCTCGGCCCTGTCCGTTTGCAGCACCTCCTCGACGCGGCTGATCGGCTTGATGCCGGTGGTCTCCCTTTGGAAGGCCTGGAAGATCCCCCTGCCCGCGCTGGTGAGCGCACATCCCTATGGCACGCTCTGCAGCCCGCTGATCGACCGCGACGCTTCGGTCGAGGCGGCAACGCGCTTGCTGCAACGCGCACGCGAGGCGGGTGCACATGCGCTGGTCCTGCGCGACGTTGCGCTCGATGGCGCGGCAATGGCGTCGCTCGGGCAAGCGCTCGGCCAGGCCGGCCTGAAGCCGCGCGTGCTCGGCTCGTACGTCCGTGCCAGCCTCGACGCGGCACAGGATGGCGACGGATTGCTGCACGAGGCTCTCGGCGCGAAGAAGCTCAAGGAACTGCGCCGGCAGCGCCATCGTCTGGCGGAGCATGGTGCGATCAGCTTCGACGTTGCGCGCAAGGCGGACGAGATCGAGCCTGCACTCGAAACGTTCCTGCAACTCGAAGCCAGCGGCTGGAAGGGCAAGCGCGGTACCGCGCTTGTTCAGGACGCCGGCGATGCGACTTTCATCCGCCGCGCCGTCCCGGCGCTCGCCGAGACCGCGCAATGCGAAATCGTCAGCTTGCGCGCCGGCGCGACGCCAGTTGCTGCCGGCATCGTGCTGCGCCACCAGGACCGCGCCTTCTTCTTCAAGCTCGGCATCGACGAACGCTTCGCGAAACATTCGCCGGGCGTGCAGCTCACGCTCGATCTGACGCGTCATCTCTGCGCCGATCCCACCATCGCCAGCGCGGATTCCACCGCGAGCGCTGATCATCCGATGATCAATCCGATCTGGCGCGGCCGTTTTGCGATCGGAGACGTGCTGATCCCGCTTCGGCGGCACGATCCAATGGTGGCGATGATTCACGCGGCGCTGATCGCGCGCGGCCATGCGCGCGAAACAGCGCGGCGCGCGATCCGTCTCCTCCGCAGATAGGCGCGCTACTCCGCCGCCTGCGCGTTGATCTCAGCCGAGACCTGGCGGATGGCTCGGGCGAGCAGGTTCGGATCCTGCGCGCCGGAAACGGCGTATTTCTGCGCGAACACGTAGGTCGGTACGCCGGAGATGCCTTTCTCCGCGGCTTCCTGTGCATCCGCCGAAACGCGCGCGACGTCCTCGTCGGTGGCGAGGCGCCTGCGCACATCATCGGCATCGAGGCCGACATCGGCGGCCGCCCGCACCAGCACGTTCACATCTGTGAGATCGCCGCCGTCGCGGAAATACAGTTCCATCAGGCGCTGCTTCATCTCCGGCGCCTTGCCGATCGCCTCGGCCCACAGGATCAGGCGGTGGCAGTCCGTCGTGTTGGGCTGGCGCGCGACCAGCTCGGGCTTGTAGACGAGGCCCTCTTCGCCAGCTGCGGCGACAACACGGCCGGCAATGCCCTTATAGGCCTCGACCGAGCCGAACTTGGTGGTGAGGTAGTCCTCGCGGCTGATGCCCTCGCGCGGCACCCAGGGATTGAGGAAAAAGGGACGGAAATTCAGCTTCACAGGCACGTCGGGCACGAGCGCCAGCGCACTCTCGATCCGGTGCTTGCCGATGTAGCACCAGGGGCACACCACGTCGGAGACGACATCGATCTGGAGCGGTTTGAGGGTGCTCATGGAGCGCCTCCTTCGGGCGAAGCGGGTTTGCCCCAAGATAAGCCGAACCCGCGACGAGGCAAGGGTGCGAGAAGGGTGCTACGTCATGGCTGCGGCCATTTGCCTGAGCCGCTCCGCGGTGCGCTCGTCGGCTGGAAAGAACGTCTCTAGCGCCAGCTCGGAGAGAGTGATGTCGACGGGCGTGCCGAACACCATGGTGGTGGAGAAGAAACTGAGCACCTCCCCGTTCTGGCGCAGCTTGAAGGGGATGGCGACGTTGTCGCTCGATAGAGGCCCCGCACGCGCCGGGATCGGATAGCTTCTGAGGTCGTGGTAGAGCTTGATCAATTCGGGGTCGGCCGTCGCCTCGCATTGCCGGTGCAACCGCTCGAGCAGATGCGCGCACCACTCCGCGAGATTGACCGTGCGCGGCGCCAGCCCGTCGGGGTGAAACGCGAGCCGCAACACATTGAAGGGCTGGCCGAGCAGACGCTCCGGGACGCCGGCAAGCAGCGGCGCCACCATGCGGTTGGCAGAGACCAGGTTCCAGTGCCGGTCATAGGCCAGCGCCGGATTGGGCTCGTGAGCCCTAAGGACGAGGTCGATCGCCTGACGGGCTGACTTCAAGGCGGGATCCTCCAACGGGCGCTGCGGAAAGGCCGGCGCGTAGCCGGCCGCAACCAGCAGCACGTTGCGTTCGCGCAACGGCACGTCGAGGCGCTCGGCGAGCCGAAGTACCATCTCACGCGAGGGCGCAGCGCGCCCGGTCTCGACGAAGCTCAAATGTCGCGCCGAAATCTCCGCCTCGCCCGCAAGATCGAGCTGGCTCATGCGGCGGCGCTGACGCCATTCGCGCAAATGGTCGCCGACACGGACAGGTTGGCTACGTTCGGCTTGCGCGGTGGATGCATATGCGTTCATGGCCAAAAACCTACCATGCGCATTTCACCCCATCCATTACCCCAGAGGTAATGGGTATTGGCACGTATTGTTCGAATGTCTCTTGCCCATAGGGCCTTTCCAACAACGCCGTCCGCCTTGAAATGCGTCGGCGGACGGCGCTGCTCCAGCCCCGGGAAGGGGTGATGCAAATTCCCGGTTCTCCCAGTCTGCGGTTTCGCTGACGGCGGTCAAACCAAAACCGTCTTTTTGGTGAATCGCAATACCGCAGCGCGGAAAACACCGGTCATTTGGTTGAGCCCGCGGGAAAAACAGGAAGCGTCCCGCTCCCGGGATTTGAGGGGAGCGATCCCCGCGCGGCGAATAATCTGCAAAATTCCGATAGCGTTCTCGGGCAGGATGCGAGGAATGTGCCCTCGCGGGCGTCCCTGAGGCCTTGGCAAGACCGGGAAAATTTGGCAACATTCAATTTTCGGATTTTGCCATGCCCGCTTATCTTGTCCGCTTGATTGATAGTCGCCAAATCGTCGGATTCTTCTTCGTCGATCAACCCGAACAACTTGCCAATTCGGTGAATGATTGGACGGAGGGAGATCGCTGTGAATACGTCAAGTTGCCCGCGGGAGGTCTCATGTGGCCGGGGTCGGCGGTCGCCGTGCCCATGACCCCCGGTCCGGAGAATGACGCAAATTGGGACATACCCGAGTTGCCCTTCGCCAGTGCAACCATGTCTGAATCCTGGCTCAACTTGCTCTACGGCTACCCGCCGACGCTTCGCTGGACCAAGCTAAAGCCGAGAAGAAAGACCGACTCGACGTCCCCCCCGACGCCGACACCGATGGGCTCGGGGCAGGTCATCCCCATGCGAAGACCGCGCTGATCGCCCGCAATTCGCCAGGGGAAACAGCCATGACGCCCGAGAAGCTGCGTACACACGTTACCTATCTCAGCGAAATAGCGACAGATTCCGAAAGGCGTGAAGTGTTCGTCGGCCTCACCTTCGAGGAAACCAGCTGGCTGATCGATTATCGGGAGCGGCGTGCGCGCGGCGAGTCTGGATGGAATCGGGATCAACCGATCGCTCTCGAACTCGCCGCAAGGCACAGGACGGCACACATCGCCATCGTGTCCGCGGAAGCGGAACTGGTGTTGGGCAAGCCGACTCTGAACTAGCTGCTTGGCAGATGCCTGTGACGCGATTGAACGCTCTCCGCTCCGGGACATGCAGGTTGTCGTACTGTGATACTGCAAATTCATGCGATCGGCATAAACGTTTTGAAATGTAAACTTTCATCGATAGGTATTTGCCTTGTCCTCCTCCATGGAATTGATCGTCGCTTCTCATGTTGAGTTGAAGAACCGCCGGGCGCTGGAAGAGTTGCGAGAGCACCGGCGTCGGTTGCTCGAGCAGCTACGGACGGTGTCCGGCATTGATCCGACCCGCGCCATCGAGCAGGTCGAGGAAGACATCCACGCGATCGACGACGGGCTCGAGCAACTGAAGCCGCCGCCTGGAACGCTGCCGGAGAACGACTGGCGCTGAACTAAATCCGCGCCTTCAACAGCAGCCGTGTCTGCTGCTCGATTTGAAGGGCCAGCAGTTGACGCTCGAATTTGAGCGCGGCCTGCTCGTCCAACGTGATGTGGCCCTCGCGTTCGAGAACATCGATCAGAAACACCCGGTCTTCAATGTGCCGCTGGCGCTTCTGGATGTCCTCCATGATGCTTTCGAGCTCGGTTCGAAGATCCAAATCCATAGCTTCAATCCTAATGCTGAAATGGCTGAACTATGGGACCGAGAGCTTAAACGAAGCTTGAAGTTGGAGCGTCGCGCGGCGCCCCTCACCTGACGGCCTCTCCAAACGGACATTCCCTGAACTGGGACTCAGACGGTATTTAGGTCTGAAAGCATCGTCGAGCCGCCGATGCCCTCCCGCTCAATCTGCCTCGGCCCGGGCTGTCACCGGTCCAAGCCAAATGCCCTCGCCGCGGCCTGATCCGCGATTCTATGAAGGCGGCGAGCACCAGGGATGGGATCCACAACTCGGGAAGCGCGGGAAAGCATCGAGGCCTGCGGTAAAACCTCGCGGGTTGCCAGCCCCGCACCCGGTAGGTTTTATCCCCGGGCGATCCGCCAACCCGAAGAGGTTGCCGCGCGGCAATAACGCAATTTCGTGTGAAAGATCAAACCGTCGGCTGCAATTTACACGCGCACATTGTGCGTTGCAGCAGCCGCTGGGAAGGCATGCAGGAGGTAACATATTAGGGGGTCGGGGCCGGCGCGTTCAGTTCGCGCCAATTGAAGCCCGGTCGATTGCTGCAAGCTGTGACTGAAATGTCATAGGTTGAGCCGTAGCATTTTGCTAATTCTTCCCGAGCAATAATATTTGTTAAAAGTCTTTTATGGTGGGGTCCATGAAGCCGGCGCATTTAGCCTTCGCAACGATCATCCTGGCGGCCGCCCCCGCGCAAGCCGAGCAGTTCTCAATCAACGATGCCTTGCGCCAGGCGATGCAGACCAACCCCGCGGTGGGCGAGGCGTCAGCGAACCGCCGGGCAACCGAGAGCGAGCTCCGCCAGACCCAGAGCACGCTCTTGCCGCAGGTGCGTATCGATGCGAGCTACGGTCCGGAAAAGTTCGACCAGTCGCCTGGCTTCGTAGCGCCAAGCATCGCGGTTCCAACGACCGGATCCGGACCATGGCGGAACGGGAGCCAGGAGTCGGTCGTCGTCCGACAGCTGCTTTTTGATGGTTTCACCTCCATCCACGAGGTATGGCGCCAAAACGCGCGGGTGAACGCCGCCGCGGCGCGTGTCAAGGAACGAACCGAACTGATCGCCCTCGATGCCGCCGAGGCTTACGTCGACGTCGTGCGCTACATGCGCCTGGTCGGCCTCGCCGAGCAGAACGTCGCCAATCATGACAAGATCTTCTCGAACGTGAACTCCCGCTTTTCGGGCGGGCGGGCCGGTGAAGGTGATCTCGAGCAGTCGAGGGAGCGCGTTGAGAATGCTCGGGCCGCCTTGGCCGAATTTCGCCGCAGCCTCGAGGATGCGCGGGCGAAATACCGCAAGGTCGTCGGCATAGAGCCCTACAATTTGCGCTTCCCGGGCCCGTTGCGGGGGCTTCCGGCCACCCGCGACGAAGCGCTCGCGGTGACGCTGCGGTTCAACTCCACGATCAACGCGGCCCAGTCCGACGTCGATGCCGCCAAGCACGCCTTCAAGTCCACGGACGGCCTGTTTTCCCCGAAGTTCTATCTCGAAGGTCGGGCAACGCACTACGACAACTCCTTCCCTTACGTTGCAGCCGCCGGCTCGCCCGCCGTCACGCATGAGGATTATAGCGGCAAGGTCGTGATGTCCTGGGACATCTTCCGCGGCGGACAGGACGCCTGGAATCGCTCGGAAAAGGCTGAACGGTTTACCGAGGCGACCGCCCGGCACGCCCGCTTGCAGCGGGATGCCTATGAGTCGATCGACAAGGCCTGGAACGCCCGCACCGTGACTCAGACGCGCATTTCCGCATTGACCGGCCAGCTGGAGGCGGATCGGAAGACCATTGCCGCCTTCCAGAAGGAATATGAGCTCGGCCAACGCTCCCTCATCGATCTTCTGAACGCCCAGAATCAGTTCTTCAACGCCCAGGTTTCGCTGACGTCGGCACGCGCGGTCGTGGTGTTTGCCGACTACCAGTTGCTCGCGGCGACCGGGACCTTGATCGAATATCTGAAGGCCGCTCCTCCCGTCGACGCAGCCCCGACCGATCTGAACCTGTTCGGCCTTCCCGACTACAAGCCGCCGACGTTCCGCTGGACACTTCCCCAGAGCGGTTCCGAGCCGCTGCGGGTTGCGGTCCCGGCGCCGACCGCCGCGCCCGTTCGCCTGTCCTACGCTGCGAGTGAACCCGCCACGTCGGCTTTCGGTGCACGGTTCTCGGGCGAACCTGCCAAGACGGAGGCGTCAGCCAAGGTTCCAGGCGTGTCGGCCTGGTTCGCGCAGCGGGAAAGCTCAGCCGGACCGATCGTCCTCGAAAGTTCGACCAGCCAGCGCAGCTCGTACGCTCCGACCGAAAAGCCCCATTGGCTGCTGACGGCATTTTCGCCAACTTCGAAGTAATCCAGTCGAACGACCGACTTGCAAAAGCCCGCACGACCGTGCGGGCTTTTTGTTTTGGTTCGCCCCGATAACGTACGGATAGCCTTGCAAAGCCGCGACCGTTAATCCTTAATCTCGACCATTCAAATAAGTAAATGAATTAACTAGCGATTTATCGTATCCTTCAGCGACTTTACCGAGCTTGCTTTCATCGTTTTCATTTAAGGCGTATCAGCTTGTTGTTCCATCGAGCAAAGAAGTCTTTGGTCCAGGATGCACGGCCGACCAAGAGCGGCGAGGAGCATACGGCATCAGGAGAGGACGAGAGGATTGGAGCGAAAGACCGCGATCCGTTGGTGGACTCGCTCATCTTTCTCGCTGGACATCACGGCAGAGCTGTAACCCGGGAGGGTTTGCTCGGCGGCTTGCCGATCCCGGACGGGCGCCTGACGGTGTCTCTCTACGACCGGGCGGCGCGGCGCGCCGGCCTGGAGACTGAGGCCACCAAGCGCAGATTGACGGACATTCCGTCCCTCGTCCTACCCGTCGTCCTGATCATGAAGAATGGAACGACGCTGATCCTGCTGAGCGTCGACGAGGACAAGCGTCTCGCCAGGGTGATCGATCCAAGCGAACGACCGCATGTCCCACGGATGTTGGCACTGGATACCATCATTGCCGACTATACGGGTTACGCGTTTCTCGTTCGCGCCGCCGCAGAGTCGGACGCGCGAGCTGTTGCTGCCGGCAGCCTTCCCCGTCAGCACTGGTTCTGGTCCGTCGTAAGGGCGCATTGGCGCAACTACGGACACATCGCGCTGGCAGCGCTGCTCATCAACATTCTGGCCCTGGCGATGCCGCTCTTCACGATGAGCGTCTATGACCGGGTCATCCCGAACGGGGCTATCCCTTCGCTGATAGCTCTTTCCATCGGCATGGGTCTGGCAATCGCCTTCGATCTCGTCCTGCGCATGGTCAGGAGCAAGATGATCGACGTCACCGGCAAGACCATCGATGTCGTCCTTGCGGCCAACATCTTCGAGCATGTTATGGCTGTGAAGATGTCGCAACGGCCGACCTCGGTCGGCATTATTGCCAACCAGCTCCGGGATTTCGATTCCGTTCGCGAATTCTTCACGTCCGGCAGCGTGGTCTCGGCAACCGATTTGCTGTTTGCCATCCTGTTCGTCGCCGTTCTGTTCGTCGTTGCCGGACCCTTGGCCTGGGTCCCGCTGCTGATGCTGCCGGTAATGATCGGAATTGGCCTCGTGCTGCAACGTCCTCTCAATCGGGCGATGAAGCGCTTGCAGGCGGAATCGGCGGCCCGCCACGGGGTCCTCGTCGAGTCGCTTGCAGGGCTCGAGACCGTGCGCGCGTCGGGTGGCGAGGCACGGATGCAGACGGCCTGGGAGCGCTCGGTCGCCGCGACGGCCAGATCCGGTGAGGCCGTGCACTTCTGGTCCTCCCTGGCATTGACCGCAGCCAACTCGGCGCAGATGTTGACCAGCCTGCTCCTGATCGTCATCGGCGTCTTTCTGATTCAGAACGGCACCCTGACGGTCGGTGCGCTGGTCGCGGCCAACATGCTGGCCGGACGGGTGCTTTCTCCGATTGCGGGCATCGCATCGGTGATTACGCGCGGCACTCAGACTTTCTCGTCGCTCAAATCCATCGATCGCATCATGACGCTGGAACGGGAGCGTTCACCTGAACGAACCTATGTCGCCAGAAAGATCGAGCAAGGCACGATCAGTTTCGACAATGTGTCGTTCACCTACCCTAACGCTCCCGGAAAGGCGCTCGACAAGGTCACGTTCAAGATTCAGAGCGGCGAGCGCGTTGGAATCATCGGGCGAGTTGGTTCAGGTAAGACCACCGTCGGGCGCCTGTTGCTCTCCTTCTACGAGGCGCAGGACGGTCGCATTCTGGTCGATGGCGTGGACTCGCGCCAATACGATCCCGCTGACCTGCGCGCCGGCATCGGCTTTGCGATGCAGGATACCGACCTATTTTTCGGCAAGCTGCGCGACAACATCACGCTGGGTTATCCCGCTGCAACGGACGAGGAAGTGCTCGCCGCAGCGCGCCTGTCCGGCGTCGAAAGCTTCATTGCCGGTCATCCCATGGGCTATGACATGCCCATTGCAGAGGGCGGACGCAGCCTCTCGGGAGGGCAGAAGCAGGCCATCGGCCTCGCGCGCGTCTTGATCCGAAAACCGAGGATCCTGTTTCTGGACGAGCCAACCGCCCATTTCGACGTGCGCAGCGAGAGTGAATTCCTCGAGCGGCTGAAAAATCTCGACGATGCGAAGATGACCATCATCATCTCCACTCACCGTCTTTCGCTCCTGAGCATGGTCGACCGCCTGCTGCTGTTCGACAACGGCCGCCTGGTCGCCGACGGACCGCGCGACCAGGTCCTGAGCCTGCTGCAAGGCAAGGCCCAATCCGCCGAGCCTGCCGCACCGCCCAGAGTTGTTCAACCCGTCCAGGCTGCGCAGAAATCCAATGTCAGCTGATTTCAGTTACGCCAACGACATCCGCGCGGCCGTCAAGCTGAAGACGCCGAGAACGTCGCGCATGTTGCTGTGGGCCTTCTTGGCCCTGTTCGCCACATTCCTGGTCTGGGCTCATTTTGCCGTGCTTGAAGAGGTCAAGCGCGGCAACGGCAAGGTCGTCCCGTCGCGGCAGATGCAGGTCGTCCAGTCGCTGGAAGGCGGGATCGTCGGCGACATCCTCGTCCAGGAGGGAGCAGTGGTTCAGCAGGGGCAATCCCTGATGCGCATCGACGATACCAAGTTTGCTTCGGAGTTCGGCGAGATACGGGAAAGGCGCGCCTCGATGGCCGCCCGTTTCGCGCGCCTCGAGGCTGAAGCGAACGGCCGCAGCGAGGTTGTTTTTCCCGACCAGATCGAGGGCGTCGTCCCCGCCGCCGTGACGACAGAACGGAGCGTGTTCAAGACCCGCGCGCTGAAAGTGGCGCAGGACGTCGACGTACTCAATCAACAGATCGCGAGGCTGACCCAGACATCGGGCCTGCTCGATCGCGAGCTCACGCTGACGCGCAAGCTCTACGATCAGAAGGTCGTTCCCGAAATCGAAATGCTTCGACTGGAGCGCCAATCGGCAGAGGCGAAAGGTCAGATTGCGGAGGCCAAGGCAAAGATTGCGACCACGATCTCGACCTTCCGAGCCCAGGCGGACGAAGATCTGGCCAAGACGCGCGCCGACCTCGCCGTCCTGGACGAGAACATCAAGTCTGCGCAGGATAGGGTACGTCGGACGGATCTGCGTTCGCCGGTTCGCGGCATCGTCAACAAGCTGAACGTCACCACGATCGGCGCGGTCGTTCAGCCCGGCGCGAACCTCATGGACATCGTCCCGCTCGACGACACCTTGCTGGTCGAGGGCAAGATCAGGCCGCAGGATATCGCCTTCATCCGCCCGGGCCAGGATGCCGTCGTCAAGATATCCGCCTACGACTCCTCGGTGTACGGCCATCTGGCCGGCAAGGTCGAGCGGATCAGCGCCGACACGATCCTCGACGACAAGGGCGAGTCGGCGCAGCGACCGGAAACCTACTATCGCGTGATGGTTCGAACCGACAAGAACCATCTCGGCACCGAGGAAAACCCGCTTCCGATCATTCCGGGCATGATCACGACGGTCGAGATATTGACCGGCAAGAAGAGCGTTCTGGATTACATCATGAAGCCGGCCCGCACGCTGCGGGATGAAGCTCTGCGCGAGCACTAGGGCCCCCCGCGATCCGCCTTGCTTAATGCGTCCCTAACGCGCGATGCCAAGCTTTAGCATTGCTGGAGGGGCGCCATTCATCGCGCCGGCTCATTCCCGGCTGCGCTTCCCCGGTTTTAACCCGACTTAAGCGCGCCCGCGCGCACGCTCACTCCCGATAAACAGGTCGGGATGACGATCAGGCGCGCAAAGACGCCGGCGACGTCCCGAAATATGGGGACGGTCAATGAAGTCGCGTTTGGGACTGCGGCAGCAGGGCGTTGTGGCGCTCGCGGCGGCCGTACTGGTTGCGCTTGGCGTGGCTGCGACGCCGGTCGCTTTTGCGGCTGACGCCGGGCCGGTTGATCCGACTGAAATCGCGCCATCCGGTGCTGATGCGATCCAGGGGCCCGCGACATTCTTCACGATCAACGCGGTGCTCGCAAAGCTTGACCGCGAACATGGCCGCGGCCCGAATGCCATTCGCCTGGCGGCGCTCGCGCCCCCCTCCTCCACGGCCACGGATGCCATGCCTGAGGCCGCCTCTCCGGCGGCCGCAACGCTCGGCGATGAACCCTTCGGCCTCTTTACGTTCCGCGCACCCGACAGCGACATCTGGCGCAAATGGCGCGCGGTTGAAGTCGAGATGGGCAAGGACCAGGCCGTGCTCGAGCGCTGCCGGTCCGACGCCGGAAGCTGCCCCTCTTACGCTGCCCAGTTCCTCAGGCTCGTCGGCGCCGTCAAGGCCAAGTCCGGACGCGCCCGGCTCGAGGAAGTCAATCTGGGGGTCAACACGGCGATCCGCTATGTCAGCGACCTGGTCCAGCATCATGAGCTCGACCGCTGGAGTTCGCCGCTGGCGAGCTTTGCGACGGGCAAGGGCGATTGCGAAGATTACGCGATCGCCAAATACGCCGCATTGCGCGAAGCGGGTATCCCCGATGCCGACATGCGCCTGCTCCTCGTCCGTGACCGCACGGTCCGACAGGACCACGCCGTGCTCGCGGCCCGGCTCGACGGCCACTGGCTGATCCTGGACAACCGCTGGGCTGGCCTGCGGGAGGACAATGGCGAGCTCAACTTCGCGCCGCTGTTCGCGATCAATCACGACGGCGTCAATCTGTTCGCCAAGCCCTATGCGAAGGCTACGCCGCTCGCGGCAGAAGCCGCGCCCGCGGCCGCGGGATCGGAATGGGCAGGTTCGGAGCCGGTGGATGCGGGCGGCGGTGGGGCGCTGGGTTCGCTGCCACTGCTTCTGTGAACGGTGGCCCGATCGCGCATCGGGAAATCAAAAGCCCGCGCGAGCAACGCTCGCGCGGGCTTCTTCATCAGCTCACTTCGTCATCAAGCGACGTGTACGTTCGCGGCTGCAGGGACGCCGGTAGAGAGATGCGCCAGTTGAACCTGGTCCGATCCCGTTCCGTTGGCCGAGAACCAAAGGTTATGGTTCGTCGCATCAAAGTAGAACTTATCGGTCGCCGTACTCTCCGCCCAAGCCGCACCACCCGACGTCGGAGCTCCGGCGCCTGAATTGAATTGAGTGGCGCCATTGATCGCCGAGGCATTGCTGATCGTGAGGAAATGATCGGCCACGTCAACGACGATGCTATCACCGGCATTGAAGTCGGCGATCGTGACATTCGCACCGCCATTGCCTTGAAGCACGAAGGTATCGTTGCCGCCATTGCCGGTTAGGGTATCGGTCCCGGCGCGGCTGGCAATCAGGATGTCGTCGCCCGCCCCGCCGTTCAGCACATCCGTGCCGCCGGTGCTGTTCGCGCCGCCATCAAGGACACTTCCAGTGCTGGCAGCAGTGAGTGTGTCGGCAAAGGAAGAGCCGACTGCATTTTCGAAGCCACTGATCGTGTCACCGGCAGCGTAGCCGCCGCTGACGACATTGGTAGCCAAGTTCACGCTCACACCGGCCGTCGAGTTGCTGTAGTCAACCGTGTCGCCGGTACCGGTGCCTCCTGCAAGGACGTCGGCGTGAGAGCTGGCAACCACATCTTCGGCGGCGGAATTGGTGCCAGTCAGATTGTATCCGCCGGAACCATTGGTCGTACCACCCAACGAGACCGCGAGATTGGTCGATGCGCTGGCAGTATCGCCATCGAAGTCCGTGATCGTCGGCGCGAAGGTCAACGTAGTGTTGCCAACGGACTCCGCGCCGCTGATCGATGTCACCAGAAGCTTGTCGTCGTAGGAATTGCTGGTGAAATTGTAGCTATGACCATTGAAGGTCAAGCTTCCGCCACCGACGTTTTCGACGTCGATCCGGCCGAACGCGGAGAAGCTGCCGGTGCTGTCGAGAGCACCGTTGGCGACGCCCCAGTGTGCGGCGTCCACCACGATTGCCGTTCCATCCGCCTGCTGAATAAGCTCTTGGCCAAGAATGGTGCCGCTGTCATCCCTGATGGTAATCAGGAATGCTTCCAACGTGCCGTTCGACTTGCCGATGCCGATCGTCACCGAACTCTGATCGCCGACCCGAGCGGAGTCTCCGGCGATATTGTTGAACTGGAAGAATACGGTCTCGTTGGTATCGAGGTTGCCGTTGTTGACGCCGAGACCGCCACCACCACCATTGTTGATGAAGACCTTGTTGCCGCTGTTCGGGTCGGTATTGGAGGTGGAATAGCCATCGATCAGGATGCTGCGACCCGCGATGCTGTCCGTGCCACTTTGGCCTGTGAACACACCGTTCGTGATCGTCGCGTAGTCTGAATTTCCTGGGGGCAGCGTCGTGAAGTTGAATGGCAGGAACGTCTGCAAGGAGTTCGAGACGAGGTGGAAATCATACGTGCCGTTCGCCGCCATCGTCAGCGTGAAAAACTCGTTGTTTCCAAGTCCGGCCTGGGCATCCGCCTGGGTAACGTAAGCAAACATCTCGGCAGAATGCGTGGTCGTGTCGTAGTGGGTGTATTCGTAGAACGTATACGACGTCGAACCGCTGGTGACCTTGACCGAGAAGACCTCCTCGTTTGCAGGATTATGCGTGCCCGTATCGGTAATCACATAGGTTTCGCCGCTCGGGGCTGTTCCCATCGCGATGCCGATCGCCGCCGTGGCGCTCGGCCCGTCCGCCCCGAAGGACGGCTGCCAGGTGCCATGAGCATCGGTGCCATTGACGCTGGGCATGATCGCATTCTGGATCGCACCGATCAGTGGCACGTCGTCGATGATTGTGATCTTGAAGTCGCTCGAAAGCGGGACGCTATCGCCATCGGCGTCGACCGCCTTGACAAGTCCCGACAGGTCGAAGGTGTTCGACGTGTCGATATTGTCGCCGGTCGGCGTGTGCTGGATCGGAGCAAGATCCTGGAACTGCCACGAACCATCAGCATGGATCGTGAGCGTGAACACGGCGATACCGTTGGCGCCACCAGCGTATGCGGTCAGCACGTTGCCGGAGATCGCCGCATAGTTGACCGCCACAACGGTGCCCGAAGACGTGTGGGTCGACATCCCAAGTCCCGCCAGCGACGCGCCGTTGGACAGAGCAAACTGGAAGGCCGCCGTTGAGGTGCCGTCCGCGCCCTGCCCGGCGCCATCGGCACCGAAATTCACCAGAGCAGTCAGGGAGCCTGCAGCGCCTGATGCAGACGTCGGCTGACCGGGATCGTTTCCGACCGTTCCGACGACATCGATCAAAAGCCCTCCTTCATCGACCGATCCCGTCACCGTACCAGCTTTCAGGCTCGGGCCGTCGTCCTGGATGCTCAGCTGCTTGCCGAGGTCGATCGTCGCCGCCTGATGGTCGCCGTCCGCGTCCGTGATCGTCGCCGTCAGCGTCACCAGGTT
>NZ_JAUIZJ010000001.1:191583-191757 GCF_030435535.1 Bradyrhizobium sp. WYCCWR 13022
CGGGCTGTCCGCCGAGCTCTGATGCACCGAGCGGAACTCGGTCAGCGTCACCACGCCGGTGCCGCTCACCGACACCGTGAACACGAGGTCGCCGCCGATCGCGGTACGGCCCTCGACCACGCCGCTGCCGTTCACCGTCAGCAGCACGCTCTGCCCGCTCAGCGAGTCGGTCAG
>NZ_JAUIZJ010000010.1:0-749612 GCF_030435535.1 Bradyrhizobium sp. WYCCWR 13022
TGAACGAAACGAGAATTGTGTTACCCATGTCGTCGGTTTGATCTGTTACCTATGTCGCCGGTTGCTCACAGTGTTCGTCTGCGCGATACCTACTCCGCCGTCTGCTCCCTCAGCTCCGCCACGTCCTTCGCCGTCAGCTTCGAGCGCTTGGTCCCGAACCGCGCCGTCACGTAGTTCGCCACCGCGGCGATCTCGTCGTCGCTATACGCATTGCCGAACGCGGGCATCGACAGCGCACCATCAGGCGTATGCCTGATGGTGCCTGAGATCACGATCTGCGCGACGTTGGTGGCGGCGGGGTCGTTGACGGCCCAGGTGCCGGTCAGCGTCGCCATCGGCGATACCGGGCTTTCGCCGCTCCAGCCGTGGCAACTGGCGCAGGCGCTGGCGAAAACCTGCTTGCCGCGTGCGTCTGCCGTGACGCCGTCCTTGTGCGAGGCGGGCGCGACCGGCGCCGTGGTAGCCGGCAGATCGGGCGAGGATACCGGAGGAACGCTACGCAAATAGGCGACGATGGAACGGATATCCTCCGGCGCGAACTGACTGAAGCTGTGGTCGACGGCTTCGCCCATCGGACCCGAGGCCGAACCGTGACCCGATGCGTGGCCGAGTGAGAGATACGAGATCAGATCCGCATCGCTCCAGTTGCCGAGGCCGGTCGCCTTGTCGGAGGAGATGTTGAAGGCGCGCCAGCCGGCGGTGATGGCGCCGGCGAACTTCTTGCGGTTGTCGAGCGCGAAGCCGAGATTGCGTGGCGTATGACACTCGCCGCAATGCGCCAGCGCTTCCGCCAGATATGCGCCGCGATTCCACTCCGGGCTTTCCGACGTATCGGGAGCAAAGCGCGTGTCCGGATTGAACACGGCCGACCAGACAATCATTGCCCAGCGCTGGTTGAACGGGAACGACAGCGTGTTGTCAGGCACTTTCGCGCGCACTGCCGGCAGGCTGAACAGATAGGCCTTCACCGCCAGCACGTCCTCGTCGCTCATATAGGTGTAGGACGTGTAGGGCATCGCCGGGTAGAGCCGGGCACCGTCACGGCGCTTGCCGCGCTGGACTGCGTTCAAAAAGTCCTGGTCGCTGTAATTGCCGATGCCGGTGTCCTTGTCCGGCGTGATGTTGGTCGAATACAGCGTGCCGAACGGCAGCTTGAAGGCGAGTCCGCCGGAATAGCCCTTCTCGCCCGGCTTGGTGTGGCAGACCATGCAGTCGGCGGCCTTGGCAAGATATTCGCCGCGCTCGACAAGGCTCGCCTTCTCGAGCCTGGCCGGCACGCCGGTGGGCTTGCCGGCGCGGTAGTCCGCGAGCGCCACCTTGGTGCCGCCTGCGAAATCGAGCGGGCCGGGCCCGCGGATGATGAAGACGCCGAGCGCCACCGCGACGATGGCGATCACGACGAGGCTCGCAAGGATACGCATTGTCCTGATCATGCCTTCTTCCCCGCAGCCAGCAGTTTCCGATCGATGGGCAAGCGCCGCAGCGCTACGCCGGTAGCGGCGTAAATCGCGTTGCGCAGCGCCGGCGGTCCGGCGTTGACGCCGGCCTCACCGATGCCGCCGGGCGCTTCGCCGCTCTTGACCACGATGACCTCGACCTTCGGAGTCTCGTTGATGCGCATCATGCGGTAGTCGTGGAAGTTCGACTGCTGCACGCGGCCCTTGTCGATGGTGATCTCGCCATAGAGCGCGGCGGTGAGACCGAAGATCAGTCCGCCCTCGATCTGCGCCTTCACCGTGTCGGGGTTGACCGCGATGCCGGTGTCGACCACGGAGGTGACGCGGCGAAGCACGATCTCGCCGACGTCGTCGATCTCGGCTTCCACCACGGTCGCGATGAAGCTCGCGAATGACGGCTGCACGCAGACGCCGCGGCCGACGCGCGGCGGCAGCGGTTGGCCCCAGCCGGACTTTTCAGCCACCTGGTTGAGCACCGCGAGCATGCGCGGGTTCCTGGTCAGCATGGCCCGGCGGAATTCGATCGGGTCCTTGCCGGCCTTGCGCGCGAGCTCGTCCATGGCGCATTCGATCGCGAACACGTTGTTGTTCGGACCGACGCCGCGCCAGAAGCCGGTCGGCACCGCAGGCGGCTCGGCGCGGACATATTCGACGTGGAAATTGGCGAAGTCGTAGGGCGCGTCGACGGCGGCGTCGACTGCGTCGATGTCGATGCCCTTCTGAAAGGCCGGCGGCAGCCAGCGCGCAATCACGGCGGAGCCCGCGATCTTGTACTTCCAGGCTGCGACCTTGCCATCGACCAGCGACGCCGTGATCTGGTCGCGATAGACAGGCCGGTAGACGTCGTGCTGGATGTCCTCCTCGCGGGTCCAGATCACCTTGACGGGATAGTCGACCTGTTTTGCGATCTTCACGGCCGCGATCACCATGTCCGGCTCGAGCTTGCGGCCGAAGCCGCCGCCGAGCAGGTGCTGGTTGACGATCACCTTCTCGACGGGAAGGCCGGCGGCCTTTGCCGCTTCCGACTGCACCCGCGTCATGATCTGCGTGCCGGTCCAGATCTCGCAGGATTCTTTCGTGACATGCACGGTGGCGTTGATCGGCTCCATCGAGGCATGTGCGAGGAACGGCAGCTCGTAAGCCGCCTCGAACTTGTCGCCGGTGGCGAGAGCCTTGGCGATGTCGCCGGTGGATTTGGCGACCGCGCCGTCTTTTGCGCTGGCATCGCGCAGGTTCTGCCAGATGTCGTTGGTGGTGATTTTGGCGTTCGGGCCTTCGTTCCACTCGATGTCGAGCGCTTCGAGACCTTTCTTCGCCGCCCACATGTGATCGCCGATCACCGCGACGGCGTCGTCGAGCACGACGACCTTGCTTACGCCGGCGACCTTCATCGCAGCGCTGTCGTCGACCTTGCCGACCTTGCCGCCGAACACGGGGCAATTGGCGATCGCGGCGATCTTCATGTCGGGCAGGATCGCGTCGATGCCGTAGAGCGCCTTGCCATTGACCTTGTCGGGCGTGTCGAGCCGCTTCAGCGGCTGGCCGATCAGGACAAAGTCCTTGGGATCCTTGATCGCGACGTCCTTCGGCGGCGTCTGGCCCTGCGCGGCGAGCGCCAGCTCGCCATAGCCGAGCTTGCGGCCGCTGGCGGCATGGGTAACCTCGCCCTTCGATGCCATGCAGCTTGCGGTTTCGACGCCCCATTGGCTGGCAGCTGCCTGCACCAGCATCGCTCGCGCGGTGGCGCCGGCCTTGCGCAGCGGCAGCCACCAGGCGCGGATCGAGTTGGAATTGCCGGTAACCTGGAGGCCGAAGGTCGGGTTGGCGTAGAGCTTGTCGTTGGGTGGCGCGTGCTGCACCTCGACCTTGCTCCAGTCGGCATCCAGCTCTTCGGCGATCACGGCCGAGATCGAGGTGTAGGTGCCCTGGCCCATCTCGACCTGCGGCATCATCAGTACGGTGCGGCCGGTCTCGTCAATGCGGATGAAGGCGTTGGGCGCAAATTTGCCGTCGGTCGCATCCTTCTGCATCGGCTCGTTCGGAGCGGCGCGCAGCGGCAGATGGAAGGCGAGCAGGAAACCGGTGGCGAGGCCGCCGGTCAGAAGCGTGCGACGGGAAACGTTGTCGGGTGCATTCATGGCTGATCTCACGACTGACGGCCGGACGCGGCGAGCTTGATGGCCGCGCGGATGCGCACATAGGTGCCGCAGCGGCAGATGTTGCCCGCCATCGCGGCGTCGATATCGGCGTCGTCAGGGTTGGGTGTTGCCGCCAGAAGGGCTGCGGCCGACATGATCTGGCCGGACTGGCAATAGCCGCACTGGATCACTTCGGCCTCCAGCCAGGCCTTCTGCACCTTGGCGCCCGCAGATGTGCTGCCGACGTGCTCGATGGTGGTGATGGCGCGGTTCGCCACCGCGCTGACCGGCAGCACGCAGGAGCGCACCGCCTTGCCGTCGACATGCACGGTGCAGGCGCCGCATTGCGCGATGCCGCAGCCGAATTTGGTGCCGGTCATTCCGAGGATGTCGCGCAGCACCCACAGCAGCGGCATTTCCGGTGGCGCGTCGAACGATTTCGTTTCGCCGTTGATGGTAAGAGTTGTTGCCATGTGCATCCCCTTCTTCGCCTGATCGCTGGCGGCGATTCAGTCGGCGAACTCGCGCGCGACCATAATCATACCGATGCGAAACGATGAAGCTTTCAAATTCGCAGCAATGCATATCTGCGCAGCTGGTGCGTCAGGCCATGACGTTCACGAATTTGTGCTGCGATCCGTGCGAAGGTTTTGGGCTAATTGATATGATAAGCATCATTTTCTGACGCATTTTCGTCATCCGCGCCGTCGACCGCCGCAGACGATCGTGCGAACGCGCAAGATCATGCGATGACGAAATTCGTGCGATTGGGAAATGGCGCGGTGAGCGCGATGCGTCCGACGGGACCAATCGCAGCGGCTCGCCCATGATTTCGGAATAATAGCACTATGCGCCTGTTTTGCCCGACGGGTCAACGTCTGCATTCAGTTCCTGGCAAGTCGAAGTCAGGATGACGCGGCGTCGGCAGTGGGCTGCCTTTCCCGTTTGCGGTGGAGGCAAAAAGTCCCGCGGCTACTGTGCATGGGGTTGTTTTCGAGATTTGATTCAGCTCTGCCGGAAACCCATCCGGAACGCGCCCCAGTGCTTGCCGCGGATCATGATCGGCGAGGACAGATCCTTCATCAGCACGAACTGCCCGCCGCCCATGTCGCGGCGATAGGTCTGGAGCAGGAAGGGCTTTGTGTTGGCCGCGACCTTCTTCACCGCGCGATCGGTGAACAGGCGGCGGTTCCGGCAATTGGCGTTGTTCCAGACCGGGTCCTTGCCTTGCGGTAGCCGGTAGTTCGGATTGTGCGTCGGAAGGTACCCGCCCTTGGCCCAGGCCACGCAGAACACGATGCGGGGGTCCGACTTCTGGATCGGGTCCTGGATCGCGGGCAGCACGCGGTCGGTGAAGTCGACATAGGCGGTGGTGTACTGTCTTGGGTCGGTGCCCGAGATCTCCCGGTAGTTCTCGTCCATGAGCTTGTCGAGCGTGATCTCGCCGCGCTCGATCGCGGCCTCGAACTCGGCCGAGATCCGCTTGGCGGTGTCGACGACGACGCGGATCAGCGGCGCATCCGACGTCTCGACGCCGCTGTCGGCGATCAGCGCGATCAGGCCTTCGGAGGTGTCGAGCAGTTTCGTCACGCGCTGGTCGGCGCTCTTGAGATCGCGCGAGGAGAGGTCGACGCCCCTGGCGAGTTCGTTGAGCTCGCTGATCACGGTGTCGCAATGGCCGAGATTGGAGGTCGCCGCGCGGGTGACGCTGTCGATCTCCGCCTCCACCGAGGCAAAGCCCTGCTGGACGCGCGAGATGATGCCGGAGATCGCTTGCGCGCCTTCGCCGGCGGTCTTGGCGCGCTGCGAGGCGTCGCTGCTCTCGCCGATCAGGCCTTCGATCTGGCCGTCGAGATCGCGCACGGTGTCGGAGATCAGGTGCGTGGCCTGGCGGGTCGCCTCCGCGAGGTTCTTGACCTCGCTCGCGACCACGGCGAAGCCGCGGCCGGCATTGCCGGCACGCGCGGCTTCGATGGTTGCGTTGAGGGCCAGCAAATTGGTCTGCTTGGCGATCGCCTCGATCGAGCCGGAGACCTTTGCCACTTGCGCCAGCGCGGAGCCGACGGCGGAGAGGCGCGCCTCGATCCGCTCCACGGCCGCGACGAGCTCGGAGATGTGGCTGACCGCGGTATCGACGGCGCTGCGCGACTGCGCGATCTCGCCGACCGCGGCCGACGTGGTCGATTGCACCGCCTGCGAGGCGTTGGCGATGTCGTGGTTGGCGGAGACCATGGTCTCCGCCGTCTTCTGGAGGTGATGGAACCGGTCCGACTGGTTGGCGACGCGGTTGGCGACCTCCTGGACGTTGCCGGCGATGTCGGCGAGCTCGACGCCGAGGCCGCCGATGCGGTCGGCGAGCTGGTCGATCAGCCGTTCGGCGAGCGTCCTGTTGGACGCGGTGTCCATGACGGCAAGTTGTGCGAGGGACATGTTACGGGCTTTCTCAACTCGGGGCCGTCCATCGGCTCACCGCGGCATTCCCATTCCAATTTCGACGTTAGAGGATGATTCGCGCCCGGCGTCTTGCCTGAGCGCGCACTACAGTTTGTAAGCCGTGCGGAACCCGCCCCAATGCCGGCCCTGCACGCGGATCGGCACGTCGATCTCGCGCATCATCACCGTGTTGCCGTTGCCCATGTCGCGCGCATAGCTCTGGATCAGGTACGAGCGCTGGTTGTGCGCGGCCGCCAACCCCGCGGGATCGTTGAAGATGCGGCGATTGCGGCTGTTGGCCGTGTTCCAGGCGATATCGCCCGGCCGCTGCGGATGCGAATAGATCTTGTTGTGGACGGGCAGGAAGCCGTTGCGGTCGACCATTGCGCAGAACGCCATGCGCGGCTCCCTGGCGAGAAAGGCTTCCTGGAACGGCGGCAGCGCGCGGTCGGCCCAATCGAGATATCTCGTGCGGTATTGCTGAGGATTGGTGCCTGATATCTCGGCGTAGTCCGTGTCGAAGAGGTCATCCATCCTGACTTCGCCGCGGGCGACGGCCTGCTCGAAGATCTTTGTCAGCGCGTTGCCGGCTTCCATCGCGCGGGTGACGAACTCCGTGTTCTCCTCGTGGATCGACCAGAGCTTGTCTTCGATCTTCTCGCGCAGCTGGGCACTCGGGCTGACGAACTGCGTGCGGGCGCCGGCCTTGGACTGCTCGACCACGCGCAGGCGGCAGGCACCGACGTCTTCCAGCGTGCCGTCGATGATCGCCTGCGGCGCGAGCCGGCTTGCCTCCGTGCCGCCGATCAACACGCCGTCCATCGCGATCTCGTAGACCGGCAGCAGGCCGCGTGCGCCCTCGAATTTGAGATGGCAGGGCAGCCGCTCGGTCTTGCGGCGGTCGTCGTGCTCGCTCTGTTTGAGCAGCACCGCGCAGCGCGATTTCAGCTTCTGCGCGAAGGTCGTCACCGCCTTGCCGGCGCTGGCGACGTTCTCGCCATGGGTCTCGGCCGCCTTGGTCGCGGCGTCGATCTCGGCTGCGCTCCGGCCGACCGAGATGATGAATTGCGATGCGCTGCTGGCGTTGCCGGAGACCTCGCTGGTGGTGGCGTTCTGCTCGGCCACCGCGCCGTTGACGGTGTCGAACACCGGGCGGATCGCCTCGATCGCCTGCGAGATGCGATGCACCGCGTCCGCCGATCCGGCGGCGTCGCGCTGCAGCGCGTCGATCTTCTTGGAGATCTCTTCCGTCGCGCTCTGGGTCTGCACCGCGAGCGCCTTCACTTCGGTTGCGACGACGGCAAAGCCCTTGCCGGCGGCACCGGCGCGTGCGGCCTCGATGGTCGAGTTCAGCGCGAGCAGGGTGGTCTGCCGCGCGATCTGGGCGATCAGATTGACGACATTGCCGATTGCCGCGGAGGACTCGCGCAGGCGGTCGACGTTGTCGCGCGCCTCCTGCGCCGCGGCGCTGGCCTCGTCGGCGAGCTTGCCGGCCTCGCGGACCTGCGCACCGATGCCTTGCGCGGATTGGGTGAACTTGTCGGCGGCATCGGCAAAGCTCGAAGCGTTGGACTGTGCGGCATTGGTCCGCCCGGTCAGCGCGTCGGTGCGCTGGCGGATATCGGCGAGCGTCGCCGCGGTCGCCTCGGCACCGCCCGCGACCGAATTGGCGGCACGCTCGAGCTGGCGGATCATGGCGCCGAGCTCGAGTTCCAGCAGTTCCAGGATCTCCCGGGCCGAATCGACCTCAGCGGCCGGAGCGGGCGTGGACAGGACCGCCGGCCCCGCGGCCTGCAGGGAGGCCACTGGCGTGGCCATGTCTGGCAGGCGCTTCCGGAAAAATGCGAACGCCATGGGGTCTACTCTTGTCGGGAGATGGGCGGACGCTATTTTCGCAAGCTGGAATGAAATCAGGGTTAACGATGCCTGACTTCCGGGCACGGGCCACTACGTTATTACCTTAAAGTATGAGAGGCTCTTTCATTCCGATGGGTTGGCGGCCTATAAGGCCGCGCTTCCCCACGCTCACCTTTGACGCACGATTTCCTAGAGAAGATCACGCATGGCCGGACATTCCCAATTCAAGAACATCATGCACCGCAAGGGACGGCAGGATGCGCAGAAGTCGAAGCTGTTCGGCAAGCTGGCGCGGGAAATCACCGTCGCCGCCAAGCTGGGCACGCCCGACCCCGCCATGAACCCCCGCCTGCGCGCCGCCGTGATCGCCGCGCGGCAGGAAAACATGCCGAAGGACAACATCGAGCGCGCCATCAAGAAGGCGCTCGGCAGCGACGGCGAGAACTACGACGAAATCCGCTACGAGGGCTACGGTCCGGGCGGCGTCGCCGTCATCGTCGAGGCGCTGACCGACAACCGCAACCGCGCGGCCTCCGACATCCGATCCTTCTTCACCAAATCCGGCGGCAATCTCGGCGAAACCGGCTCGGTCTCGTTCATGTTCGACCGCACCGGCGTCATCGAGTACGACCGCAGCGTCGCCGATGACGATTCGGTGCTCGATGCCGCGATCGAGGCCGGCGCCGACGACGTGGTCTCGGGTGAAGGCGGCCACGAAATCTACGCCTCGACCGAAAGCTATCGCGACGTCGCCAAGGCGCTGGAAGCCAAGTTCGGCGAGCCGCGCAAGGCCGCGCTGATCTGGAAGCCGCAGAACACGGTCGCGGTCGACGACGAGACCGGCGAGAAGCTCTTGAAGCTGATGGACCTGCTCAACGAGCACGACGACGTCCAGAACGTCTACGCCAATTTCGAGATCTCGGACGCGCTGGTCGCGAAGCTGGGCGGGTAGGGGCGCCCGGCCGCCTTTCTCCGGGGACTTCTGTTCTGTTTCTGTTTCGCTATCATGGGCCAACCGCTATCACTGGCCCATGACCGCGCTCCCGATTCGCCAACCCGTTCGCATCATCGGCATCGATCCCGGCCTGCGCCGCACCGGCTGGGGCGTGATCGAGGCCGAAGGCAACCGCCTGATCTATGTCGCCTGCGGTTCGGTGGAACCGCCGGACGATCTGCCTTTGTCGAGCCGTCTGCTCGCGATCCACGAGGGGCTCGCGGCCGTTCTGTCCGATTACAAGCCGATGGAAGCGGCGGTCGAGCAGACCTTCATCAACAAGGACGGGGCTGCGACGCTGAAACTCGGCCAGGCCCGCGGCGTCGCCATGTTGGCGCCGGCAATGTTCGGCATCAGCGTCGCCGAATATGCGCCGAACCAGGTCAAGAAGACCGTGGTGGGGGCCGGCCACGCCGACAAGCAACAGATCGCGATGATGCTGAAGATATTGCTGCCGAAGGCCGCGCCTCCGACCCCGGATGCTGCCGACGCGCTCGCGATCGCCATCACCCATGCTCATCACCGCCAGAGCACGGCGCTCAGGCTGAAGGTGGTGGGACTATGATCGGCAAGCTCAAGGGTTTGATCGATTCCTACGGCGAGGATTATGTCGTCCTCGACGTCGGCGGCGTCGGCTATCAGGTGCATTGCTCGGCGCGGACGTTGCAGCATCTGCCCGCGCCGGGCGAAGCCGCGGTGCTGTCGATCGAGACCTACGTCCGCGAGGATCAGATCAAGCTGTTCGGCTTCCGCACCGACCAGGAGCGCGAATGGTTCCGCCTGCTCCAGACCGTGCAGGGCGTCGGCGCCAAGGTCGCGCTTGCGGTGCTCGGCACCCTGGCGCCTTCCGAACTCGCCAACGCGATCGCGCTGCGCGACAAGGCCGCGGTGGCGCGCACCCCCGGCGTTGGTCCCAAGGTCGCCGAGCGCATCGTTACCGAGTTGAAGGACAAGGCGCCGGCCTTTGCCAGTGTCGATCCGGCCGTTGTGCATCTCGCCGGCGCCGTCGACGATCAGCGCGCGCCGCGACCGGTGGCCGACGCGATCTCCGCGCTGGTCAATCTCGGCTATGGCCAGCCGCAGGCGGCTGCAGCCATCGCCTCGGCCTCGCGCAATGCGGGTGAGAATGCCGAAACGGCGCAGCTCATTCGCCTCGGCTTGAAGGAGCTCGCGAAGTGAGCGATCCCAAGGCCAACCGCATGGTGTCGCCCGAACGCCGCAGCGATGATGTCGGCGACACCGCGCTGCGTCCGCAGTCGCTGTCCGATTTCGTCGGCCAGCAGCAGGCACGCAAGAATCTCTCGATCTTCATCGAGGCGGCACGCAAGCGCGGCGAGGCGCTGGACCACGTGCTGTTCGTCGGTCCGCCCGGCCTTGGCAAGACCACGCTGGCGCAGATCGTGGCGAAGGAGCTCGGCGTCGGCTTTCGCGCCACGTCGGGCCCGGTGATTGCCAAGGCCGGCGATCTCGCGGCCCTCTTGACCAATCTCGAAGAGCGCGACGTGCTCTTCATCGACGAGATCCATCGCCTCAATCCCGCGGTGGAAGAAGTGCTCTATCCCGCGATGGAAGACTTCCAGCTCGACCTCATCATCGGCGAGGGGCCGGCGGCGAGATCGGTGAAGATCGAGCTGTCGAAGTTCACCCTCGTCGGCGCCACCACGCGCGCCGGCCTGCTCACCAATCCGTTGCGAGATCGCTTCGGCATTCCGGTCCGCCTCAACTTCTATACGATCGAGGAGCTCGAGAGCATCGTCACCCGCGGCGCGCGCGTGCTCAATGTCGGCATGAGCGCGGACGGCGCCAACGAGATCGCGCGCCGCGCCCGCGGCACGCCGCGCATCGCCGGTCGCCTGCTGCGCCGCGTGCGCGATTTCGCCTCGGCCGCGAATGCCGACAAGATCGACCGCAGGATCGCCGATCATGCGCTCAGCGCGCTCGAGGTCGACGCCGCCGGTCTCGATGCCATGGACCGCCGCTACCTGACGACGATCGCGACGAATTACGGTGGCGGCCCGGTCGGCGTGGAAACGATGGCAGCGGCTCTGTCGGAGCCGCGCGATGCGATCGAGGACATCATCGAGCCCTATCTCATTCAGTGCGGCTATCTCCAGCGCACCCCGCGCGGCCGTCTGCTCACCTCGCACGCCTTCCGGCATCTCGGCATTGCGGAACCCTCGCGCGATGCGGCGGCCCAGTTCGGCCTGTTCGGCACCGACGACAGCGACGAGTGATCTGCGCAATCGCGAATTGTCGTCGCTGTCATGAACTTTCGGTGATCTCCGTGCAGATGAACTGCACGAGCGCACCCCAATTCCGCTCCAATCGGATCGCATCACGGAAGCGCATCAGAAGCGGGCTTCCATGATCTCTCGGCGTCATCTCATCCGTACTGTCGGCGGCCTTTCCGCTCTCGGCATCTCGACGGCCGCCTACGGCGTCGGCGTCGAGCCGGAACTGCGGCCGCGCATCACCCGCTATCATCCGACGCCGCGGCAATGGCCTGCGGATTTGCCGCTGAAGATTGCCGTCATCGCCGACATCCACGCCTGCGACCCCTGGATGTCGCTGGAGCGGATCGAGGCCATCGTCGACCAGGCCAATGCGCTCAGGCCCGATCTCATCGTTCTGCTCGGCGACTATGTCGCCGGTCACCACTACGTCACGCGGCTCATTCCGGCCGATGAATGGGCCAGGGTGTTGATGGGCCTCAAGGCTCCCCTCGGCGTTCACGCGGTCATGGGCAATCACGACTATTGGGACGACAAGGTCGTGCAGCGGGCCGGGCAGGGGACGACGGTTGCCCATCGCGCGCTTCAGGCTGCCGGCATTCCCGTCTACGAGAATAACGTCGTACGTCTCGTCAAGGATGGTCGCTCGTTCTGGCTCGCCGGTCTCGGCGATCAACTCGCATATGCGCCTGCGCAACGTTACGGCCGCGCACGTCGCTTTGGTGCGGACGATCTCGCCGCTGCACTCGCAAAGGTCACCGACGATGCGCCCGTGATCCTGCTCGCGCATGAGCCAAATATCGCCTGGCGCGTGCCCGCGCGCGTCGCGCTACAGCTCTCCGGCCACACTCATGGCGGCCAGATTCGCCTGTTTGGCTGGTCGCCCGCGCTTCCGCAGCAATATGCCGTGCAACTCGCCTATGGTCACTTTCAGCTGAAATGCGACGTCATTGTTTCCGGCGGTCTCGGTTGCAGCATCCTCCCCGTCCGCGTCGGGGTGCCGCCTGAAATCGTCGAGGTCACGCTGGGGCGGGCGCCGGTGGCAGCCGTGTCCTAGCCGCGCTTGCGCTGCCGGCCGTTTTTGCGCAAAACGGGCCTGTAGCGACAAGCGAAGAGGCTCGCGACGTGACAGCTCATCTCGACGGCGAGATCCGCGACGGCCGCCACCACATGCAGGTCCGCGTCTATTACGAGGACACGGATTTATCGGAGCCGCCAAAAACGGTACAGCCAAACCCTTGTTCTTTCAGGATTTCCTCGTTGGTGCGTACCGTCGGAAACAACCCGACCCCCAAGATGGCGGAGAGTCTAGCGTAAGGTGTGATCTGGTACGGCATCCGCTTCGCGGTCGGATGCACCACGATTGTCTCGAAGATATTCCTGAAAGCCGAGCGAACGCGGGCAGCATCGTCGGAGCCATCATTCTGGCTGGTCAAAAGACCGTGCAGGCCATCAATGCTTGCGGCGAACTTCTCCATGGTGAGCGGATGCAGGCTCACAACGCTAGTGCCTCCATCGCTCTCGATGAGCTTTAGCTTCTGCTCCAATCCAGCACGCTCGGTCTCCAACCGCTTGAGCTTCTCTGCCAGCGCCTTCACCGGCTCGTCGCTATCGCTAATGGCGGTGACGACCCGATCAATCGCGACATTGGCTCGGTTGAGAGCCCGCTGCGTGCTATCGCGATCTGAGCGCATCTCCCGTTGCCGCTCAGCCCATCCTGCGTGATAGCCCTTGGTGAATTCCTTCAAAGCTTGCGGGCTGGTCAAGTGAGCCTTGACGCCAGAAAGAACCGTCTCCTCCAACACCTTCATGTCGTAGCTCTTGCGATGCTGACACGTGCCGAGTTGATGAGCGGCGGCGCAAGCGACGCGCGGTCCCCCATCCCTAGATACTTGAGCGATCCGCATATGGCCGTTGCAAGCTCCACAGGTGAGCATTCCGGCGAGAAGATGCTCCCGGCTATATGGGCGATACCCGATGCGCTGGGGGCGTTTGCCACCGGCCCCAAACTTCGACTCAGCCCGGCCCGTGCAAATGCCATTGGCGGCGTCCCAAAGCTCCTGCGGCATGATCCGCAAATGCGGCACATTAACGGTGATCACGTCCTCAGGCTTGCCGCGACGCTTCACTTTCGTGCCCTTATCCGGGTCGAGCACAGAGCGGTTCGCATTCCAGATCAATTTGCCGACGTAGAGCGCGTTGCCGATCATGCCGCGTTTGCCGCCGCGCCCCCCGGTAAAGGTTTGGTGGTTCCAGAATTTCCCACCGCTCGGTGTGGGGATGCCGTCGCGAGTTAGACTAGCTGCGATCTCGCGCGTCGTCTTTCCGCTCGCATACTCCCGAAACACTCTGAGCACGACCTTGGAATGCTCTGGATGTATTTCGCGTTCGCCCGGTTTGCCGGGGATCATGCGATAGCCATAGGTGACAGCTCCAGGAATTTTGCCCTCGCGCACTCTGCCGTTGTGACCGCGCTTCACTTTGTTGCCGAGATCGGTCAAGAACATCGAGCCGACGATGCCGCGCACACCGACGTGGATATCGGTAGTCACACCTTCGCTCGTGATGAGCGCGATTTCGCGGAAGCGCAGACGCTTGAAGATACCGGCCAAGTCCTCCTGATCGCGCGAGATGCGATCGAGGCTTTCGCACACCACGGCATCGAACTTCGCCGTCTTGGTGTCCTTCATCATTGCGAGCAGCTCATCGCGCTCGAACATCGTCGCGGCCGACTTCGCCCGATCGCTATAGACCTTGACGACGCGGTAACCGTGCTGCTTCGCGATGTTCTCGCAGAGCGCAATCTGATCGTCTATTGAGCGGTCCTTTTGCAGATCGCTTGAGAAGCGGGCGTAGACTGCCGCCGTCCTGATCTTGGTCACTGTCATCCTCCGTTCGCGAATGATCAAAGATCATAGGCCGCGTCGGCCGCTCTGAGCGACGTATCGGTGCTAGGTCGCACCTTCGCGATGCACGTTGTCGTTGGTCGGTCGGGAAAAGCGAAAATCGCCGACACAATCTCGATGGCCCTTCTGGGCTCCGGGTTCGCGGCCGACGCTTCGCTGGTACGACATAGGCGATATGGACCGAGTTTCAACGGTCTCGCGCGATATCGGCGCGGCCTTGCGAGTTTTCCACGAAACTGCGCATTCGCGATTTTTGTCTTTGGAAATCGGAGCTGAATGGATAGCCCGTAGAGACCAGTCCTCACGATCAGCATCAACACAACCGCCCGCTCCAAGCGGAGCGGCCTTTATCGCCCTGATCATGTGCAAAGAAAAAGGCCGGTCCCGCTGCCTGCATGGACCGGCCCAGTCGCCAAACACTTTGTCGCAAAGGAAATACGACTCGATGACAAATAGACACGCAACCTCGATTTCGCAAGAGAGACGCGAGAGGCTCTCGCGCCAAAATGCAGCGCTGCTTCGGATGAAACGCCGCGCGTTCAAAACCCCAAGCTTGGTTTTTATCGCTAGAAGGCGTGTCCGCGAATTCGTGGCGTATTTCGGCGATCGATATGGCGATCAACTTCCCGACGACGACATCGGTCGCAGGAGCCTCGATATCGCTCTTGTGCATCTCGCCGAGAGCAAGCGGTCCAATCCTGATAAGTCGGTTCGCGACTTCGCGAACCGCTGGGCACCTTGGCTCGATGAGAATGAGCATGAGGAGGTGGTCGATGCAGCGTTTGACCGGCGTCGTCGCCGCCGCTGGAATGCCGACGATGCTGCTGACGTGATTGGCTTGACCTTTGCCGATCGTATCCGGCTCGGGATCACTATGATCGGCGCGATCGACAAGAAGAAGGCAGCGCGTGCCAACCGTCGCCGCAAGATCAAGAACCAGCGCAGGGCACGAGATCGGCGTGCCAAGGGCGCGAAGCCGCACAGTCAATCGCTGGCGCAGACGAAGCCGTGGGAAAAACTCGGCGTGAGCCGGGCAAAGTGGTTCCGGTTAAGGAAGGTCGGTCGCTTGGGTGAGATTGTTGAGACTAATTCGCCCCCAGCACTGCTTGCAGCATACGGGGGTCCAGAGACGCAAACGCGATCTTTTCCGCCGCTCCAGTCAACGACGACATACGGCAAAAGCGCCATGCGAGGGCGGGCGCGCAAGCGCTCCGCCCCGCATGTCGTGGAAACGCGCCACCGAGTTGCGTTCGCACCCGTCATCAGAGGCGCGGGTTCGTGTGCTCAGCTATACCGAACGGCGAAGTCCTTCAATCCGCTTTGGCTACATCACCCACGTCTCTCATCCGATACCGTCGTCACCATCAAGCTCAAGGAAGCAAGGCAATGACCAAGATGATGTTTGGCTGACCGACTAGCGAAATCGGCAAGTCGGCATGTCGCCATTCGCTCGAACGGGGCATCAAATGGCATCTCGCGCGACTTCGCGAGGCTCCTCGCCGACCGAGGCAAGAGCAGCTCTATGGCGGTGGATCGACGTGCCGTTCGATTTAGAGGATTGAAGCGACGAAACCGCAGTGCTATCGTGCAGGTAGCATCATTCCTCCTAGGTCTGATGTGGGCGGGCGATCAGGCTTACGGACTACCGCCTGTCATTTGATAACTGGAAATCCTTAGCCCTAAGAGGCCCCGCCTCCGGCCGCATTTCAAAAGTCGGCTGGGCAATGTTTGTTCTGATGCATTTTCCCTCCGTTCTTCCCATGACTCGGAGGCGGGAGTTTTCTGTCCGATAGTTTGGCACATTGCGATTTTCGAGATGTCTATTCTCCTAGACCGCGCTGCTCGCAGTGTCATTGAACATCATTCGAGTTCACGGCAAGGCTGCCGCAGCTTCGTCATCACTATCTTTTGCGCGACTTGCATCGCTCAATTCGCAAGCTCTGCGTGGGCGCAGTGCACAGCTCGTGACGTTTTGCAGAGACAACTGATGCATGGCGGCAACGCACAAGCAGTCGCTCCGCCCGAGCCACTGATTGAGTCCGCCCATGAGGTCCCGACGTGGAGGACGATTGAATTGGGCAATTTTGCCGATCCTGTTGCGCTTCGGAACAAGCTGGACGCGATGGGTTGCGGTGTGGGCGGAGAGGCTGCGGAGGTACTAGCTCGACCAGCCTTCACTGTCAGTCCTAGCAGACAAGCCGTTGAGCTTGTCGTCGTATCGCCAACCCAGCTTGGGTTCACGTCCGAGACTGTGACATTGGCTGCGGTTTATAAGCGCGCTCGGCAACTCGGATTTGAACTTGCTGCGGCGGAGGTCGGTCCGCAACTGCGAATTCAATATTTGGACCAGCCTTTGGGTGAGTTTCTCACCATCGGAATGGAAGCCATTAAAACGTGGGAGGGCGAACCGACTATTCTGAGCGTGGCCAACGGCGGAGCGGGATTGATCCTAATAGGCCAAGACGGCAGAGCAGATGCGGAAGTTCCTGTATCGTCTCGCTTCGTTTTCGCGCAGCCTCCCCGACAGGTACCCGGCAGCGAGCAGACCAGCCGCATCGCAAATGGCGTGACAAGGACGGAACGTAACGCGCGGCCAGCCAATCAGCATCGTGGCTCCGAAATCACTCACTAGTTCTCGACGGGCGCGATGGTCGTGGAGTAGTCGTCTGTCACAACCACAACACAGCGACACCACCGGAGGAGAAATGAGCACGACGACCTACATCGAGCGTAAGCATGCGATGCAGGCTGATTTCGTCGTCTACCATGGCGATCACGGACGAAGCTGCTCGGTGTGGATGGTGCCCGGTACATACGTCGAACAGCCCGGCAAGCCGTACAGATCGGCAGCACTCGAAGCGGCCGACACGTTCTCGACCGAACGCCAGCACGAGCGCCAGATGGAAGCGCGACGTGATCGTGCGATGAAGCGCATCGATCGGGGTCGAACCGCGACGTATGTGCCGCGCTACCGCAGCGGTGAGCACTCTCAGGGTCGGTGATGGACGGGCAAATTTCCCAAGGATGGAGACACCATCTTGATGGTTTTCTTCAACCTGATCGGCTCAAGCGATACCGAACGCGAATATCTTCGCGGCTGGCGGATCGTCGTGCATGCCGAGTTGCGAAGCACATAACTGGACAGGTCTAATGGACGAAACCACACTCAATCGGCTCCGCGTTCAAGATCGTGCCGAGCTGGATACGCTGCGCTGTGCGATCAACGCCACTGGCAGCTCTCTCAAGCGTGACGAATGCGGAGATTGGACGCTCTCCGCCTCTCGTGGTGCAGTTCGCGTCTGCGACGGTGTATATCGAGCCTATGTTGGCTGCCGATCTGCCCGGCATTGGGGATCGGTCAAGAAGTCGCTCGACGCATTCTGCACCGTCACCCTTGATGGTGATCAAGAGGGCATCGTTCGCATCGATCGCGTTCCGGCCGAGGATCAAGCGCATCAGCTCCGCGATGCAATCGGGTTGCGGCGTGCTCCATCCTTCTCGACCGAGCATCGCTTGGCCCTGTCTCAGCGAGCACAGAGTTGGAGGGGTTTCGCGGCAGGACATGAGCCCAAATCAGATTGCCCTGTGTCCGGTGCCCGAACCTCGCCCAGCATCGTCCCTAAGACCGAAGTTGATGCTGATGCAATCTCGCATCAGGCGGAACGCACGGTTTGACTCCGACATGCTCAGCCCTGTGACCACCCCTAGCAAGGGTCTCCATCCTCAGCACCGCGATCGAACGCGATGCAGCGGCCGACGACGGTGTTGCCGGTGCTCAGCCGGTCGTCGCTTCGCAGCGGTGACCGGGATGCAGGATCATGTTTCGATCTGCAACATGATCGGCGACGTGGCCTGTGTGTGGCGTTGCCGTCACGGTGGAAACGCAGCAAACGACACCGCCCAAAATGCAGATCAACAAGAGAGTCTCTACCGTGAAGGATGGTGCCGCCTCTCTCCCCACTGTCTGTGTGGGCTTGGCGTGGCCTGTGGTGAGCGCAACGCGCTTGGGCCGCTGCTCCCTTGAGCCTGCGGGGCGTCGCTTGGGTCCTTCCGGGAGGGGGATGGGGATCGGGTAACGCGCCAGCTCGGCATAGCGCTAGGCGCAATAAAGTTACAAGGGGTTCCGCCTCCTGTTTGCAAATGTTGCGCAACCGCTCTGGCATTTGGCTCAGATATGAGCAATGCAGTCGATCAGGACCAAATCCAGCCGATTGCAGCACAAGCGAAGCGTCGTCTTGCTGATGAGTATGACGCCGCGCAGCGGGCGCGTGAGGTGGCAACCCAATGTGATGGCACTAGGCGTGGGCCTTCTCGAAAGGAAGGCCCACCAACGGTGGCAGACATCGCCTTGACATATCGCAGTGTGCGGGAAGCCAGAGAAGTACGCGATGCCGAACGCATCTCGCCCGGCATCGTTCGTCGTACACTTGATGCGGAGATTGAGGCTGGCCGGGGGCAATGCCCTAGGAGCCATCGACATCAGAAGGCCCGCCAGAACCACCGGCCCGACGCACCGTGCTCTATGCGCGCTTCCCTGCGGCAACGAAAGCACTGACGCGGTGGATAACCCGCTCGGCTGCTTCATTGGGTTGCGACCGGCAGCAAGCATCACCACGTCGGTCGGTAAGCGATACAAAACATTTAGGGAGCTATAATCTTGAACGGGGCAACGGTGGTCGAAGTCATGCGGCATGAGTTCATGCCTGACTTTTGGAGCGTTCACGCTACGAAACGCGAGTTTACGGTCCCGATCTATTTCCGCTCCGTCAACTCCATCCGGGTTTCAGGGCCGCAAGCCTCCTCCAAGCATGAGCTTGCCGAGCTTCGATCTCAGCTCGAAACTGCCGAGCGGGAAACCGCCGCGCTCCGGCGCAAGGTTGCAAATCTCGAAGCAAGGCTGACCCAACCTCAGACGCCGGACGGCATCTTGGCGGCAATGGCCGCGCGCAACGCGCAGGAATTCCCAACGTGGATGCCGCTCCCGGACGTGCTGGCGCTGGAGATGGTTGACCCCAAAATCATGCCCGGCTCAACCGCGAACGACCTTTGCAAGCGTTACCTCCGATGGAGGAAGGAAAGCGGCGATGAGGAAACCCGACCGCACAATGCGATTGGATGTCGCCAACCGGGCGGAGCCGGAACGCTCATCACCGTGAAGGTTACTGATTTCTTCGCCGTCTATGACCGACGAGCAGCGCGTCAAAAGTAACTCGTCAAGCCGAGCTTTGCAAAATCGGAAATTTTCGGAAGTCGCACGCGGAGTGTGAACATGGCGACTACTATGCGCGGTGTCATCGTTGATCGATGGCCCGTTTGCGGCGGTGATTGTCGCACCAAGTCGAGATTGTCCTCCGGTGGATGAAGGGCTCGATATGCAGCTCAACGTAACGGCGCGACACCCGCGTTGAGGCATTCAGGGGGCTCTCGCGATCAAGGTCGCGAGCTGGCTAAACCCCGGCAACGAGCTGGGGGCTGTATCAGCGAAAGCTGACCTCGATAGGGCGACGACACAGGTCGATCGACCCGCGACTTTACTTCAACCGGAATTCCCCGCTCACTCAAAAAATCAAAACATCGGAAGGATTATCTATGGCATTTTTCAAAACCAAGGAGCCCGCCGTTCGCTTGCGGGCCGATCTCGATAAACTCAACGGCCACCGCACCGACATTACTTCGCAGCTCGACGAAGCCAAGGCTTCGGCCTTAGCGCTTACCGAGCAGTATGCCGCACTGATTGGTGATGCATCAAATGATGAAGTCGCGAAAGTGGAAAGCTCGCTATCGGACACTGAGCGCCGCGTCGCCGCACTCAATACGCGCCTATCCGTTCTGCAACGCAAGATCAGCGAGACGCAGGCAGAGCTTGACGAACATCTAGCGAGCGAAGCTGCCGAGCGAGCCGCTGCCGCTCTCGACCGAGATCATGCGGAATTCGCAACCAAGCTCGCCGCACTCGTCGTTGCGGCGGAAGCGTTGCTGCCGGTCGCAGCAAAGATTGGTGAGCGTGTCACGAGCGGCAAGGAGATCGAAAATCTCGCTCGTGCCATCGTCGCGCAATTGCCGCCCGCAGCTCGTCGTATCGAAAATGAAGCGCGTTGGACGCGCGAGCTGATCGTTCGCGAACGTCCCAGCCGTCTTGTGAAGGCAGCCTAAACACAGACGCGCAAACCGCGTCAGGAGAGACAATGAAACATCTTCCCCTCTCGGGGCGACGCTTCGCACAGAGCGGAGCGGCCCCGCGTACATTCAATGCAGAGCAGCGCACGGTTGACGTGGTGCTCAGCAAGGGCAGCCCGGTCGTGAGAAGCTACGGCACCGAGCGTTTGCGTATCGCGCCGGATGCCGTTGATCTGTCCCGACTCGAAAGCGCTGGCATTCCGCTGCTCGATAGTCATACGCAGCGCGGGATTTCTGCCGCCATCGGTCGCTTCATTCGCATCTGGTTTGAAGGCGAGACGCTTCTCGGCCGCGTTCAATTCAACAAGACCCCGCAGGGCGAAGCTGCTCTCGGCATGGTCGAGCGCGGAGAGATCACGAGCGTATCGGTTGGATACATTGTCTCACGTTGGGAGATCACCGACGCGAAGGGTCGAGTGCTCGACCCCGACAACGACCGCATTCCGCTCGGTGCCGATCTGACCTTCACTGCCGTTCGCTGGCAACTGCTCGAAGGCAGCCTCGTGAGCGTGCCAGCCGACGCGGAGGCTGTCGTTCGTTCATTCGATGGCGTGGCGAGCCCGGCCGATGCCGCTCGCAAGCGCATGCAAGCCCGCCAGCGGATGCTTGATCGCACGTCGCATCTGACACCGACCCGAGCGGCACGGCCGCCCCTCACAACCGCAAACAACAGTGTTCGCGACGAACATCACGTCGCCCGGCAAATTCAGGAGCAAAATTCAATGAACCGTATCAGCATCCTTCGCGACCAACGCGATGGCGTCGCTGAGGCGATGAGCATCGCTCTCGCATCTAGCATCCTCAGCTCTCGCGGCATGACCGGCATAGAGTATCAGGGGCCGACCGATCCGCTCGGCAGGGCTCGCTTCGAGGCGCACAAAGCGCAGGCCCGTCAGTACATGGGTCGCTCGCTTGTCGAGATCGCTGCTGAGTGCATCGGGTATCAGGCTCGTCGCGGCACCTATCTTAACGTTGTTGCGGCGAGCACCATCTTAGAGCGCGCCTTCCAGAGCACGAGCGATTTTCCGGCCATATTCTCCAATGCCTTGAATAAGAGCCTGCTCGCTCGCTACCAGCTCGTGATGCCGACCTATCGGCAGCTCGCGGTGGAACGTCCGTTCAAGGATTTCCGTCCGCATCCGCAGGTTCGTACCGGCGACTTCCCGGCCATTCAGCCGGTGCAGCAAAACGGAGAATTGAAGG
This sequence comes from Bradyrhizobium sp. WYCCWR 13022, assembly GCF_030435535.1. Taxonomy (NCBI): domain Bacteria; kingdom Pseudomonadati; phylum Pseudomonadota; class Alphaproteobacteria; order Hyphomicrobiales; family Nitrobacteraceae; genus Bradyrhizobium; species Bradyrhizobium sp. WYCCWR 13022. The sequence continues at coordinate 21,397 of NZ_JAUIZJ010000010.1, forward strand.
TCGGCGGTTCGCTGGACGCTTCCGAAAGCGCTTCGGTCAGCCCTTTCGGCTCTGTGTTCCCGATTTCCAGAACTATGCTCGTGAATGACGACCTTGGTGCTATCGATCAGATTTTGGCGTCGGCTGGTGAGATGGTCCGCGCCTTCGAGAACACCGAGTTTTTCAAATTGTTCAACTCGAACCCGACGCTGGCTACCGACGGCACCGCTGTTTTCGCAGCCGGTCACGGCAACCTCGCTGGCACTGGCGCGGCTCCTTCTATTGATACGGTCTCGGCTGCTCGCGAAGCGCTGCGTGGGATGAAGTCGCTCTCCGGCAACTTCATCAACGTGCCGCCCGCGATCATCCTGACCGGCCCGGCAAATGAGACCGTCGCGGATCAGCTCGTCGCGTCGATCACTCCAACCGCCGTTGGCTCGGTGAACCCGTACAGCGGCAAGCTGCACTCTGTCTCCGACGCGAATATCACGGACAGCTCGTGGTACATCGCTGCCGATCCGGCTCGCGTGCCTTGTTTCATCTATGGCTTCCTCAATGGCGCGTCCGGTCCTCGCACGACCGTTCACAGTCCGTTCGGAACTCAAGGCGTTCGCATCGCTCTGGAGCATGATTTTGGTGTTGGCGCGATCGACTACCGCGGTTTCTATCGCAACCCCGGCGTCTGATCTTCGCGGCGGCGAACCCGTCCGCAACCGGCGTCGTTCGCCTCAACGGCGCATTCAACTAAAATCCCAGCGGCCACCCTCTCGTCGAGGGATTCTTGATCCTTCACTCGACGACAACTCCGCTGGGTCGCGCGAGGCTTGAGCGTCCATCGGCGCTTGCCTCGCGCCTCTTCTTCGCGCTTTCAGTCGCGCCGGTGAAAGAGGGTTTGATCCTGCCCGGACAACAAGGGCGTGACTGCACTGGAGCCATGCGAGCCCACGACGCTCGCGTGGCTCCCTTCTTTCCAATTCACATGTTTGCGCGGTTCTCCACTGCGGGAGCCGTATCAATCGAGAACTCACGAGACGGATCGTCACTTTCCTCTGTGGTCAGATAAAAGTCATTGTGCCTTTCTCGGCCGACCGGGGAGCCATTCTTGACGCGAAATTTGTTCGGAATTTTCGGCGTCGTGGGTGCTTGACTGTAGACGCGGAACGCCAGCGCGACGATCCCTTCCAGGTGTATCCCTGAGTTTGTTCATAACTTTCAGTTCTCTAGATGTGTAGCAACGGTCGCGGAGGGTGCTGCGCCGTGCAATCAAGCTACCTTCAACGATTTGAGCAGCGCGCTATAGGCACGTACCTCGGGCAGTTTCTCAAGCTCCCGGATACTTTCAAGAATCATGTGGACGTTCGGCTTGGCCTCGTTGTGGTCCTCACCCGTGCCTTCCTTAAACATCGGAGGTTTTCCATTCGCGTCTCTCAACCATTCCCTCAGCTGCTCGGGCGTCATTTCGACCTCGGCGGCGAACTCGGAAGCGATGGCTTTGATCGATGCGTCCTCCGGCACGAACGTCGTGGCCGTACCCTTGGTCTCCCAATTCCACACCGCCGTATACGACTTGCCGATCCGTGCAGCGAAGTGATGTCTGTCCAGACCTGCGGCCTCACGAAGCTTTTGAATACGATGTTGGACCAGTTCTTTGGCCATGCCAGCCTCACTTTAACGAGTTGAATGATGTCATTTCACCCCATTTCAAACGCCAGGTCAAGAGGCAGGGGGAAACGGCCCGCTGAGCGCCGAGTAGTCCCACGCGCTGGACCATTCCGGCTGACGATTATTTGTTTGAGTTTCCATGCGGCCGAGGCAGCCATGTCCGTCAGTCCGGCCGTGGCGGAAAACCTTCGTGACCAAAGGTCATGTATGCACTACTTTGAGGAAGCAACTTGGGGGCGAGGATGAGGCTATTGATCCGGCGACTAATGACGCCGACCGGCGCTGTGTGGATTCTTTCGCACGCGATCATGGTACTGGTCGGCAGCCTCTGCCTGTCTGCAAAATCGATACACGCAGCAATAGGGACGGGGATCGCCGAAGGCATCGGGGGATCGCTGATCGCGACTGGAATAGCTGGCGCGAGCTTGTTTTTGTATGTTGTCAGTACAGATTCAATGCGCTCCCGCATCGAAATGTTCACAAAGGCGGGCCTGTCGGCAGTCTATCCTGGCCGGTCCGTGCTTATCCGAGATCAGTACCAGTCGAGGCTGGCCAACGCTCAAAAGATCGATCTCATCGGATATGGCTTATCGTCATTCCGTCAAGATTACGTTCGCGAGTTTGTTGCTTGGTCTCACAGAGCGCAGATACGCATATTGCTGCCGGACCCGAATTTCCCATCGATAAAACATAGCCTCGTCGACCAGCGTGATCGCGAGGAGAATCATCCGGTTGGACGAACTCGCGCCGACGTTGAAGCGTTTGAAAAAGAGATATTCGACTTGAAAGGCCTGAATCGCGCAAACTTTCAGGTTCGCCGCGTGAGTTGTATACCGTCAGTGAATATTCTCCGCATAGATGACGATATCTTTTGGGGACCCTATTTGATGCATCAGCAGAGCCGCAATACGCCAACTCTCCTCGTTGCGCGCGGCGGTTATCTTTTCTCCGCCCTGGAAGAACACTTCCAATCTTTATGGAACCAAAGCATTTTACCGCCGGATCTCTGATGCAGATAACGGGCTTTCCACGCATACACGTCGGCTTGACGGACCTTGGATTCGCATCTCAACGCCGTTTTGGCGGCGTCGGTTTTGCGATCGACTATCCTATTACGGTCATGGAATTTAACGGCAGTAGCGAGTTTGCGCTAACCGGGCTCGATGGTTTAGACCTCCCCGCTCGCGCCGAGTTGCAACGCATCTTCGTTCGCCTACAAGATTTAGCTCGCGCAAAGCCGTTTTGCGCGCATTTATCCGCGCACGCTCCCCAACACTGTGGGTTCGGAAGCAAGACGACCCTTGTCCTTTCGCTAATTGCAGGGGCGAACGAGTTCTTAAAACTAGGGCTTAGTCGGGAACAGATGCAGTTGATGAGCGGACGTGGTGGAACGTCGGGCATTGGCATCCACACCTTTTTTGCTGGAGGCGTGATCTGCGATGGCGGCCACCCTTCGCATCTCGGCGCTCAACTCCTTCCTTCCAGCGCGAGATCAAAACCGCTTCTTGCCCCTCCAGTTCTTTCTTGGATGGGCTTTCCACAGCAATGGAAGGTGGTGCTCCTGCTAGGAAAAGATCGCTCTCTCTCGGGAGCAGAGGAGGCGGAGTTCTTTCGGCGCAATGCGCCAATCGAAAGGCAGGATGCCCTGGAAACGATCGCGATCATCCACCACGGAGTTCTGCCTGCATTTGCCACGGCGGATAGGCCCGCATTGGCCAGAGCGTTGAGCGATTTGCATTCACATGGGTTTAAGCTTCGAGAGCTGTTGCGATGTGATTCAGTGACGCAGGACTGCTATCGGCATCTCTCCGCACTCGGTTGCGCCGTTGGACTAAGTAGTATGGGACCGTTGCTCTACGTGTTAATTAATAGGGACGACGGTGATGAGTTGGATCGTGTTAATAAGGTCGCCGCTATCGCGGGCGCAACCGTGTATGCCGAAATTGGCGGCAGAAATATTGGTTACGAGCTGGCGGAACTTTCCAGATGAGGCCGGAGTACGGAAACGCACTGCGATTCGACCGCGTCCTAAATGTATATTTCTACACGTCGAACGCGGACAAGCTCTTTCAGGCCCGTTTGATGTTCGTGCGCCATGGCTACAACCTGCGCCACTTTAGGGGTAGGCGGGAGCCATATGACGAGGACTATTCACTTGGCTCCGAACAGTTACTTAATCGAGCTATCAAGCAGGTGAATGCTGAATTTGGCGTCCGCTCACTATTTTTTGTGGAAGACACATCGCTACGGTTGGAAGGGCTAAGTCGGGATGGCGACTTCCCTGGACTTGCGGTCAAAGAATGGTTTTCCAGCACCTCATTTGAAGAGCTTGACCGTGCGCTGAGCCAAGTGGGCGATCGACGAGCTATTGTTAAGTCAGACATTGCGCTGTATGTCCCCACTCTTTCTCACAACATTCTGTTTCACGCTGAAACGGTGGGTCAAGTTGCGCGATCGAAACCGGACTTTGAGCCCTCTCATCAATACCCTTGGTTAACTCCGTCTACATTCAATGGTTGGTTTGTTCCAGAAGGCTCGACTAAGCGGCTGGGCGAAATGGAATTTGAGGAGTCGCTCAGGTTCGATTTTCGGGCAAAGTCGCTCTCAGCTCTGATCACCAGACTTGAGGAGCTAAATTCAGCTCTCAATCTTTCGCCTGCATTCTATACGGCTCGTAAGCCACCTCCACCGTCGGCCACCGACCAGTTGCTGTTCAAGGAGATTTTAACGAGCGATAACAGTGCGAACGTCCTACTCGTGATTGGCTTCAAGTGCGCCGGGAAGACAACTCTCAGCGACCATCTGGCGGCACGAGACGATGTGATGGTGGTGGAAGCCAGCTCGGTCTTGCGTTCGCTTGCGCAGGACGCGGAAGAGTCGGTTGAAACGGCCGACGATGCATTCAAATTTCTAAGTCAACATGGACTGGATTGCGTTGCGCAGACGATCGGTACTTTTATAGAGAGAGGTACGGCGGGGCTATACGTTGTGACAGGATTGAGGACGGTCGAGGAGGTTCTGCTTCTGGTCGAGCGATTCCCTCAAGCTCGAATCGTGTTCGTTGATAGCGATCTGCCGTCCCGTTTTGAACGCCATGTTCGCAGGGGGCGTGATCAGGACGTGCGAACCTTAACCGAGTTTCGGCGGCAAGACGAGCAGCAAGCTCATTTTGGCGTGCTACGAGTGGCAAATGAAGTTGCGACCGACGCAATTCGGAACGACACGACATTAGAAGAATTCAAGCAGCGTATTGACGCTTTCGTTGGTCGTCTCGATGGCAAGCAGCCGGAGCGAGTTAAATCGGCAAAGGTGAAGACAGAGCTTCATCGAACTCTTGCCGCCCTTGAGGCTTTAGGTGGTGCTGGCTCTTGCGACGCTATTGCGTTGAAGACGCTCGAATTGAATGTTCCCGTAAGGAAGTACAATACGAATCGAGCATTAAAATCGATCCCTGAGTTCGCGGAGCGAGTGAAGCGATCAGGTCATCTCCTGAGTTACCGCATCACTGCAAGGGGGCAGCATTTGCTCGAATTGCTGAACAGGATAAGCGGTCGGTAGGCGCTACCTCCGACGCCATCTTCTGAGAAGTCATGCGGGTTTCCGAAAGCCAGCGATCACCCATCGTCCAAGCCACAATACAGTATACGCAGCAAGCCAGGCCAGAATGAGCGGGACGAAAGTATACATCGCGTTCTCGATGTTTAGGTCGCCGTTTGTCACGTCGCGGCTCCAATCGGCGTCGAACTGCCGATTGCATTGAGCCCAATCGGTGTCCTTGGGCACAGTCCCATCATCTTGGATGGAGTGCATCTCAAGACAGAGCTGATGTTTTGAGATCGCGAAGTGGCCCAGCTCTTTTATGACGATGCTGCGCGTCCAAAGGCCGCCAACAACAACCCACAGCACGCTCGCGATAACACCAAGCCGTTTGATGCCCTTGTTCATCGCCCTTCCCCTGCAAGCCGCTCGCTCAAGACACACGATGCCGATAGCCTCAGGCGGCGGGACTTGGCAATAAGGAACCCGTGCGGATCACTGCCCGTCCATCTCATCGCGGAGCAGCTCAAACATCTTGCGCAAGTCGCTCAGCCGGAGCTTCTTGTCCCCCGGCCTGAGATGCTCACTGAGGCGATGGAACTGCCTCGCTGTGATCTCATCCCTTTGCAGCTCGGTCTCGGCCGCGAAGTACGCTCGCATGTCAGCGACGAACTTCTGTGTCCGAGTGGCAACTCGATGGGATTGCGCGTCATTGGGGTTGTGGATGCTCTCAGTTCTAACCATTGCAGGAAAGCCCGCTAGGCCGCTCACAGGCAATTCGACCTTCGACAGCGGCAGGGCTCTGAGCTGGCTATGATGGCACTTCCAGCCTCGTGATGAGCTTTGGCGAGAGCCCCCGCGGTTGGGCTGCCTGAGTCATCTAGCGGGCGCCTTTTCTGCCCTATGCCAGTCTGCGTGCAGCGCGCCAAATTTCTTCCCGAAACCCGCTGTGGAGGTGTATGGTTTACACTCTACTTTGAGCTGCCGTCGAGGATGTGCCGAAATCTGGAAGGCAGCGGCAAAGCCATCGGCAGGCAGCGAGGCTGTCCTCAGCCAAGCAACTTTTTCGGGCTATTGCCCTCGATTGATTATGCCAAAGCAAACTCGATTGCAGGAGCAGTTCAATGGGAAAGAGCTTTATCTTGACGGTCGCGGCTTCCACATTCTTCATCAGCACGTACGGAATTGCGCAGTCGGAGCCGATCGGGCGGTATGAATGCAACATCGTTGGAGCGGCCAGCCAAGACCCCATCGGTGACCACGATGGGCATCGGATCGTCGGCACGCAATATGCCTGTACCGGTGTTGAGGGGCTTCTGAAAGGAGCGCTGTACACTGGAAGTTCTACGAGTGAATGGGACGGCCCTAAAGGCCGGTACCTAAACGGGATCGGAATGCTGCGCTCACCCAATGGGATTGGGGTCACGCTGGTCACGGAAGGCGCAGGCTCGGTGGTTATGAAAGACGGTAAGCCAGTCGGAAGCGAAAGCACGGGGAAGGCAATCTATCAATTCGCGACTGGTGTATTTGCACCGCTCTCTGGAAAGGCGGTCAAATGGGCAGTTCAACCTGCAGGGTTCAATCGGTTTAGTCTTGAAGTCATGACAGATGACGAAGTGACCACTGCCGCCGCAAAGCAGTAATCTTCTTGTGCATGTCATTATGGCTCCCCGTCTTGAGAGATATTTCGAGACGGGGTGCGCTCGCGGGCGGCCCGGAAGCGCGTCGGCGCATGAACGCCGATGATCCGCGCCGACCTCACTTGTGCGCCTCTCCAATCGGGCGTTTGCCCGAGCCAATTTTAAATGCGATTGGTAGCCTTAGACCATCGGCTGATCTATAGACGCTGGCGCAACGCTCGAACGCGGTTCGGATCAAGTCTTGGGTCGCCTGATCCTGCTTCCTAATGACAGCGCCGGTCAAAACTAGACTTCCTAACCCGCCTCGCCAAAGGGTTTCCGTGTCGGAAACGGTGTAGGTCGCAGTATGCTCAGTAACCGTCACCTCCCCAAGACCCGCTCTCTCTAGCAAGCGGTGCAGTTCGCTTGAGTTGGAAAAGCGAAATACATTGTGCCCCTGCGGCACATCCAGAGGTGCTGATACACCGACCTCCGCAATGGCGTCGCGGAATATACTTTGAATGCGCTGGCGCGACGGTTCATCCCACCAAGCAAAAGCAATGCGTCCACCGGGCAATAATGTTCGTACGCATTCAGAGGCAGCGACTTCTGGTCGAGGAAAATGCCCAAGACCGAAAGCGCAGACGACTGCGTCAAACGTATGATCGGGAAATGGAAGGCGTTCTACATCGGCCTCTCGAAATTCAATGGTTGGGTACAGTCGGTGCGCTAGTTCGATCATGCGCGGAGACAAGTCAACGCCGACCGGCCGTGCGCCGCGATTTGCAGCTTGGGCCGTTAGAACACCCGGCCCACTCGCCACGTCGAGCAAACGTATACCGCCGCGCAAGCGAACTGCTTCGAAAAGTGGGTCCGTAGCTAGAGAGGTCACCGCCGCAAAGAATGCGTGGTAGCTCTGCGCCAAGGCATCATGACCTTGACGTTCAAACGCTCGCAGACGTTCCGCCTCGCTGCTCGACAGTTCTGCGGGAGCCATATCTCACCCGAACGCAAGACTGCTCAAGACTAGCAGTTCGAGGGCTCCGGCGCACCCTATATATGTCGGAAAGCATGTCAGTTTCGGCGCGGCTTCCTGAGAGGCTTAGACGCCACTTAGGTTTGCCCCCGAGAAGCCCGACGCGGCTCCTGAGTCATCTAGCAGGCACCCTTTCGTCCCGTGCCCATGCCGCATACTTCTGCTCTGTCCAATCCCGCTGCTCCCGCCATACGTCGAAGTCGGCTTCCGTCCGGTTGGACAGGAACACCGTCCATGCATTGAGGAAGTCGTCGCGAGCCTGCTCGAAGCTCCCGGAGCTCCCGTTGCGGCATTCACCGGGCTTGCTGCCCGGATAGAACCCGCACTGCCATTGCCAGCATGGCCCAGCACTGGGATTGCCGACCGCCTTGGCGATCGTGCCGACGTGAACGTCGCCGTAGAGAATGCGCCAGCACTCTGGGCGGTGTGGATCAGGGCGGCGGGTGAGCGTGGGCATGGCCGCGATTACAGCGCTGGGGATCGCGGAGGGCAATCCACGACACCTTGGGCCATTCGCGCAGTGGGCTACATCGACTTGGTCAAGCTCACGCTGGCCGCGCGGGCTGACAAACGCCACGATAGTCGGCTATCAGTGTGGGACCTTTTGAATATGATGATTGGAGCCTGCCTCTTGAGCGCGACGAATTTGGACGGCTTCATCCGCGACGGCTCGCACCACATGCAAGTCAGGGTCTATTTTGAGGATACTGATTTTTCCGGTGTCGTATATCACGCCAACTATCTCCGGTTCATGGAGAGAGCCCGAACGAACTATTTGCGGCTACTCGGTACTGACCACCGCTCGCTTTTCGAGGATACGAGCAGCGAGGCACCGGGGTTCACCTTTGTAGTCCGCTCAATGACCATCGATTTCCTCAAACCATCCCATATGGACGACGTGCTTGATATCGTCACGGCTCCGATCGAGGTGAAAGGGGCGTCCATCACCCTGCGGCAGCAATGCAAGCGAGGCGACTCGCTGATCGTTGAGGCTAAGGTACGAGTGGCTTTTGTATCGGGTGGTAAAGCTCAACGCATCCCGAGCGCGCTACGAGAGGCGATGGCGCAGGGTAAGAAGTGAAAGTGGCCGCCAACTGAGGCGGCCTTAATGCAACTTGCTGCGAAGCTTTCGGATGATCTCCCGCAGATCGTCGGCATACTCCTCAATGATACGGCGGGCCTCATCCAAGCGGGATGGTTTAGGTTCCTTCGCCTTGGCTTGGTTGTCGGGCTTCGTCATGGCCCGATGATCCCCAAGAGGGGCCAAATCGACTTTGAGATAAATCAAAATAGGCCAGCGGCTTAGGCCAGTAGGGTTTGGAAACAGGCTGGCGCCAACTTGGGAGCCTAACCGGTCTTCCGCTCCATCATTGCGGCTTCGACTTGATCGGCAAGCAAAATCAGGTGATTGGCGATTCTATCGAATACCTGTCGCTTCTTCGTATCAGTTGCCAGGTCGCGAATGAGGGCTGCTTCTGCTGCGTCTTTTCGCAGTTTTTCGATCTGTGCCAAGTAATCTTGCATGGTCCACACCCCACCTTAGCAGGGCGAAGGCGCCGTTGGCTCCGCCAAGGAAATGGTAGATTAGGACACCTCGAAATTCAACATAGGACACTTGGGGTTAAATATGGACAGTATCCGGCCACCGGTGCTGTCCTAATTAGGACACGCGACAAATCGGATTAGGGACACTGGAAATTTACGGGTTCCGATTCACCTTTGTTATGGCAAGACTTTGTTAACCGGGAAAAAGTGGAAGACCGGGGCTGGCTAAGCCATTTTCATTTCGGAATTATTGTAACCCGGAAGCATGAGGGGCCGCTGCCTTAGGACGGCGGCCCTTTGCTTTGACACCCCGCAGAGGTGGATCAGGACACCGTGGGGATATCGGCGTCAAAGCCCTGCGCCAGCATCTCGGACAGTTGCTTGGCATCGCCCAAGGTATCGCGCACGGAAGCAGAGTACGAAGGCCACGTCAGGCGAAATCTTCGGCCAGCAACAAATGGACCTATGAAGATGGCTGCCAACTGAGGCGGCCTTGCCACATTGGGAAATTTACGGGTGTGAACAACCACGGCCCCAGCCTTGGGGAAAGCTGAGGCCGCTGTTGGGGCTCCCGGCCGCAGGGCTGTTAACGGGCCAGAGGCGAGAATCGAACGCGCTAACGATTAAAGAGTTCCTGCTAATTTAGCTCCGATGACCTGAGCCATTCGCTCATTTGCGCGCCAGTTTCGCATTGGCGAGCCTTGCGCAGCGTTTCCTCGCGAGCCGCTCCAGGTTTTTGCGTCTTGGCTTTTTCCCGAAGGCGGATGGCCTCAGCCGCCAATCGTATTTCTAGATCGTCTGTGTGTTTAAAGCGGCGACGGTGCACGGTCATACACGGTTGCTCCTAACGCCCCGCACTCAAACGTTCCTGAAACGGAACGGTTGCTAAGACTTCCGTCGAATTAGGACACTTCAGAATTCAACTTAGGACACCGGGGGTTAAATACGGACAGCACCTGCCCACCTATAAGAACAGATCGGAAACCCGAAACAGAGCTTGAACTCGGCTGGCGCGGCAACGTCCGTTGCGTCATTTTGCACGGGCTTGGACCCCCTGCGCGGCTTGCTTCTGTCTCCATCGACCAAGGGCTATCAGCCGCCTGTCCATGTTACGATTTGGCGGACCAGTGTTCTCCGGCATCGTCTATCACGCTAATTACCTGCGCTACATGGAGCGCGGGCGCACCAATCATCTGCGGCTGATGGGCGCCGAGCAGCAGGTGCTGTTCGACCAGGTCGAGACCGAAGGCGACGGCTTCGCCTTCGTCGTGCGCTCGATGCATCTGGATTTTCTCAAGCCTGCGCGGATGGACGACGTGCTCGATGTCGTGACCTGGCCGGTCGCGGTGAAGGGTGCGTCGATCATGCTGGCGCAGGAGGTGCGGCGCGGTGAGGACGTGCTGGTCAAGGCCGAGGTGCGCGTCGCCTTCATCAGCGGCGGCCGGGCGCAACCGATCCCGAAATCGATCCGCGCGTTGATGAAGGCCGATTTGATTTCCTGATCGCCCGATAAGTGATCGGCCGATAGGTCGCGGCCTATCGACTCCACCGATCGCGGCGATAGATTGCGGCCTCGACCAACCGATGAGGTCACCATGTCGCGCCCACCGCTTCCGCCCTTCACCCGTGAGACCGCCGCGCAGAAGGCGCGCATGGCCGAGGACGCCTGGAATTCACGCGATCCGGTGCGGGTATCGCTCGCCTACACCGAAGACAGCCGCTGGCGCAATCGCTCGGAAGTGTTTCAGGGCCGCGAGGCCATCGTCGCCTTCCTGACCCGCAAATGGGAGAAGGAGCAGGACTATCGCCTGATCAAGGATCTCTGGGCTTTCGACCAGGACCGCATCGCGGTGCGCTTCCAGTACGAATGGCACGATACCAGCGGGCAGTGGTTTCGTTCCTACGGCAACGAGCAGTGGGAGTTCGACGAGCACGGCCTGATGCGACGGCGCGAGGCCTCGATCAACGATATCATGATTGCGGAGAAGGACCGCCGGTTTCATTGGGCTGCGCCCGGGCCGCGGCCTGCGGATGTGCCTGGGTTGGGACAGGATCCGTTCTGATATCCTTTCTGTCCCTCTCCCCGTCCTTGCGGGCGAGGTGAATCAGCGCCGTGCCAGGAACCTCGTAATCGCGCCACCAAGCTTCGCGCTGTCCATCGGCTCCGCCAGTGATGCCCTCGCCATGGCCACAAGCTCATCCGGCGCCTTGCCGTCGCGCAGTTCGCAGCACACTTGCGCAAATTCAACGTCGAATTCCGGATGCGGCTGCACCGTCAGCGTCGCACCGTTGGCGTAGAGCAGGCCGGCATGCGGCGTGAATTCGGACGAGAGGATCGTCAGCGCATCGTCAGGCGCCTCGATCACCTGATCCTGATGCGAGCACGCGATCGCGACCGCTTCGCCGTCGATGACCCCGTTCTCCGGCAGCACCTGATAGACGTGCCGGCCGATGCCCCAACCCTTTTCCGACTTGCGCACGGTGCCGCCGAGCGCCTGAGCGATCAATTGATGGCCGAAGCAGACGCCGACCATCGGCGTCTTGCGGGCGTAGGCGGTGCGGACGAAATCTTCCAGCGGCGCAATCCAGTCGAGCCCGTCATAGACGCCGGCGGCAGCGCCGGTGATCAGCACGGCTTCGAGCTTGCTCGGGTCAGGCAGCGCGTCGCCATTCGGAATGCTGACGACGTCGACCGTCGCCGTCGGATCCTCGGCGCGGACCATGCGCTCGAACATGTCCGGAAACGAGCCATGCCGCTCGCGATACTTTTGCGGGACCCGTCCGGTCTCGATGATGGTGATGCGTGCCACGTACCCCTCAGGTCATCGGTTGCGAAGCCTAGTCGCTTCCTGCGCCGTGTTGCTGGTGCAGCGCTTTGCGCTCCAGCAGCGCACTCTCCTTGCGGATCTCACCGAGAAAGGCCTTCGCCAGGCGCGACAGCGGTTCGGCCTCCGACCATAACATGTAGGCGACCGCGCGGGTCGTCGGCGTGAACGGCCGGACCACGAGGCCGTGTCCGCCATTCTGGCGCGGCGAGAAGGGATCGACCACCGCCGCGCCGACGCCGGCGGCTGCGAGCACGCAGGCCGTGTTGCAGTAGCGCACCTCCACCGTCGGCTGGAACGGCGCGCCGGCGCGGGCAAAGCTGTCGCGTACGGCTTCGCCCAGCCGCGTGCCGCGTTCGAGTCCGATGAAGGGCAGGCCGGAGAGATCGGCGGCCGAGATCACGGGCTTGGCTGCGAGCGGGTGCTGCGGCGGCAACACGCAAACCATCTCGCCGGTGTGCACCACCTCATGCGCGATGCCGGGATGATGCGTCAGGCCGAGCGCGAAGCCGAGCTCGGCGACGCGGCTGAGCACGCCTTCGATGATGCCCTCGTAACGCCGGACATCGAAGAACACGCGTGTCTCCGGACGGCGGCGCAGGAAGCCTGACAGTGCGGAGGGGATGATGCTGTAAGCGAGCGGCGGTGTCGCCACGATCGCAAGATGTCCGGCGCGGTTCTCGCGCAGATCGCGCACGCGGTTCTCGAGCTTGGCGTGAAGCGCGAAGATCGCCTCGCTCTCCTTGTAGAGCGCCATCGCCTCCGCGGTCGGAAACAGCCGATTGTTGACGCGCTCGAATAACGCAAAGCCTGCCTGCGATTCCATCGTCTTCAGCGCGTTGCTGACCGCAGGCTGTGACAGCGCGAGTTCGTCGGCCGCCGCCACCGTGGTGCGGTGGCGGATGACGGCACGCAGAATCTCGAGCTGGCGCAGGTTCATATCACTGCCTGTTATACTCTGGGCCAAAACATCATAGCACGATGAATTGCTTTTGCAGCCCGCCTTGCGCCTAATGCTCGCGGATTTGCGCGCTGGATCAAAGGGTTCTTTCGCCCATTGAGGCAGCATGCGCACAGATTGGAGGCAATCTTGGTTCGTGTCCTTCGCGCCGCCGCCGCCCAAATGGGGCCGACGCAAAAAGCCGATAGGCGTGAACATACGCTGTCGCGGATGCTGGCCATGCTGGAGGAAGCGGCGAGCCGCGGCGCGAGCCTCGTGGTGTTTCCCGAACTCGCCTTCACCACATTCTTTCCGCGCTGGCTGCTCGAGGGCGATGCGCTCGACCGCTATTTCGAGCATGGCATGCCCAACCCGGCCGTGGCCAGATTGTTCGACCGTGCGCGAGCGCTGCGTGTCGGCTTCTATGTCGGTTACGCCGAACTGACCCCGGAGGGCCGCCGTTACAATTGCGCCATCCTGGTCGATCGCGACGGAGAGATTCTCGGCCGTTATCGCAAGGTGCATCTGCCGGGGTCGGTCGAGCCGCGGGAAGGTGCGCGCTACCAGCAGCTCGAGAAGCGCTATTTCGAATATGGCGATCTCGGCTTTCCCGCCTTTCGCGCCGGCTCGGCCTGGGCGCACGCGATCATGGGCATGATGATCTGCAACGACCGCCGCTGGCCGGAATCCTGGCGCGTGCTCGGCCTGCAGGGCGTCGAGCTGGTCTGCATCGGCTACAATTCAGCGGCCTATGATCCCAACGGCGGCACCACGGAGGATGCCTCCTTGCGCACCTTCCACTCGACGCTGGTGACGCAGGCCAACGCCTACATGAACGCCACCTGGGCGATCTCGGTTGCCAAGGCCGGCGACGAGGACGGATCGGGCCTGATCGGAGGCTCCTGCATCGTCGATCCCAACGGCCGCATCGTCGCGCAGGCCGCGACGCTGACCGACGAGGTGATCGTTGCCGACATCGATCTCGACCTCTGCCGGCAGGGCAAGGACAAGATGTTCAATTTCGCCGCCCACCGGCGGCCCGAGCAATACCGGGTGATCACCGAGCGCGCTGGCGTCATCGAGCCGGCCGTGCTCGACGCGGACTGACTCTGGCATGGTGCTGGCAAAGGATCGTCAGAAAAAAGATCGGCAAAGCAAAGGGTTGGCAAAGGAGCTGACATGATACGCCTCTCGCACTTCCTCGCTCTTACTGCACTGGCTGCCGTGACATCGACGCAGGCGGCAGAGCTTCCGGCGGAGATCAAGCAGGCGGGCATGCTGAAGCTCACGGTCAACTCCACCTACGCGCCGATGGAATATCGCGATCCCGCCAGCAATGAGCTGGTCGGACTCGACATCGATCTGGCCAATGAGCTCGCCAAGCGGCTCGGTGGTCTCAAGATCATCTGGAGCGAAACGCCATTCGCCGAGCTGATCCCCTCGCTCCAGACCAAGCGCGCCGATTTCATCATTTCCGGCATCTCCGACCGCGCCTCGCGGCGTGAGACCGCCGATTTCGTCGATTACCTCACGACCGGCCCGCAGTTCTTCGTGATGGCAGAGAGCGAGGCGAAAGTCGCGACCGATCTCTGCGGCAAGAAGGTCGGCACCACCCGTAGCACCAGCTTCCCGGTCGAGATCGAGAAATGGAGCAAGCAGAATTGCGAGGCGGCCGGCAAGGCGGCGATCCAATACGTGCCCGGCGAGAACTCGATCGACGTCCGTAACCAGCTCAAGCAGGGCCGTATCGATGCTGCCGTACAGGGCAGCGAGACGCTGCCTTATGCCCAGACGCAGGAGCCCGGCAAATATCGCGTCGTCGGCGAGGCCTTTTCAAAAGGCTATCAGGGCATCATGTTCCGCAAGGACGATGCCGCGCTGCGTGAAATCGTGACGGAGAAGCTCGCGGCGATGATCGCCGACGGGTCCTACAAGGCGGTTCTCGACAAATGGGGCCTGGGCGCGAACGCGGTCGCACAGCCCATGCTGAACGCGGCGCCGCAATGAAGCCGGCGCCGGCACTCGCGGAGGGTTTCCCTGATTTGTCGGGGATGCAGATCGCGCGCGAGCCGCACTGGTTCCGCTGGTTCAGCGCGGCCCTGATCGTCCTCATACTGGCGGCGATCGCGCGGGCCTTCGCCAATGGCCAGATCGAATGGTCCTATGTCAGTCGTTTCATCACCACCAAGGTGATTCTCGAAGGCATCGTCAACACCATGGTGATGGCGGTGCTGGCGATGGCGCTCGGCATCGTGCTCGGCATCGTCGTGGCGATCATGCGGCTGTCGCCCAATCCGGTGCTGAAGACGGTCGCCGCCGGCTACACCTGGCTGTTTCGCGGCACGCCGCTCATCCTGCAGTTGCTGCTGTGGTTCAATCTCGCGCTGGTGTTTCCGACCATCGGCATTCCCGGCCTGTGGAGCGCGCGCGCCGTTGACGTCATGACGCCGTTCCTCGCCGCGCTGCTCGGGCTCGGCATCAACCAGGGCGCCTATACATCCGAAGTGATGCGCGCCGGCATGCTGTCGGTCGATATCGGGCAATATGAGGCGGCGGAGGCAATCGGAATGGGTCGGCTGCGTGCGTTGCGGCGGATCGTGCTGCCGCAGGCGATGCGCGTCGTGATTCCGCCACTCGGCAACGAGTTCATCAGCATGGTGAAGGCGACCTCGCTCGCGAGCGTTATCCAGTACCCTGAATTGCTGCACAACGCCGAGAATATCTATTACGCCAATTCCCGCGTGATCGAGCTCCTGATCGTCGCCGGGCTCTGGTATCTGCTGGTCGTCTCGATCCTGACGCCGCTCCAGATGTTGCTCGAACGCCGCTTTGCACGCGGCACATTGCGGCTCGCGCGATGACAAAACCCCTCGTCGCGATCCGCTCCGTCAGCAAAAACTTTGGAGAGTTCCAGGCTCTCAGAAACGTCTCGCTCGACGTCTGGCCCGGCGAGGTGATGTGCCTGATCGGCGCTTCCGGCTCCGGCAAGACCACGCTGCTCCGTTGCATCAATCAGCTCGCGGTCATCGACAGCGGCGGCATCTGGCTCGACGGTGAGCTCCTGGGCGTGCGCGAGGAGAGCGGGCGGCTGCATCGCCTCAGTGAACGCGAGATCGGGCGGCAGCGGCTGAAGACCGGCATGGTGTTCCAGCGCTTCAACTTGTTTCCGCACCGGACGGCGCTGGAAAACATCATCGAAGGTCCGTTCCAGGTGCAGGGGCGCAAGTTAGACGAGGTGCGCGTCGAGGCGCTGGAGCTGCTGCGGCGCGTCGGCTTGTCAACCAAGGCCAATTCGTATCCCGCGCAGCTGTCCGGCGGCCAGCAGCAGCGTGTCGCGATTGCCCGTGCGCTCGCCATGAAGCCGATGCTGATGCTGTTCGACGAGCCGACCAGTGCGCTCGATCCGGAACTCGTCGGCGAGGTCCTGGCGGTGATGAAGGAGCTGGCGAAGAGCGGCATGACCATGATGGTGGTGACTCACGAGCTCGGCTTCGCCCGTGAGGTCGCCGACCGCGTCGTCTACATGGATCAGGGTGTGATCGTCGAGCAGGGCCGCGCTACGGACGTGCTGGGCGCGCCGCGTGAGGAGCGGACCAAGGCATTTCTTTCGGCAGTGATCTGACATGAGGGTGAATTGATGAAGAGAGTTTTGGTTGCGACGGCGTTGTTCGGTGCGTTGAGTGCATCTGTGATGGCGGTCGAGCTACCGACGGAGATCGCCAAGCGCGGCAGCATCAAGGTGGCCGTGGTGCCGAATTATCCACCGATGGAGTTCCGCGATCCCGCGACCAACGCGCTGGCCGGCTTCGACATCGAACTCGGCGAGGCGATCGGCCGCAAGCTGGGTGTCAAGATCGAGTGGCAGGAAACCAGCTTTGCCGAGTTCATGCCCTCGATCCAGACGGGCCGGGTCGACGCCGTCCTGTCGGGCTTCACCGACTACGCGAGCCGGCATGACATAGCGACGTTCGTCGATTATCTCCGGAGTGGTCCGCGCTTCTTCGTGCAGCAGTCACGCGGAGCGGAGTTCAAGGATATGGCGGCTCTCTGCGGCAAGAAGGCCGGTGCCAGCCGCCGCACCAAGTTCCCGGACCAGATCGCGGCCTGGAGCGGGAAGCACTGCGGCAGCAATCCAGTCGTCTTCGTTGGCACCGACGGCTCGGCCGATGCCCGCACCCAGCTCAAGCAGGGGCGCATCGACGCCGCCCTTCAAGGCGACGAGACGCTGCCCTACATCATGGATCAGGAGCCTGGCACCTATGCGCCGGTCGGCGAGGTTATCGCGCAGCAATTCACCGGCATTGCCCTGCCGGTCAAGGAGAAGGGGCTTCAGCAGGCAATGCTGGAGGCGGTCGATGCGCTGATTGCCGACGGCACCTACAAGTCCCTGCTTGCCAAGTGGAAACTGAGCGACAACGCAATGGAGAAGGCGACCGTCAATGCTGGACAGTAAGGCACTTCAGAGCATCCCGCTCACCCCAGCCAACACCGCGGATCCCGCGCCGGAATATCCCTGGCCGAAGCCATTCAAGTCCGCGATGTTCCTCTCGTTCGACGTCGACGCTGAGAGCGCGTGGACCAGCAAGGACGCGGTGCACGCGCAGCGGCTCATCACCATGAGCTATGGCGGCTATGAGGCGCGCGTCGGTACGCCGAAGCTTCTGGAGCTGCTCGACCAGCTCGATCTCAAGGCGACATTCTTCGTCACCGGTTGGTCGGTCGATGCGCATCCGGCGATGGCCGAATCCATTCTCAAGGCCGGCCACGAGATCGGCCATCATGGTTATCACCATCTGCTGCCAGATCCTGGCGATCCCTGGATCGAAGAGGAGCTCGAGCGCGGCTTCGAGGCGCTGAAGCGCAGGCTTGGCGTCAGGCCGACCGGATACCGGGCGCCTTATGGCGAATTCACCGAGGAGCTGCGCGTTGCCCTGGTGCGCCATGGCATCGTCTATACGTCCTCGTTCCGCGACGACGTGCGGCCCTATCGTCATCGTCTCGCCAATGGCAAGCCCGGTACGATCGAGCTGCCGGTGACTGCGAGCTATGACGACTGGATGCACGGCTTGTCGGCGCGCTTCAGCCCGCGCTCGATCTTCCCCAAGGAGCACGTGCTCTCGATCTGGAAGGACGAGCTGGATGAGGTCCGAGACTGGGGTGCGATGGTAACCACGGTGCTGCATCCGCAATGCAGCGGCCGGCCGATGCGGCTGCGCCTGCTGCGCGAGTTCCTCGCTTACGCAAAGTCCTGCCCGGACCTCTGGATCACGACCGGCGAGAAGATCGCGGACAACTTCCTGCGCCACGAGGCCGCCAACCGTTGAGCCATGCCAGTGAGCCTTGCCATGACCCGTCGCCGCATCCTCGTCATCAACCCCAACTCCTCGGCGTCGGTGACGGCGGCGATCGACGATGCGGTCGCGCCGCTGCGGATGTTGGGTGGGCCCGAGATCGAGGTGATCGGTCTCGCCGAAGGGCCGCCGGGCATCAGCTCGCAGCGCGACGCAGACAGCGTCGTGATGCCGCTGGTGAATCGTGTCTCGCGTGACGATGCCGATGCCTTCGTGCTCGCCTGCTTCAGCGATCCCGGCCTGCATGCGGTGCGCGAGGCGGCCGGTGGTCGCCCGGTGATGGGCATCGCCGAATGCGGCATCTTTCGCGCACTGATGCTGGGCGAACGTTTCGGCGTCATCGCGCTGTCGCCGTCGAGCATCCGTCGCCAGCAGCGCATGGCGCGGGTGATGGGCGTCGACAGCCGCTACGCCGGAAGCTGGTCGGTCGGCGCGAGCGCGGCCGAGACAGCAGGCGTGGATATCCGCGGACGGCTGATCGAGGCCGGCCGCGCGCTGGTCACCCAATGCCGCGCCGATGTCGTGGTGATGGGTTGCGCCGGCATGGCCTCGCATCGCGCGGCGATTGCGGAAGCGATCGGCGTGCCCGTCGTTGAACCGGCGCAGCAGGCGGTCGCGGCTGCGATCGGCGCGGTCTTGTTGAATACGTGAAGTCTCTTGAGCTCCCGCCGCTCGCTCCTCAAGGCCGCTGCAACAGTACCGGCATTGTCCCTGCCAGGCATCGTACGTGCTGAATCCCGGTCGACGCTCCGCTTCATCCCAGTCATCGACCTCGCCTTCGTCGATCCGATCTACTCGACCGCGCAGGTGTCGCGAAACCACGGCTTCATGGTCTACGATACGCTCTACGGCATGAGCGCTTCGCTTCAGGTCTCGCCGCAGATGCTGTCGGGCCACGTCATCTCCGGCGACGAGCTCCGGTGGGACCTCGGCTTGCGCGACGGGCTGTTCTGGCACGACGGCGAGCGCGTGCTCGCGCGCGACTGTGTTGCCAGCATCCGCCGCTGGGCCGCGCGTGACGGCTTTGGCGGTGAGCTGATGGAGGCGACCAATGAGCTCTCAGCCGCCGACGACCGCACCATCCGCTTCCGCCTCAAGCGTCCGTTCCCGCTGCTGCCGCAGGCGCTCGGCAAGGCCGCGATCAATGCCTGCTTCATGATGCCTGAGCGGCTGGCGAGCCAGGACCCGTTCAAGCCTTTGACCGAAGTGATTGGTAGCGGCCCGTTCCGCTATCTCGCCGACGAACGCGTGCAGGGCGCCCGCAACGCCTATGCCAAGTTCGATCGCTACCAGCCGCGCACCGACGGCAAGCCGGATTGGACCGCGGGCCCGAAGATCGTGCACTACGACCGCGTGGTCTGGACCACGACGCCCGATGCCGGCACCGGCGTCGCCGCGCTGCAGACCGGCGAGCAGGACTGGCAGGAGACCACCCCGCACGATCTGCTCCCGATCATCAAGGCCGCCGGCGACATCGAGACCCGCATCCTCGATCCCAGAGGCTACGCCTGCATGCTGCGGCTCAATCATCTGCAGCCGCCGTTCGACAATCCCGCGATCCGTCGCGCGCTGCTTGGCGCGATCGACCAGTCCGCCTTCATGACGGCGGTGGCCGGCACCGATCCGGCCTTCCAGGTGTCGCCGATCGGCTTCTTTGCCCCGGGGACGCCGATGGCGAGCGACGTCGGCCTCGACGTGTTCCGCGGCCCGCGCAACTACGACAAGGTGAAGGCCGATCTGACGGCCGCCGGCTACAATGGCGAGAAGATCGTGGTGCTGGTCCCCACCAATTCGCTGGCGCAGAAGCCGCTCGGCGAGATCGCGGTGGACAGCCTGCGCAAGGCCGGCCTGAACGTCGAATACGCCGGACTCGATTTCGCTGTCGTGCTGCAGCGCCAGCTCAAGAAGGATCCGGTCGGGCAGGGCGGCTGGAGCGCCGCCGTCGGCAACTGGCAGGGCATCGACTGGCTCAATCCTGCCGGCAACACCAACATCCGCGGCGAGGGCAAGGTCGCCGGCTGGTACAAGAGCGAGAAGATGGGGCCGTTGCGCAGCCAGTGGCTGGCCGCCTCCGAGCTCGCCGAGCAGCAGCGCATCTGCAGCGAGATCCAGGCGGTCGCCTTCGAGGAAATCCCCTATATTCCGATCGGCCTCTACAAGCAGCCGACCGCCTATCGCAAAGACATCACCGGCATTCTCGACGGCACCGCCGTCTTCTGGAACGTACGCCCCGCATGAGCACCACGGCAATCTTCGGCAGCCATGTGCTGTCACGCAAGGATGGCGCGCAGCACGTGTTGCGTGACCATTGGGTCCTGGTCGAAGGCAAGAGGATCGCCGCGATCACCCGCGACAAGCCGAGCGCCGACGCCGTCTACGATCGTCCCGGCCGCTTCGTCCTGCCGGGCCTCTTGAACCTGCACAATCACTGCTTCTCTGAAGCCGTCGCGCGCAGTCACAGTGAGGACGGTAACGGCCGCAAGAACAACCAGAGCATCGTCTATACGGTGCTGTTGCCGCTGACCAAACGCGGCGCCGATGTCCTGTCGGCGGAAGAGCGCCTGGCCGTCGCGCGGCTCGGCATCCTCCAACTCCTGAAGGGCGGTGCGACTACGGTGATGGAGCCGTTCCGCAACTCGATTCCGGAGATGTTCGACGCGGCCGAAGAGATGGGAATCCGCTTCTATGGCGCGCCCTATCTGTTCTCGACGTCCGACGCCAAGGCCGGACCCGATGGTGTGGTCCGCTATTCCGGCGACGATGGCGCTGCCGACATGGCGACATGGGATGCGCTCTATCAGCGCTGGAACAATCGTGGCGATGGCCGCATCTCACTTGCGATGAGCCCGCACGCCACCGATACCTGCGGCCCCGATCTGCTGAAGGCCTGCGCCATGCGGGCACGCGAACTCGGCGTGCCCATCACGACGCACATGGCGCAGAGCCGTG
This sequence comes from Bradyrhizobium sp. WYCCWR 13022, assembly GCF_030435535.1. Classification (NCBI taxonomy): domain Bacteria; kingdom Pseudomonadati; phylum Pseudomonadota; class Alphaproteobacteria; order Hyphomicrobiales; family Nitrobacteraceae; genus Bradyrhizobium; species Bradyrhizobium sp. WYCCWR 13022. Next base: position 42,840 of record NZ_JAUIZJ010000010.1, read on the forward strand.
CCGAGGTCGATACCATCGGCAAGCGCTATGGCGGCCGCACGCCAGCGGAGTATCTCGACTGGCTCGGTCTGCTTGCACCCGACCTGATGGCGGCGCACTGCATGTTCAGCAGCGACGATGACCTCAAGCTGATGGCTGCGCGCGGCATGACGGTGCTCAATTGTCCGCGCGTGTTCGCGCGCGCCGGCGTCACCGCGGCGTTCAGCCGGTTCGCGGAGCATGGCGTGCGCACCGTGGTCGGTACCGACGGCTACAACATGGATTTGCTCGGCGAACTCAATGCGGCGTCGCTGATCTCGAAGGTCACGTCGCAGCGCGCCGATGTCGCGAACTCGCCGGAGCTGATCGAGGCGAACACCGCCGTCGCCGCCGACGTCATCAAGCGGCCGGACCTCGGCCGGATCGAGCCGGGCGCCACCGCCGACCTCACCGTGGTCGACCTCACCCATCCGCATCTTCAGCCGCTGTTCGATCCGCGCCGCGCGCTGATCGCGCTCGCCAACCGCGCCAATATCGATCAGGTCATGGTCGATGGCCGCGTGCTGGTCGATGAGGGACGCTATCTCGGCGCGGATGAGGCGGCGATCACGGCAGCAGGTGCGGCTGCGATTGGCAAGATCTGGGACCTGCCGGAAGCGCAGGCGGCGTTCAACGGCTAGCTCTCGAACTCGACGAGCGACTTGCGCATCATCTCGACGAGATCGAGCGCCACCGGCGAGGGGCTGCGCTGCGCGGGAAACACGGCGGAGAATTCGAAGTCGATGCGCGGCAGGAAGCGGCGCACGACGACGCCGCGGGTCGCAAATTCCTGCGCGGTGAAGGGATCGCAGATCGCAACGCCAAGCCCCGACGAGACCATGCCGCACATGATCTCCGAGAGCGCGGTCTCCACGCGCAGCACGCGGCGGACATCGTGGCGATGGAAGATCTGATCGACGAGGTGCCGGCTCGATGACCCCGCCGAGAGCGAGATGAACGTCTCGCCCTCGAAGTCGCGCGGCTCCAGAACTTGCTTCTCCGCGAGACGATGACCCGTCGGCAGTACAGCGACCCGCGCGGGCGACGGCAGGCGCATGCTCGGCAGGCCGGAATGCGCGATCGGCACCTCGGCAAAGCCGACGTCGCATTGATTGTTCAGCACCCAGTCGACCACGATCGGCGAGATCACGCCGAAGAAGGCGAGGTTGAGATTCGGCCGCTCTTTCAGGAAATGCCCGGTGAGCCGCGGGAGATAGCCGTTCGACAACGCCGGCAGTGCCGCGATGCGCAAAGAGCCGGTGCGGCGACCGCGAATTTCTTCCGCCGCGGCAGTGATGCGTTCGAGGCCGACGAAGGAACGTTCCACCTCGGTGTAGAGCGCCATCGCTGCGGCAGTGGGCACGAGGCCGGTGCCGCGCCGCTCGAACAGCTCCATTTTCAACAGCGCCTGGAAGTCGCGCAGCAACCTGCTGACCGCCGGCTGCGTGACCGTCATCAGCGCCGCCGCCTCGGTGACGCTGCCCGTCAGCATCATCGCACGGAAGGCTTCCACCTGCCGCGAATTGATCCGCGCCATCCCAAATTCCATTCATAACATTTTGGCATGCAGAGGGTGACATTATTCATTGGACGATGGAAGGCGGGGTTTGCGATCTTTTTCATCAAGGCTGGAGACAGCCCGCTTTTTCGGCACCTTGGAGGCATTCAAACCTCCAAATCGCGCCCAAATCCGCTGAGCAGGGGCCGGATCCCTGCTTCCAGACGGATCCGGCGCGGAAGGAAATGCGGCAACGCGCTTCAGTCAGGGATTTTGTCGGCACGTCACCTCATTCCGGTATTGGAGATCGGTCCACATGAAAACTCTTCGCCTTCTCACTGCGGTCAGCATCGCAGCGCTCATCGCCATCCCGACGGCCGTCTCGGCCCAGCAAAAAACGCTCTATGTCGCCGGCTACGGCGGCTCGTTCGAGAAGACCATCCGCGACGAGGTGATTCCGAGCTTCGAGAAGGAGAACAACGTCAAGGTCGAGTACGTTGCCGGCAATTCCACCGACACGCTGGCCAAGCTCCAGGCGCAGAAGGGCAACCAGCAGATCGACGTCGCCATCGTCGATGACGGTCCGATGTATCAGGCGATCCAGCTCGGCTTCTGCGGCAAGCTCGACGGCCTGCCCGCCGCCGATCTCTACGACACCGCGCGCTTCAAGGACGACCGCGCCGTCGCGATCGGCATTGTCGCCACCGGGTTGATGTACAACACCAAGGTGTTCAAAGAGAAAGGCTGGGCGCCGCCGACCTCGTGGAATGATCTGAAGGACACGAAATACGCCAAGCAACTCGTGATCCCGCCGATCAACAACACCTATGGTCTCGAAGCGCTGGTGATGCTGTCGAAGATGAATGGCGGTGGCGAATCCAACGTCGACTCCGGCTTCAAGATATTCAAGGAAGAGATCAATCCGAACGTGCTCGCCTACGAGCCGTCGCCGGGCAAGATGACCGAGCTGTTCCAGTCCGGTCAGGCCGTCATCGCGGTGTGGGGTACCGGGCGCGTGCAGAGCTTTGCCAACACCGGCTTCCCCGTCGACTTCGTCTACCCCAAGGAAGGCGCGGCGACGCTGCTGACGACGGCGTGTCCGATCGCCAAGCCGAATGCGTCACCGCTGGCGTCCAGCTTCGTGAAGATGCTGCTCGATCCCAAGATCCAGCTCGTGATGCTGAAGGACTACGGCTACGGCCCCGTGCTGAAATCGCTGAAGGTGCCGCCCGATCTCGGCAAGATGGCCCCGATCGGCGAGCGCGCGGCAAAACTGTATAATCCGGACTGGGCCACGATCAACGAGAAGCGCGAGGAGTGGACCAAGCGCTGGAACCGCGAGGTCGAGCGCTGATCTGATCGTCGCGGCGGAGGCAGCCTATGGCCTATCTCGAGCTCGATCGGGTCGCAAAGCAATTCGGCGCACAGACTGTGGTCGACGACTTCAGTCTCGCGGTGGGCAAGGGGGAGTTCATCTCCTTCCTCGGCCCCTCCGGCTGCGGCAAGACCACGACGTTGCAGATGATCGCGGGTTTCCTCGATCCAACGCGCGGCGCGATCCGCCTGGAGGACAAGGACCTGTCTGCGATCCATCCGGCCAAGCGCGGCCTCGGGATCGTGTTCCAGAGCTACGCGCTGTTTCCGCACATGACCGCGGCGGAGAACGTCGCGTTCGGCCTCGAGATGCGCAACGTGCCGCGTGCCGAAAGAGCCGAGCGTGTTCGTTCTGCGCTCGCGATGGTGGGCCTGGCCGGTTACGAGGACCGCCATCCCCGCCGTATGTCCGGCGGACAGCAACAGCGCGTCGCGCTGGCGCGTGCACTGGTGATCAAGCCGAGCGTGCTGCTGCTCGACGAGCCGCTCTCGAACCTCGATGCCAAACTGCGCGAGGAGATGCAGATCGAGCTCCGCCAGATCCAGCGCACCATCGGTACCACCACGATCCTGGTCACCCACGACCAGAACGAGGCGATGTCGCTGTCCGACCGGATCGTGGTGATGAGCCAGGGCAAGATCGAGCAGATCGGCACGCCGCAGGAGACGTATGAGAAGCCTGCCTCGGCCTTTGTTTCGCAATTCCTCGGCAAGACCAATGATTTCGCTGGAACGATCGATCGAACTGCGGCCCCGGGCCGGCTGGTCGTGGGCTCGTGGAGCGCGCCGGCCCCGGCTGGGCTCAATGGCCCCGTCACGGTCAGTATCCGTCCTGAAAGAGTCGGCTTCGGCGAGGCTGGTCTCAGCGCAAAGATCGTCACCCGCATCTTCCAGGGCAATCACTGGCTGTTCCAGTGCGACAGCGAATGCGGTCCGGCGATCGTGATCCGCCAGAATGACGGCACGGCGCAGCCGGCCGAAGGCGAGGCGGTCCGTCTTGCCTGGCGGCCGGAAGATATGAGCTTGCGCGCGAGGAGCGTCGCATGAGCGCGGTCGCCGAGGAGCACGGTGCGCGTGCGCCGTGGGCGCTGACGGCGCCCGCCTTGATGCTGTTCGTCGGCGTGCTGCTGATCCCGCTGGCGATGACGGTGATGCTGTCGTTCCACGACTGGGGCCAGTACAAGGGCATCGAGCCGGTGTTCATCCTCAAGAACTGGCGGGAGATCGCGACCGATCCCTATTACGCGGAAATGTTCTGGCGGACGTTTCGCATCGCCATCCTGACCACGCTGCTCACGGCCTTGCTCGGTGCACCCGAGGCCTACATCCTCAACCGCATGAACGGCCGCTGGAAGAGCCTCTTCCTGCTGGTCATCCTCGGGCCGCTGCTGATCTCCGTGGTGGCGCGCACGCTCGGCTGGGCGCTGCTGTTCGGCGGCAACAACGGCCTCGTCAACAAGCTTCTGATGTCGCTGGGCGTGATTCGCTCGCCCATTCCCTTCATGTTCACCGAAACAGGCATGGTGGTCGCGCTTGCGCATGTGATGATGCCGTTCATGGTGCTGTCGGTCTGGGCCGCGCTGCAGCGGGTCGATCCGCAGATCGAGAATGCCGCGATGTCGCTCGGCGCCGGCCCCGTCACCATCATCCGCCGCATCATCATGCCGCAGATCATGCCGGGCGTGCTGTCGGGTGCCATCATCGTGTTCTCGCTCTCGGCCAGTGCCTTCGCGACGCCCGCGATCATCGGCGGCCGTCGGCTCAAGGTCGCGGCGACGCTGGCCTATGACGAATTTCTCAACACGCTGAACTGGCCGCTCGGTGCTGCCGTGGCGACACTGCTGCTGGTCGCGCTGGTCTTGATCGTCGTCGGCAGCAACGCGCTGATCGAGCGGCGCTATGCGGAGGTGTTCCGATGAGACGGAACGGCCCGCTGGCGCTGATCTTCCACACTATCTTCGTCATCGTCATGGTGGCGCCGATCCTGGTGGTCTGCCTCGTCGCCTTCACGCCGGAGGGTTTTCTGTCGCTGCCGACCAACGGCTTCTCGCTGCGCTGGTTCAGGGAGATCGGAAATTATCCCGAATTCATCCACGCCTTCTGGGTCAGCCTCGGGCTCGGCGCACTGTCGTCGTTCGTGGCGCTGCTGTTCGCAGTGCCAGCGGCGCTGGCGATCGCGCGTCATCGTTTCCGTGGTCGCGATGCGCTGGCGGCGTTGTTCCTGTCGCCGTTGATGATCCCCCATGTCGTGCTCGGCATCGCTTTCCTGCGCTTCTTCACCTCGGCGGGGCTCGGCGGCAGCTTCGCCGCACTGATCATCGCGCATGTCATCATCGTGTTTCCGTTCGCATTGCGGCTGACACTGGCGGCGGCGACCGGCATGGACCGCACGGTCGAGATGGCCGCGGTCTCGCTCGGCGCCGGCGGCTGGACGCTGTTTCGCCGCGTGACCTTGCCGCTCATCTTGCCCGGCGTCATCAGCGGCTGGGCGCTCGCCTTCATCCAGTCCTTCGATGATCTCACCATGACCGTCTTCCTCGCTGCACCCGGCACCGAGACATTGCCGGTGCGCATGTTCCTTTATATCCAGGACAACATCGATCCGCTGGTGACGTCGGTCTCGGCCTGCGTGATCGCTGTGACCATGACCGCCCTCATTGCGCTCGACCGCTTCTACGGGCTCGACCGCGTGCTCGCCGGCAAGGGCGATACGGGACGATAGGAGAACCCATGTCCAGGGACTACGACGTCGCCGTTGTCGGCGGCGGATTGCTCGGCTCCGCGATTGCCTGGGGCCTCGGCCGGCTCGGCAAGAGTGTCGCCGTGCTCGACGAAGGCGATATCACCAAGCGCGCCTCGCGCGCGAACTTTGCGCTGGTCTGGGTTCAGAGCAAAGGGCTCGGCATGCCCGCCTATACGGTCTGGACGGTTCAGGCCTCGCAGGCCTGGGCCCGGCTTGCCTCGGAGTTGAAGCAGCAGACCGGCCTCGACGTCGCGCTCCAGCAGAACGGCGGTTTCCACCTCACCTTGGGCGACGCCGAATTCGGCCAGCGCGTCGAGCTTGTCAAGCGCATGCACAATCAGGCGGGCGCGGCCGACTACAAGATGGAGATGCTCTCGGCCTCCGAGGTGAAGAAGTCGCTGCCCCTGATCGGGCCGCAAGTGTCCGGCGGCAGCTATTGTCCGCTCGACGGACACGTCAATTCGCTGCGCACGTTTCGCGCCTTTCACACTGGCTTCAGGGAATTCGGCATCGACTATCTCCCTGAGCAGCCGGTGTCGGCGATCAGCAAGAGCGGCGGCGAATTCCGCCTGACAACGCCGAAGGGCGAGCTGCGCGCGGCCAAGGTCGTGCTCGCCGCCGGCAATGCCAATCAGACGCTGGCGCCGATGGTGGGGCTCTACGCCCCGATGGGCCCGACGCGCGGCCAGGTCGTCGTGACCGAGCGTACCATGCCGTTCCTGCCGCATCCGCTGACCACGATCCGCCAGACTGACGAAGGCACGGTGATGATCGGCGACAGCAAGGAAGACGAGCTGGATGATCGCACGTTGAAACCTTCGATCAGCGGCGTGATGGCCGATCGCGCGCAGCGCATGTTCCCGCATCTGTCGCGGCTCAATGTGGTCAGAAGCTGGTCCGGCATCCGCGTCATGCCGCAGGACGGCTTTCCAATCTACGACCAGTCGGAGACGCATCCCGGCGCCTTCGTCGCCTGCTGCCATTCCGGCGTGACGCTCGCCTCCAACCACGCGTTCGAGATCGCGCGCATGGTCGCGCAGGGCGCGCTCGAGCCCGAGCTGGTCGGCGCGTTCTCCGCAAGCCGCTTCGGCGGCGCCGGCGCAGCGAACAACAGCGGCTATTAGAGATTCTGAAGGAGCCAAGAGGCACCCATGTTTAGACGATCCGAACAGGACAAGCGTCCGCAGGTGCAGATCTTCGTCGACGGCGTCGCCGTCGCGGCGCGCCAGGGCGATACCGTCTCCGCCGCATTGTTGGCATCCGGTCAGGACGTGCGGCGCTCGACCGCGGTGAGCGGCGCGGCGCGGCTGCCCTACTGCATGATGGGCGTGTGCTTCGATTGCCTCGTCACCGTCGACGGGGTCGGCAACCGCCAGGGCTGCCTCGTGCCTGTCGCCGAGGGCATGCAGATCGAGATCCAGAAGGGCAAGCGGGAGATCGGAAGATGAGCGTCGCTCCCAAGCGCGAAGATTATGACGTCGTGGTGATCGGCGCCGGGCCCGCGGGCCTTGCGGCTGCCGCGACATCGGCCGAAGCAGGTCTCACGACGCTGCTGCTCGACGAGAACATAGGTCCCGGCGGTCAGGTGTTCCGTGCGATTTCCTCGACGCCGGTGATCGACCGCAGTCAGCTCGGCGCCGATTACTGGGTCGGAGCCGATCTCGTGCAATCGCTGCGCGCAAGCAATGCCGAGGTCATCCACCGCGCCACGGTCTGGAGCCTCGATCGCAATCTCGAGATTGCCGTCTCGATCGGCGGCGCGTCCGCCTTCGTCAGGGCCAAGCGCGTGATCCTTGCGACCGGTGCGCTGGAGCGGCCGTTCCCGATTCCCGGCTGGACGCTTCCGGGCGTGATGACCGCGGGCGCCGCACAGACGATGCTGAAGTCGTCGGCGCTGGTGCCTGACGGCCGCACTCTCATCGCGGGGCAGGGGCCGCTGCTCTGGCTGCTCGCCGCGCAGATTTTGCGCCTCGGTGGCCGCATCGACCGCATCCTCGACACCACCGAGCGCGGCAATTATTTCGCCGCGTTGCCCCACGCTTTCGCCTTCCTGGCTTCGCCCTATTTCACCAAGGGGCTGTCGATGATGCGCGAAGTGAAGGCCAAAGTGCAGGTCGTCTCCGGCGTCACCGAGCTCGCGGCATCCGGCGACGGCCAGCTCGCGAGCGTCAGCTATGTCGCTGGCGGCAAGCGCGAGACCATTCCTGCCGATCTGTTGCTGCTGCATCAGGGCGTCGTGCCCAACGTCAATCTGGCGATGTCCGCAGGCGTCGAGCATCGCTGGGACGATCTGCAACTGTGCTGGTCGCCGGTGCTGGACGCGAGCGGCAATTCGTCGGTTGCCGGCATCGCGATTGCCGGTGACGGGGCCGGCATCGGCGGCGCCAATGCCGCCGTTGTCCGCGGCCGCATCGCCGCGCGCGCGGCAGTGGAGGCCCTTGCGCCGGCGGCGGCGGCGAGGCTCGTCCCGATGGCGACGCTCCGCGCCGATCTCGCCAAGGCCGAACGCGGCCGCGTCTTCCTCGACACGCTGTTCCGTCCCGCGCCGCAGTTTCGCATTCCCTCCGGCGATACCATCGTCTGCCGCTGCGAAGAGGTCACTGCGAAGGACGTGCTCGATTCCGTCGCGATCGGTGCGACCGGGCCGAACCAGCTCAAGGCCTATCGCCGCACCGGCATGGGCCCGTGCCAGGGCCGGCTTTGCGGCCTCACGGTCACGGAGCTGATGGCGCAGGCGCGCGGCAAGGCCCCGCAGGAGATCGGCTATTACCGGCTGCGCGCGCCGGTGAAGCCGATCACGCTCGCCGAACTCGCGGCCGTCCCGAAAACGGAAGAAGACGTCAAGGCGGTGGTGCGCGGATGACACGAAACGTGGATGCGATCGTCATAGGCGGCGGCATCCACGGATGCTCGACCACCTTGCATCTGTGCCTTGCCGGCCTGAAACCGGTGCTGATCGAGAAGGACTATGCCGGCCGCCACGCTTCCGGCGTCAACGCTGGCGGCGTCCGTCAGCTTGCGCGGCATATTCCCGAGATCCCGCTTTCGATCCGTTCGATGGGGATATGGGAGAAGATCAACGATCTCCTCGACGACGATTGCAGCTTCGAGAGCCACGGTCAGGTGCTGGTCGCGGAGAACGAGGAGGAGCTTGCAGCCTGCCGCGCGCGCGTCGCCGAGCTCAATGCGCTCGGCTTCACCCATGAAGAGCTGATCGACGCCGCTGAGCTGCGCCGGCTCGTGCCGGCGGTCGCAGAGACCTGTCCCGGCGGCATCGTCTCGCGTCGTGACGGCGCCGCGAACCCGGCGCAGACGACGACGGCGTTCCGCCGCAAGGCCGAGCAGCTCGGCGCCACCGTGCGCGAAGGCGTTGCCGCCAGCAATATCAGATACAGCGACGGGCTCTGGCACGTCGACGTCGGCACCGAGACCTTTGCCGCGCCGGTGCTGGTCAATGCTGCCGGCGCCTGGGCCGGGAAGATTGCCGACGCGCTCGGCGAGCCCGTGCCGGTCGAAACCGTGGCGCCGATGCTGATGATCACCTCGCGCGTGCCGCATTTCATCGACCCCGTCGTGATCCTTCGCGGACGAAAGCTCTCGTTCAAGCAGTTCTCCAATGGCACCGTGCTGATCGGCGGCGGCCATCTGGCAACGCCCTATCAGGATCGCAACGAGACGGTGCTGGACTGGAAGAGTCTTGCGATCAGCGCGCGAACCGTGTTCGAGTTGTTTCCGGCGATGCGCAGCGCCACCATCGTGCGCGCCTGGGCCGGCATCGAGGCCAAGATGAAGGACGACATACCTGTGTTCGGCCCGAGCAGCCGTCACAAGGGCCTCTATCACCAGTTCGGCTTCTCGCTGCATGGCTTCCAGCTCGGCCCCGGCGCCGGCGCCGTGATGGCGGAGCTGATCGTCAATGGCGGCACCCAGACCCGAATCAGCGATCTCGGCATCGATCGCTTCCACCCTTCCACTTTCTAAGAACAGGGACATCATGAGCATCACCCGCAGCATCCGCACGCCCATCATGCACCGCGCGGTCGAGGCCAACGGCTTCGTCTTCGTCGGCGGCACCATCGCCGACGACACCTCGGTCTCGATGGGCGACCAGACCCGCAACATCCTCGGCAAGATCGCGGGTTATCTGAAGGAAGCCGGTACGGACAAGGGCCGCGTCGTCAGCACCTCGATCTTCGTCACCGATCTCTCGAAGAAGAAAGAGATGGACGCAGCCTGGACCGAGTTCTTCGGCGACAATCTGCCGACCCGCGCCACCGTCGGCGTCGCCGATCTCGGCGGCGGCGCGCTGATCGAGGTGGTGGTCACTGCGGTCAAGGGCTGAGCGCGCCGCCCGGGCCGCGCAACCGTCGGGCTCCTGCGCCAGGACGCCCAGCTCCGTGCCTGCGCGAGGGTTGTCGATCTCTTCAGCGCGCGCGATGCCCTGGATTTGCTTCGCCGGGCGGAGCGTGGCGATGCCTCGGCCGAGGAGGTCCCTGGGTCAGGTGCTGCGTGCCAATGGCGGGATCATCTGATCCCGTCATGCCTACGCGGCGCCGCCAGGTTCCAGCGCTTCACCCATCTCCAGCGGATGCGCCATGGTCTCATGCAGTGCCTCGCGATCGAGCTCGCCCTCGGAGATGCTGATGACGACGCAAGCGACGCCGTTACCGATCAGATTGGTCAGCGCGCGGCACTCGCTCATGAACTTGTCGATGCCGACCAGGATCGCGATCGACTGGATCGGAATGTCTGGCACGATCGACAGAGTCGCAGCGAGCGTGATGAAGCCGGCGCCGGTCACGCCGGAGGCGCCCTTCGACGTGATCATGGCGATGCCCAGGATACCGAGCTCCTGCCAGATCGTCAGATGCGTGTTGGTCGCCTGCGCCAGGAACAGCGTCGCCAGCGTCATGTAGATGTTGGTGCCATCGAGGTTGAAGCTGTAGCCGGTCGGAACCACGAGGCCGACCACCGAGCGCGAGGCGCCGAGATGCTCCATCTTCTGGATCATCTGCGGCAGCACCGTCTCCGACGACGAGGTGCCGAGCACGATCAAGAGCTCGTCCTTGATGTAGGCGATGAAGCGAATGATGGAGAAGCCGGCGAGCCGCGCGATCGAGCCCAGCACGATCAGCACGAACAGAATGCTGGTGAGATAGAACGTGCCGATCAGCGCGGCGAGGTTGAGCAGCGAGCCGAGGCCGTAGGCGCCGACGGTGAACGCCATCGCGCCAAATGCGCCGATCGGGGCCACGCGCACGATGATGCGGATGATGCCGAAGAACATCCTTGCGGCCTTGTCGATCGCATCCGCAATGGGCTCACCGGCCTTGCCGAGGAAGGCGATGGCAAAGCCCGAGAGGATCGAGACCAGCAGCACCTGCAGGAGATCGCCGCGCGCGATCGCACCCACATAGCTGTCCGGGATGATCGCCATCAGATGGGCGACGATGCCGTCTTCATGAGCCTTGGTGACATAGGTCGCCACTGATTTCGGATCGATGGTGGCGGGATCGATGTTGAAGCCGCGCCCGGGCTGGAGAACTTCGCCGACCAGAAGGCCAATGGCGAGGGCGACGGTCGAGACCGTCTCGAAATAGATCAGCGACTTCAGCCCGACCCGGCCGACGCGCTTGAGGTCGCCCATCGAGGAGATGCCGTGCACCACGGTGCAGAAGATCACCGGCGCGATCATCATCTTGATCAACGCGATGAAAGCGTCACCGAGCGGCTTCAGGGCCTTGCCGAGGTCCGGATAGAGATAGCCGATGAGCACGCCGATCGCGATCGCGATCAGCACCTGGACATAGAGGATCTTGTACCAGGGCTGGTGCCGGCGGTGGACGGCTGGCTGGATCGCAATCTGTGTCATAAGCTAAGTCCCGGAACGCATTGATCTTGCATGATTCACATCATGTGATGATGTCGGTATAAGCAACAACCACGTTTTTGTCGGATCGCACGAAGATCAATCGCTGCACCGCAATGGGGGGAACATGTCGAACGCAACGGGCTCGGACGAGCAGGCGCGTAGCTATTTTCCGCGTTGGACGCTGAAGACCTCGGGCGTGATCATGCCGGAGGAACGACTGCCATGGGGGCAGACCGTTGTCTCCGGTCTCCAGCATTGCGTTGCAATGTCGGGGTCGACGATCATCGCGCCGCTGCTGATGGGATTCGATCCCAATGTTGCGGTCCTGTTCTCCGGCATCGGCACGCTGATCTTCTTCGTCATCGTTGCCGGGCGCGTGCCAAGCTATCTCGGCTCGAGCTTCGCGTTCATCGCCGTCGTTCTCGCCGCAACAGGCTATGCCGGGCAGGGACCGAATCCGAACATCTCCGTTGCGCTCGGCGGCATCGTCGGCGCCGGCGTGCTGTACGGCCTGATTGCGCTGGTCGTCATGTGGTCGGGAAGCGGCTGGGTTGAGCGCTTGATGCCGCCGGCGGTCACCGGCGCCGTGGTCGCCGCGATCGGCCTCAACCTCGCGCCCGTGGCGGTCAAGGCGGTGAGCGCGAACGCGTTCGAGACCTGGATCGGGCTCGCGACCGTCTTGATGATCGGCGTGGTCGCCGTGGCCGCTCCCGGCCTGTGGCGCCGCCTGCCGATCATTCTCGGCGCGATCGGCGGATATCTGTTGTACCTGCTGTTCGCGAACGGTCTCGGCTTCGGCAAGCCGATCGACTTCGCGCAGCTTTCGGCCGCGCCGTGGCTCGGCCTGCCGCATTTCACCACGCCGACCTTCAAGGCCGATGCCATCTTCCTGATCGCGCCGGTTGCGGTCATCCTCGTTGCCGAGAACCTCGGTCACATCAAGGCCGTCGGGGCCATGACGGGCCGCAGCCTCGATGCCTATCTCGGTCGAGCCTTGTTCGCCGACAGCCTCGCGACGATCGTGGCGGCCTGCGGCGGCGGCACCGGCGTCACCACCTATGCCGAGAACATCGGCGTCATGGCGGCGACGAAGGTGTATTCGACCCTGCTGTTTGCCTTCGCTGCAACGGTGTCGATCCTGCTCGGCTTCTCGCCGAAATTCGGCGCGCTGATCCTGTCGATCCCGGGTCCCGTCATCGGCGGCCTCTCGATCGTGCTGTTCGGATTGATCGCGGCGATGGCGGGCCGGATCTGGGTCGAGAACAAGGTCGATTTCGCCAACCCGGCGAACCTGATCACCGTTGCCGTGGCGCTGACCGCGGGCGCCGGCGACCTCACGCTCAAATTCGGCGCCTTCACGATCGGCGGAATCGGCACCGCGACCTTCGGCGCGATTATCCTGTATCAGATCCTGACCTCGCCGATTGCGCGCGGCGCAGAATGAATCGCAGAGCTGCGCCAGAGGGATGGAACAAAATCCCGGTTCCATCCATGATGAGGCATCCCGGAGAATCCCCATGCCTCAGACCAATCTCTCGACCGCCTTCCCTTCACGTCTCAGTGGCCGCCATGCGCTTGTGACCGGTGCCTCCCAAGGCATCGGCCGCGCCGTTGCCGTGAGGCTCGCACAAGAGGGGGCGACCGTCGCCATCAACTATGTCGATCATCCCGGGAAAGCGGAGGAAACGCTGGCGCTGGCAAGGACCGGGTCGAGCGATCGCGGCCACGGCAAGCTCGATCACGTCATCGTCAAGGCCGACGTCAGCAATGAGCAGGACGTCGCCGCGATGTTCGAGACCATCCTGGCGCGCTGGAAGCGCCTCGATTGTCTGGTCAACAATGCCGGTTTCCAGCGGGAATCGCCGAGCGAGGCGCTCGACATCGAAACCTATCGCCGCATCATCGACGTCAATCTCAACGGCGCCGTGCTCTGCGCGCAGAAGGCGCTGGCGCATTTCGTCGCCCGCGGCGGAGGCGGCAGCATCATCAACTGCTCCAGCGTCCACCAGATCATCCCGAAGCCCGGCTATCTCGCTTATTCGATCAGCAAGGGCGGCATGGCCAATCTGACCCGCACGCTGGCGCTGGAGTTTGCTGGCCGCGGCATTCGCGTCAATGCAGTTGGTCCCGGCGCGATCGACACACCGATCAACGCGGCCTGGACCGGCGATGCCGAGAAGCGCGACCTCGTCACCAGCCATATTCCGCTCGGCCGCGTCGGAACGCCGGAAGAGATGGCCGCCGTGTTCGCGTTCCTCGCCTCTGATGACGCCAGCTACATCACCGGGCAGACCATCTACGCCTGCGGCGGGCTGACGCTGTTTCCGGAGTTTCGGGACAACTGGGCGAGCTAGAGGCGTGATCTGGCAAAATGCCGCGGCGCAGACTACATCCGCGCCATGACAAGCCCACCGCTCCAGGATTTCGTCGGCCGGCACCGAAAACTGTTCGTGCTGACCGGCGCCGGCTGCAGCACCAATTCGGGCATTCCCGATTATCGCGACAGCCACGGCAACTGGAAGCGGACCCAACCGGTCAATTTCCAGGCCTTCATGTCGGAGGAGCATACGCGGCAGCGCTACTGGGCGCGCAGCCTGATCGGCTGGCGGCGCTTCGGCCAGGCGAGGCCGAACGATGCGCATCATGCGCTCGCCCGGCTCGAGGCCGGCGGCCGCTGCGAAATGCTGCTGACGCAAAATGTCGACCGGCTGCACCAATCTGCCGGGCATCGGCAAGTGATCGATCTGCACGGGCGGCTCGACCTCGTGCGCTGCATGGGCTGCGACCGCAAGACTCCGCGCAACGAATTCCAGGAGGCGCTCGGCCGCGTCAATGCCGAGTGGCTGACGCTCGATGCCGCGGATGCACCCGACGGCGACGCCGATCTGGAGCACGATTTCTCGTCGTTCAAGGTGCCGGCCTGCGAAGCCTGCGGCGGCATCCTCAAGCCCGACGTGGTGTTCTTCGGCGAGAACGTCCCGCGTGACGTCGTCGCGACGGCGCAGGACCATCTGGCGCAGGCCGATGCCATGCTGATCGTCGGCTCGTCGCTGATGGTCTATTCGGGCTTTCGCTTCGTGCAGGCCGCGGCCGTCAGGCAAATCCCGATCGCCGCGGTCAATCTCGGACGTACCCGCGCCGACGATCTCCTGACGCTGAAAGTCGAGGAGCGCTGCGAGGCGGCGCTTGCATTCCTGCTCTGATTTGACGTCGGGCGAACACGTCTTGCCTATTGCATAGGTGCCAAGCAGAATAGCTTGGCGCGGTGTTTTCGGTGTGCTCGATGGCACGGAAATTGCTGCATTTTTGCCTTCAGTCCTGAAGGTCAGCCGGAGAATTTTGGAATGCTTGAAGGAGCCGAAGTACGGCTTGCCGTTGATATCGGTGGCACGTTCACCGACATCGTGCTGGACGTGGGCGAGGTGCGCAAGACCCGCAAGGTGCTGACGACGCCGCAGCGACCCGAACAGGCGGTGCTGGACGGGATGCGTCTCATTCTGACCGACGCGCGTGCGCATATCAGCGACATCGACGTCTTCATTCACGGCACGACGCTCGCGACCAACGCCATCATCGAGCGGCGCGGCGCAAAAACGGCGCTGATTGCGACCGACGGCTTTCGCGATGTGCTCGATATCGGCACCGAGAGCCGCTACGACCAGTACGACCTCACCATCGACAAGCCGAAGCCGCTGGCGCCGCGCAGTCTCCGCTTCACCGTGCCGGAGCGCATCGACGCGCATGGTGCCGTCCGTCTCCCGCTCGACGAAGCCGCCGTGCGCGCGCTCGCGCCGAAATTGCGCGAATTGAAGGTCGAGAGCGTCGCGATCGCCTTCCTGCATTCCTACGCCAATCCCGACCATGAGCGCCGTGCGGCCGCGATCATCGCTGAGGAAATGCCGGGCATTTCGGTGACGGTGTCGTCGGCCGTGTGCCCGGAGATCCGCGAATATGAGCGCACGTCGACGGCGGTTGCGAATGCCTATGTGCAGCCGCTGATCGACGGCTATCTCGCGCGGATGGCGGACGCCTTGCAGGTCGAGCAGTTCCGCGGCGCCATCTATCTCGTCACGTCGGGTGGCGGCGTTACCTCGATCGAGACGGCGCGGCGCTTCCCGGTGCGCCTCGTCGAGTCCGGTCCTGCCGGCGGCGCGATCTTCTCGGCGCAGATCGCTGCGCGTCTCGGCGAGAGCAAGGTGCTCTCGTTCGACATGGGCGGCACCACCGCAAAAATCTGCCTGATCGAAAAATACCAGCCCGAGACCTCGCGCGTGTTCGAGGTCGATCGCGCTGCGCGCTTCCTCAAGGGCTCCGGTCTGCCGGTCCGCATTCCCGTGATCGAGATGGTCGAGATCGGCGCCGGCGGCGGCTCGATCGCGCATGTCGACGCGATGAAGCGCGTCACGGTCGGCCCCGAAAGCGCCTCGTCGGAGCCGGGCCCCGCCTGCTACGGCCGTGGCGGCGAGCGTCCCGCGGTGACGGATGCGGACGTTGCCCTCGGCATGATCGATCCCGACGCCTTTGCCGGCGGCACGATCAAGCTCGACCCGGAGCTGTCGAAGCAGGCTCTGCTGAGCAACGTCGGCGAGCCGCTGGGCCTGTCGGCGGAAACCGCGGCCTATGCGGTTCACGAGGTGGTCTGCGAGAACATGGCGAGCGCGGCGCGCGTGCATGCGGTGGAACGCGGCGAGATCGTCGGCCAGCACACGCTGATCGCGTTCGGTGGTGCGGCGCCGCTGCATGCGGCGCGTGTCGCCGAGAAGATCGGCGTGTCCAGGGTGATCGTGCCATCGAATGCCGGCGTCGGCTCGGCGGTTGGCTTCCTTGCGGCGCCCATCGCCTATGAGCTGGTGCGCAGCCGTCACGTCCGGCTCGATGACTTCGACACCGCGGCGGTATCCGATCTCTTGGAGGAGATGGTGACCGAGGCGCGTGCGCTGGTCGAGCCCGGTGCAGCCGGTGCGCCGGTGCGTGAGCGCCGCGCCGCGTTCATGCGCTATGTCGGCCAGGGCCACGAGATCACGGTCGAGCTGCCGAACCGGTCGCTGACGACGGCCGATCTCGCCGGCCTCCGCCAGAAGTTCGAGGCGGATTATTCCGCGATGTTCGAACGCCCGATCCCGGGCGCGGCGATCGAGGTGTTGAGCTGGTCGGTGCTGGCGACCACTGAAGCGCGCAATCCGCCCAAGGTTGCAGCCGTCGCGCGCAAGCCCGCGGGCAAGGCGTCAGGCAGCCGAAAATTCTTCGACGGCCGCGCGGGCGAGGTGATCGAGATCCCGCTGTACCGCCGCGAGGACATGGCGCCCGGCGCGACGATAGCGGGTCCGGCGGTGATCGCGGAGGACGAGACCTCGACCTTCGTCTCTACCAGTTTTGACGCCCATATCGACGGAGCCGGCAGCATCGTCATGGAACGGAAGGCAGCCTGATCATGAGCAAGGCAAATGGCGCGAGCCTGATCGACCTCCAGATCATGTGGCACCGGCTGATCGCCGTGGTCGAGGAGCAGGCGCAGGTGCTGCTGCGCACGGCGTTCAGCCCTATCGTGCGCGAATGTGGCGACCTCTCGGCCGGCGTGTTCGACCTCAGGGGGCGGATGCTGGCGCAGGCGGTGACCGGCACGCCCGGCCACGTCAACTCGATGGCGGAGTCGGTCAAGCACTTCATCGATCACTTCCCGCTCGCGACGATGAAGGCGGGCGATGCCTACATCACCAACGATCCGTGGATGGGGACCGGCCATCTCAACGACTTTGTCGTCACCACGCCCTGCTTCAAGGACGGCAAGGTCGTCGCGCTGTTCTCCTGCACCAGCCATTTGATGGACATCGGCGGCATCGGCTTCGGGCCTGATGCCACCGACGTGTTCATGGAGGGGCTCTACATCCCCATGCTGAAGCTGATCGACCAGGGCGTTGTCAACGAGACGCTGATGGCGATGATCCGCACCAACACGCGGCTGCCGATCGACACCGAGGGCGACACCTATTCGCTCGCAGGCTGCAACGACGTCGGCTGCGAGCGCCTCGTGGAGATGATGACCGAGTTCGGCATCGACGCGCTGGACGAACTCGGCGACTACATCTGCGACCGCTCGCGCGAGGCTGTGCTCGCCGAAATCGCCAAGCTGCCGAAGGGCAGCTGGCGCAACACCATGGTGGTCGACGGCTATGATGCGCCGGTGACGCTGGCCGCGACGCTGACGATCTCCGATCAAGGCATCCACGTCGATTTCGACGGCACGTCGGTCGCGTCAAAGTTCGGCATCAACGTGCCGCTGTCCTACACCACGGCCTACACCGTGTTCGGCCTCGGTTGCGTCGTCGCCTCGCAGATCCCGAACAATGCCGGCTCGCTTTCGCCGCTGACGGTGTCGGCGCCTGCGGGCGCGATCCTCAATGCGCCCAAGCCCGCGCCGGTCGCCTCGCGCCACATCATCGGCCAGATGCTGCCGGACGTCGTGTTCGGCTGCCTGCGCCAGATCATTCCCGAGCGCGTGCCGGCGGAAGGCACCTCGTGCCTGTGGAATCTCAACGTGCGTGGCCAGACCCGCTCGGGAGTCGGCGGCAATTACGGGTTCTCGATGGCGGTCACCAGCAATGGCGGCACTGGCGCGCGCTTTGCGAAGGACGGTCTGTCGGCGACGGCTTATCCCAGCGGCGTGCGCGGCACGCCGGTCGAGATCGCGGAGACGCAGACGCCGTTGATCTTCTGGCGCAAGGAGCTGCGCCCGGATTCCGGCGGGGCAGGGCGCACTCGCGGCGGCCTCGGCCAGATCATCGAGGTCGGCAGCGGCGTCGATGCGCCGTTCGACATTCTCGCCGCATTCGACCGCATCGAGCATCCGCCGCGCGGCCGCGATGGCGGCAAGAACGGCGAGGCCGGCTATGTCGGTTTGAAATCCGGCAAGAAGCTGCGCGGCAAGGGCTTCCAGCAGGTCCCGCCGGACGACCGCCTGGTGGTGCACACGCCCGGTGGCGCCGGCATCGGCGCGCCGACGGAGCGGGATCGCGCTGCGGTCAGGGACGATGTCGAGAGCGGTCTCGTGTCGTCGGACAATGCGGCCGCAGTTTATGGCTATGCGCAGTGAGCCGCTGAAACAATTCGTCCCGGCCTCACCGGCCGGGACGACGCCTTGATGCTTTGACCTTACGCCGCCGCCTTCTTCCGCGCCTGCTCGGCCTTGTACAACTCGAACTCCTCCGCGACAGCCTTCGCGATCGAAGGTCGCTGGCGCAGGCGCTCGTAATACGCCTTCACGTTCGGCCATTTCGAAAGCTCGATCGGCGGCGTCGCCATGGTCCAGTTGATGACCGTGACGAGATAGGCATCGGCCACGCTGAAATGGTCGAGCAGGAACTCGCGGCCCTCGAGGTAATTGTCGAGATAGTCGAGCCGCGACAGGTTTTTCTCCAGGGCGTAAGCCTTGGTCTCCTGAGGCGCCTTGCGATCGAGCACGGGGATGAAGAGCCCCTTGTGCAACTCGGTGCCGATGAAGCAGAGCCATTGGTGCAGCCGCGTGCGGTCGATGCCTTGTGTTGCGCCGAGCCCGGATTGCGGGAAACGGTCGGCGACATATTGCAGAATCGCCGCGTTCTCGGTCAGCACGACGCCTTCGTCGGTGCGCAGCGTCGGCACCAGGCCGATCGGATTCACGGTGCGGAAGTCGGAGCCGTCCTTGAGCACTGTCTTGGTCGGTGAATCGACTTCGAGATAGTTCGCATCAGCGCCGGCCTCATAGAGCGCGACGCGCGTCGCCATGGAGCAGGCGAGCGGCGAGAAATAAAGATCCATCTGGTGCCTCCTTGGGCAGTTCCTCTCGTGAGTATCGCTCAACCTGGCCAGATTGATTTTTGTACTGTCTTGCATAATATGGGATGGGTCAAGGATTAATTTGCGATATGGTACAAAAATCGAAGCCGCCAGCTGCTGCCAATGAACCCGAGCGCCCCAAGCGCCGCGGCCGCCCGCGCGCCTATGAGCCCGATGTCGCCCTCGGCAAGGCGCTCGATCTGTTCCGCAAGCAGGGTTTTGCCGCGACGTCGCTCGACGATCTCAGCGAAGCCACCGGCATGAACCGGCCGAGCCTTTACGGTGCCTTCGGCGACAAGCGCGAACTCTATATCAAGAGTTACCAGCGCTACCGAGAGGACGCCCGCGCATCGATGATCGAGATCTTTCGCCAGGAGATGCCGGTGCGCCAGCGGCTGGAGCGCATCTATGCCGCCGCGCTGAACATCTATCTCTCGGGCGAGACCGGCCCGCGCGGCTGCTTCACGGTGGTAACGGCCGCGTCAGAGGCGGTGGGCGATCCCGAGATTCGCGCCATGGTGCTGGAGGGGCTCACCGACCTCGACAAGGCCTTCGCAAATTGCTTCCGCCGCGCCAAGGAGAAGGGCGAGTTGCCTGCGAGTGCGGATCCCGCGGCACTCGCGCAACTCGCCTCCGCCACGATCCACACCATCGCCATCCGCTCCCGCGCGCGCGTGCCGCGCAAGGAGCTGGAAGCGATCGTCAAGGGCGCGATCGATGTGATGGTGGGGGCAGGCGCGAAGGCATGAGCTGTCGTCGGGACGACATCGTATTTGTAATGCGAGCTATCTCCCCAACGTCGTCCTGGCGAAAGCCAGGATGAGGCGCGACCCCACCCGACTACGCCGCGCGGATCTGCGCGAGGAAGCGGTCCACTTCGTCGCGCAGGCGCTGCGACTGTTTTGACAGTTCGACGGCGGAGGCCAGCACCTCTTCCGCGGCCGTGCCGGTCGCCGCGATGCCGTCGGTGACGCCGGCGATGTTCTGCGAGACCTCGCCGGTGCGCGCAGCAGCCTGCTGGACGTTCTGGGCGATCTCCTGCGTCGCCGTGCCCTGCTGGCCGACGGCCGCCGCGATCGCGGCGGAGATCTCGTCGACTTCCCTGATCGTCGCGCAGATCGACTGGATGCCTTCGACCGCGCCTGATGTCTCGCCCTGAACCGCGGTCACCTGCGCGCCGATCTCTTCCGTCGCCTTCGCGGTCTGGGTCGCGAGCGCCTTCACCTCGGAGGCGACCACGGCAAAGCCGCGGCCGGCTTCGCCCGCGCGCGCCGCCTCGATCGTCGCATTCAGCGCCAGCAGGTTGGTCTGGCCGGCGATGCCGTTGATGAAGGAGACGACGTCGCCGATCTTTTGCGCGGCATCTGCGAGGCTCCGGACGCGCGCATTCGATGCCTGTCCATCGCTCGCGGCCTTGCCCACCACTTCGGTTGCATGCGCCAGCCGCCGGCTGATCTCGCCCATCGACGAGGACAATTCTTCCGCCGCGGCCGCGACCGTCTGCACGTTCTCCGAAGCGAGCGCGGAAGCCGACGACACTGTGCGGGTCTGCTGCCGCGATTGCTCGACGATGTCAGACATCGAGCGTGCGGTGTGCTCCATCTCGACCGCCGCCGCCGACACCGTGGTAACGACATCGCGGATGCTGGCTTCGAAATTGTCGGCCAGCGCGGCGAAGGCGCGCCGCTTCTCCGTCTCGGATTGTGCCTTGGCCTCGAGCTGATCGGCCTGGAGCTTGCCGAAGTTGACGGCGTTGTCGCGGAACACCGCGACCGCCTTCACCATCGCGCCGACCTCGTCGTTGGCACTGCTCTCGGGAACTGTAACGTCGAGCCGGCCATCTGCGAGCTCGCGCATCACATTGGTGATGGAGAGGATCGGCCGCGAGATGCTGCGGGCAATGAGATAGCCGGTGATAGCGGCGAGCGCGAGCCCGAGCGCGGCGATGCCGATTGCGAGTATCCAGGCGCGATCGGCCGAGGCCACGTAATCGGCGTTGTCCATGACCAACTCGACGGCGCCGAGCGGCTTGCCCGAAAAGTCCTTGATCGGCCCGAGCAACGCAGCGACCGGCGTCGTATCCAGCTTCGCTTGCCGCACCGTGAACTCGCCGCCGGCGGCGCGGCCATAGTCGGCCGCGTCGAAGAAGCTCCTGCCCTTCAGCGTGCCACCGAACAGCTTGAAGCCTGCGCCGTCGGCGAGATGGAAGGCGATATCGACATGGCGATTGAGCTTGAAATCGTCGAGAAAGGACTGGCCGAAGGTCAGGCCGAATTCGACCGAGCCCAGATGTTTGCCGGCTTGCGCGATCGGCACCACGCCGCGGATGCCGAGCCCGGCCACGCCGCCTTCGAGGCCGACG
The DNA here is from genome assembly GCF_030435535.1 of Bradyrhizobium sp. WYCCWR 13022. Classification (NCBI taxonomy): domain Bacteria; kingdom Pseudomonadati; phylum Pseudomonadota; class Alphaproteobacteria; order Hyphomicrobiales; family Nitrobacteraceae; genus Bradyrhizobium; species Bradyrhizobium sp. WYCCWR 13022. The sequence goes on from NZ_JAUIZJ010000010.1 coordinate 64,519, forward strand.
ACGACCTTGTGCGCCTGATTGGCGTCAACGACGGTCTTGCGGAAGCTCGAGAGGTCGTCGCCGAACTTCGCTGGCTGGTGCACGCGCAGGAAGGACGTCGCGGGTGGTGTATGGAACTGGAACTGTTCGACGCCGTATTCCGACTTGGTCGCTGCAAAGACCGGCCCGAACAGCCGCACCAGCGCCTCGCGGTCCTGCCTGGCCATCGCGTCCTGCGTCGCCGGCATGGCCGCCACGACCGTGCTCATGGCGGCGGCACGATGGGATTCTTCCGCGATCCGCGACAGCAGCGCATCATAATGGCTGCGCAGCTCGCGCTGGTCGGCGCGGTCGATGATCCCCCCAATGATCCACATCGCGCCGAGCACCGCGATTAGCGCAGTCGCCGCCGCCGTCACGGCCAGCGCCACTGTGATCCGCATCCTGAGGCCGAGGCTGGTTCGCATGTCCGACTCGTTCGTTGAGCGTTGATTAACAACGCCTATCAACTTCTCGCTAAGAGAGGGTGAACGAGGAAGGTGCAGCGTGGGTTGTGCGGGGAGCGGGGAGCGGGAAGCCCTAATACCCCCTGCCGCGATCCACCACATTCTCCAGCGCCCCACCGGCCTCGAACCTTGCGATTTGTTCGGCGACATAGGCCGAGATCGCGTCCGCGTCGGTGTCGGCGGCGTTGTGCGGGGTCAGCACCACCTTGGGGTGGGTCCAGAACCGGCTGTCCTTTGGCTGCGGCTCTTGCACGAAGACGTCGAGCGATGCGGCGCCGAGCGTGCCGTCGTCGAGGCAAGCCAGGATGTCGGCTTCGTTCTGCAGGCCGCCGCGGCCGGCATTGATCAGCACCGGCGCGCCGAGTGGGCTCGTGCGGTTGAGCTTGGTGAAGACATCGCGATTGAGGATGCCGTTTGTGTCAGGCGTCAGCGGCAGCAGCGACACCAGGATATCGGTCTTGCGCAGGAACGCATCCATGCCGGCGGTGCCGTGGAAGCATTCGACGCCCGCGATGGTGCGCGGGCTGCGGCTCCAGCCGGCGACGCGGAAGCCGAGCCGCCGCAGCACGTCGGCGGCATCGGCGCCGAGCGTGCCGAGGCCCATGACGCCAACCGTGACGGCGCTCGCAGGCCACTGATATTTCGGCTCCCAGCGCCTGGCGCGTTGCGAGTCCCGCAAATAGAGCTCCTGGCGGTGGTGCATCAACACGTGCAGCACGACATATTCGGTCATGCGGTTGGTGAGGTCGGGCACGGCCACGCGCACCAGCGGCACGTTGGGCAGGCTCTTGTCGGCCATCAGGGCGTCGACGCCGGCGCCCAGATTGAAGATCGCGCGCAGATTGGGGAAGGAGCCGAGGTCGCCCGGCACCGGCTTCCACACCGCGGCATAGTGCACCTCGGCCGGATCGAGCCCCGCATCCGGCAGCAGCACCACGCGGCGGCCGCCACAGACCGCATCGAACCGGGCCTTCCAGCGCTCCGGCAGCCAGTTCTGCTGCGTGCTGTTGATCAGGACGGCCAGTGTGCCTTTGGTCATTCGAAGTGCCTCATGAGGTTCCGCTCTTGGAGGCCCTCCTTGGCACGATCCGACGGATTTTTCTCGCAAATTATTTCCGCAGCCCTGTCGGGGCAGGGCATAGTGGATCGTCTTTAAAACAAGCGTTCAGGGAAGGTGCTGCCCATGCTTTATGCGATACTTTGCTATCATGACGAAGACTTCGTCGGCTCCTGGAGCAAGGACCAGGACGAGGCCGTGATGAAGAAGCTCGCCGTGGTGCAGGAGAAGCTCACGAGCCAGGGCCGGCTCGGGCCGGTGGCACGGCTGCTGCCGACCACTGCGGCGGCGACCCTGCGCAAGGAAGATCCGCCGCTGGTGCTGGACGGTCCCTATGCCGAGACCAAGGAGCAGCTGCTCGGCTTCTACATCGTCGACTGCAAGAACCTCGACGATGCGCTCGACGTCGCGCGCGACCTTGGCGCTGCCAATCCCGGCGGCGCCTATGAAGTGCGTCCCGTCGGCGTGTTCCGGCCCGGAGGAATTTCGGCGTGAGCGACACTGATACCGCCTGGATCGAGACCGCGCTGACCTCGGCGCGTCCGCAGGCGGTCGGCGCGCTGCTGCGCTATTTCCGCGATCTCGACACGGCTGAGGAGGCGTTCCAGAACGCCTGCCTGCGCGCGCTGAAGAGCTGGCCGCAGAACGGGCCGCCGCGCGATCCTGCGGCCTGGCTGATCATGGTCGGCCGCAACGTTGCCATCGATGAGGTTCGCCGCACCCGCAAACAGCAGCCGCTGCCGGAGGACGACCAGGCGATCTCCGATCTCGACGACGCCGAGGGCGCGATCGCCGAGCGGCTCGACGGCTCGCACTACCGCGACGACATTTTGCGGCTGATGTTCATCTGCTGCCATCCGCAGTTGCCCGCGACACAGCAGATCGCGCTGGCGCTGCGCATCGTCTCCGGTCTCACCGTGAAGCAGATCGCGCGCGCCTTCCTGGTTTCGGACGCCGCGATGGAGCAGCGCATCACCCGCGCCAAGGCGAGGGTTGCGGAAGCCGGGACGCCGTTCGAATCGCCCGGCGCGATCGAGCGCTCCGAGCGGCTCGCGGGCGTCGCGGCGATGATCTATCTGATCTTCAACGAGGGTTATTCGGCGAGCGGCGACACCGCCGAGATCAGGAAGCCGCTCTGCGAGGAAGCAATCCGGTTGGCGCGGCTGCTGTTGCGGCTGTTCCAGAGCGAGCCGGAAATCATGGGGCTCACGGCCCTGATCCTGTTGCAGCATGCACGCAGCGCCGCGCGCTTTGCCGAAGACGGCTCGCTGATCCTGCTCGACGATCAGGACCGCTCGCTGTGGAACCGCACCATGATCGCGGAAGGCCTCGCTTTGATCGACAAGGCGATGCGCCACCGCCGCAGCGGGCCCTATCAGATCCAGGCTGCGGTCGCCGCGCTGCATGCGCGCGCCGCGACGCCCGACGAGACCGACTGGGCGCAGATCGACCTGCTCTACGGCGCGCTCGAAGTGGTGCAGCCTTCGCCGGTGGTGACCCTCAACCGCGCGGTTGCCGTCTCCAAGGTGCGCGGGCCGCAGGCTGCGCTCGATCTGATCGAGCCTCTGGCGCCCAAACTTGCCAACTACTTTCATTTCTACGGCGTGCGCGGCGCCTTCCTGATGCAACTCGGCCGCAACGACGAAGCGCGAATCGCCTTCGATCGCGCCATTGCGCTCGCCAACACGTCGGCCGAAGCCGCCCACATCCGCATGCACATCGATCGCCTGATCCGGGACAGCCAGCCGAAGAGCGGCGGTGCCCGGCAGGGTGCCAAGGCGAAATAAAGCCCAGCTGTTTCCGCACCGTCATGGCCGGGCCAAACACTTGTCCCGGCCATCCACGTTCTGTCGTGCTGTCCAAGTCCGCGGCTGCCCCGGTCGAGCCTGGTCCAGCCCGGTCATGACTCCGGGTGGATGGGTGCCAAAAATTCGCTTTCCGAGTGTCGGCTCCCTCAGTTCCCCTTCGTCTTAATCCCGTATCCAGGAGTCATCCATGCTGAAAGCTATTGCCATTGTCGCTGCCGTGCTCGCGATCGGGATCGCGGGGATCCTCGTTCTTGCTCTGACCAAACCTGACACGTTCCGTGTCGAACGCTCGCTCGCGATGAAGGTGCCGGCCGAGGCCATCTATCCGCTCGTCTCCGATTTCCACTTCTGGACCGGCTGGTCGCCCTATGAGAACCGCGATCCCGCCATGAAGCGCACCTATGGCGGAGCCATGGCAGGCAAGGGCGCGACCTATGCCTGGGACGGGAACAGCAATGTCGGTGCCGGCCACATGGAGATCCTCGAGGCGAACGCGTCATCGAAACTTCGCATCAAGCTCGATTTCGAGCGGCCGTTCGAGGGCCACAACACGGCAGAGTTCACCTTTGTGCCGCAAGGCGATGCCACACTGGTCACATGGGCGATGTACGGTCCGGCGCCCTTGATGTCCAAGGTGATGCAGGTCTTCATCAACATGGACACCATGATCGGCAAGGATTTCGAGGCTGGCCTGGTCAGTCTGAAGAAGCTCAGCGAGAAGTAGCGCGGGAAACCGCCAAGGAAACCGCCAAGGAAACCGCCAAGGAAGCGGTCAAGGAAGCGAAGAGGAGAGAAACGATGCTCAGTGCCTATCTGTTCTATCAGGACACCTGCGAAGCTGCGTTCAACTATTACGCCAAGGTCCTCGGCGGCAAGATCGACGCCATGATGCGCCTCTCGGAAGCGCCACCATCGGACATGCCCCCGGGGCCGGCTGGCCGCGAGAAAACCATCATGCATGCGCGGATGACGCTGCCCGGCGGCGCTGTGCTGATGGCCTCCGACACGCCGCCAGAACATTTTCACAAGCCGCAGGGCTTTTCGATCTCGCTCACCGTCGTGGACCCTGCGGAGGGTGAGAAAAAATTCAATGCACTCGCCGACGGCGGAACCGTCACCATGCCGTTCAGCAAGACGTTCTGGGCCAAGGGGTTTGGCATGTGCGTCGACAAGTTCGGCATTCCCTGGATGGTGAATTGCCCGGCCGAAGGCATGTGAGCGTAACGTCCCGCTGATATGTTGGGCTGCGGTCTCCTCTCTCCGTTGTCGCGAGAGAGGAGGCGCGGCACGTCAGCGGATCGATCCCGTCACGTCCGCGCCCGGTGGCTGCGCCACGCAGCCGCGGCAAATCACGAGCTTCGAGCCGAGTTGCCTGTCGTTCTCGGCTTCGATCTCGTCCTCGACCGCCCACCACGCGTCGGAATAGGGGCGCAGCGTGGCCAGCACCCTTTGCCGCTCCACATTGGGATCGCTCTCTGGTGCTGCGTGACTTGCCGCGTGGCGTTTTGTGACGGCAGGACGATTGGGATCCTGACCGAGTCCGTCCCACGCGATCGGGCGCCGCTCCGCCGCCGGCGCACTTGCGCATCCCGCGAGCGCTGCGCAAAAACTGAGCAAGACGAGAATGTGTCGAGCCATGTCGAACCTGTCGTGCGCTGTGCCACGCGAATCTGCGTGGAAAAATTTGCACCGCGACGCTTACCCGTGACTTGAGGGAAAACGACGTCGACGACATGGCCGAAAGGAGATTCGTGCGCTCGATTCACTTTGCGCAAGCGTTCGAGCGGGTTCGTGACACCACGCGAATTGCATCGCACAACAACTGGCGCAAGATTAGGCTGTGCACTTCGCGCCAGAATCGATAACACTATTCATAATATCTACAAATTAGGGTGGACGTGACTTGGAAGGGAGCGACCGATGGCGGCGGCGCTACAAATCAACTTTGCTCTGTGGGGAATGCTCATCTGCGCAAGCATGAAGCTTGTGCCGATGGTTGAGATTGTCCTCCACTAGAACAGCAGCCAGTTTGTGACGGCTACGGCGCCCTGAGCAAGGACGTAGAGCCAGCCGACCGTCGCGACCGCGCTTGTGACGAGGAGCGTCAGGGTGAAGACCTGATCGCTTGCTTTCCGATGAAGTGATGACCGAGCTTGCGAACCGGCATGTCCGTCGCTGCCGACGCTTGTCATGAATTCCCCCGCGGACATCGGTGTCGCCGTGTTCATCTATGCCAACTCAACCTTGGCTTTAGTGTGACGCGACTCACGCGGTGCTTGCGAACGCAGCACCGTGCGTCAGCTGATGAACAGCGCGATCAGCATGAAGCTCATGCTCATCACGACAATCATGGGAACCACGAGGTTGCGCTGTCGCGACTGGCGACGCGGCGGAAGCCTTTGTCGCGGTGACTCGCTCGCATGCGACGCCGGCTCCGAAGGTGCGAGCGAAACCCTGGCGTCCGAGCCGATGTACTTCACGTACAACTCGAGCAGCCGCAGTTCAGACGTCAGGTCGATCAGTCCCTCGCGGTCTCGCCGCGTCAACTCCTCGAACTCGAGAGTTTCTTCCGAGCTCAACGGGCCGAGGACGATCCGTCCCTGATCCGACATACGGTAGCGAAGATCGATGGACTCCATATGCGTCCCATTTGAAAATGACTGATCTTGAAAATGTGGAACCATCATAGTCCGCGGCCGCTGCTGAGATGTGACGGTCGCGCAATCATCGCGTGCGCGGCGGCCCGGTCTGGCCAGCAGCATCATAAACGCCGGGGCAAGGCTGCAAATCGCGTAAATTGTGCACGCATTGCGGAGCGCTTGAGCGGATTTCGCGCCGCAAGGGGCGGAATCGCAGGGTGGTGCCTAATCGTCGGACAGCGGAGGATTTGTCGCAGTCATATTGTAGCCCGACGCCGAGACGTCACCGGCAGCGCGGATAGATCGCGGCGAGGTCGCGCCCCTTCAACAAGAGCAGCCGTGAGGTGAGGCCGCCGCGGCGGCTGATCCAGTCGCGGACCGGGCCGGGATAGGCCGCAAGCACGGCTTCGGATGCTTCCGGCTCGGCATAGAAGCGCCCGCGCCGGTCGACCGAACGGGCGGCATGAAAGCCGAGCACGGCGCGTCTTGTGACGCAGATGCGCTCGCCCGGCACGATGCTGAGCACCAGCGTACAGGCGGACAGGCAGGGGCCGTCGATCACCACGCGCTCACCGCTCTCGCGCACCTTCTCGAACAAATCGAGGAACGGTCCGACCTGGCCGCCGGGGCTCTGGATGATGCGGATCTCGGCCCTGGCGGGTAAGGAGGCGAGCAGGGCGGCGGCGAGCAGCAAGGCTGTGGTCGATGTGATGCGTCGCATGAAGCACTCCACAAAGCCGGTCCGTAGGGTAAGTCAGCTGCAGTCTTAACCCACCTTCTTTCGTGCCGCACGAAAAGAGGTTCTAGCCGTTCCGGCGCTGGCCGCGCAGCGTCGGCAGGCCGATGCCTGCCGCATCGAAGCCGCCATCGACGGCCAAAATCTGGCCGGTGATGTAGCTCGAACGATCCGAGCACAGGAAGAAGATCGCCTCCGCGAGTTCCTCCTCCAGGCCGTAACGATTGAGCGGGATGGCGTCGTGATAGTCGGCGCGAATCTCCTTGGTGTGCACCTGCTTCGCCATCGCGGTGTCGACCGGACCCGGCGCGACGGCGTTGACGCGGATGTTGAGCGAGGCGAGCTCGACTGCGAGCTGCTTGGTGAGATGCGCGAGCCCGGCCTTGCTGGTGCCGTAGGCCGAGCGCAGCGTCGAGGCGCGCACGGCCGAAATCGAGGTGATGTTGACGATGGCGCCGCCATCGCCGTCGCGCATGAGCGGCACCGCCGCCCTGGTGCAGAGGAACGGACCGGTGAGGTTGACCTCGAGCACGCGGCGCCAATCGGCTTCCGACGTCTCCATCAGCGGTGCGAACACCGCAATGCCGGCATTGTTGACCAGCGCGTCGAGCCGGCCGAAGCGCTGCGCGACCGCCGTCATGGCGGCGCCGACCGCGGTGCTGTCCGAGACGTCGCAGCTGAGCGCCAGCGTGTCGTCGCTCCTGCCGATGTCGGCGACGGCCCTGGCGAGCAGCTCGCCCTCGATATCGAGCAACGCGACCCGCCAGCCCTCGGCGAGAAACTTCTTCGCAGCCGCAAGTCCGATGCCGCGCGCGGCGCCGGTGACGAGGGCGATCTTCGGCTGGGCTGACGGCATCTGGGGGCTGTCCTTCTGGCTCGGATCTGGCGGTGGTATTGCGGCCAGCGTCCCTTACTGCGCCAGAAAGACCCCAGATGCAATCAAGGCCCGGCATCACGGGATGCAGGGCCTTGGTAAGGGGAGTCGAATGGTTCCGTGGAGGAACGCCTAGGACAGCTCCGCCGCTGCGCGCTGCATGTTCGCCGACATGTCCGCGGTCACGGCGCTCTGTTCCTCGACCGCGGCGGCGGTGGTGGCGATGAACTCGTTGACGCCGGCGATCGCGGCCTTGATCGCGGTCAGCGAGTTCGCGACGTCGCCCGAGATCACGTTCAGCGCGTCGATTTCGGAGGTGATCGTGTCCGTCGCCTGCTTGGCCTGATTGGCGAGATTCTTCACCTCCGAGGCGACCACCGCGAAGCCGCGGCCGGCTTCGCCGGCACGGGCGGATTCGATCGTGGCGTTGAGCGCGAGCAGATTGATCTGGCTGGTGATGCCGGAGATCATTTCGACGATGCCACTCATGGCTTGCGCCGCGGTCGCCAATTTCTGCGCCTGGCTGTCGGCGGATTCGACCCTCGTCGCCGCAGTCTTGGAATTCTCGCGCGACTTCGCCATGGTTTCGGAAATCTCGCGGATCGACGCACTCATTTCTTCGCTGCCCGCCGCGACAGCCTCGATCAGTCCCCGCGCGGCCTCGGCCTTCTTGCGGCCGATCGCCTGCGCTGTGATGTCGGTGGCGTATTTCACCACCTTGTAGGGCTTGCCGTTGAGGTCGAAGATCGGGTTGTAGGACGCCTGGATCCAGATCTCGCGGCCGCCCTTGGCGATCCGCTTGTATTCGGCGGCCTGGTATTCGCCGCGATTGAGGGTCTCCCAGAACTGGCGGTAGGCGGCCGAGTTCTTCTCGTTCGGGTCGACGAACATGCCGTGATGCTGGCCCTTGATCTCGGCGAGCGAATAGCCCATCGCCTTGAGGAAATTCTCGTTCGCGGTGCGGATCGTGCCGTCCATGTTGAACTCGATCACCGCCTGCGACTTCTGGATCGCGGCGAGTTGCCCGTCATTGTCGGCGGACTTCATCTTCTGGGCGGTTATGTCGGTCGCGAACTTCACCACCTTGAACGGCTTGCCGCTCTCGTCGAGGATCGGATTGTAGCTCGCGAGAATCCAGATCTCGCGGCCGCCCTTGGCGATCCGCTTGAACTCGGCAGCCTCGAACTCGCCGCGGTTCAGCTTGGCCCACAGCGCGCCATAGGCCGCGCCGGCGCGGTCCTCCGGCGTCACGAACATGCTGTGGTGCTTGCCCTTGATCTCGTCCAGCGTATAGCCCATCGCACCGAGAAAATTCTCGTTGGCGGTGATGATGGTGCCGTCCGTCTGGAACTCGATCACGGCCTGGGCGCGGTTGATGGCGGCGATCTTGCCGGAATCTTCCATCGCCTTGATCTTCTCGGCCGTGATGTCGGTGGCGAGCTTGATGACGCCAGTCGGCTTGCCGTTCTTGTCAATGATCGGATTGTAGGAGGCCTGAATCCAAACGGGCTGGCCCCCCTTGGCGAAGCGCTTGTATTGCGCAGCCTGGCACTCCCCGCGATTGAGCCGCGCCCAGAACTCGCGATAGACGGCGCTCTCGCGCTCGGCCGGATCGACGAAAATGCCGTGATGCCTGCCCTTGATCTCGCTGAGCGAATAGCCCATCGCCTTCAGGAAGTTCTCGTTTGCGGTGACGATGGTGCCGTCGAGACTGAACTCGATCACCGCCTGCGACCGGTCGAGCGCCTCGACCTCTGCGACGGCGTGCCTGACTTTCTTGTTCTGGAAATTGAACACGTGATGCTCCGCAATGATCTGGCGGCGGATCGGCGGGATCACCGTATCGCCGCATTAGCGGAAAAGTTGCATGGTCTTGTTGAGCAACTGTAAACCCGTGCATAAACCTGAGTTAGCTCCGTATTTCCACGTGTGATGTCGATGTCGTTCAGTTGGCGAGCTTTCTGGCTTCATAAGCACTGTGCAATTCATACGAGCTGGCCGTAGTTTTACTGAGCCGTTCCGAAAAATATTCCCGTTCGGCGCATGGCGTGGGCTGCGACAGATTGCCGGCGCTGCCGCGACTGCTTCGTCTTGCGGAGGTTCCCACACGCTGCCGGCGCGCCTCGCAATGACTTCCGAAATAATTTCCTCGGTCGTGTCGGCCTTGCAGCGGTTCGTTCGTCTTGGAAGTGAGCGCGGGCCAGAAGGCCCGCCTGAGTGAGGAACCGCATGCGATTCATGATGCTGATGATCCCGCTCGGCTATGAGACTGCGCCGGCGGACGTCCAACTCGATCCCGAACGCGTTGCCGCGATGATGCGCTACAATGAGGCATTGAAGGACGCCGGCGTGCTGATCACGCTGGACGGCCTGCATCCGCCGTCGATGGGCGCGCGCGTCTCGTTTTCGACCGGTGTGCCCGTCGTGACCGACGGGCCCTTCGCGGAGGCCAAGGAAGTGCTGGGCGGCTACTGGATGATCGAGGTCGGCTCGCGCGAGGAGGCGATCGCCTGGGCCAGGCAATGCCCGGCCTCGGCCAATGAGATCATCGAGATCCGCCAGGTGCAGGAAATGTCCGATTTTCCGCCCGACGTGCAGGCCGCTGCTGCCGGTTTCGAGGACCTGAAGAGCTAGCAAGGGAGAAACCACCGATGAGCAACGACACCTATCTTGCCGTCTTCCTCGGTAGCAAGAACAGTCCGAAATGGGCCGCATGGAATGCGATGTCCGACGCCGAGCGCAAGGCGAAGGAGATCGAGGGCATCGCCGCCTGGAAGGGGTGGGTCGAGAAGCACCAGGGGGCGATCCAGGCCATGGGCGGCCCGCTGGGCAAGACCAAGAAGGTCGATGCCAAGGGTGTCGTCGACATCGCCAACGAGATGGGCGCTTTCACGGTGGTTCGCGCCACTTCGCACGAGGCGGCCGCCAAGATGTTCGAGAACCATCCGCATTTCGCGATCTTCCCCGGCGAGCGCGTCGAGATCATGCCGGTGCTGCCGATCCCGGGCGGCTAGGAGCCGATCGGAACGTCCGACACGTGGAAGTACGGGTTCACCAAAACCCGTTGCCGCTAGTGACCTTCACGCGCCGCTCATGTAAAGGTCGTTCACATGAGCTGGCGCAAGGAGCAGCGCCGCGCCGAGCGCGGCTATCACCACGGCAATCTGAAGGAAGCCCTTCTGCAGGCCGCCCTCGGGCTGATCGCCGAGAAGGGTGCGGCCGGCTTCACCTTCGCCGATGCCGCGCGCATGGCCGGTGTCAGTGCGGCGGCACCTTACCGGCATTTCCGCGATCGCGACGAACTGTTGTCCTCGATCGCGCAGCGCGGTTTTGAGCAGTTCGAGCAGAGGCTCACTGCGGCCTGGGACGACGGCCGCCCCGATACCGTCACGGCATTCGAGCGCGTCGGCCGGGCCTATCTCGCGTTCGCTCGCGAGGAGCCCGCCTTCTACAACGCGATGTTCGAATCGGGCCTTCCCGTCGATGCCAATCCGGCGCTGCAGGCCGCCAGCGAGCGCGCTTTCAACGTCATTCGCGCCGCCGCGGAGCGTCTCGCGGCGCTCGCCCCGCCGGGCACGCCGCGTCCGCCGGCGATGATGATGGCGCTGCACATCTGGACGATGGCGCATGGCGTCGCCTCGCTGTTCTCGCGTGGCGATGCCGCACGCCGCAAGCTGCCGATGTCGCCGGACGAGCTGCTCGAGGCCGAGGTGCTGATCTATCTGCGCGGCCTCGGCTTCCCCACCGACCGCCGGCCGCAGGCGAACAGCGCCGAGCCACCGCCGATCCCGCCGGAGGCACCCTCCGGTTCCGGAGTGCCTCCTGGCGGGCCCTGGGGCAAGCCGAAATAAAGTTGCGCAAATAATTCCGCAGGCCCCTCAGGCCGCCGGCTTGACAAAATCGCGCGATGGTCTAGCTATGTAAATGTTATTTACATTCACAACGGCGCTGATGCCGTGATGGAGAAGGGAAATGGCCTACACCGCTGATGTCAATCGCTGGCGCGGCCCCTCGGACCAACACCAACAGTACGAGCGGCCCCACATGCTCGATACGCCCTGGCATCCTGGCTGGATTGCCGTGACCATTCTCGGCTTCATCATCTGGTGGCCGATCGGACTCGCCCTTCTCTTTTTCACACTCGGGAGCAGAAGAATGTCGTGCTGGAGCAACTCGGATCGCTGGCAGAACAAGATGGAGCGGATGCAGTACAAGATGGACCGCATGCGCGACCGCATGGAGCGCCGCGGCTTCGGCGGCTTTGGCTTCGGTCCGCCGTCCTCCGGCAACCGCGCCTTCGACGAGTACCGCACCGAAACGCTGCGCCGGCTCGAGGAAGAGCAGGTCGAGTTCAAGAACTTCCTCGACCGTCTGCGCCACGCCAAGGACAAGGAAGAGTTCGACCAGTTCATGGCGCAGCACAAGACGCGTCCGACCCCGCCGCCGACCGACCAGCAGCAGGGCTGACACTTCTCAAAGCCTTCAGGCGCATGCCCCCAAAGTCCTGATGGCCCCGAGCCGCCCGCCTGCGCATCCCGCAGGCGGGCGGTTTGGTTTTGGGGGGAAGAGGATCGAGTCCTCCGAACCGGCGCACGGTTCGTAGGCACAAAAGCCCATGGACCTCACCACGCGCCTCTTGCTCGGCATGACCGCTTTTGCGGTGCTGGGCTATCTCAGTTTCGTCTATGGCGGCTGCGCGGGCGCTGTCGATTGCCATTTCCGCAGCTGCGGCCGACAGCTCTGCGGTGTCGTCCACAGCCATCCCTCGGCACGATAGAACCCGATCCGCGCGCGGCGCGACTAAACCGCGACGGCGCCTCCCGCGCGCCAACGGGTCCGACCATGACCAACGCCGAACACTACCAGATCAACCGGCGCATCGCGCGCTCGAACGCGCGACGGCGCTGTTCGGGCGGTTCGGCGGCCTGATTCCGATGGCGGTGGCGTTTCTCAATAGATGGCCGACGCAAGTCGAGCTCTACCCGCACTGGCAGGTCGGCGAGTCCTGGAAAGTCTTCCTGAGCCTCTACCTCTATTGGTTCGCCTGGCTCGCACTCGGCCGGGCAATCTCGTTCGCGAAGGCGAGCCTCGCGCCATGATCCTGCTTCGCGATTTCGCGCTCTTCGTCCTGCCGGCCCTCGTCGCGGCGGGCGGCTGGCTTTATGCGCTCGGCCTGCGCAGGCAAGCCCGGCCGGAACGTGCGCCCGACGGACGCGTCCCGGCAGGATGAGGATGGCCCGCGCGCTTCAGCGCACCGTCGCGAGCTGCGCGCGAACCGATGTCAGGAAGTGCTCGTAGGCATGGTCGACGATCTCGTTGAGGGATCGCGTGCGCGCGAACATCGCCCTGGCTTCGCTGAGAAACTCCTCGCGGGTCGGTATCTTCGGCAGATGCAGATGCGTCAGCGCATCGACGCCGTCATGCGCGCGATCGAGGATGTCGTGCAGGGTCGGCAGTTGCAGCTGCGCGAGATCGGCCCGGTGCAGTGCCGACGAGAGCGCGTGCGCGAGCGCGTGAGCGTCGAACCGCCCCGCGAGTTCGCGGGCCGCGCGATGGATGACCCGCGCGCCGAGCGGCTGTTCGTTGCGCAGCACCAGCTCGGGCGGCGCCTTCATGTTCCAGACGACGCCGAACCAGGACAGGATCTTGAGCGTGTAATAGGTTACGTCGATCTCCCACCAGTAAAAGCCCTGCCGCACGCTGCTCTGGTAGGCGTGGTGATTGTTGTGCCAGCCTTCGCCCAGAGTGAGCAGTGCCAGCAGCCAGTTGTTGCGGGAATCATCGCCCGTGACGTAGCGCTTGCGTCCATGCACATGGGCGAGCGAATTGATGCAGAAGGTCGCGTGATAGACCAGCACCGTGCTCCACAGGAATCCGACGACCAGACCCGGCCATCCCGCAACCAGAAAGCAGAGCGCCGCAAGCACCACGGCCGGCAACAGCTCGAGCCGATGCAGCCACATCAGCTCCGGATAGACCGCGAGATCGCCGACTTTCACCAGGTCAGTCGTGTCGTGCTCTCGGTAGAAAATCCAGCCGAGGTGGCTGTACAGAAAGCCGCGCTGACGCGGGGAATGCACGTCGCGTTCCGTATCGGAATGCAGATGATGGTGCCGATGCTTGGCCGCCCACCACAACACGCTCTTCTGCGCGCTGCTCTGCGCAAGGCAGGCAAGGATGAACTGAAACACCCGGCCGGTCGCAAATGCCCGATGGGAGAAATAGCGGTGGTAGCCGGCTCCGATTCCGAACATTCGCACGACATACAGCGCCGCGCAGATCGCGAGGGCCTGCCAGGTGACGCCCGACCAGATCGCTGCAAGGCAGCCGAGATGGACCAGCAGGAACGGGACGGCGGAGGGGTACATGATGTCGTCGTGCTGGTCGTCGGCGAGCGCGTTGGGCGACATGTCTTGGCGTAACCTCGGATGAGGGGTGCGGAGATGAGTGCCGGCGGCGCAGGAGGCTGCCGGGTACGAAAAACCCGCGGATGGCGGACCACCGCGCGGGCTCGAGAAGCTCGGACATCCCGGCCGACGCAGCGTCGGCCGAAAATCCGGCGGACTATAGGGGCGCCGGCGTCTGGCATGCAAGCTCGTAGCCTCACGGGAAGCTGCGGCATGATGTGCGGGTCGGCGGTGCCGCTGGCGCCGCCTTGCCCACGACCTATATGGGGAAGCATCAAGATACCGGAGGCGGCGATGGCACGAGCTGCGATCATGGTGGGCGACGATCTCTGGCAAAGCATTCGCGACGAGGCGCTGCGTGCCGCGGTTGCCGATCCCGTCTTTGGCAAGACGGTTGCCGGCGCCATCCTGGCACACGATGATTTCACGGCTGTTCTCGCCGATCTGATCGGGCGCCGGCTTGGCGGCAGCGTCAGCGAGCGCGAACGCTTCACCGAATTTTCCTTGAAAGCTCTTCGTGCCCAGCCGGATCTGATCGCAGCCGCCGGCCGTGATTTGCAGGCCATCACGCGTCGTGATCCCGCCATCGCCGGCCTGTTGCCGCCGCTGCTGCATTTCAAGGGTTACGTCGCGCTGCAGGCCTGGCGCGTCTCGCACTGGCTCTGGCGTCATGACCATCACGATGTGGCGCTGCTGTTTCAGAACGAGGCCTCGAACGTCCTCCAGGTCAGCATCCATCCTGCGGCCAACGTCGGATCGGCGGTCTATCTCGACCATGCCACCGGCATCGTCATCGGCGCCGCGGCCGTGATCGGCGACGAGGTCACCATCCTCCAGAACGTCAGCATCGGCCGCGGCAGTGAACTGCCGACGCGTTCGCCGCGCATCGGCCGCGGCGTCTTCATCGGTGCCGGCGCGACCATTCTCGGCGATGTCAGCATCGGCGAGTTCGCCAGGATCGGCGCCGACGCGGTCGTGACATCGGATGTCCCCGGCGGATGCACGGCAGTCGGCAATCCGGCGCGGCTGACCAACTGCCCAGAGCCAGCCTCGGTGGCGTGAGCCTATTCGGTGGGGGGAACCGAACTCGGTCTGGGCTCGCAGCTGCTACCCCGGTAACGCCACGCGACACCATGCCCCGTCGCCGGCACCTCCATCCCCCTGCGCCGCCACCCTTTTCCGTCGCCAAATGCGCCCCCGGTAACCCGCCATTAACCATCGCCGGGCTCTGGTAATTATGGACAATCGCGCCCGGAGCCGTCGTCGAGGCCCATAGTTTTGACATCTTGGCAGGGAATGCAGGCGGCGGCTTTGGACGAGCCCCTGTACCCCAGAAAGACAAGGCTTTGAGCGGGCTTGCCGGCAGCGCCGGTTCTAGCGCGGCTGTTGGGGAACCGGCCGTCGTTTGGCTGGCCGGGACATAGGTAACGATCGCCAAAAGTGATCGTCTTGAGAGGATACTGCTGATGAATCCGGCCGACGTGGCTCAGTCCGCCCTTCCGGTTGCCGCCTCCGCCGACGTGTCGCTGATCGCGCTGTTCTGGCAGGCTCACTGGATCGTGAAATGCGTCATGCTGGGCCTGCTGTCCTGCTCGGTCTGGGTCTGGGCCATCGCGATCGACAAGATCTTCCTGTATGCCCGCACCCGCCGCTCGATGGACCGCTTCGAGCAGGCGTTCTGGTCGGGCGAGTCGATCGAGGAACTCTATCGCACCCTCTCGGCCAAGCCGACCCATTCCATGGCAGCCTGTTTCGTCGCGGCGATGCGCGAATGGAAACGCTCCTTCGAGAGCCACGCCCGCTCGGTCGCCGGCCTGCAGATGCGCATCGACAAGGTCATGAACGTCTCGATCGCCCGCGAGGTCGAGCGGCTGGAACGCCGCCTGCTGGTGCTCGCGACCGTCGGCTCGGCCGGCCCCTTCGTCGGCCTGTTCGGCACGGTCTGGGGCATCATGTCGAGCTTCCAGTCGATCGCGGCGTCGAAAAATACCTCCCTGGCGGTGGTGGCGCCCGGTATCGCCGAAGCGCTGTTTGCGACCGCGGTCGGCCTCATTGCCGCAATTCCTGCCACTATTTTCTACAATAAGTTCACGTCCGAGGTGAACCGGCAGGCCCAGCGGCTCGAGGGCTTCGCTGATGAATTTTCAGCCATCCTCTCCCGCCAGATCGACGAGCGGGGCTGACGGACGGCATGTATAGTGTGAAGGCGAGATTGGGCACCAAGCCATGGGCATGAACGTAGCCAGTTCGTCCGGAGGCGGCGGCCGTCGGAGCCGGCGCAAGCCGGTCATGGCCGAGATCAACGTCACGCCGATGGTCGACGTGATGCTGGTGCTGCTCATCATCTTCATGGTGTCGGCGCCGTTGCTCACCGTCGGCGTGCCGCTCGACCTGCCGCAGACCCAGGCCAAGAGCCTCGACCAGAGCGACCAGAAGCCGATCCAGATGTCGGTCGACATCAACGGCAAGGTGTTCATCGCCGACGCCGAGATCCCGATCAACGAGCTGATCCCGAAGCTGAAGGCGATCACGGACGCGCGCGGCGGGCTCGAGGAACGGATCTATCTGCGCGCCGACAAGAAGGCGGATTACGGCACGGTGGCCAAGGTCATGGGCCTGCTGTCGGGTGCGGGCTTCAAGAAGCTGGCGCTCGTCACCGAAGCGGATCAGGGGTCCTAGGCCAGTGAAGGTGAACGTCGACAAGACACTCGTTGCGTCGATTGTCCTCCACGCCCTCGTGCTGGGATGGGGCCTGCTCACCTTCAGCAGCAAGGCGTACATCGTGCCGGAGGAGTCGCTTCCGGTCGACATCATCTCCACCGATCAGCTCGCGCAGATGATGTCGGGGCAGAAGACCGGCAAGAAGGAAGAGCTCAAGCCCAAGGTCGAGAAGATCGCCGAGGCCAAGCCCGAGGAAGATTCCGTCGGCAAGGTCACCGAGAAGAAAGAGCTGATCAAGACCAACTCGACCCCCGACACGCCGCCGCCGAAGCCCGTCGAAAAGCCGGTCGAGAAGAAGCCCGAGCCGCCGAAGCCGGTCGCCGAGACCACGCCGAAGGAAGAGCCGAAGCCGCAGGAGAAGAAGCCTGACCCGGCCAAGGAAGATCCGATTGCGGAGCTCCAGAAGAAGCTGGAGACCAAGAAGCCGCCGCCCAAGCCCGTGGAGCAGAAGGTCGCCGCAGTCCAGCCGCAGCAGCAGCCGAAGCCCAAGGAGCGCACCTTCGATCCCGCGCAGATCGCTCGCGATCTCGACAAGCGTGCCGTGACCCGCCACGAGCTCACGGGATCGGCGTTGAACGCGTCGGCCTCGCTGGGCTCGACGTCGGGGGCAGCGGCAAACAACGTCGCGACCTGGCAAGGTGCATTCCAGGGCGCGGTGAAGCGCTGCTTCACGCCGACCTATAACGGGCAGGACGCCAACCTGTACGAAGCCGACATCGACATCCCCATGAAGATCGACGGATCGCTCGCCGCCGAGCCGGTCATCGTCGCGGTGCGAGGGCCGTCGCGGTCGATCGCCCAGGCGGTGGCCGAGAGCGCCAGGCGTGCGATCGTGCAGTGTCAGGTCTATTCGTTCCTGCCAAAGCAGCAATACGACAGCTGGAAGCTCATTCCGATGACTTTCGGCCTGAAAGACATGTTGTGACATCCGAACAAAAGAATTTTGCGATGATTGACGTTCGTTCGATGAACCGCCGCCGCTTCATGACCCTGACAGGGTCGACGCTTGCATTGCTTGGGGGCGGGCAGGCGTTAGCGCAGGACCGAAAGCGGATCGTCGTCCAATCCGACGAGTTTCGTCCGATCCCGATCGCAATCACCAATTTCGTGCCAGGCTCGCCCGCCGACGGCGATGTCAGCAACGGCGTCACGCAGGTCATCACCAACAATCTGAGCCGCTCGGGCCTGTTTGCGCCGATCGACCAGGCCGCCTTCATCGAGCGCATCAGCAACATCGACGTCGCGCCCAATTTCCAGAACTGGAAGACCCTGAACGCGCAGGCCCTCGTCACCGGCCGCATGACGCGGCAGCAGGACGGCCGGCTCAAGGCCGAATTCCGCCTGTGGGACGTGGTCACCGGTCAGCAGCTCGCCGGCCAGCAATATTTCACCTCGCCGGAATATTGGCGCCGGATCGCCCACATCATCTCCGACCAGATCTACACCCAGATGACCGGCGAAAAAGGCTATTTCGACAGCCGCGTCGTGTTCGTCGACGAGTCCGGGCCGAAGGAGCGCCGCGTCAAGCGGCTCGCCATGATGGACCAGGACGGCGCCAACGTGCGCTATTTGACCCGCGGCTCTGACCTCGTGCTGACGCCGCGCTTCTCGCCGAACTCGCAAGAGATCACCTATATGGAGTTCGGCCAGGGCGACCCGAAGGTCTACCTCTTCAACATCGAGACCGGACAGCGCGAGATCGTCGGCAACTTCCCCGGCATGACCTTCGCGCCGCGCTTCTCGCCGGATGGCCAGCGCGTCATCATGAGCCTGCAGCAGGGCGGAAATTCCAACCTGTTCGTGATGGATCTGCGCTCGCGCTCGACGACGCGCCTCACCGACACGCCGGCAATCGACACGTCGCCGTCCTATTCGCCTGATGGCACCCGCATCTGCTTCGAGTCCGATCGCGGCGGCAGGTCGCAGATCTATGTGATGGCGGCGGGCGGCGGACAGGCGCAGCGCATCTCGTTCTCCAAGGACGACAACAACGCCACCTATTCGACGCCGGTGTGGTCCCCGCGCGGCGACTACATCGCCTTCACCCGGCAGGGCGGCGGCCAGTTCTCGATCGGCGTCATGAAGCCCGATGGCTCCGGCGAGCGCCTGCTCACGTCCGGCTTCCACAACGAAGGCCCGACTTTCTCGCCGAACGGCCGTGTGTTGATGTTTTTCCGCGATCCCGGCGGCAACTCCGGACCGTCGCTGTTCTCGGTCGACATTTCCGGCCGCAACGAGCTGAAAGTGCCGACGCCGGGCTTTGCCTCGGATCCGGCCTGGTCGCCGCTGCTCTCCGCGACCGCGGGCCAATGACCGATGAAGAGATCGAGCGCTGCAACGCGCGATCTTGTCGAAAAAAAGCGCCGATTTTTCGCGGTTCCGTGCGCACGGCAAGCTTTCCTTCACCTTGCGCTCGGCAACGCTTGCCTACCTGCATGATATTTCAACAGAATCGGCTTCGCCATTGCCGAAAAACAACTCGACTTTAACGATGTTCCCTCAGAAAGGCTTCATCTGGTCTGGGTAAAAGTACGCGCTGGAACAGGACGCGCATACAGAAACAGATGCAGTTTGCAACCCACAGCGGAGAGCCGACCCAACGGCAGGCCTCGCCGACGATTTCGGCGGCGCTGATCGATTCGCTGTTTGAAACTCCCGCTCCGTTGCTGACAGGTCTTGTCTTCGGCGCCATCGCGGCAGCCGCGACTGCGCTCAAGACGGGAGAGCCGGCGATCTGGGCGTGTGTTGCGCTTCTCATTGTCGCAGGCGCCATTCGGGCGTTCGACTTGCGGCGCTACCAGATGCGCAAATCGACGCTGACCGCCGATGAAGCTGCGCGGTGGAAGAACCGGCATCAGATCGGAGCGATGATCCAGGCCGCCGCGGTCGGCATCTGGTGCACCACCACGTTGTTGGTCAGTGACGACGCCGTGGCCCATATGATTTCTCTCTCCACTACCACCGGGTTCGTGGCGGGAGGCGCGGGCAGGGCCTATGGACGGCAGTGGATATACAAGCTGCAGGCTTCGCTTTGCTTCGGTTCGACAGTGATCGCGCTGGCGTTGCGCGGCACGACCTATTACGTCGTGATGTCGGTCCTGTGCGCCGCCTTTCTGGTGGCCGTCATACAGATTTCGGCCAATTTGCACCGGATATTCATGCGGGCGCTTGTCGCGCGCGAGCGCGAAGCGGCGCTCGCAGGCCAGTTCGACACCGCCTTGAACAATATGCCGCACGGCCTGTGCATGTTCGGCGTCGACGGACAACTTGCGGTCATGAATCACCGCTTCAGCGAGATGATGAATCTGCCCGACGATCTCGTGGAGGGCCGTCCCAACGCGTCCGAAATCATCGCGGCGTGCGTCAATGGCGGTTCGATCTCGACGGAGAGCGGCAACCTGATCCTCTGCGAGATCGAGGAGGGACGGGTCCGCGAGCTGCTGACCAACGATCCGGATTACACGCGTGGGCGCACGCTGTCCTGGACGTTCCAGCCGATGGTGGGCGGCGGCACGGTCGTGCTGCTGGAAGACATCACCGAGCGCACCAATGCGGAAGCCCGCATCAGCCATCTCGCCCGTTATGACGAGCTTACGGCGCTGCCGAACCGCGTCTCCTTCCGCGACGAGATCGGACGGCTGCTCGCCCATCCGCACCAGTCCGAACGCCTCTCCGCGCTGCTGTTCGTCGACCTCGACCAGTTCAAGCAGGTCAACGACACGCTTGGTCATCCCTGCGGCGACCAGCTCCTCTGCGCGGTCGCCAATCGCCTGCGCGAGATGCTGCGGCCGGAGGATTTCGTCGCCCGCTTCGGCGGCGACGAGTTCGTCGTGTTCCAGCAGAACATCAACTCGGCCGAGGACGCCGCGAGCCTCGCCCGCCGCATCGTCGAGCGCCTGAGCGAGCGCTATCGCATCGACAATCACCTGGTCGAGATCGGCGCCAGCGTCGGCATCGCGCTGACCTCGCCCGACGGCGCCAGCGCCGACACGCTGCTCAAGAACGCCGACATGGCGCTCTACCGCGCCAAGGCCGACGGCCGCGGCACCTTCTGCTTCTTCCGCGACGAGATGGCGGCGACCGTCGAGGCCCGCCGCATCCTCGAGCTCGACCTGCGCAAGGCGCTGGCGAACGAGGAGTTCGAGCTGTTCTATCAGCCGCTGGTCAACCTGAAGTCCGGCAAGATCACCACCTGCGAAGCGCTGCTGCGCTGGAATCATCCGGTGCGCGGCACGGTCTCGCCGATCGACATCATCCCGGTCGCCGAGGACATGGGCCTGATCGTCGATCTCGGCCGCTGGATCCTGCGTCGCGCCTGCATGGAATGCATGAAGTGGCCGGAGGGCGTCAGCGTCGCCGTCAATTTCTCGCCGCAGCAATTCCACCAGCGCGACGTGCTGAGCGAGATTCGGTACGCGCTCGAAGTGTCGGGCCTGCCGGCACATCGCCTGGAGATCGAGATCACCGAATCCTCGCTGCTGCGTAACACCCAGCTCACCCACGACGTCCTGTCGCAGCTGCACGCGCTCGGCGTGCGCATCTCGCTGGACGATTTCGGCACCGGCTATTCGAGCCTCAGCTACCTGCACAATTTCCCGATGCAGAAGGTCAAGATCGACCGCTCCTTCCTCGAGGGCATCGATACCGATCGGCCGCTCACGCTGCTGCGCGGCGTGGCGCGGCTGGCCGCCGATCTCGGCATGTCGGTCGTGGTCGAGGGCATCGAGACCAACGAGCAACTCGAGCTGATCAGCGCCGACGGTACGATCACCGAGGGACAGGGCTATCTCTTCAGCCGGCCGGTCCCTGCGGTTCGGGTTCGGCAATTGCTGAATGCCTCGCACGGCCGCCGCCCGCCGGACGAGCAGCTGCTGACCATCGCCTCACGATCGATCGCGTAAAATCCCGTAAAATTGCGGGCCAATCGCTGACATTGCACGACCGGCGGGGTTAACCCTAACAGGGTGATTACGTTGCATGCTTGTTAAGAAGCTGTTAATCTTTTTGTCACTCGCAAAAGTTGTTCGTTAGTTGAGGAATGTTGGATGAAGTTTGAAGCCGAACCGCGCGCTTCGCTCTCTGTGCGGGGGGGAGCGCTGTTCGATCGCATCGACTACCGATCCATCGAGACTCCCGAGGAGAAAGATCAGCTCTATCAGATGCGCTACAGGGCCTATACGCGCGGCGGACTCATTCCGCAGTCGGAGTCCCAGCGCTACAGCGACGGTTACGACGATGCGCCCAATGCGAAGACGTTCGGCGTCTACGTCGATGGCGAACTCTGCAGCTCCATTCGTCTCCACCTGCTGACCTCAGAACAGCGGATGTCCTGCACGACCGATCTGTTCGGCGACGTGCTGCATCCTCGCCTCGATCGGGGCGAGGTTTTCATCGATCCGGCCCGCTTCGTTGCGAGCCCGGAAAAAGCCAAATGCTTTCCTGAGCTTCCCTATCTGACGGTGCGGCTGGTGTTTCTGGCCTGCGAATATTTCAATGCCGATACCGGCCTCGCGCTCGTGCGTCCTGCGCATGAGCCGTTCTATCGCCGGGTCTTCCTGAACGAAACCATCGCCGAGCCGCGCCTGTTTCCGAATGCCCTGGCAAAGGTGGCTCTGATGGCGTCCGATTTCCGTGCCGTGCGGGAAAGGGTCTTGACCCGTTTTCCGATCATGCGCTCGAGCGCATTCGAGCGGCGGATGCTGTTCGAGCACAGCATGAAGCAATCGGCGGGCGTCGAATTGCCGAAAGTTGCCTCCGAGCGTCCAAAGCTGGTTGCCTCCTCCTGAAGACCCCCCAAGACGGCTGCGCCCGACCGCAAGCTGTGGTCAAGCACCCGGAAGGTCCGGACCGGGCTTAAAAATACCCGGTTCCGTGCGCGCCACGGCTTGCCTTCACCCTCGCGCCACATTTACAACCCATTAACCATGATGGGTGCTTTTCGCTGGTTGGGGGCATTTGACCGGCTGAGGCAAGGTTCCGTCAAGGTTGACGGAACGTTCGCTTAACCAACCCCCTGTAGACCGGACAGCAGTGGACGAACGTGAGCGTGGAGGCTCCGGAATGAAATATCCTATGCGTATCCTCCAGGGATGGAAGCTGGCTGCAGTGGTCGCAATCGCGCTGTCGATGGGCGCCTGCGCCAAGCAGAATGCGGGCCTGGACGCCAATGCGAGCGCGGCGACGCCCGGCAGCCAGCAGGATTTCGTGGTGAACGTGGGCGACCGCGTGTTCTTCGAGAGCGACCAGACCGATCTGACCCCGCAGGCGATCGTGACCCTGGAGAAGCAGGCGCAGTGGCTCCAGACCTATCCGCGCTACTCCTTCACCATCGAAGGTCACGCCGACGAGCGCGGCACCCGCGAATACAACATCGCCCTCGGCGCCCGCCGTGCCCAGTCGGTGCGCGCGTTCCTCGCCTCGCGCGGCATCGATCCGAACCGGATGCGCACGATCTCCTACGGCAAGGAGCGGCCCGTCGCCGTCTGTAACGATATCTCCTGCTGGTCGCAGAACCGTCGCGCCGTGACCGTGCTGAACGCGAGCTCCTGACGCTTCGGTCAGGCGGCGTTCATCTCTGGAAACAGAATATGCCGGCGCCCTCACGGGCGCCGGTTTCGTTTCAGCATTCTGTGACAGAATCCCGGTGGTGCCAGTCACATTTTTGGCGTACTCCGCTTCGATGTGTGGCGCGTCGCAGGTTCCGTCGCAGGCCATTTCGCTTTCGTCGTCAGGGCAAGATGTCATCCAGATTTAAGGTCCTTACCGGCACCGTGGCCATCGCCGCGCTGCTCTCCTTGTGCACGCCCGTCTTCGCCCAGTCGGACGGCGAGGACCCCGAGATGCGGATCGAGCGGCTGGAGAACCAGCTGCGCCAGCTCACCGGCCAGAACGAGGAGCTGCAATATCGCAACCGGCAGCTCGAGGATCGCATCCGCCAGCTCGAGGGCGGCGCGCAAGGCGCGACGCCCGGCCAGCCGCCCGCCCAGCCCAATGTCGCGGCGGTGCCGCCCGCGCAGGTCGCGCCCGCCTATCGCCAGCAGCCGCCGCAGCAGCAGGCTATGCAGCCGAACTACGAGCAGCCGCAGATCGCTTCTCCCGCGCCGATCGTTCAGGAACAGCCCGGCCCCGGCGCGCCCGGTACGCGCCGGCGGGGCGATGCGTTCGACCCGAACCAGAATCCGAATGCGCCGGGCGCACCGCGCGCGCTCGGCGGCGGCCAGCAGCCGATGTCGGCCGGCGGTGGTCAGGTTGGCGGCGCGCCCGGTGGCCGCGGCGTCGGCGAGCCGCTCGACATCAACAATGCTCCAGGCCGCTACCCGCAGGCGGCCGCGCCGGCGCAGCCGGGCTATCCGCCCGCCCAGCAGGGCTATCCCGCGCAGGCCGGAGGTGCTCCGGCTCTTGCGACCCTGCCGCCCTCGGCGACGCCGCGCGACGAGTTCGACCTCGGCATCGGCTACATGCAGCGCAAGGATTATGCTCTGGCCGAGCAGACCATGAAGAATTTCGCGGCGAAATATCCTGCAGATCCGCTGCTCGGCGATGCGCAATACTGGCTCGGCGAAAGCTATTTCCAGCGCCAGCAATATCGCGATTCCGCCGAAGCCTTCCTCGCCGTCACCACGAAATACGACAAATCGGCCAAGGCGCCGGATGCGCTGCTGCGGCTCGGCCAGTCGCTCGCCGCGCTGAAGGAGAAGGAAGCCGCCTGCGCCGCCTTCGGCGAGGTCGGCCGCAAATATCCGCGCGCCTCGGCCGGCGTGAAGGCCGCGGTGGACCGCGAGCAGAAGCGGGTGAAGTGCTGACGCCTCGCTGACAACGCGGACGGGAATGCGCTAGATAGTCTGGCGATTGCTGGGCCGCGTCATGTCAGACGACGACAATTCACCGATCTCCGCGCGCGCGGCGAAGCAGCTCTTCGCCGAGCTCAGAAGCGCGCCGGCCTTGGTGCTCGCCGTCTCCGGCGGGCCCGACTCGGTCGCGCTGATGTGGCTCGCGGCGCGCTGGCGGCGCAGCCTTGCGCGCGGCCCCGAGCTCACCGTCGTCACCGTCGATCATGGCCTGCGGAGCGAGGCGGCGCGCGAGGCGCGCGAGGTCAAGCGGCTTGCCACTGAACTCGGCCTTGCGCACCGGACCCTGCGCTGGCGCGGCGCAAAGCCGGCGACGGGATTGCCCGCCGCCGCGCGCGAAGCCCGTTACCGCCTGCTGGCGCAAGCCGCCCGCTCGGCCGGCGCAAGCCACGTGCTCACCGCCCACACCCGCGACGACCAGGCCGAGACGCTGCTGATGCGGCTGCTCCGCGGCAGCGGCATCGCCGGCCTGTCGGCGATGGCGCGCTTCACGCCGCGCGACGGCCTCGTGCTGGCGCGCCCGCTGCTCGATGTTCCGAAATCGCAACTGATCGCAACACTGAGGCGGGCCAGGATCAGCTTCACGGATGATCCCACCAACCGCGACGCTTCCTTCACGCGGCCGAGGCTTCGCGCGCTGCTGCCGCAACTCGCAGCCGAGGGCGGCGATGCCCGCACCCTGGTGCGGCTCGCAGGCAGGCTCGCCCGTGCCAACGCGGCCGTCGAGGTGCTGACCGACGGCGCCGAGCGCTTTCTCCGCTTGATGGATCGCGGCCGACGGCCGCAGCCGGGCGTTCGCAGTTCCGAGGCCCAAAGCTCCTTCGAAGCGGAAGCCTTCGCCACCCTGCCGGAAGAAGTCCGGCTACGGCTCCTGCTTCGGGCGATCGACGCGCTGGGCCACGAAGGGCCGGCGGAACTCGGCAAGGTCGAGACCCTGCTTGCCGCGCTGGATCAGGCGATGGTTGCGGGGTCTCGTGCATCCGTGAATGGCCGTTCCATCCCGAAGCAGAGCCTTCTCAAGCAAACCCTCGCGGGAGCCTTGATCAGCCTTGCCGGGGGGCGTATCCACATCGCGCCCGCGCCGGTCCGGCGGTCCAAGGGAGCGTCCAAGGGAATGTCCAAGGGAACGTCCAAGGGTGGATCCAAGGGTGGATCCAGTAGCTCTTGAAGGTCGGATGAGTGCGGACCATGACACCGGCCGTTTCGGCGGCCCGCCGTCAGGACACCTTAACCAGGCAGGAAAAACCCCGGCCTCGATGCCATTATTTCAGCGGGAATTGCTCTAAGATGGGCTAAATAGTCCCATCTCGTTCCCTTGGCAGCGACCGGGGCGGCACCTAAATTGTATGCGTCTAACGATGAGGATTCCTTGGGGATTTCCTCGTGAAGCCCAAGGATGAGGCCGCGATCCGCGCGACCACGAAGGAAGATCGATGAACGCCAATCTGCGCAATTTCGCCCTCTGGGTCATCATTGTTTTGCTGCTCTTGGCGTTGTTCACGCTCTTCCAGAATCCGGGCCAGCGCGCCTCCTCGCAGGACATCGCGTTCTCCCAGCTCCTGACCGAGGTTGACCAGGGCCGCGTCCGCGACGTCGTGATCCAGGGCCCCGATATTCACGGCACCTTCACCACCGGCCAGAGCTTCCAGACCTATGCGCCGAACGACCCGACGCTGGTGAAGCGCCTCTATGACAGCAAGGTCCAGATCACCGCGAAGCCGCCCGGCGACAACGTGCCGTGGTTCGTCTCGCTCTTGGTCTCCTGGCTGCCCTTCATCGCGTTGATCGGCGTCTGGATCTTCCTGTCGCGGCAGATGCAGGGCGGCGCCGGCAAGGCGATGGGCTTCGGCAAGTCGCGCGCGAAGATGCTGACCGAGGCCCATGGCCGCGTCACGTTTGAAGACGTCGCCGGCGTCGACGAGGCCAAGCAGGACCTGCAGGAGATCGTCGAATTCCTCCGTGATCCCGGCAAATTCCAGCGCCTCGGCGGCCGCATTCCGCGCGGCGTGCTGCTGGTCGGCCCTCCCGGCACCGGCAAGACCCTGATCGCGCGCGCGGTCGCGGGCGAAGCCAACGTGCCGTTCTTCACCATTTCGGGTTCGGACTTCGTCGAAATGTTCGTCGGCGTCGGCGCCTCCCGTGTGCGTGACATGTTCGAGCAGGCCAAGAAGAACGCGCCCTGCATCATCTTCATCGACGAAATCGACGCGGTCGGTCGTCATCGCGGCGCCGGTCTCGGCGGCGGCAATGACGAGCGCGAGCAGACGCTGAACCAGTTGCTGGTCGAGATGGACGGCTTCGAGGCGAACGAGGGCGTGATCCTGATCGCCGCGACCAACCGCCCCGACGTGCTCGATCCCGCGCTGCTGCGTCCGGGCCGTTTCGACCGCCAGGTCGTGGTGCCGAATCCCGACGTCGTCGGCCGCGAGCAGATCCTCAAGGTTCACGTTCGCAAGGTGCCGCTGGCGCCCGATATCAACCTCAAGACCATCGCGCGCGGCACGCCTGGATTCTCCGGCGCCGACCTGATGAACCTCGTCAACGAAGCAGCCCTCACCGCGGCCCGCCGCAACAAGCGCATGGTGACCCAGGCCGAGTTCGAGGAGGCCAAGGACAAGGTGATGATGGGCGCCGAGCGCAAGTCGCTGGTCATGACCGAGGAAGAGAAGCTGCTGACGGCCTATCACGAGGGCGGCCATGCCATCGTCGGCCTCAACGTGCCCGCGACCGATCCGATCCACAAGGCGACCATCATCCCGCGCGGCCGCGCGCTCGGCATGGTCATGCAGCTCCCCGAGCGCGACAAGCTGTCGATGTCCCTGGAGCAGATGACCTCGCGCCTCGCCATCATGATGGGCGGCCGCGTCGCCGAAGAGCTGATCTTCGGCCGCGAGAAGGTGACCTCGGGCGCCGCCTCCGACATCGAGCAGGCCACGCGCCTTGCCCGGATGATGGTGACGCGCTGGGGCCTGTCGGAAGAGCTCGGCACCGTCTCCTACGGCGAGAACCAGGACGAGGTGTTTCTGGGGATGTCGGTCTCGCGCACGCAGAACGCCTCTGAAGCGACGGTGCAGAAGATCGACTCCGAGATCCGCCGTCTGGTCGAGGAAGGCTACAAGGAAGCGACCCGCATCCTCACCGAGAAGCATGCCGACCTCGAAGCGCTGGCCAAGGGCCTGCTCGAGTTCGAAACGCTCAGCGGTGACGAGATCGTCGACCTGCTCAAGGGCAAGAAGCCGAACCGCGAGTCGGTGCTCGAGCCGACCACGCCGCGCGCCTCCGCCGTGCCTCCGGCCGGCAAGTCGCGCCCGCGGCCCGATCCGGATCCCGGCCTGGAGCCGCAGCCGCAGGCGTAACGCTCGCCTGCCATGGCCGGATATTCCGGCAAACCGTTAGTGCAAAAGCTCGGCATCAAGCCGGGCTTTTGTATTTTTGTGGATGGGCTGTCCGTGGCCTATGGCGATCTCGTCGGCGGATTGCCTGACGACGTCAGGATCGCAAAGACCGCCAGGGCCCCGCTCGACCTGGTCCATGTCTTCGCGACCGAAGCAAAAGGCCTCGCCGCCAAGCTGCGCAGCTACCGCAAGGCGATCGCGCCCGACGGGATGATCTGGGCCTCTTGGCCGAAGAAGGCGTCAGGCGTTGCGACCGACGTCACCGAAGCCTTGGTGCGCGAAACCGCGCTCGCGAACGGCCTTGTCGATATCAAGATCTGCGCCGTCGACGACATCTGGTCCGGCCTGAAGCTCGTGATCCCCGTGAAGGATCGCGCGAAGCAAGCGAAGTAGCATCGGCCCGGTGGCGAACCCACGCCGCGGCTCCACGCTCCGTCATTGCGGAGGTGGACGCAGTTGCCGCCGTGACCTGACCCACCCTTTTCACGACGCGAGACGAAGCCAGACGTCCTTGCTCGCCAGCGTGCCATCAGGCGTGGCGATCTCCAGATCCACGACGTGCAGGGAGCCGGGCCCGTAGATGTATTTGAGGTGCCAAATCAGGCCGAGGTCCGGCGTGATGACGAAGTCGTCGAGCCCGTCGGTGATCGCCCGGACGGCTTCGCGGTGCGTCAGGGGCGCCGAGAACATCGCGTCGATCAGATTGGCCAGGCTCATGCCCTCGACCAGCATCATCCGCGCGACGTCGTCACCATGGACCTGGCGGAGCGCAGATACGATGACGGCGATTGCGTCCGGATTTTTCAACGACACGGAAAAACGAGCCTCCGGACCCATGATGCCGGAGGCAGATCAATCTGCGCAAGCCGTTCGCAAATGGTGTCGTGGACAGCTCGATCGCCGCCGCTTGCTCAGTGCCGGTGCTTCCAGTTGCCGCGGCCCAGATACCATCCGTAGTGATGCCCGCGATTGCCATGCCATCCATGACCATGCCCATGGCCGTGCCCGCCGCGGACCTGGATGACCGCATCGTCACCCGCCGGCGCGGGGGGAAGGCCGATCCTTGCTGAAGCGGGATTGGCAATGACAAATAAGGACACGAAAATTGCGGGAACTACCGGAAGGAAACGCATCTACGACCTCGCTCGACTTTGTTCGCAACAGTGGCGGACCGACCGCAGGAAAACGCCCGCCGGGAAAATCGGCGGGCATCGGGGAATCTTGTTACCTCTTCGTGCTACTACTCCCTGGGCTGGAAGCCGAGCCGGTCGTTTGACCGGGCGCATAACCCGACGCGCCAGGCGAGCCGTTCTTGGAGCCTTTGGCCAGCATTTCGTGGCCGGGCGAATAGCTGGACGCGCCAGGGCTGCCGACTTTCGCACCCTTGGTCTGCATCTCGTGGCCGGGGGTTTTGGTCGACGTGCTGTTCTGTGCAAGAGCTGCCGGCGCCGCAGCTGCCAGGCTGACCGCCGACAGCAAGATGATCGCAACCTTCATGGCTTTCTCCTCCTTATGGGCCCCCTTCCAACGAGCAGAATTTGATGGCGTTCCCAAATCAGGAAAAATATGCAAAAGCGTTGGCGCTGATCCATGACGGGCAGCCTCCCAACATCGGTGGAACTGTCTGTGCTTGGCGGACTGTCGGGCCATGGGCGAGGCCGCGAATCGCCGGTGCTGCTGCTTCAGCATGCTTCATGCCTGAAGCCGACATTTTCGTCCTGCCGCTGCGTCTTCACTTCGATGGCGCGGCGTCCTGATCGTCCCGCACATGCACCACGGCGATCTTGTCCGCATACAGCCGTTTCCAACCCTTGATATGATCCAGGATCTGGGCCGCCGGTGAGTCCACCGTGAGCAGGGTCGCGTCGATCCTGTTCTCGTCGAGCATGCGCAACAGGCCTGAGACGTCGCGGCCGTCTTCGGCGGCGAAATAGTCCATCAGGAATTTTTCACCGTAGAGCTCCGATCGTCCGTCGACGAAAGGCCTGATGTCGCGAACGATGAGATAGCCGCCAAAGCCGTAGGAATTGAAGACGCGCGCGGCCTTGCGCGCGGCCAGCACGTCGACGGCCGCAACCGGCGTCTGCGCCGTGGAGAATTCGAAGGTGTGATGTGCGGCAAAGGTCGCCGTCGCGCTTGCGGTCGCCAGCACGATCGCCATCGCGGCCAGCGCCGCCGGGGCGCCGGGCGCCATCCGCAAGCCGCGCGGTGCCTCTGACGCGGGCCGGATCCATCCGCTCAGTGGCTGCGCCAGCACCAGAGGGACGAGCATGCCGAAGGTCTCGATACTGCGGACATGCGCCAGCGCCATCCAGGTGGTGCCGAGGATCAGCAGCACGCGCGGCGGCGACAAGGTCAGGCCGCGCATCAGTGCCAGACCGAGCAGCCCGAGCAGGGCGCCCGCGAACGGGCTGAAGGCGCTGAAATCGGCCGGACGCCATTCGGCGATGACGGAGAACGATTTGCCGAGGCTGAGGATGCGGGCCGCGCCGAGCAGCGTGTCTATTCCGTAGGGCGTGCAGCAGCTCGCCGCCAAAGCGCCAAACCCGAATGCGGCCCATTGCATCGCGAGCGCCAGCCGGCGCGTGGGCGCAGCGCGCCAGAGCGCTTCGAGGCCGATCGCGCCGGTCAAGGCGAGCCCGAGCACGAAGCCGCCGTGAAGATTGGCCCACAGCGCCATCAGCGGCAGCAGCAGGAAGGACGGCGCGCGGCCGCGATCGGCCGCCGCCATCAAGGCGCCGCTCCAGGCGACCATGACCGGCAGCGCCAGCACATGCGGGCGGGCCAGCAGATGCGGCGCGGCCAGCGTCATCGCCAGCAGGCAGAACACCAGCGCGTAAGGCAGGTCGAGATGCCGCTGCAGGAAGGCCAGTAGCAGCGCCATCGCCAGCGCGATCGCGGCGGCGGTGAGTACAACGGGCCCGGTCCAGCCCCCCCAGGCATCGGCAATCGCGAACAGCACCTGCGACAGCCAGGACGTCGAGAGCCAGACCTCGCCCTGGCGCGTCAGCGAATAGAGATCGGTCCAGGGGACAGTGCGATGATCGAGGATCCACTGGCCGACCTTGATCTGCCAGAGTGTGTCGGGATCGTGCAGCAGACTGTCGCCGCTCACCAGCAGCAGCAGGAAGCTTCCGGCCGCGATGCAGAGCGGCGCCAGATTGCGCTGCGCGCGCGCGATCGGAAGACTGGCCGCGATGCTCATGGCTTGGCCGGCGCGGCCGCGACTGCCGCGTCATCCCGCACATGGATCACGGCGATGTTGTCGGCATAGAGCCGCTTCCAGCCCTTGATGTGATCGAGCACCTGGGCGGCGGGGCTATCGGCGACCAGCAGCGTGGCGTCGATCTTGTACTCTTCGAGCAGCCGCGTCAGGTTGTCGAGCTTCTTGACTTCGATCGCCTTGAAGAAGTCCATCACGAACTTCTCGCCATAGAGCTCGGCGCGGCCGTCGACGAAGACGGGGATGTCGCGCGAGATCAGATAGCCGCCGAACTGGTAGGCGTTGAAGATGCGCTGCGCCTTGCGCTGCTGGAGCAGGTCGACGGCGGCCACCGGCGTCTGCTCCATCGTGAAGGTGAAGCGGTGATGCGACATGTAGATCGATGTCGAAGTCCAGGCCGCAGCCGCGATCATCAGGGCGCCCATGATCGTGACGTAGCGCGCCGCCCAGCTCTCGGTGGCTTGCGCATCGAACTGCGGCAGCGGCGACTTTTCGCCGAGCGGCTTGGCCAGCACCAGCGGCACCAGGAAGGCAAAGGCCTCGATGCTCCTGACATGGGTGAGGCCCATCCAGGTGAACAGCAGGATCAGCAGGATGCGCGGTGGCGACAGCGTGAGGCCACGGAAGAGGCCGATCGCGATCAGGCCGAGGATCGCGCCTTCGAAAGCCGAGAACGAGGCGAAATTCGCCGGCATCCATTCCGAGATGACCGACAGCAATTCGCCGAGATTGAGGATGTTGGTCGCACCCAGCAGGGTGCGCCAGCCATAGGGCGTGACGCAGGCGGCCGCCATGGCGGCGACGCCGAACAGAAACCAGCGCGCGAGGAGGCGGATTTGCTTGCCGGAATCGAGCGTCCAGATGGCTTCGAGCGCCATCGGGCCGATCAGCGCAAGGCCGAGCACGAAGCCGCCGTGCAAATTCGCCCATAGCGACATCAGCGGCAGCCAGACCCAGGACGGCGTCACCTTGCGGTCGGCCGCATTCATCAGCACGCCGACCCACGCGATCATGACCGGCAGCGCCAGCATGTGCGGGCGCGCCAGGATGTGGTGCAGAGACAGCAGCACCGCCAGCATCGCGAACAGCACCGAGCGCGGAATTTCGAGATGGGCATCGAGCAGGTAGACGAAGATCGCAACCGAGGCGGCGATCGCGAGCGCGGTGAGGATCACCGGTCCCGCCCAGTCCCATTGCGAGTAGGAGGCCGAAAACAGAATCTGCGACAGCCACGACGTCGAGATCCAGGGCTCGCCCGGCCGCGTGAAGGAATAGAAGTCGGTGTAGGGCAGGGCGTGGTGATCGAGGATCCACTGGCCGATCTTGATCTGCCAGAACGAGTCGGAGTCCTGAAGCAGCGTATCGCCGACATGGAGGAAGAAGAGATAGGCGCCCGCGCCGACACACAGCGGTACCAGCGCGCGCGCGCGGCTCTGTACCGTGATGCTGTTGGTGAAGGAAAGGGACATGCCGCCTCGTCTTGTTTTTGTCGGGTGGACCGAGCGGGCGGCATTGGACCACGACGGTCATAACTTCCAGTAAACCGGCGGAACCAATCGAGGCTCTTGCGACAAGTGGATACCTGTTGGCGTCAGGCAAACACGTCGAAACAAGACGCCGTCTCGTGTCCTTGCAATTTAACCGATCGTTTTCAATTTCGGTTTACCATCGGCGAATACATGCAATCCGTTCCGTGTTTACGCAGTCGAATTAACTGCGGCGCAAGTCTTTGCCCTTACGTTGAGTTCCATGGTCGGGCGGCGCTGGGAAGCCGAAGAGACCAGACCATTGAAGCCTCGTGTACCTTTTGGAGCAGTCTATGAAGAACCTCGTTTCGCGTTTCGTGAAGGACGAATCCGGCGCCACCGCCATCGAATACGGCCTGATCGCTGCCGGCATCGCGCTGGCGATCATCACCGTCGTCAACAACCTCGGCACCACGCTGAACACCAAGTTCGGCTCGATCTCGTCCAGCCTGAAGTAAGCTGAGACGAACTCAGAGTTCAAAGAGCCCCGTCCTCGGACGGGGCTCTTTTCGTTTGGGGGGCATTGAAGGTCTCGCAGGATGGGGCAAAGCGAAGCGTGCCCACGTCACGTAGGTGGTGGGCACGGTGTACCCCCAGCGTCATTGCGAGTTTAGCACCGACGGCACCTTACGGGAGTTCTAGCCGAGGCCAGGCTGCCAAACGGGCGATGCGTCCTTCGCAACGCTGTTCGCCGCGCGGCCCATCCACTCCAGATAGGCCTTCGCGGCCCAGATCGAGGCTGCCGCCAGCGCAATGCCGCCGGCAACGTCGACGATGTAATGCGCGCCGATGACAGGCGTTGCAGCGATCATCAACAGATTGAGTGCGGCCGCGATGCCGCCGATGCGGCGGACCGGCCACAGCGCCCACATGTAGAGCACGGCGGAGGCGGCGTGGAAGCTCGGGAACGAGACGATGCCGGACAGCTTGAACAATTGCAGTTCGTGCAGGCTGCCGTCGCGCAGCGCCAGGATGTCGCGCAATTGTCCGGCGTAAACAGCGGTGTTGATGTCGGGAAGCTGTGCGGCCGGCAATTGCAGTGCGTAATAGGTGCCGATCGCCGGCACCAGCGCCGAGATCGCGATGGTGACGGCGAGCGCAAGGCTCATCGCCAGCATGAACAATTGCAGCCGCACGTAACGCGCGGTCAGCGCCAGCACGACGGGGACGCCGAGCAGCGGCCATTTGATCAGGCTGTAGCCGCGTGCGAGGACGTCCGCGAGCCAGGGATACTCGTTGACGAAGCGTGCGATCGGTTCGGGATCCAACCCGAGCGCGCGATCGACCGCGAGCAGCGCATGGTCCTGGAGCGGAAAACCCATCTTGCCGGCGACGTAGCTCAGCGGTCCGACGATGGCGCACGTCATGATGACCTGGCCGGTCGTGCCGAGCGAGAAGATCAGTTTCGGATCGGCGAGATCGCCTCTGGCGATGCGATGACGATAGGCGATGGCGACGAGGGACGCGGCGATCGCGAGCGTGATGCCGTAGGCGACCGGCTCGAGCCTGAGGCCGGTGACGGAGAGGCCAAGCGCCAGCAGGCCACCCATGACTGCGATGGGAAGCCAGTTCAAATGAAAGAGCTGCCAGGCGATTTTGGCGTCCGTGTCGACCATGCTGCACCGGGTTGGGTCGCAGCGACAGTCGCCGAGGCGCTTTAAGACCGCGGTAAGAATCGTGGTCAGCCGTTTACCAATCGATTCCCTGCAATTTGAGCTGTTTGCAGCGCAGCGTTGCAAGGTTCTTCCAAGCGTGACGCGCCACGCATTTGGTTCTTGTCATCCTCCCTGAATAGTTGTTCAGTCCTTGCGGGGCGATTTGCAGCGAATTCGGTGACGAAGCGTTCGGCCGCGGGGCGTGCGGCAGGCGTGGTGGGACAGGAAGCGCGCCATGGTTTATCGGCGGACGCATCAAGTGGTGAAGCGCCTTGCGGCTCGGCGCAGCGCCATCCTGGCGGCGGCAAGGGAAGCCGCAGCCGAAGGCGGCATGGCGGCGGTGCAGATCGCGCCGGTCGCGATCAGGGCCAATGTGGCGGCGGGCACGGTCTATCGCTATTTCCCTTCCAAGGCCGAGCTGATCTCCGAACTGATTTCCGAGGTCTCCCGCGACGAGCTCGCGGCCATCAGGCGCGCGGCCGACGCCGCGCCGGGGCCGTCCTCCGCGCTGGCAGCGGCCGTGACCACCGTGGCGGTCCATACTCTCTCGCAGCGCCGGCTGGCCTGGGGCATCCTGGCCGAGCCCGTCGATGTCGACGTCAGCGCCTCCCGCCTGGCCAGCCGCCGCGAGATCGCCGGTGAGATCGCCGCCCGGATCGACGCCGCGGTGCGCGCCGGCCATCTGCCGGCGCAGGACACGTCCCTGGCCGCAACCGCGCTGCTGGGCGCGCTGCACGAAGCGCTGGTCGGACCGCTGGCGCCCGACAATCTCGAAGATCCCGTGAAAATGCGCGACGCGGTGCAGACCGTGACGCTGCTGGCGCTGCGCGCCGTCGGCGTCATGGACGCCCGCGCTCGTGGTCTTGTCGTGCAGCAGACGCTGCTGCCGACGACCAAGGCGCTGGTCGGGGCTTGAAATGTCGCGACGGCACGGGCGGTGGCCTGACTGCGCTCAGGCCGTTGCCTGAGCACGCCTTTTCGCAAGACCCGCGCGAAGCAGGCAGAATGAGCCGGCTACTGTGCATGGGGTTGTTTTGGCCGGCTTGGTCGGCGGCCTGCCGGCAGCCTCACAAATTCGCGTCACCCTCGGGGCCGACGGAGGCGATGCGCACCATGTTGGTGGTGCCGGGGATGCCGAGCGGCACGCCGGCGACGATGATCACGCGCTGCCCGGCGCGGACGAAACCGTCGCGGAACGCGATCTGGCCGGCGCGGCTCACCATGTCGTCCTGGTCGCGCGCGTCTTCCGCCACCACGCAATGCACGCCCCAGACGACGGCGAGCCGGCGGCCGGCGGTGATGTTCGGCGTGATCGCCACGATCGGCGGCTTCGGCCGCTCGCGCGCCACGCGCACGGCGGTCGAGCCGGAGCTGGTCCAGCAGATCAGCGCGGGCAGGTCGAGCGTCTCGGCGATCTGCCGCGCGGCGTCGGCGATGGCATCGCCCGCGGTGGATTCCGGTGCGGGGCGCTGCGCCGTGATCACGGACCGGTAGGTCGGGTCGCGCTCGACCTCCTCGCCGATGCGGTTCATGGTCGAGACCGCCTCGACCGGGAATTTGCCGGCCGCCGATTCCGCCGACAGCATGATGGCGTCGGCGCCCTCGTAGACGGCGGTGGCGACATCGGAGACTTCGGCGCGGGTCGGCACCGGCGACTGGATCATCGATTCCAGCATCTGGGTCGCGATCACCACCGGCTTGCCGGCGCGGCGGGCCATGCGCGTCATCTGCTTCTGCAGGCTCGGCACGCGCTCCAGCGGCAGCTCGACGCCGAGGTCGCCGCGCGCCACCATCAGCGCATCCGAAGCCTCGATGATGTCGGCGAGGCGGTCGATCGCCTGCGGCTTCTCGATCTTGGCCATCACGGCGGCGCGGCCGCGGATCATCTTCTTGGCCTCGATCACGTCGTCGGCGCGCTGCACGAAGGACAGCGCGATCCAGTCGACGCCGGTGACGAGCGCGGCCTCGAGGTCGGCACGGTCCTTCGGCGTCATCGCCGAGACCGGCAGGTCCGTATCCGGAAGGCTGACGCCCTTGCGGTCGCTCATCTTGCCGCCGACCACGACACGCGTCACCGCGTGCTCCTTGGACGTCTCCTCCGCGATCAGCCGCACCTTGCCGTCGTCGAGCAGCAGCGCATGGCCGGGACGGAGTGCAGCGAGGATCTCGGGGTGAGGGAGGTTGACGCGGCTGGCATCGCCGGGCGTCTTGTCGGAATCGAGCGTGAAGGTCTGGCCATTCTGGAGCTGGACCGAGCCTTCGGCGAACGCACCTAGCCGGAGCTTCGGGCCCTGGAGGTCGACCAGGATGCCGATCGGGCGGCCGTAGCTGCTCTCGACGTTGCGGATCGTCGCCACCAGCTCCCGCATCTTGTCATGCGGGGTGTGGCTCATGTTGATGCGGAACAGATCGGCGCCGGCCTCGAACAGGCGGCGGATCATCGCGAGATCCGAAGAGGCAGGTCCGAGGGTCGCGAGAATCTTGATACGGCGAAGACGCCTCATGGCTTATTTCCAGGCGGGGGCGGGGCGGCGGCCGGTGGCAGGCCGGGCGAGCCCGGGGGCGTAGCACCGGGCGGGCTATTGGGCAAACCCGGAACGCCGCCACCAGGGCCAACCGGGCCAGGCATTCCGGGGACACGTTGCTGCGACGGCTGCTCGTTGGCGTCCGTGAGCTGTACCGTCCAGGCCCGCTGCTCGCCGGTATCGACCTCGAAATAGCCGGTCCGGTCATAGCCGCGCGCCAGGCAGTCCTCGGTGCCGCGGATGGTGAATTCCTTGTCGCGCGAGCACATGAAGGCCTGGCCCGACCATTCGCCTCCGCGGTCGTAGTCGATCCCGTAGATGTAATAGTAGCGGGCGATCAGCGTGCCGCGCAGCAGGGTCTCGCAGGAGCGGGACGAGATGTTCCACCAGCCTTCGGTGGTCCAGCCGTCGGCATCCTTGTAGCCGAGCGCGATGCCGACCCGGCTGGCGGTGTTGTTGCAAAGCCGGAAGTCGGCCGAGGCCGGGCTGGCCCAAAGGCAAAACAGGCCAAGCGCCAGCACCGGGACCAACCGGGCGAGCAGGCGAAGGGGGGAGCGGGGAGATTCGGCGATCATTGTCGCGGAACGTATACCAGATGATTGACGATTTGGCGTAGGGCCGGGGAATTGCCCAATGGTCGGCCCAGCGGCCGTTTGCGCCGCGATATGGCAAAATCTGTGACAGAACCCCACCTGATCCCGTAAGGGTGACCAGCATCAAGGTCCAGCCGAAAGGTCCAGCCATGGCAATCGACGATAAAACCAGAACGGAGCTCGAGGCGGCCGCTTTCCGGCGTCTGGTCGATCATCTGAAGACGCGGACCGACGTCCAGAACATCGATCTGATGAATCTGGCCGGCTTCTGCCGCAACTGCCTGTCCAACTGGCTCAAGGATGCCGCCGACGCCCAAGGCGTCGCGTTGAGCAAGGATGAGAGCCGGGAGGCCGTCTATGGCATGCCTTACGAGACCTGGAAGACAAAGTACCAGGGCACGGCGACCCCTGAGCAGATCGAGGCGATGAAGAAGGTCCATCCTCACAACCACTGAGGGGACTGGCGCGGCCTGAGTCGCACCACACAACAGCTTTCTTTGCTCGCCTGCAGGAAGGTGTGGGCGCGCTGTGGACGAGCGCGATGCTTGCTTGAACGCTGACGGCGCCAACCCTAAGGGTCTACCCAGCACGCGCGGTGAGGATGCCGGCGTCACCTCGTTTTGCCAGTTCCATTGGGAGTACCAAGATGGCCACCTCCGCCGCCGTCCGCGACGACGAGCCCGCGACGAAATTTGCCAAGGACCAGCTCAAATCCATCATCGAGCGCATCGAGCGGCTGGAGGAAGAGAAGAAGGCGATCTCCGACGACATCCGTGACGTCTATGCCGAGAGCAAGGGCAACGGCTACGACGTCAAGGCGCTGCGCACCATCGTGCGCCTGCGCAAGCAGGATCCCAACGAGCGTGCCGAGGCCGAGACGATCCTCGAGACCTACATGCAGGCGCTTGGAATGATCTGAGGCGTTTGCGCCTGAGATCGCCGCGCACCCGTAGCCCGGCCCTGATTGCCCTGCGTTGCATCCGGGCTACGAGACTGAGTTTGTGGAAACGGTCGCGGCTATCAGCGTAGCGCGGCGGTGCGCATCACGAACGACGTCGTCTCGATCCTTGCGGTCGCGCTGCCCGAAAAACTGTCGCAGGACAGGCCTTGCATCGGATCGTCGGTGAAGCCCATCGCGACCACGGCGTGCGGCTTGACGAAATAGCCGCGCATCTCGACCATATCGAGCTCGCCCATCAGCGTCACCGACATCGCACGGCTGGCGCTCGGGGACAGCATCACGATCTTGAGCCAAATGCTGTCGCCCTTGGCGGCGGATAGCCGGGTCGCGGTGGCGATCATGCCATCGGTGCTCTTGCCGACGACGGTGTTGATCTCGTTGGCCGGCGCGGAATTGCGGGCCGCGGACACCGGACGCAGGCCGCGCGGGATCGGCGCGGAGGCAGCGACGACGTTGGCGC
Source organism: Bradyrhizobium sp. WYCCWR 13022 (assembly GCF_030435535.1). Taxonomy (NCBI): domain Bacteria; kingdom Pseudomonadati; phylum Pseudomonadota; class Alphaproteobacteria; order Hyphomicrobiales; family Nitrobacteraceae; genus Bradyrhizobium; species Bradyrhizobium sp. WYCCWR 13022. Next base: position 103,431 of record NZ_JAUIZJ010000010.1, read on the forward strand.
GGTCGACCGGAGAAGCGGCCGGCGCGTAGGCCAGCGCCTGAAGGGTCGCGTTGGAGATGCTTGCTGTGGCTTGCGGATCGGTGGCGGCGGCAAGAGCCTGGCGAGCCCTTAGCGCAGCCACCTGGGCCGGCGTCGCCTGCCGCGGCGCAGACTGGATATTATCCCAGAAGCCGCGGGCATTGATGATGTCGGCCGGCGTCTCGAGCTTGCCGGACGCCGGCTTGTCAGCCACGGGTGCGGGCTTCGGCCTGGGCGGCGCAACGAGCTGCGCGTCGGCCGAGGCGAGCTGGATCGCGGCGGCGACGGACGGCTTGGCGCGGGGTGTCGGCACCGGATCGGCAGGCTTTGCTTCGGCAGGCTTGGCTGCGGCGACCACGGTCGGCGGAGCGGGCTTGGCGGTCAGGGCAGGAGCGCCCTCGTCATCCTCGTCGCTGCTGGCGGCCGGAGCAGACCTGCCCTTGAACAGGGCAGCGAAGAAGCTTGGCTTGCCGGCGCCCGCGCCGTCGTTGTCACCTCGACGCTCGATCTCGGCCTTGGCGAGTTCATAGCCCTTCAGCGGTACGCCATCGCTCGGGATATGGACCGTGCGTCCGTCCGGGAAGACGCGGACGAGCTGGTCATGCGTCATCCGCGGCCAATGCCGGACGTTGCCGGTGTCGAGATGCACGAAGGGCGAGCCGGAGGTCGGGTAGAAGCCAACGCCGCCACGCTGCAGGCGCAGGCCTGCGAAGCGGATCTGCTCCAGCGGCACGCCGGGAATGTAGAAGTCCATCGCATGGCCCAGCATGTGCTGGCTGAAGCGCGCCACGCCCGTATGGGCGGAGCGGCGGCGGAGCATGGCGTTGGTGGCGGGGGAGCGATAGGAGGAGATGATCTGGATCGGCTGCTTGGCGTCGACGTCGCGATAGACTTCCCAGAGGATGTCGAACAGGTGACGGTCCATCACCGTCTCGTCCTGGGTGCGCCAGTCGCGCAGGAAGTGATTGAGCGTCTTCAGCGCGGCTTCGTCGTAGCGGCCGTCGCGCTTGAAGGTGACGGTGAGGTCTTCGCCGGAATGGGTGTGATGGAAGGAGAGCGTCTTGGTTTCGTTCAGCGCCGCGGCGTTATGAACCGAACCGGCAGCCGCAAGCAGCACCAGCGAGGCGAGGCCGATCCGAGATCCGACCTTCACGCCCGCATGGGACAACGACACCGCAGCAAATTGGCGTGCGAAACCAGCCAGCACGTATGAGCCCACCCAGTCGACGAGCGTTCAAAATGGACTCTCCCGCCAACCCCGTTAGCGCGCGAAAGAGGATGAACGCTTTCTTAAAGCGAGAAGGTTAATTCGAGGTTGACCTTCCCGCCCCCAAACCAAGTCAGACTACAATCCTAAACGGTTGACTGTGGCAAAAAAACGCCCGGGTGCCGGGGCGCAACCGGAGAATGGTTAACGTTAAGCGACCCCATCCAGGGGACGGGGTCGCTGATTTCGTTGGAGAATTTAGAAGTTCAGCCTCGCCAGGCTCAGCGGGTGAACACCCGCTGCTGCGGTCGGCGGCCGACCGGAGCCGGCGGCTGGGCCGGGGCCCCACCGCCGAACAGCCGCTCGAAGAAGTTCAGGCCGGACGAGCTGGCGCCATTGTTGGCCAGCGCAACGCCCGAGGGTAGCGTTGTCGCCGGGCGCGAATAGCTCGGCTGCGAGTGCGCGATGACGGTCTCGAGATCCTTGCCGCGGCTGTTCTTGAGCATGTTGATCATGGTCGCGTCGCGACCATAGACGTCCTTGCGGAATTGCAGCTTGCCGCCGTCATCCACGAATGCGGTTTGATAGGTGATGTTGACCGGGATCGGTGTCGGGAACTTCAGGTCAACTTCGCTCGAACCGTACATGCTGCGAACGCGCTCCGGCGTGTAGTGGTCGTTCGGCAGGGCGATGTTGAGCAGCACCGAGGCGTACTGATCCGGATATTGCACGCGCATGCAGCCGTGGCTGAAGGCGCGCTCGTCCTTGGCGAACAGGTACTTGTCCGGCGTGTCGTGCTGATAGACGAGGAACTTGTTCGGGAAGTTGAAGCGGATGCGGCCGAGTGCGTTGGCCTCGCCGGGCGGCTGCGAAATATGCACCGAGCCGTCGCGGTTCTGCTCGAGCTTCAGACCCATGCGCTGAAGCACGGTCGGGTCCTGCTGCAACGCCGGCAGATATTCGCCATAGACGATCGACGGCGGCACGTTCCAGGTCGGGTTGACGGTGATGTACTTCATCGTCTCGGTGAGGAGCGGCGTCGCGTGCTGGCCCGGTTTGCCGGTGACGACGCGGGTGGTCCAGACCTGCTGGCCGCGCTGCATCACCTTCAGCGTGTAGTCGGGAATGTTGAGGATGACGTAGGCATCGCCGAGCGAAGGCACGCCGAGGTCGCGCGGCAGCCAGCGCCAGCGCTCCATGTTCACCAGCACGGTGTCGATCTGCTTGTCGCGCTTCGGGCTGTTCAGTGCCTTGACCGTCTTCTCGTCGAGGATGCCGGTCGCCTTCATGTCGGCGCCGTCCTGGAATTTGCGCACGGCCTCGGCGACCGTTGCGTCGTAATGGTCGTCGCTGGCGTTGTTGGTGATGCCGAGCTTGGCGCGGAGCTGCGGCACGCGCGGATCCTGCACGACGATCTCAGCCTGCTTCTTGCCCTTGGCCGGCGTGTATTTCAGCGCGGGGCCGTCGGTGATCTCGATCACCGGGCCGTCGCCCTGGCCGCGAAGCTTCGCAAGCTGCGCCTTCAGCTCCTTGTAGAGCTTCTGCGGCGGGTTGTAGCTGTCCAGTGCAGCGGAAGCATCAGCCGCCGTCGTGACCTTGGTGAGCACTTCGTTCGGATCGATCGGATGCTCGGGATAGAGGATGTCGGCGCTGACCTGGGACCAGTGCATGCGGCCGCTCTGCGCCTGGCGCGCATAGTCGAACATGCTGGCGGTGAGCTTCAGCTCGGCGTCGGCAAGCGCGTCTGGCGTGGTGGCGGCGGCGAAGTCGGGCACCGGATAATCTGCAGGGTTGAGACCGTCTGAGGCCGCATCCTTCAGCCGGGCAATCACGCCCTTGGCTGCTGCGGTCAGGCTGCCGGCTTGCGTCCAGACCGGCGCGAAGTCACGGGCGCCGTAGAATTTCTCGGCGGCGGCGCGCTCATTCTTGCGGTCGAAGTGACGCGAGGTCTTGGTGCCGAGGATGTCCTTGATCTTGTCGGCGACCGGCTGGTCGGCGGCGGGGACGTTGCTCGCAGCCTTCACCGGCTCAATGGCCGGAGTCGCTGCCGCTGCCGCAGGGGCTGCTGGAGCGGCAGCCGGCGCGGCTGCGGTGTCGGCCTTGGCAGGTTCGGATTTCGCCGGCTCAGACTTCGCAGCTTCAGATTTGGCAGCTTCAGATTTGGCGGGCTCGCTCTTCGCGGGTTCGGTGGTCGCCGTCTCGCTCTTAGGCGCGTCGGCTGCGGGCGTCGTGGCGACATCAGAGGGCTTGGTCGCGACCTTGTCGGCAGCCGGCGCCGGAGCCGCCTCAGCCTTGACGGGCTCCTTCGCAGTTTCCTTCGGCGCGTCCTGGACGGTGGCGGTGGAGTCGAGCTTGATGTCGGAGGCGGTCGGGGGCGGGACGTTTGCAGGCTCGGGGCGCGGGATCGCGGCTTCGATCGCGAGTTCCGCGGCGCTGCTGCGCGCCTGATCCTGTGCCAGCGCCGAGCCGGCCGATACCGTGAGGAAGGTCGCCGCGACCGTCGCCAGAACGCGGTCGAAGCCTGCACGGTGGTTCAAACAGTCACGCATTGTGTCGCACCCCTCGGGTGAACTGTCCCTCGTGGAACAGCTTTCGTTATCGCCTAATTGAGCTTCGGCTAAATCGGGCCGGCCTTCGAAAGTTGCACGCCTGCACGCAACGATTCATACGCAGACGATATACAGGCCCCGTTTTCGCAGCTAGCGCTACCCCGGGAAACTCACGACAAACTGACTTCAAGACAGACCGTTTGCAACGGATTGTGCGGTTTCACCGCGCGCTTTTCCCGGTGTCTGTCACTTCCAAGTCACGGTTTCGCTCGAAGCCGAATTTTTCCGTAATTCAACGGCTTGCGGGCGCATCGTTGCCCCGCGCGAACCCTCGTTCGCAGGAGGTTCAGTGCGTCTCCTCGCCGCTTTTCCCGCCATGTCCGGGAACTCCGGCTTCGTCGAGTTTGCGGTAGAGCGTGGACCTGCCGATCTTGAGGCGGCGCGCCACCTCGGACATCTGTCCGCGGTAGTGCGAGATCGCGAAGCGGATGATCTCGCTCTCCATGTCCTCGAGCGGGCGGACATCGCCGGTGGCGGTCAGCATCGAAAGGGACCCTGCCAGCGGCAGCGGCACGATGGGTATTTCGCTACCCGATACCACCGATGGCGCTGCGATCGGCTCGATCATCAGAGGCGCGGTTGGAATCTCCGTCGTGGAGTGCGGATGCGAGGCCAGAAGCGGGAAGTCGTCGAGACCGAGTTGCTCGCCCTCGCTCATCACCACCGCGCGGTAAACCGCGTTTTCGAGCTGGCGGATGTTGCCGGGCCAGTCGAGCTGGGCGAGATGTGCCACGGCCTCGCCACTGACGCCGGAGATCGTGCGGTTCTCCTCGGCGGCAAAGCGCGCCAGGAAATGCCTGAGGAGATGCGGAATGTCCTCGCGCCGTGCCTTGAGTGAGGGGATCGTCAGCGGCAGCACGTGCAGCCGGTAGAACAAATCTTCGCGGAAATGGCCCTGCTTCACCCGTTCCAGCAGCTTGCGATTGGTCGCAGAGATGATGCGGACGTCGACCTTCACGGGCTTGCGGCCGCCGACGGCCTCGACGGCGCCTTCCTGGAGCGCGCGCAGCAACTTGACCTGCGCGGTCAGCGGCAGCTCGCTGACCTCGTCCAGGAACAGCGTGCCGCCATGAGCCTCGAGGAATTTGCCGGTGTGCCGTTCGGTTGCGCCGGTGAAGGCGCCCTTCTCGTGGCCGAACAAGATGGATTCGACGAGATTGTCTGGGATCGCGCCGCAATTGACCGCGACGAAGGGCTTTGCCTTGCGCTCGCCGCTGCCGTGGATGGCGCGCGCGAACATCTCCTTGCCGACGCCGGACTCGCCTTCGATCAGCACGGGGATCGAGGAGTTCGCCGCCTTCTGCGCCGCGCGCATCACGCCCGCCATCGCCTCGGCGCGCGTGATGATGTCGGAGAAGGTCAGCCGGCCCTCGCGGCTGTGACGAATGCGCTGCAATTCACCTTTGAGTGCGGAAGCATTGAGCGCGTTGCGCAGAGAAACCTGGAGCCGCTCCAGCCCGACCGGCTTGACCACGAAGTCGGCCGCACCTGCACGCATCGCCGAGATCACGTTGTCGATACCGCCATGGGCAGTCTGCACGATGACGGGAACGCTGAGGCCCGCTTCGCGGATTTTCGCCAGCACGCCCATGCCGTCGAGGCCCGGCATGACGAGATCGAGGATCACCGCGTCGATCGCGGGTGCGTCCGGGCCGGTGAGGGCAGCAATCGCGGCGTCGCCGGACTCGACGACGACCGTCTCGTAGCCGCATTTCTGCACCATGTTCTCGACCAGTCGGCGGGCTACGGCGTCGTCGTCTGCGATCAAAATACTGGCAGCCATGGTGCTCCCCGCACGCTACTACTATCTGTCTCGAATCGGGTCACTCTGGCCGAAGCCGATTAACGCACTCTTAAACCTTGCTGCCCCCGCCCGCCGTCGCGATTGTTGAACACAGGTTTCCCACACAATGACTTCGCGCTCCAAAGCCGCCGTCCGCAAACCAGCCACCAAGACATCCGCAGCCAAGAAATCCGCAGCCAAGACATCGGTAGCCAAGGCAAAACCCTCCGCAAAGCCTGCGAGCAAGACTGGCAAGCTTCCGGAGTGGAACCTCGCCGATCTCTATTCCGGGATCGATGCGCCGGAAGTGGTGCGCGATCTCGAGAAGATGGATGCCGATTGCGTCGCGTTCGAGACGGACTACAAGGGCAAGCTCGCAACAGGCACAGCAAAGGAAGATGGCGGAAAATGGCTCGCGGGAGCCGTGCGACGCTATGAGGCGATCGACGATCTCGCCGGCCGTCTCGGCTCCTATGCCGGTCTCGTCCACGCCGGCGACAGCGTGGACCCCGAGATTTCAAAGTTTTACGGCGACGTCTCCGAGCGGCTGACGGCGGCCTCGACCCATCTGCTGTTCTTCGCGCTCGAGCTAAACCGCGTCGATGACGATATTTTGAACCGCGCGATGCAATCGCCCGAGCTCGCGCATTATCGCCCGTGGATCGAGGACCTGCGCAAGGAGAAGCCGTATCAGCTCGACGACAAGCTCGAGCAGCTGTTCCTGGAGAAGGCGCAGACCGGTTATTCCGCCTTCAACCGGCTGTTCGACCAGACCATCTCCGGCCTGCGCTTCAAGGTCGGCTCGAAAGAACTGGCGATCGAGCCGACGCTGAACTTCCTGCAGGACCGCGACGGCGCCAAGCGCAAGGCTGCGGCGGAAGCGCTGGCGAAGACCTTCAAGGCCAATGAGCGCACCTTTGCGTTGATCACCAACACGCTCGCGAAGGACAAGGACATCTCCGACCGCTGGCGCGGCTTCAAGGATGTCGCGGATTCGCGTCATCTGAATAATCGCGTCGAACGCGAGGTGGTGGATGCGCTGGTCGCTTCCGTGCGTGCGGCCTATCCAAGACTGTCGCATCGCTATTACGCGCTGAAGGCGAAGTGGTTCGGCAAGAAGAAGCTGGCTTATTGGGACCGCAACGCGCCGTTGCCCTTCGCCGCGACCGACGTGATCGGCTGGCCCGATGCGCGGAACATGGTGCTGACGGCCTATCGCGGCTTCTCGCCCGAGATGGCTGACATCGCCGAGCGTTTCTTCACCGATCGCTGGATCGATGCACCGGTGCGTCCGGGCAAGGCGCCGGGCGCCTTCTCGCATCCGACCACGCCGTCGGCTCACCCTTACGTGCTCATGAACTACCAGGGCAAGCCGCGCGACGTGATGACGCTCGCCCATGAACTCGGCCACGGCGTGCACCAGGTGCTGGCGGCCAAGAACGGCGCGCTGATGGCGCCGACGCCGCTGACGCTGGCGGAGACCGCGAGCGTGTTCGGCGAGATGCTGACGTTCCGGAGGTTGCTGGCACAGACCAGGAGCCCCAAGCAGCGCCAGGCGCTGCTCGCCGGCAAGGTCGAGGACATGATCAATACCGTGGTGCGGCAAATCGCGTTCTATTCCTTCGAGCGCGCCGTCCACACCGAGCGCAAGAACGGCGAGTTGACCGCGACGCGGCTCGGCGAACTCTGGCTGTCGGTGCAGGGCGAAAGCCTGGGCCCGGCGATCGAGATCAAGGCAGGCTACGAGAACTACTGGATGTACATCCCGCACTTCATCCACTCGCCGTTCTACGTCTATGCTTACGCCTTCGGCGATTGCCTCGTGAACTCGCTCTATGCGGTCTACGAGAACGCGGCGAAGGGCTTTGCCGAGCGCTATCTCGACATGCTCGCCGCCGGCGGTACCAAGCACTATTCGGAGCTGCTGCGGCCGTTCGGGCTCGATGCCAAGGACCCGAAGTTCTGGGACGGCGGGCTGAGCGTCATCGCCGGCATGATCGACGAGCTTGAAGCGATGAGCTGAGGGCGCGCAACTGCCCGGATTTAGGGCAGCGGCGGTGCCTTGTATGTGTTGAACCACGGTTCAGCAAAGCAAATCCGGCGCGCGGGATCCGCGATAATCGGGATTCCAAATGAGCCTATTTGCTGGAAATCCGCGCTTCGGTGCCGTTGCCCTGCTCGAAGGTTTAAGGTATCCCAGCCGAGGAATTCGACTTTCGACTGGGGACATCCATGGCAGATCATAGCGAAGTTGCGTACAGCACCGCAGATGGCAACGACTACGTTGCTCACGAGCAGACCTACGAGGGCTTCATCAAGCTGGTCAAGTACGGCACGGCGTCGGTTGCGCTGATCGTGATTCTGATGGCGATCTTCCTCACCTGAATCGACTTCGGCGGCTGCCTCCATCTGCGGCGGCAGCTGCCCACAAAATTTGCAAACAAGCCGGTTCCAAAGCCGGTATGCAACGTTGCGGGAGTAACGCTACTTTTTTGTGCGTGCGCTGTCCCGCGCCGCCGGAGGACCTATGAAGATCGCCGTTGCCAAGGAAATTGATCCGTCAGAGCCGCGTGTCGCGGCTTCGCCTGATACGGTGAAGAAGTTCAAGGCGCTGGGCGCCGAGATTGCCGTCGAGCCGGGCGCGGGCATCAAGTCGGGCCTCCCCGATTCCGAATTCACCGCGGTGGGCGCAACCGTCAGCGCCGATGCGCTGAAGGATGCCGACATCGTCATCAAGGTGAAGCGTCCCGAAGCCTCCGAGCTTTCGCAATACAAGCGCGGTGCGCTCGTCATCGCCATCATGGATCCCTACGGCAACGAGGCCGCGCTGAAGGCGATGGCCGATGCAGGCGTCTCCGCCTTCGCGATGGAATTGATGCCGCGCATCACCCGCGCACAGGTGATGGACGTGCTGTCCTCGCAGGCGAACCTCGCCGGCTACCGGGCCGTGATCGAGGGCGCCGAAGCCTTCGGTCGTGCCTTCCCGATGATGATGACCGCGGCCGGCACCGTGCCCGCCGCAAAGGTGTTCGTGATGGGCGTCGGCGTTGCCGGCCTCCAGGCGATCGCGACTGCGCGCCGTCTCGGCGCCGTCGTCACCGCGACCGACGTGCGCCCGGCCACGAAGGAGCAGGTGGAATCGCTCGGCGCAAAGTTCCTCGCCGTCGAGGACGAGGAATTCAAGAACGCGCAGACCGCCGGCGGCTACGCCAAGGAAATGTCCAAGGAGTACCAGGCCAAGCAGGCCGCGCTGACCGCCGAACACATCAAGAAGCAGGACATCGTCATCACCACTGCGCTGATCCCGGGCCGGCCCGCGCCGAAGCTCGTCTCCGGCGAGATGGTCAAGTCGATGAAGCCCGGTTCGGTGCTGGTCGATCTCGCCGTCGAGCGCGGCGGCAATGTCGAGGGCGCCAGGGCCGGTGAGGTCGTCGAGACAGATGGCATCAAGATCGTCGGCTACACCAACGTCGCCGGCCGCGTCGCGGCCTCCGCCTCCAGCCTCTACGCACGCAATCTGTTCTCCTTCATCGAGACCATGGTCGACAAGAAAGAGAAGAAGCTCGCCGTCAACTGGGACGACGAACTCGTCAAGGCCACCGCGCTGACCAAGGATGGCGCCGTGATCCACCCGAACTTCCAGCCGAAGGCGTAAGGAGATCCGTCATGGAGCATGCTGCACAGGTCGTAGACCCCTTCATTTTCCGGCTGTCGATCTTCGTTCTCGCCGTCTTCGTCGGCTATTTCGTGGTGTGGTCGGTGACGCCGGCGCTGCATACGCCGCTGATGAGCGTCACCAATGCGATCTCGTCGGTGATCGTGGTCGGCGCGCTGCTCGCCGGCGGCGTCGCCAACGTCTCGAGCGGTTCGGGCTGGGCGCGCGCCTTCGGTTTCGTCGCGCTGATCTTTGCCTGCATCAACATCTTCGGCGGCTTCCTTGTCACCCAGCGCATGCTGGCGATGTACAAGAAGAAGTCGAAGTAAGCGGCCACCTCGGGCTGATGGGATCAATGGGGACCTGAGATGAGCGCTAACCTCTCTGCATTGTTGTATCTCGTGGCGGGGGTGCTGTTCATCCTGTCGCTGCGCGGACTTTCGAGCCCGGCGTCGTCGCGCCAGGGCAATCTGTTCGGCATGATCGGCATGGCGATCGCGGTCGCCACGACCCTGGCCAACCATCCGCCGGCCGACGGTCTCGCCTGGGTGCTGGTGATTGTCGGCATCGCCATCGGCGCTGCAATTGGCGCGGTCATCGCACGCCGCGTGCCGATGACGTCGATGCCGGAACTGGTCGCCGCCTTCCACTCCCTGGTCGGCATGGCCGCCGTGCTGGTCGCCGCCGGCGCGTTCTACGCGCCCGAGGCCTTCGATATCGGTACTCCCGGCAACATCCATTCGCAGAGCCTGGTCGAAATGTCGCTCGGCGTTGCCATCGGCGCGCTGACCTTCACCGGCTCGGTGATCGCGTTCCTGAAGCTGTCCGCACGCATGAGCGGCGCGCCGATCATCCTGCCGCTCCGCCACGTCATCAACATCGGTCTTGCGATCGCGCTCGTCGTCTTCATCGTCGGGCTGGTGATGTCCGGCAGCGCGTTCGACTTCTGGATGATCGTCATCCTGGCGCTGGCGCTCGGCGTGCTCATGATCATCCCGATCGGCGGCGCCGACATGCCGGTCGTGATCTCGATGCTGAACTCCTATTCCGGCTGGGCCGCGGCCGGCATCGGCTTCACGCTCGGCAATTCGGCGCTGATCATCACCGGCGCGCTGGTCGGCTCGTCCGGTGCGATCCTGTCCTACATCATGTGCCACGCGATGAACCGGTCCTTCATCTCGGTCATCCTCGGCGGCTTCGGCGGCGAGACGGCGGCGGCCGGCGGCGGCACCGGCGAGCAGAAGCCCGCCAAGCTCGGCTCGGCCGACGATGCGGCCTTCATCATGAAGAACGCCTCCAAGGTCATCATCGTGCCCGGCTACGGCATGGCGGTGGCGCAGGCCCAGCACGCGCTGCGCGAAATGGCCGACATGCTGAAGAAGGAAGGCGTCGAGGTGAAGTACGCCATTCACCCGGTCGCGGGCCGCATGCCCGGTCACATGAACGTGCTGCTGGCCGAAGCCAACGTGCCCTATGACGAGGTGTTCGAGCTCGAGGACATCAACTCCGAATTCGCGCAGGCCGACATCGCCTTCGTGATCGGCGCCAACGACGTCACCAACCCGGCGGCCGAAGAGGACAAGACCTCGCCGATCTACGGCATGCCCGTGCTCCAGGTCTGGAAGGCCGGCACCGTGATGTTCATCAAGCGCTCGCTGGCCTCCGGTTATGCCGGCATCGACAATCCGCTGTTCTACCGCGACAACACCATGATGCTGCTCGGCGACGCCAAGAAGGTCACCGAGAACATCGTCAAGGCGATGTAAGCGGCGAGAACTCCCCTCGTATGGCACGCCGCTGATGCAGCGGCGTGCGGCAATCCTACCGGCGCATCGCGCGCGTCACAGTGCCGCTGCCGATCATGCACGGCAGTGAGGGACGGGCCCTCCAGGTCGCGGTCACGAAAACCGCGCGACAATTCATCAACGGCTCCTGAGGGCTGACGGGCGCGATCTTCTCGCGCATAATCGGTCGGCCCAACGAAGGAATCGCCTGCATGAGCGCACACGGACCGATGCCGCGGTCGTCCTGGATCTTTCCCGCTCTGGCGGTGCTGCTGTTCCTGATCGTCACCGTGACCGGCTACGGCTTCACCCTGTCGGTCGGCGGCGGCCTGTTCGCGGTCGTCCTGCTGGTGATCCTGTTCGGCACCGTGTTTGCGGCCGTGCATCATTCCGAGGTGATCGCGGAGCGGATCGGCGAGCCATTCGGCACGCTGCTGCTCACGCTCGCGGTGACCATCATCGAGGTCGCGCTGATCACCACGATCATGCTCGGCGACAAGCCTGCCCCGACGCTTGCGCGCGACACGGTGTTCGCGGTGGTGATGATCGTCTGCAACGGGCTCGTCGGCCTCTGCGTCTTCATCGGCGGGCTGCGCTACCGCGAGCAGGGTTTTCAGCTCTCCGGCGCCAACGTCTATCTCAGCGTGCTGATTGCGCTCGCGACGCTGACGCTGATCATGCCCAACTACACGCTGACGACGCCGGGGCCGGTCTATTCGACGCTTCAGCTCGGCTTCGTCGACCTCGTGACCATCGTGCTCTATGGCGTTTTCCTCTACACCCAGATGGTCCTGCACAAGGACTATTTCGTTCATGAGCGGGCTGAGGGCGAGAGCGGGGGCGCCCATTTGTCCGGCAAGATGCTGGCGCTGAGCATCGCGCTGCTCCTGATCTCGCTTCTGGCCGTCGTGCTGCTTGCCAAGAAATTCTCGCTGGTGGTGGACGCCGTCGCCGACAGGATCGGTGCGCCGCCGGCGTTTGCGGGCCTTCTGGTCGCGCTCCTGATCCTGATGCCGGAGGGGGTTTCCGCGATCGCGGCGGCGCGCAAGAACGACCTCCAGAAGAGCATCAACCTGGCGCTCGGGTCCTCGCTGGCCACCATCGGCCTCACGATCCCGGCAGTCGGGCTCGCAACCTACGTGATCGACCAGCCGCTGGTGCTGGGGCTCAATCCCCAGAACACGGCGTTGCTGTTTCTGACATTCTTGTTGAGCATGCTGACCTTCGGCACCGGCAGGACCAATGTCCTGTTCGGGCTGGTCCATATGGTGGTATTTGCAGTCTACGCGTTCATGGTGTTCGTTCCCTGAACCGATTACCCGAGAGAGGTTCTGATGCTTGCCGCCACGTCCGAGGTTCAGGTCGACAACGAACAGGTCCGGGTGACCGAATGGCGGCTTGCCCCGGGCAGCGCGACCGGGCATCACACCCACGGCATGGACTACGTGATCGTTCCCGTCGTGGCCGGCGAAATGACCATCGTGGCGCCCGGCGGCGAGCGCACCAAGGCGCAGCTTGCGGCCGGAAAATCCTACTTCCGCAAGGCCGGCGTCCAACACGACGTACTTAACGAAACCTCAACCGAGATCGTGTTCCTTGAGATTGAGCTGAAGCCGTAAGGCACGCGTAGCCTTTGCCATCGATCCGTCGCAGTTGATCCCTTACAATGCCCCAAAGTTCCCGCATCAGATCGCGCGGGGAGTGGCCGAGAAATGCTGAAATACCTCGCTAAAATCTCGATGGATATTTTCCCCTCGGTGCTCGCGACGATCATCGGGGCCTACATCGTTAACCACTACATCAACGCCAAGCCGGCGGCGGATACGCCAGCCGCGGTGGTGGCGCCTGCCAATGCCGGCAAGAAGCCCGCAGACGTGGCCAATCTCCCGGCCCCCGGCGTGAAGGCCAGGGGCGTCTCCGAGAAGAGCATTTCCGACAAGAGCGCGACGGACAAGCCGGCGGCCGAGAAGCCCGGCGAGACCAAGGCTGCGGACGAGGCCCCTTCTCACGGCCGTACCCCGGCGCATGAGAAGGCGGTTGCCAAGACCTCCCCAGTCGCGCCCACTCCGGCAGCGCCGGTGGTCGAAGCCAATTCGGCGTCGGCCGTCGCATCTCCGGCTGTGACCCCCGACGCCAACGATCTGGCGCGGGCCGCCATCGAGCGCCTGCGCAAGTCGCCTGAGGGCAAGGCCGCTGAGAAGGCCGCTGAGGCCAAATCCGAAATCAAGCCTGTCGAGGTCAAGGCCGCCGAGAGGCCGCCGGAGCCTGCGGTGCAGGAAGCTTCCCGTACGCCGGAGGCCCCCCGCGTCATCACTGCAGTGCCGTCGACGGTGCGCCCGCTGCCGCCGCCGATCAATGTGTCGACGCCGTCATCCGAAACCTTTGGCAATGGCGGCGCGCCGCAGGCGAATTCCCCCTACACGGCCTCGATCGGCAATGACGATCCGAATCGGCTGACGCCGCCGGCGGATATTCCGGTGCCGATGATTGCGCCGCCGCTCGATCTGCGCGCCGACGCAGGTGCTGCCGCATCCACCCCGCGACCCAAGACCAATGTCGCCGACGAAATGCTGTCGGGCATGAAGTCGATGTTCCACGCGGTTCTGCCGAAGGGCGCCACCCCCGATTAAGACGAGGACGGCTGTCAGCGCCGTCCCCAGACTTTCAGCCGCCGACGCGGGCCAAGCCGTTGCGGGCCGCGTCATCGCGTGGGCGCAGCGCGACGGCCTTGTTGTAGGACGCCGCTGCCTTGGTCTTGTCTCCCAGCCGCTCATAGGCCTGTCCCCGTGTCGTCCAGACCTGGGCGTTCTGCGGATCGGCCTCGGATGCTTCGTCGAGATCGGCAGCCGCCTCCTTGACCTTGCCGATCGCCAGATAGCTGACCGCACGGCCGAGCAGTGGCTCGGCCTTCTGCGGATTGAGTCCGCTTGCGGCACCGAAATCGGCGATTGCGAAGTCGTGCTCGTTGTTGCCCTGGTAGAGCAGGGCGCGGCCATAGAGCGCCTGCGCGTTGTAGGGATCGAGCGCGACGGCGCGATTGAACTCGTCCAGCGCGGCCTGCGTCTCGCCCGATTTGACCAGCGCCTGGGCTTTTGCCGTGTGGGTCTGGGCCTCGGTCACGTTGGCGGCGCTGACGGCGCTATCCGGCGCGGTCGCCGCCGCGGGCGCTTCCTGCGGCTTATCCTTCTCCGGACCGAGCGAGCCCAGATCGAAGGAGCACCCGCACAGCGTGATCCCCATCAAGGCCAGCGCGAGCTGCTGGCGCCAGATCTGGCGCAGCCGCGCCAAGCCGGGCTCGGGGAAAGGGGAGACCATCTACGGTTCGCTCGCGCTGGTGCCGCATCTGTAGTGCCCCGTCCCAGAAAGGCACCGCTCACAAAATAATAACGCGGGCCTGGGGCCCGCGTCATCCAAAACTCAGTCCTGCGCGACCGGCAAAATCAGCGCGGCCCGCGCGGACCTGCACCGGGGCCGCCACGGCCACCACGCTCACCGCCGGGGCCGGCGCCGAACACCGGCTTCGGCTTCATCGGCAACAGGCCTTCGCGCTGCAGCTTCTTGCGGGCCAGCTTGCGCGCACGGCGAACGGCTTCGGCCTTTTCACGAGCCTTCTTCTCGGAGGGCTTCTCGTAGTGACCGCGGAGCTTCATCTCGCGGAAAATGCCCTCACGCTGCATCTTCTTCTTCAGCGCCTTCAGGGCTTGGTCGACATTGTTATCGCGAACGAGAACCTGCACGCGGCATCCTCTTCAGTGGATCGGATTTGAATTCTGGTAAGTCAAAGGGGATGGCAAAAAGCGCAAGCCCTTAACCTTGAGGGCGCGGATGTATCAGACAAAACCTTGGATGTCCACCGGCCAAGCGGGATTTCGGGCCAAGTTCAGCCATTAAATGCGGCGAAAATGCTCCCTTGCGGCCCTGATTTGGGAGATTTGGCGCCAAGAAGGGCCGCAGCGGACATAGTTCCGGAATCTTTGAAATCAGGGGAGACGCCACATGGACATGAAGAAATATGCCGCCGAGGCCATCGGTACGTTCTGGCTCACATTCGCAGGTTGCGGCAGCGCGGTGATCGCCGCCGGCTTTCCGCAGGTCGGCATCGGCCTGGTCGGCGTGTCCCTGGCCTTCGGCTTGAGCGTCGTCACCATGGCCTATGCGATCGGCCACATCTCGGGCTGCCATCTCAACCCGGCCGTCACCGTCGGTCTCGCCGCCGGCGGGCGCTTTCCGGCGGGCCAGATCCTGCCTTACGTGATCGCGCAGGTCTGCGGTGCAATCGTCGCCGCTGAACTGCTCTATGTGATCGCCAGCGGCGCGCCCGGTTTCGACGTCACCAAGGGCTTTGCGTCCAACGGCTATGATGCGCATTCGCCGGGCCAGTACAGCATGATCGCGTGCTTCGTCACCGAGGTCGTGATGACCATGATGTTCCTGTTCGTCATCATGGGCGCGACCCACGGCCGCGCACCGGCGGGCTTTGCGCCGCTCGCGATCGGGCTTGCGCTGGTGATGATCCATCTCGTCAGCATCCCCGTCACCAACACGTCGGTGAATCCGGCGCGCAGCACCGGCCCCGCGCTGTTCGTCGGCGGCTGGGCGCTGTCGCAACTCTGGCTGTTCTGGGTCGCACCGCTGATCGGCGGCGCGCTGGGCGGGGTGATCTATCGCTGGCTCAGCGAGGAGCCGGCAGGCGTCGTCGCGGGCGTGAAGACGGCGTAGAGCGCTTTCGAGCGAAGCGGGTACCGGTTCGCATCGAGAAAACGCGTCAAGACAGAAACCAAGAATTGGATCGCAGCTTTCTGCTGCGGTCCCTCACTTGCTCCTCGAAGGCCTGACTTCGGTGACGTGGCCCATCTTGCGGCCGGGGCGCGGTGCGCCCTTGCCGTAGATGTGGACGGTCGCGCCCGGCACGCTCAGCCACGACTCGTAGTCGTTGATCTCGTCGCCGATCAGGTTGGTCATTGTCACGACCTCGCCGTGACGCACCGGCTTGCCGAGCGGCCAGCCGGCGATGGCACGGATGTGCTGCTCGAACTGCGAGACCGACGCGCCGTCGAGCGTCCAGTGTCCGGAATTGTGCACGCGCGGGGCGATCTCGTTGACCAGCACCTTCGATCCGCCGCCGTTGGCGACCACGAACATCTCAACCGCGAGCACGCCGACATAGTCGAGCGCGGTTGCGATCTTGCCGGCGATGCCGCGCGCCTCTTCGGCGAGCGCGTCCGGAATCGGTGCAGGCGCGCGCGAGATCTTCAGAATGTGGTCGCGGTGCTCGTTCTCGGTGACGTCGAAGCACTCGACCTGGCCCGATGCCGAACGCGCGGCAATCACTGAGATCTCGCGCTCGAACGGCACGAAGGCTTCCAGGATTGCGGCTTTGGTGGCGAGGCTGGTCCACACTTTCGCGATGTCGTCGCCCTCGCGGATGATGGCCTGGCCCTTGCCGTCATAGCCGAAGCGACGGGTCTTCAGCACCGCGGGAAGGCCGATCTTCACGATCGCCTCGCGGAGCGATGCAACCGAGGTGACGTCGGCATAGGCGGCGGTGCCGATGCCGAGTTTCGTCACGAAATCCTTCTCGGCGAGCCGGTCCTGGGTGGTCTCCAGGATCTTGCGGTTGGGCAGTACCGGGCGGCGCGCATCCAGCACCATGGCGGCCGCGGACGGCACGTTCTCGAATTCGTAGGTGATGACGTCGACGTCGTGGGCGAACAGCTCGAGCGCCTCGACGTCGGCATATTCGGCGCAGGTCGCGTTCAGCACGACGTCGAAGGCCGGCGAATCCGGATCGGGCGAGAACACCTGGCAGCGCAGCCCAAGCCGCGCCGCGGCCATCGCCAGCATCCGGCCGAGTTGCCCGCCGCCGAGGATTCCGATGGTGTCGCCGGGCTTCAGCTTCACCTGCTTTGCGTCCGTCACGCCTTGTCCTCCGGGCGCTCGGCAACGGCCTCGGTCTGCGCCTTGCGCCAGGCGGCCAGGCGCTCGGACAGCGCTGGATCGGACAGCGCCAGCACGGCCGCCGCGAGCAGCGCCGCGTTGATCGCGCCGGCCTTGCCGATGGCAAGCGTGCCGACCGGAATGCCGGCGGGCATCTGAACGATCGAATAGAGCGAATCGATGCCCTTCAGCGTTCGGGACTCGACGGGCACGCCGAATACCGGCAGTTCCGTCAGCGACGCGGCCATGCCGGGCAGATGCGCGGCGCCGCCGGCGCCGGCGATGATCACCTTGAAGCCGGCCGCCTTGGCGCCCTTGGCGAAGCTGAACAGCCGGTCGGGGGTGCGGTGGGCCGAGACGATGCGAGTCTCGGAGGCGACACCGAGGACTGCGAGCGTGTCGGCGGCGTGCCGCATCGTCTCCCAGTCCGACTGGCTTCCCATGATGATGGCGATCGGCGCGGTCATGACGTCAATTGTGCTCGGAAAACAGAAAGATAGGCCAGATTAACGGTTCCGGCCGGCGGCTCGCAAGGCGGTGGCAAGGAGAAGGGAATGCACTATCCTGTCTTGGTGAATCCCCGCAAGCCTTCATTGAGCAGGATGCCCATGAAGAAACCAAAAAGGGCGACCGCTGCGAAGGCCAAAAAGGGCCGGAAAACCCGCGGGAGCCGAACCAGAACTGCACCCAAGCGGGCGACGGCGCCGCGCCGCGGGTCCCGTGCCGGTGCTGCCAAGGAAACTGCCAAGGAAACTGCCAAGACGACCGGTAAGTCGACTGGCAAGGCAACTAGCAAGGACACCAGCAGAGCGACCCTCCGCGACCTGCGGACCAGGCTCGCGCAAGCGCTGCGGCGCGTCGCCGAGCTCGAGGCTGCGGCCGACACCGATTTCCTGCTGGGCATTCCCAACCGGCGCGGCTTCGAGCGCGAGCTCCAGCGCGCCATCGCCTACATGAAGCGCTACCGCGCCAGCGGCGCACTGATCGTGCTCGACGTCGATCGCCTGAAACCGATCAACGATTCCTTCGGCCATGCCGCCGGTGACGAGGTGCTGAAGGCGATCGCGAGCACGCTGACGCGGCAGATCCGCGCTTCCGACGTGGTCGGACGTCTCGGCGGCGACGAGTTCGCCTTGCTGCTGTGGAATCTCAGCGAGACCGATGCCAAGGCGAAGGCTGTCATCTTCGAGCAGGCGATCGACGATCTGTCTTTCACCTTTCGCGGCCAGCTTGTGGCCGCGGGCGCCTCTGCCGGCGTCGCGCTGCTCGGCGCGCAGTCCGACGCTGCCCGCGCGCTGGAGGAGGCCGATGCCGCCATGTATGTGCGCAAAGCGCAGCGGCGGCACGAGCCGCGGATCAGGCTTGTCAGCAGCTGATTTTACAGTGTCGCGAGATCTTCCGGCACATTGCCGAATTTACGCAGCAGCGTGGCATCACCGAATTCACCGGTCATGGGATCGCCGCTGCGGCTGAATGCGATTGCGCCGATATGTCCGGCGCCGCGCGCCAATGCCTCGGCGCGTCGCAACGCGGCCGTCGAGCTCTGGCATTCCTCAGCCGTGCCCGCGACAGGCGATCCGTCGGCATCGATCAGGAAGGGCATTGCAACGTAGTAGGTCACGTCAGACATGGCGTTGCTCCAACGGTGAGTTCAGGCAGCGCTACTCCTGCTGCGTGAGGTCTCGGGAATGCAGCCGGCCGAAATCGCCGCCTGCAATTCCTCCAGCTCGGCTTCCAGGTATTCGTTGGCCATGATCAGCGCCTTGATCGTGCTGCGCAGGTTGCCGTCGCACATCGCGATCGCCTGGTCGCAGGCCTGTTCATAATGGCTGTTGTCGAGAAGGGCGGGGACTGACATCGGCGGTGTCCTTGCGGGTTGTCCTTGGGCGTTTGCTTTGGGCGGTTCCTGGGGTGTCCGGGCGGTATTTATGTTCTCTTTTTGTTCTTTTCGAGTCAAGCGGATTCATCGCGGCAATCCACGGCCGCTCACAGCTCAGGCAATGATGTCGGGCGTGATCTGGTCTTCGATGAAGGCGATACGGTCGCGCAACAATAGCTTGCGCTTCTTCAACCGCTGTAACCGCAAAAGGTCGGGAGCGGGCGATTGATGCAGTGCATCGATCGCCGCATCGAGATCTCGGTGTTCCTGCTGCAACCGGGTGAGCTCGGCTTCGAGCTCACGCTCGTCTTCATGGGTCATGTCTGCGGTGGCCGAAAACCGATGGGCTTGAGATCAAGGCTGTGGACGCCCTGTGGAAATTATCGCCCTTGCGCGGCGTGACCGCAAGCGATCTGCGACCGTCACGCACCGCTCTCTCGCAAGATATTTCGACGATTCGCAAGCGCGCCGCATAAGCGCATTGATATCATGGATTTTTCGCCGCGCGGTTCCGTACTCACGCTTCATTACATATGAATTTTCAAAAATGACGATGCGACGACGGATACCCATCGACAGAACGAATCGGTGATGTACACTTCCGCGTCCGGATCGAATCCAAGGGTCACCCCTACCGAGGAGGTTTCGAATGACAATTCAGGCACATCTGGTTGAATTGGAACGGAAGCACAAAATTCTCGAAAACGAATTGCACGAAGCTCTCGTGCACCTTTCAACAGACGACCTGCAAATTGTTGAGTTGAAGCGCCGCAAGTTACTGGTCAAGGACCAGATCGAACGACTGAAGCAGTCCGGCGACACGCTTCACTAGTAGCCCCCGTAACAGCGTCAGGTTTGATCGTATCCTTTCAGGCAGGGACGGGAGCCTTCGCGCTTGTCCCTGCTGTAAGGTGCGCATTGCGCGAGCATCTTCGCGCGGTGATCAGATCTCTGCGAGCTCCGCGACGTGGTCCGCGATCGCGAGCGACGATGTCAGTCCCGGCGATTCGATGCCGAACAGATTGACCAGCCCTGCAACGCCGTGGTCGCGCGGACCCTGCATCAGAAAATCCTGCGTCGCCACCGCCGGCGGCACGATCTTCGGGCGGATGCCGGAATAGCTCGGCATCAGCGCGCCATCGGGCAGCGTCGGCCAGTATTTGCGGATCGCCGGATAGAAGCGTTCGGCGCGCGACGGATCGACTTCGTAATCGATGGTCTCGATCCATTCGACGTCGGGGCCGAAGCGCGCCTGTCCTGCCATGTCCAGCGTCAGATGCACCCCTAACCCGCCGGGCTCGGGCACCGGATAGATCAGGCGCGAGAACGGCGCGCGCGCGTTGCAGCTGAAATAATTGCCCTTGGCGAGATAGGCCGGCGGAATCCGGTCGACAGGCATACCGTCGATGTGACGCGCCACGGTCGTCGCCGAAAGTCCGGCGGCGTTGACGAGCAGGTCGCATTGCAGGGTCATCGGCGCTTCGCCGCCGGCTTCGATCTCGATCACGCCGGCCTCCGCCTTGGCGCGGATCAGCGGCGTGTGAAACGCAAAGGCCGCGCCTGCATCTTCAGCCTCGCCGCGCAGCGAGAGCATATAGGCATGGCTGTCGATGATGCCCGTTGACGGCGACAGCAGTGCCGCGTCGCAGGCCAGCGCCGGCTCCAGTGCGCGTGCGGCCTCGCCGGAGAGCAATTGCATGTCGAGCACGCCATTGGCCTCGGCATGCGCCTTGATCGATTGCAGCTTCTCGGTTTCCTTCGCACTGGTCGCGACGATCAGCTTGCCGCAGTTCTTGTGCGGGATGCCGCGCTCGCCGCAATAGCGATACAGCGCCTGCTTGCCGCTGACGCACATCCGCGCCATCCAGCTTCCGGCGCGGTAGTAGATCCCGGCATGGATCACCTCGCTGTTGCGCGAGGAGGTGACGGTGCCGATGGCTTCGGCTTCCTCGAGCACGATCACCTCGCGCCCCGCCTGTGCCAGCTTCCTTGCCACCGCGAGCCCGACCACGCCGGCCCCGATGACGACGCAGTCGACCCTATCCATGGCTACGCAGAGGTCCCGTTGAAGCTGCCGATGGCGCCGGTTTGCCTGGAAAACGCGCCGCGCGGCCGTTTTCCGTTAAGGAAGCATTTATCATGTCAGGGCAATTGCCGTATTTCGCGTCACATTTTTTCTGTTGGGCGTACAGGCGTTTACCCGATCCAAACCCGTGAAGCCAGAC
Organism: Bradyrhizobium sp. WYCCWR 13022; assembly: GCF_030435535.1. Taxonomy (NCBI): domain Bacteria; kingdom Pseudomonadati; phylum Pseudomonadota; class Alphaproteobacteria; order Hyphomicrobiales; family Nitrobacteraceae; genus Bradyrhizobium; species Bradyrhizobium sp. WYCCWR 13022. Next base: position 124,528 of record NZ_JAUIZJ010000010.1, read on the forward strand.
AATCCGCAGTTGAAATTGCGGGTGGCGGATGGCCGAGAAAAACTGGCAGGAAGGCAGCATGCTTCCGATTGCTGTGCAGGCCGTCGTGTGCCTGACCAGCGCGGTCGCGCCTTCGCGTGCCTATGCCGGAAGCTTCGATCCGCCGACCTTTCTGGCCAATCTCGACCCCAATCTGATCTGGGAAGCTCTCATCGGGGGCATCGTCGTCTGCGCGTTTCTGGCTGCTATCGCGCTGTGGATCCATTCTGCCCTGCGCCGAAGCAAGCGTTCGCAGCTGCGGCGAAACGCCTTCGTCTCCTCCGCCATGAACAATCTCAACCAGGGCGTGGTGATGACGGATGCGCAGCGGCGCGTCATCTTCTGCAACGACCGCTATCTTGACATCTACGGCCTGGCGCGTTCGGACCTGTGGACCGGCATGACCGGCTACGACATCCTCGGGTTGCGGCGCAAGCGCGGGGTCCTCGGCGTCACCGACGACGAGTTCTACGAGAAAGCGGCAAGCCCCAACGGCCTGATCACCGAACTGCCCGATGGCCGAGCGATCCTGGTCAAATATTTCGTTCTGCCGAACGGCGGCTCGGTGGCGACCCATCTCGACGTCAGCGAGCACCGCAAGCTGTCGCGGCAGCTCGCGTCGACCAAGCAATTCCTGGAAACCGTGCTGGACAACGTGCCGGCCTGCGTCGCGGCGAAGACCATCGAGGACGGCCGCTACATTTTCGCCAACAGCGCCTATGAGCGCTTCTGGGGTTTCTCGCGGGATCAGGTCGTCGGCAAGAACGCGCGTGAGCTGTTCGACCCGAAATCGGCTGACAGCATCGAGGCGACCGACCGCGCCGCGCTGCTGGCGCCGGATGGACAGCATCGCAACGAATTCGAAGTCGAGGTCGACCAGGCCCGGCGCATGGTGGCCTCGATCCGCATCGTGGTCCGCAACGAGAGCAACAAGCCGGAATTCCTGCTGGTGGTGTTCGAGGACATCACCGATCGGCAATCGCTGTCGATGGAGCTGGAGAGCACCAAGAAGTTCCTCGAACTCGTGGTCGACAACATCCCGGTGGCGCTGATCGTGGAGCAGGTCAAGGATGGCCGCTACCTGCTGGCCAACCGCAGCGCCGAGACGATCCTCAACCGCAGGCGCGAGGAAGCCACCGGCCTGACCGCCTCCGACATCTTCAATGCCAAGGAAGCCAAGCTGATCATCGCGCGCGACGAGGCCGCGATCAAGAAACGCGGGATGATCACCGAGGAGCATCCGATCTCCACCAAGGACGGCCTGCGCCTGTTCCTGACCCGGCGCGCAACGGTGCTCAACGATGCGGGCGAGCCGCAATATCTGATCAAGACCCACGAGGACGTCACCAACCGCCGGCAGACCGAGTCGCGCATGGCGCACATGGCCTATCACGACGGCCTCACCGATCTGCCGAACCGCGCGGCCTTCCTCCAGGCGCTGACCCAGATGATCGAGGCCTGCGAGGGGACCGACGAGGAATTCGCTGTCCTTTGCGTCGACCTCGACGGCCTCAAGGAAGTCAACGACGTGTTCGGCCACGCGCTCGGCGACAAGCTGCTGATCGAGGTGGCCCAGCGGTTCCAGGACGCCGCACGCGGCGGCCTGGTGGCGCGCCTGTCCGGCGACGAATTCGGCCTGATCATCGACGGCAAGCAGCCCGAGGCCGGTCTCGCGCTGGCACAGCAGCTCGGCGAGGCGCTCGCGGCTGAATTCCACATCGACGGCCGCGCCGTACGCGCCGGCATCACCACCGGCATGTCGGTCTTCCCGCACAATGGCCCCGACGGTGCCGCGCTGCTCGCCAATGCCGGCGCCGCCCTGTTCCGCGCCAAGCAGAAATCGCGCGGCACGATCAGCCTCTACCAGCCCGAGATGGACCAGCAGATCCGCGATCGCCGCGTGCTGCACCAGGACCTGTCGAAGGCGATCAAGAACGGCGAATTGTCGCTGGCCTTCCAGCCGCAGGGCATCGCGCGCAACAGCGTCGCCGAGAGTGAGATCATCGGCTTCGAGGCCTTGGCGCGCTGGCAGCATCCGGTGCGCGGTCAGGTCTCGCCGGCCGAATTCATCCCGATCGCGGAGGAAAGCGGCCTGATCGTCGAGATGGGCGAGTGGATCCTGCACGAGGCCTGCCGCGAGGCGGCGTCGTGGCCGAAGCCGCTCCAGGTCGCGGTAAACCTGTCGCCGGCGCAGTTCATGCACGGCGACGTGGTCGGGCTCGTCCATTCGATCCTGATCGAGACCGGACTTGCGCCCGGTCGGCTCGAGCTCGAGATCACCGAAGGCGTGCTGATCGAGGATTTCGATCGCGGCCTGGCGCTGCTGCGCCGGCTGAAGGCGCTGGGCGTCCGCATCTCGATGGACGATTTCGGCAGCGGCTATTCATCGCTGAGCTATCTGCAGGCGTTCCCGTTCGACAAGATCAAGATCGACCGCGCCTTCATCATCAATCTCGGCCGCAACCCGCAATCGGCCGCGATCGTGCGCGCCGTGATCGACCTCGGCCACGGTCTCGAAATGTCGATCATCGCCGAAGGCGTCGAGACGATCGACCAGCTCGCTTTCCTCGCCGGAGAAGGCTGCGACGGCGTGCAGGGCTATCTGCTCGGCAAGCCGCTGCCGATCGGACAATATGCCGGCCTCGTCGGCCGTGCCGAGGCCATGGAGCTTGCGCTCAAGACCGGCTAGTGATGGAGCGCTTCGCTCCCATTCGACGGTTTCATGGCGGATTACGACCTCGCGATCATCGGTGGCGGCCTGAACGGCGTCAGCCTCGCGCGCGATGCCGCCGGCCGCGGGCTGCGGGTGATCCTGATCGAGCAGGGCGATCTCGGCGGCGCCGCATCGTCCGCGACACCTCGGCTAATCCACGGCGATTTGTCGGTGCTGGAGCGGCGCGGCTTCTGGCGGGTGCGCCGGGCGCTGGCCGAGCGCCGGACCTGGGTTCGAATCGCGCCGCATCTGGTGCGGCCGATGAGTTTTGTGATCCCCGCCCATTCCGACGAGCGTCCGCCATGGCTGCTGCGCGCCGCCCTGTATGCCTATGATGCGCTCACGGATCGCGGCGGTTTGCCAGGATCGGCCACCCTCGACATCACGCATCATCCCGTCGGCAACGCGCTGAAGCGTCCGTTCGGCATCGCCTTCCAATATGCCGACTGCGTGGTCGATGATTCCCGTCTTGTGGTGCTCACGGCGTTGGATGCTGCCGAGCGCGGCGCCGTGATCCGGACCGGGGCGCGTTGCGTGCGCGCCGACAGGACCGAGATCTGGCGGCTCGCGCTGGTCGATCGCGGGCATCGCCGGGTGATCACGGCGCGTTCGCTGGCCAACGCCACCGGCGGCTGGACGTCGATGGTCGCGGAGACCGTGCTCCGGCAGCCGCAGCCGGCCATGGTCGCGAGGCAGATGAGCCAGATCGTCGTTCCGAGGCTTTACGAATCGGACAACGTCTATGTCTTCCAGAACAGCGATGGACGGCTGATTTTCGCAAGCCCGTTCGCGCAGGATTTCACGCTGGTCGGCACCGTCACGCGCGACTTCACCGGCGATCCCGCGATCGTCGCGATGCCGGGCGCCGATGTCGGCTATCTCTGCGACGCTGCAAGCCGCTATTTCCGCGAGCGCGTCGCTCCGACCGACGTGGTACGCACGGTTACTGGTGTCAACCTGTCGCTCGAATCCGCACGACGCCGCGACGGCACGACACTGTTCCACGCACGCCGGCGCAAGGCGCCGCTGCTCACGATGTTTGGCGGCGACATCACGACTTCGCGTTTTCGCGCCGAGCGGGCAGTGACGCGGTTGACGCCGTTCTATCCGATGTCACGACCCTGGACTTCGGGCGCAGCATTGCCGGGCGGCGATTTCGCCTGGGATCGTTTCGAGATTGAGGTCGACCTCGCGCGCCACCGCTGGGGCCTGCTTTCGGAGTCGCAAGCCCGGCGTCTGGTTGCGGCCTACGGCTCGCGACTGCCGGGCGTGCTGGGCGCAGCGAAGAGCAGAGACGATCTTGGCCCCGTCTTCGGCCCCGACCTGACCGGCGCAGAGGTCCGCTATCTGATGGACCATGAATGGGCACGCTTCCCCGACGACATCCTGTGGCGCCGCTCCAAGCTCGGCCTGACCATGCCCGCGGCGGATCGCGACGCGTTGGCTGCGTTCATGGCGGATCCGTCTCGAACCGGTTGAGCAATGGCCGATCCGCCGCTAGCGTGCGGCGGCATTAGGGTTGGCAGGGACGATGACTGACGAATTGCCCAGGACAGACGCCGCTGGCGTAGATGCGAATCCCTCCGCGGGTCAGCCGTTGCTGCGGATCGAGGGCGTGGCCAAGACGTTCGGGTCGTTCCGTGCGGTCGATGGCGTATCGCTCGACATCAGGGCCGGCGAGTTCTTTGCGCTGCTCGGCCCCAGCGGCTGCGGCAAGACCACGCTGCTGCGCATGCTCGCGGGCTTCGAGGCACCGGATGAAGGTCGCATCCTGCTTGCCGGCAAGGACATTGCGCAGGCGCTGCCGCACGAGCGCCCGATCAACATGATGTTCCAGAACTACGCGTTGTTTCCGCATCTCTCGGTGCGCGACAATATCGCCTTCGGTCTCAAGCGCGCCAATATGGCGCGCGTCGACGTCGCAACGCGCGTCGCCGAGATGGTCGCGCTGGTGAAGCTCGAAGGGCTGGAGAAACGCAAGCCCGACCAGCTCTCCGGCGGCCAGCGCCAGCGCGTTGCCCTGGCCCGCGCGCTGGCGCGAAGGCCGCAATTGCTGCTGCTCGACGAGCCGCTCGCGGCGCTCGACAAGAAGCTGCGTGAGAGCACGCAAGTCGAGCTGATGGAGCTTCAGCGCCGGCTCGGGATGACCTTCATCATCGTCACCCACGACCAGGAAGAGGCGATGACGATGGCTGATAGAATCGGCGTGATGAAATCAGGCAAGCTCGCCCAGGTCGCCGCCCCGCGCGAGCTCTATGAGGCGCCGCGCTCGCGCTGGATCGCGGAGTTCGTCGGCGACATCAACTTGTTCGACGCCGAAACCAAACTGCGCGACGGTCATCGCCTGGTCGTAGGCACGCCTGACGCAGGGACGCTGGTGGTGGCCGAGCCGGGCCAGCCGTTCGCCGAGGCAAGATTTTCGGTCGCGATCCGCCCCGAGAAGGTCAAGCTGTCGCGGCGTGGTCCCGCGAGCGAGGCCGGTCATGAAACTGCAATCAACCGGCTCGACGGGGTGATCGCTGACATCTGCTATCTCGGCGGCACCACCACCTACCGGGTGAAGCTCGATACGGGCGGGACGGTACAGGCGTCCGTCGCCAACAGCGCGCGGCTCGATGTCGATGCTTATAGCCTGAACCAGCACGTCGTCGCCTGGTTTACGCCCGACGATTGTGTGGTGCTGCCGTCATGAGCGCGCGCCGGATCTTCACGCGACCGGCGCGTTTCGCCGCCATCGCGCCCTATGTCTGGATGGTGCTGTTCTTCCTGGTGCCGTTCGGCTTCGTGCTGAAGATCAGCCTGTCGCAGACGGCGATCGCGCAGCCGCCTTACGAGCCGGTGTTCGACCTGACGGCGGGGTGGACGGCGATCCGGGCGGCCTTTGCCGCGCTCTCGGTCGACAATTTCAGGCTGCTCGCCTCCGACGACCTGTATGTATTCGCCTATCTGCGCAGCCTCACCGTTGCCGTGACGGCGACGGCCTTGTTGCTGCTGATCGGCTATCCCATCGCCTATGGCATGGCGCGATTGCCAAAACGCTGGCAGGCGGTGGCGATGGTGCTGGTGATCGTGCCGTTCTGGACCTCGTTCCTGATCCGCATCTATGCCTGGATCAACATCCTTCAGCACGACGGCCTGCTCAACCGGATGCTCTTGGCGCTGCATCTGGTCGGCGAGCCCGTGGTATGGCTCTCCACCGACACCGCGATGTATATCGGCATCGTCTATTCCTACCTGCCGTTCATGATTCTGCCGCTCTACGCCACGCTCGCCAAGATGGAGCCGGCGCTGGAGGAGGCCGCCTCCGATCTCGGCGCGCCGCCTTGGCAGGTGTTCTGGCTCGTCACTTTCCCGTTGTCGCTGCCGGGCGTCGGCGCCGGCGTGCTGTTGTGCTTCATCCCTGTTGTCGGCGAGTTCGTGATCCCGGATCTTCTGGCCGGCTCCGACTCGCTAATGATCGGTCAGACGCTGTGGCTCGAGTTCTTCACCAACAAGGACTGGCCGGTCGCCTCCGCTGCGGCGATCGTGCTGCTCGTGGTATTGCTGCTGCCGCTTCTGTCCTACGAGCGGCTGCAGCGGCGACAGTTGGAGCGGTGAGATGCCTAAAATCTCCCGCATGTCCCGTTTCAACATCGCTTCGCTGGCGCTGGGGCTCGCCTTCCTCTATCTGCCGATCCTCATTCTCGTGATCTATTCCTTCAACGCCTCGCGGCTGGTGACGGTGTGGGGTGGCTGGTCGCTGCGCTGGTATCACGAGTTCTTTGCCGACCGCGCCATGATCGAGGCGTCCTGGATGAGCCTGCGGGTCGGGGGCGCTTCTGCGACGATCGCGACGCTGCTCGGCACGGCGGCTGCGGTGGCGTTGTCGCGCGGCGAACGCTTTCGTGGCCGTACGCTGTTCTCCGGCATGCTCTATGCCCCTCTGGTGATGCCGGAAGTGATCACGGGACTGTCGCTGCTCTTGCTGTTCGTCGCGCTGAACGCCGAGCGCGGCTTCTGGACGGTGACGATCGCGCATACCACGCTGACGATGTGCTTTGTCGCCGTGGTCGTGCAGTCGCGGCTCGGCTCGCTCGACCGTTCGCTGGAGGAGGCGGCGATGGACCTCGGCTGTGCGCCCGTCCGCGCCTTCCTGTCGGTGACTCTGCCGCTGATCGCACCGGCGATCGTTGCCGGATGGATGCTCGCCTTCACGCTCTCTCTCGACGATCTCGTCATTGCGAGCTTCACCACGGGGCCGGGATCGGCGACGCTGCCAATCCGGATCTACTCCGAGGTTCGCCTCGGCGTGAAGCCGGAGATCAACGCGATCTGCACGCTGGTGATCGCACTGATCGCGGTGGTCATCGTCATCGCCTCGCTGGCCTCGAAACTGTCGAGCTCGCAGGGCGAGAGCGCGGCTCCGTTGTGATCCCTGCCTTCATTGCGAGGAGCTCGCGACAAAAGTTGCGAAGCAATCCAGACCGTCGCCGCGGCAGGAATCCGTATTGCCTCGCTCGCAATGACGAGAGGCAGCTACGACTTCACCGCGCCCGCCGTGAGGCCGCCTACCATGTAGCGGCGGAAGGCGTAGTAGATCGCGGCCGGCGGCAGCGCGTAGATGAAGCCGGTGGTCATCAGCAGCTCCCAAGGCGAATCGTCGGCGGAGAGGAAGTTGCCGAGCGCGACGGGCAGCGTGATGTCCTGATCGTTCGACAGCAGCAGGAACGCATAGAGATATTCGTTCCATGCGAGCAGCACCGCGTAAGTGCCGATCGCGACCAGCGACGGCATCATCAGCGGCAGGTACACCAGGCGGAAGATCTGCAGCGTGGTGGCGCCGTCCATCACTGCAGCTTCGTCCAGCTCGACCGGCAGCTTGTCGGAGGCTTGCTTCAGCACCCAGATCGCATAGGGGCTGGCGATCGTTACCATCGCCAGGATCAGCGACCAGCGATTGTTCAGAAGGCCGTAATTGCCCATGGTGCGATACATCGGCACGGCGAGAAACGCCGCCGGAATGAAATAGGTGAACAGCGCGAGATTCATCACGATGCGCCCACCCGGCACCTTCAGCCGTGAAATGGAGAACGCGGCCGCGGTGGCGACAAACAGCGTCAGTGCGCCCACGGCAGCCGCAATCACCACCGAATTCCAGAACTGGACGTAAAAGTCCCGCAGGAAATAGTGCTGCTCATGGAACACGATCGAAAAGTTGTGCAGCGTCGGATGGTCCGGCCACATCTTCCCGGAGAACGCATCCTCCTTCGGCGAGATCGCGAACAGGAACATGTGGTAGATCGGCACCATCGTCCAGATGAACACCGGGATTCCGATCAGGAGCAACCGCGCTTCGGTCGCGACTTCGCGCAGGGTGGGGAGCTTCATCGCGACAACCGTTTCATCATGAAGTAAACGAGCGGCAGGACGAACGGCATCGCGCAGACGATGGAGGCCATTGCGAGCGAGAGCTGGTCGAGCCGGAGATAGCGGATGCCGAGCGTCGACAGCACGTGCGTAAGGTCGGCCGGGCCGCCGCCGGTGAGCAGATAGACGCTGTTGAAGTCGCCGAGCGTCCAGATCATCGAGAGCAGCGTGCAGGTGACGTAGAGCGTCTGCATCGATGGCCAGGTGATGTAGCGGAATTTCTGCCACCAGCTCGCGCCGTCGACATCCGCCGCCTCGAACAGGTCGTGCGCGATGGCGAGCCGTCCGGTGATCAGGATCAGCGTCCAGAACGGCAGCGATTTCCAGATGTGGACGGCGATCGCCATACCGAGCGCCACCGTCGGATCGTTCAGCCAGTTCGGACCGTCTTCGCCAGTGAGCTTGAATATGATCTGGTTGACCATGCCCCATTCGGGATTGAGCATGAATCGCACCGAGAGGATGGTCGGGATCGACGGCACCGCCCAGGGCAGGATGAAGATCACCGAGAGCCATTTGATCCAGGTGCGCTGCTGCGCGAAGAAGCCGGACAAGAACAGCGCGATCAGCATCTTGATGTTGATGCCGACGACCAGGAAGATCAGTGTGTTGATCGCGGCGCGCGCGAAAACGGGGTCGTTGTAGAGCTCGACATAGCTTGCCGGGTGGCGCGCCAGCCACAGGCCGTAGCTGACGGGATAAACGACGAAAGCGAGGAATACGAGCATATAGGGCGCGAGCAGCACGATGCCCCAGACCTGCGCCGGGGTCAGCCGCGACGACAGGGGCGGAGCGGGGATCGTCTGATCGCCAGAGAGCGTGATCGCCATTCTTTGGGACTCTTTGAAAGGACTTCCGGCCGCACGAGGCGGCCGGTGTTAGCGTTTTGTCTCTCCCCGCGCCAGCGGGGAGAGGAAAAAAGAGAACTTAGCCTGCAACCTGCTTGATGCGGGCGATCATCTCGTCGACGGCCTTGTCCACCGGGATCTTCTCGCTGACCACCCGGTTCATCGCCTTGGCAAACACGTTCTCGTTGTTCAGGATCGTGAACTTGTAGTTCTTGGTGAAGTCGAACGGAATCGTGCCGCCAGTGAACTGCGTATAGGCTGCCTTGCGGTGCTTGTCGGCCTGCCAGAACGGGCTCTGCTGGCTGGCCTTCGTCACCGGGAACCAACGGCCGAGGCCGCCTTCAACGTAGGGCCGCAAATTTTCTTCCTGGAGCAGGAATTTGATGAATTCCTTGCCTTCCGCCTTGTTCTTGGAGGCGGTGAAGATCACGCCGGTCTTGACGTCGGAGCGGTATTTCATCGGCGTCCCGTCAGGCTTGTTGGGGAAGCCGGTGGTGATGATGTCATCATAGTAGGCCTTCTTGCCGGCATCGCGCTGCTCCTGCGTGAGCGCCGGATTGATCGAATCCTCGTACCATTTCGCCGGAATCGAGATCGTGAAGTTGTGGGTCATCACGATCGTCTTGTTGTGGAAGGCGACATTGTTGTCGGGGTCCTTCCAGGTCGTTGAGGACGGCGGCGTGCAGCCCCTTGTATAGATGTCGGTGTAGTCCTTCATTGCGTGAATCAGGTTCTCGCGGACCTTGGGATCGTCGACCGTGAGCTTGCCGTCGTCATCGACCAGCTTGACGTTGTAGGCGTCCATGAAGGTGTAGAACGACTGGAATGCGTCGGTGGATTCAACGCCCATCGGCTGGCCGATCGCGTAGAGGCGCTGACCGGTAGCCTTGCGGATCCCCGGCTGCACCTTGTCGCACCAGAACGACCAATAATCGTTCCATTTGGTCGGAATGTCGCTCTGCTTGAAGCCTGCCTTTTCCAGCATGTCATTCCAGATGTTGACATGCATGGTCTGCTGTTTCAGCGGGAAACCGTAATAGCCCTTCTTCTTGGTCTGGTCGTTGTAGAGAAGGGCCGTTTCCAGCGTGTTTGGCGCGAATTCGGATTTCATCGGCAGGAGGATGTCGGAGAGGTCCTCGAGCTTGCCTTCGAACGCCCATTTGCCCGCCGCCTGCACGTCATACGTGTCGGAGTAGGCGACGTCGGGCACCGTGCCGGAATCCAGCGCCGCGACGGTCTTCGGAATCATGTCCTGAACCGCATATTGCGACAATTCGACCTTGATGCCGCTCTTGGTCTCGAATTTCTTGATCGCTGCGAGCAGCGCGTCGTCCTCGGATTTGTAGAAACCCTTCACCCACCAGATCGTGATCGTCTTCTGCTGTGCAAAGGTGGGTGCAGTGGCCGCAAACAGCCCAACCGCAGCAACCGCCAATGATACTGCGCCAATAACCTTGGATCTCACGTTTTTCTCCCTCAAACGGCCGGCGTTTTTAACCGGTCGTATAAAACACTAGCCCATGGCTGCCATCCGATCTAGCGGCATGTTGTCAGACCTAGGTCGAGGGGATCGGGCTCTCTGAGATGCTTAACGCGCGCATCGATCCAATCATCGCATCGATTCCCGGCAATCAATTCGCCATGTGTGTCCAGTTGGTCCATGCAGACCCGCGCACCTGCTCGTCGCCCGGCGACACCTACTTCGAGCGGGACGATCGCGGCTTGCCTTGCCCGCCGGTCGGGGACGGAGAGCGCCATGCCTCCAGAAGCATCTTGAGGAATTGGCTGGCGTGAGGGGATAGTGTCGCCCCGCGCCTGCGTACGATGCCGATCGTCCGCGACACTTCCGGCTCGACCAGACGGACGGTGTGAATGATCGGATGGCCGGCCGCGGGCGTCGCCAGCCTCGGGAGCACGGCGATGCCGAGGCCCGCTTCGACCAAGCCGAGCGAGCCGGATAGATGAGCGACCTCGTAGGACCAGTTGAGCTGCAGGCCCTGTCGCGCCAGCGCATTGTCGATCAATGCGCGATTGCCGCTGTTGCGACCGACGGTGATGACCCGGTGCGACACAATTTCCGACCAGCTCACCTGTTTGCGCGATGCCAGCGGATGGTCATGACGGCAAGCCAGCACGAAGGGATCCTCAACCAGTTTCTCGAATTCGATCTCGGCGTGCGAAGCCCCGATGAAATTGATGCCGAAGTCGACTTCGCCGCGTGCCACCGCCTCCAATCCCTCGTTGGCGCCGATGTCGAGAATCCGGATGCGAATGCGCGGATACGCGTCGGCGAACCGGCCGATCGCGCGCGGCAGGAAATAGAACACCGCCGTCGGCACCGCGGCAATCGAGACCAAACCTGAACTCCGCGCGCCGATATCTTGGATGGCAAGCACCGAGGTCTCGAACTCGTCGATGAGGCGGCGCACCTTCGGCAGGAAGTCGCGGCCGGTCATGGTGAGATTGACATGACGCGTCGAGCGTTCGAGCAGCGGCGCGCCGAGACTTTCCTCCAGCTTCTGAATGCGCCGGCTGAGCGCCGGCTGGGACAGGTTCAGCGCCTTCGCGGTGCGCACGAAGCTTCCGGTCTCCGCGACGGTGATGAACGCCTTGAGGTCGAGCAGTTCCGCGTTCATGGCCCCATCTCGCGAATTATACCGATATATGCATTAATACTTCAGATATTTGCATTTTACAGAAGAGTTGCAAGAGAGGATGTTTGGTTCGAGCCAAGAATGTCGCCGAACGGATCAGCCATGAACGATCAGATTGCCATTCCCTGTGTGGTCATGCGCGGCGGGACCTCGCGCGGGCCGTTCTTTCTGGCCAGCGATCTTCCGGCTGATCCCGGATTGCGCGATGCGCTGCTGTTGTCGGTCATGGGAGGCGGACACGATCTTGGAATCGACGGAATCGGTGGTGGCAATGCCGTTATCAACAAGGTCGCGATCGTCGGCCCGGCAACGGTGCCCGGCGCGGACGTCGACTACCTGTTCGCCCAGGTCCTTGTTCGTGAGGGGATCGTCGACACGTCGCCCAACTGCGGGAACATGCTGGCGGCCGTGGGACCATTCGCGATCGAAGCCGGCCTTGTCGCCGCTGGCGGAGATCGGACCCGTCTCCGCATCCACAATGTCAACACCGGCAAGCTGATTGATGCGACGGTCGCCACCCCCGGAGGGCGGGTGACTTACGAGGGTGAGGCGCGGATCGACGGTGTGCCGGGAACGGCCGCACCCATCGAACTCTCGTTTCCGAACGCTGCCGGTGCACGCACCGGTCGCCTGCTGCCGACGGGGCGGCCGACTGACCGCATCGAAGGGATCGATGTGACCTGCATCGACGCGGCGATGCCGGTCATGCTGGTCCGCGCCGCAGATCTTGGATGCACCGGCCGCGAGGCTCCTTCCGATTTCGCCGACAGCGGCTTCCGCGGGCGTCTCGAAAGACTGCGGATCGAGGCCGGACGCCTGATGGGCTTTCCGGATCCGGCGTCAATGGTGATTCCGAAGCCGATTCTGATTGCGCCTACCAGCGAGGCGACGCTGAGCACGCGATACTTCATGCCGCACGACTGCCATAGCGCGCTGGCGGTAACCGGCGCCGTCGCGATCGCGACGGCGTGTGTCACGACAGGGACGATTGCCGCAGAGATGGTTGGACCGCTGGTGCCGCCGGTCCCGATCACCCTCGCCCATCCCTCCGGCGAGCTCGTGGTCCGACTGGAGCCCGGGCCGGTCGCCAGGGTGCAGCGAACAGCCCGGCGGATATTCGAGGGCCAGATCTTTGCGCGCCGGTCGCACGTGCCGCATTCGGTGTTGGCGGCCTGAAGCCTGCCGTCTCCGCAGCCATCAAGAAATCAAGGCATGGGAGAAGCGAGACTGGAAGCACGGGCCCCGACCAGGATGATCAGCAGTGTTGCGGCCATCACCGTTTCGCTGTGGGATGCCTGTGACCGCGAGGTGCTGGCCCGTGAACTGGGCCAAAGCGTCGTTCGCGCTAGTTGGACTTCGCGCCCTCTTTGGAATTCTCCGCCGTCGGCGATCCCTCCGGCGCCTGCCGCTTTCCACCGGTGATGCGCTGCTTCAAGAGGTCGAGGAAGGGAGACGCCGCAGGCGAATGGCGGATCAGGGCCTCGGGGTCGGGGAAGATCAATGGATCGTCCCACGGACCCTGCACCATGAAGGGCAGTTGAAAGCCTGATGTCGTGTTGAGGCTTGCGACACCCTTCATGTCGTACTCGCGCGTCGGCACCGACGCGGTGCCGGTCAGCGTGATCTTCGCCGAGGGGCCCTCGATGCGGATGTCCTCGGCGGTGGCGATCCCGTCGGCGAATTTCACCGCGATCGTGAGGTTGTCGTAAGGCGTCGAGCCGCTGCGGAAATTGCCGCCACCGGACAGCGGCCGGCGCTCGAGCCGCTTCAAGAGCTGCTCGGCGTTGAAGCCGGAGATCGCGCCGTCATGCCCCGTTACCGTGGCGGTGCCGTCGAGCGACTGCACGAGGCCGAACGGGCTCGAGCCCGACGCGAGCAGGGACACGTTGATGTTGCCACGGCCGGACAGCTTGTTGAGACCGAACAGTTCGGTCGCGCAGGCCTGAAGATCGACGTCGGTGAACTGGAACTGCGCCTTGATGTCGGCGACGTCGTCGGAGCGCGAGATGCCGAACGAACCCTTGGCGATGCCGCCATAGACCTGCGCCTCGCCGACCGAGAGCGCCAGCGTGCCGTTGCGCAAATTGGCGCCGATCGCGGTGCGGCCGAGCTTGGTCGGACCGACCGTCAACTTGGCTGCGGAGAGGCGCATGTCGAGGTCGGTGCTCGAAAGCCCGTTCAGATCGAACAGCTGCCTGTTCCAGTCGCGCGCGCCGCTGGCGAGCAGGCGGAAGGTGGAGATATAGGGCGTGAAGTCGAGCGCATCGGCGGCGAGCGTTGCCTGCAATGTCTGCCGGCCGTTATTGGCATAGGTCATTACGCCCTCGGCGGCATTGCCGTCGAGCTCGACATTGACGTTGGTCAGCGCGATCGAGGCGCCGACGACATTGGCGCGCGCCTTGAGCGTGAAGCGGCCGAAGCCGCCGCTGCCGGGCTGCGGTTGGCCGGTCCAGCGCAGCGCGTTGCGCAGCGACGGGCTGTCGATGGTGAGCATGCCCTCCATCATCGGGCTGGTGCGGTTGGCGACGCTGCCGTCGAAGGCGAGCTTCAGCGGTGTGCTCGCGATTCTCGCCTTCAGGCCCGATCGGTCGCCGGAGAGGGCTGCGACGAAATCGGCAAAGCTGATCGAGCCGTCGACGCGCTCGCCGCGCCAGTCGAACTGCCCGGTTGCGGCGAAGGAGCGCGAGATCGAGGGCCAGGCCAGGGACAGGTCGATGTCCTCGAACTTCTCGGTGGCATGTGTAGCGGCGTCCTCGTAATTGAGCACGCCGTCCTGCAGCCTGATCTCGGAGAACGAGACCTCGTTGTCGGCGCCGGGCTTCATCGTCCGCGCAATGGTCTGGATGAAGGGTGTCCAGTTGCTCTCGCCATCCGGCTTCAGGCTGACATGAATGTGCGGCCGCAGCAGCGTCAGGTCGGCGATCTCGAATCGTTGCAGCAGCAGGGGCAACAGCCGGAGATTGGCGGTGAGCACGTCGACATGGAGCGCGGGGTCGCCGGCGCCGCCGCCCTTCAGGCCGACGTCATGGAAAGAGATGTAGCTCGCCGGCAGCACGGAAATGTCGATGCTGCCCGTCACGCTGAGCTCGAGCCCGGTGACGTCGCGGATCTGCGCTTCGACCGCCTTGCGCAGCGCGTCGCGGTTGATGAGCCAGGAGGTCGCGATCAGGGCGATCAGCGCGACGCCGAGCAGCGCCGCGATCGGCGTCCCGAGGCGCTTCATTCCTTGGGCCATGGTCAATGGCATGTCCTGATCGAGTTGGTCGCTGGAGCCAGAAGGGCGGGGCGGGAAACCTGCGCGCCCCCACGCCCAACCCCCGCAACTTGAAGGGTTTTCTTGTCGCTTTCAAGGCCGCGGACCGGTCTGCCCACGGCGTGGGCAGCTTCTAGCACCAGCGACCTGGACGGAGAACCCCGTATCATTGACGGCTTCGGACGATTTCGCCTAATAATCGCCGCCAACAAGGCGCGGCGCCTCTCAGGTTAAGTCGAGGTTTTTTGCATGAACAAGGTCTATCCCGACGCCAAGTCGGCTCTTGAGGGCGTTCTCAAGGACAACATGATGATCATGTCCGGCGGCTTCGGCCTCTGCGGCATCGCCGAGTCGCTGTCGGATGCGATCCGCGACTCCGGCGTCAAGGGTCTGACCGTGGTCTCGAACAATGCCGGCGTCGACGGCATCGGGCTCAGCCGCCTGCTGGAAACCCGCCAGATCAAGAAGATGATCTCGTCCTATGTCGGCGAGAACAAGCTGTTCGCCCAGCAATTCCTCGCCGGCGAGCTGGAACTCGAATTCAATCCGCAGGGCACGCTGGCCGAGCGCATCCGCGCCGGCGGCGCTGGTATCCCGGCCTTCTACACCAAGACCGGTGTCGGTACGCTGATCGCCGAAGGCAAGGAAGTGAAGGAGTTCGACGGCGAGAAGTATCTGATGGAGCGCGGCCTGTTCGCCGATCTCGCGATCGTGCACGCCTGGAAGGGCGACACGGCTGGCAACCTGATCTACCGCAAGACCGCGCGCAACTTTAACCCGATGATGGCGACCGCCGCCAGGATCACGGTGGCCGAGGTCGAGCATTTGGTACCCGCCGGTGAACTCAATCCCGACCACATCCACACGCCCGGCATTTTCGTGAAGCGCATCGTCGAGGTCGGCACCGCCAAGAAGCGCATCGAATTCCGCAACACCCGCCCGCGTACTGCCGCCTAAGGAGAGCACATGGCCTGGACCCGTGAACAGATGGCTGCGCGCGCCGCGAAGGAATTGCGCGACGGCTACTACGTCAATCTCGGCATCGGCATCCCGACGCTGGTCTCGAACTACATTCCCGACGGCGTCGACGTCAGCCTGCAGAGCGAGAACGGCATGCTCGGCATGGGTCCGTTCCCCTACGAGGGCGAAGAGGACGCCGATCTGATCAACGCCGGCAAGCAGACCGTCAGCGAGCTGCCGTCGACCTCCTATTTCTCGAGCGCGGATTCGTTCGGCATGATCCGCGGCGGCCACATGGATCTGTCGATCCTCGGTGCCATGCAGGTGGCCCAGAACGGCGATCTCGCCAACTGGATGATCCCCGGCAAGATGGTCAAGGGCATGGGCGGCGCGATGGATCTCGTCGCCGGCGTCAAGCGCGTCGTCGTGGTGATGGAGCATTCCGCCAGGGACGGCGCCAAGCTCCTGAAGAAGTGCAACCTGCCGCTGACCGGCGAGCGCGTCGTCGACATGGTCGTGACCGATCTCGCAGTGTTCACCATCGACAAGCACGGCGACGGCGGCATGGCCCTGATCGAGCTCGCCGACGGCGTGACGCTCGACGAGGTCAAGGAAAAGACCGAGGCCGAATTCCGCGTCGCGTTGAAGAACACCTGAGACGGTCGTCGCGAATCATCATCAATGGCCGGGTTCAATCCCGGCCATTATCGTTTGAGGCAATCCTCATTCTCCGACGCGGTCATGCCCCAGCTTGACCGGGGCATCCAGCACGCCGCGCCTTCTCGGGTCCATCGCTGGCGTTTCGGCGTGCTCGCTCGCAATGACGGACTACGTGGCTACGACCTCGCAGCCCACACCTCGCTCCACCTTGCCGACACGCTCGCCACCCACGACCGCTCCTCGCGCACCAGGCGGAAGCCGAGATTGGCGGGCGGCACGCCTTGCGCGCAGCCGCCGGCGCGGGCGTCGCGGATGAAGTCGGTGACATAAGCGCGGTGCGCGCCCTCGGCGACGCGCACGCCGCAATTCACCGTCGGTCGACCGGCATTGCCAGAAGCGTCGACGCGCGAGCGCACGAAGCAGGTTGACGTCCACTCCCAGACATTGCCGGCGAGATCGGACACGCCGCGCTCGTTCAGGCCGAACTTGCCGAACGGATAGGCCGTGGTGTCGGCGAGATCGCGCTCGGATTCGCGCTCATAGCGGCTGATCCATCGCTTGGCCGGATCATTCGCGTCGACCGGCGCGCCGTCGTCCCTGAACCGGGAGCCCGCCGCAAAGGCCCATTCCGCATCGCTCGGCAGGCGGTAGCGGTGGCCGGTCCTGCGCGACAGCCAGCCAGCATAGGCCTGCGCATCGTGCCAGCTCACCTGCACTGCAGGGCGATCCGGCGCGATTGCGACGTCGCGACCGAGCGGATGACATTGGCCGTCCTGCACGCAGAGCTGGTAGTCGGCCGAGGAGACCTGCTCGCGCATGATGTGAAGCGCGCCCGTGAATTGCAACCTATGCAGCGGCGCCTCGGCCTGCTGCCCGGCGCGCGTGAAATCGCCGGCCTCGCGGTAGACGAAGTCGCCCGCGGCGATCTCGACGATCGCTGGCTCGCCTTGCGGGCCGTGCGTCGTCATCTCGGAGACCAGCGGTGCGACAGCCAGCGGTCCTGCGAAGCCGGCGGCACAGGCGAGGAGCAGTTTGAGCTTGAATGCAATCAGCATGGTCTTTCCCCCGAAAGAAGAAGGGGCCGGTGATGGCCGGCCCCTTGTCGCGTCTAGTTGGTATTGGGGGCCGGTATCTCCGCAGGCGCCTTCACCTGGGTCATCAGATCGTCGTTCCACTTGCCTTCGACCTTGAAGTGCGCGGTGGCGCCGAGGTCGGCGGCTTCGATCAGATTATGCGTGACATAGGCGTAGATGCCGGGCTGCAGGAACTTGTACATCGCAGCTCCCGCGGAGCCGCCGCGGATGAACCAGGTCTCAAGCCCGGTCTCCGGCGGGTTGGAGAACTTGCCGGTCTCCCAGACATAGTCGCCATGGCCGCCGATCAGGTGCGGGCGGCTGTCGCGGTTGGCCTGGGAATGCACGATCAACACGTTCTCGCCGACCTTGGCCGTCAGTGCGTTCTTGCCGGTGAGGGCGCCGACCTTGCCGTTGAACACGACGTGGGACGGGATCAGCTTCTTCATCACCTCTTCGGTGTCGGTGAAGGCTTCGCCCGGCGAGTCGTAGGACTTGAAATTGCCCTTCTCGTCGCGCGGCACATACATGTCCTGCTCGCCGATGTAATAGACCTTGTCGTATTTCAGCGCATGGCCCTTGCCGTCGTTGAGGCCATCGCGCGGCAGAACCATGACGGCGCCGTTCATGCCGGAGACGACATGCCAGGGGATCATCGGGCCGCCCGGCGCGCAATGATAGACGAACACGCCGGTCCGCGTCGCCTTCCAGCGCAGCACGACCTGCTCGCCGGGATTGATCAGCGTGAGCTCGGCACCGCCGAGTGCGCCGGTCGCGGAATGGAAGTCGATGTTGTGCGGCATGCTGTTGGTTGCGGGATTGACCAGCGTCAGCTCGACATAGTCGCCTTCATGCACGACCATCAGCGGGCCCGGCATCGAGCCGTTGAAGGTCATCGCCTGGAAGGTGGTGCCCTTGTCGTCGATGACCACCTTCTTCTCCTCGATGGTCATCTTGAATTCCATGATCTTTGGGCCCTGCGTCGTCGCCTGCTCGTGGGCATGCACGAAGGGCGGGGCGACCAGATCAACCTTCTGCCGCGGCAGCTTGAGGTCGCTGGCGGCAAAGGCGGGGGTCGCGAGCATCAGGGCGGTCGCGGCGGCGCTGATCAATGCGGCTCTGCGGGTGAACATCGTAAAGCATCCTTCAGGGTTTTAATGACGGATGCAGTGTGCGCCTGTTGTGGCAAGCGTGTTTGCGCTGCGACAAGCTTTGGCCGGATTGGCCTCCGGTGAAATCCCTAGGAAGTATACCGAAGTGCCAACGATGCCGTCGGCGTGGTGGCGCAGCGTGCGGCATCAGCCGCGTCAACGGCAAATCACTCGCATGTTCAGCTGCGGTCGATCGTGAAGGGTTGGATGCGCGATTAAAGCAGCTCGATCGCAATCCAGACGGTAGCCCAGACGGCAAGCGACACCACGGCCAGTACGGCGGCGACGACGGCCAGCACGCGTACGAGATGATTTGCGCCGGGGGCAGGCGCGACCGGAACCGGACGGAAGTCGTCGAAGCGCGGGATATGGCCGCGGATGCCGGCAAGCCAGAGAACCAGATCGAGCGCAAACGACGGCATAGCTATCTCCTAGGGGACGATGATTGAACGTCACAATGGCTCCAATCCGGCGCTCAGACTTTGAGCAAGCGCAAGGTGGTCCGCGTGAAAGCGGGTAATCCAGTGCCATCCGCAGGTTGCCGCGGCCGCAAGGGCATCAATTTACGAATGGGCAGGATATGAGGACCGATCTCGCAGCGAGCTACGGCGAAGAGAGATTGCCGCGCTACACGAGCTATCCGACAGCGCCGCACTTCTCGCCGGCGATCGGTGCCGACGCCTACGCGCGCTGGCTGTCCGAGCTCCCCTCCAACGCCAGCGCCTCTCTTTACCTGCACGTGCCGTTCTGCCGCGAGATGTGCTGGTACTGCGGCTGCCACACCCAGATCGTCCGCCGCGACGGGCTGATCGCGGCCTATCAGCGGACGCTCCGCAGCGAGATTGCTCAGGTCGCGGACGCGATAGGCCGCCGCATCAAGGTCGAGCACATCCATTTCGGCGGTGGCACGCCGACGATCATGGCGCCGGAGGCCTTTGCCGAGTTGATGGCGGCGATGCGCCACGCCTTCTTCGTGCTGCCATCGGCCGAGATCGCGGTCGAGATCGACCCACGCACGCTGACATCGGAGATGGTCGAGGCCATGCGGCTCTCCGGCGTCAACCGCGTCAGCCTCGGCGTGCAGAGTTTCGATCCCGTCGTGCAGCGCGCGATCAACCGGGTGCAGAGTTATGAGCAGACAGCTGCGGTCGTCGACATGCTCAGGCAGGCCGGGATCAAAAGACTCAATTTCGACCTGATCTATGGTCTGCCGCATCAGACCATCGCATCCTGCCTCGATACGGTGCGGCGTTCGCTCGCGCTCATGCCGGCCCGCTTCTCGGTGTTCGGCTATGCGCATGTGCCAAGCTTCAAGAAGCACCAGCGCATGATCAGTGAGGAGCATCTGCCCGACGGCCTTGCGCGCCACGATCAGGCCTGCGCGATCGCCAACGCACTGAAGGAGGCGGGCTATGTGCAGATCGGCCTCGACCATTTTGCGCGACCCGACGATGCCATGGCCGTGGCGTTCGAGCAGGGGACGCTGCGGCGCAATTTCCAGGGCTATACCACCGATCAGGGCGAGGTCCTGCTTGGCTTCGGCGCGAGCGCAATCGGACACCTGCCGCAGGGCTATGTCCAGAACGCCGTGCAGATCGGGGCTTATCAGCAGAGTATCGCGCACGGCCGTCTCGCTACCGTGAAGGGGTATGGGCTCACGGACGACGACCGGCTGCGCGCCGACATCATCGAGCGCATCATGTGCGAGTTCGGCGCCGATCTCGGCGATATCTGCGCGCGCCATGGCGCAGAGCCGGCTGCGATGCTGCAATCGGCGCCGCGGCTGAAGCCGCTGATCTCGGACGGCGTCGTCAGGCTCGACGGCGACCGTCTCGCCGTCGCGAACGATTCGCGCTTCCTGGTCCGCAGCGTCGCGGCCGCGTTCGACGCGCATCTGGATCCGGTCAAGCAGTTGCACAGCCGTGCGGTGTAGTTCATCGTCAGCTTGCGCTTCCACAAAGAAACTCCGACCGCCTCCGCTATCGTCGCGGCGGAACGGAGTTGTCCATGCCCTTCCGATCTGACGATCTGGTCGATGACATCATGCGCAGTGCGCCGCACACGATCCGTGTGTTCCTCGCCTTCAGGATGGCCTGTGTCGGCTGTCCGATCGCGACTTTCCACACCGTGGACGACGCCTGCGGTGAGCACGGCATCGACCGCGACGAATTCCTGGCCGCGCTGGGCGATTGCGTGCCGGCGTGAGGCGGGCTTCAGTTCGCGCGGATCGCGCGCGAACTCCCGAACGAGCGCGGACTTTCGCCGTAAGCGGAAGCGTTCTCGATCCTCATTCTACGCCGCACCGCTGTCCGGGGTTCGCTCTGCCAGCACGACGATCCCGTGCGGATCGCGCAGGATGATGCGCTGGCGGCCGCTCTCGACGAGGCCCTGGTTCTCCCAGCCGCTGAGGATGCGGCTGACGGTATGCAGCGTGGTGCCGGTCATCTGCGCGATGTCCTGACGGCTGATCGGGAAGTCGATCTCGATGCCGTGGTCGAGCCTCTTGCCGGATTGGCTCGCGAGCCGCAGCAGCGCGTGCGCGACGCGTTGCTCGACCTGCTGCGTCGACATTTCCAGGATACGGGTGTGGCTTTCCTGCAGCCGCTTGCCGACGGTTTGCATCGTGTTGGCGGCGAGCGCGGGAAACCGCTCGATCAGTCGCGGCCAGGCCGAGATCGGCCAGATCAGAGCGACGCTGTCGTCGACCGCCATCGCGGTCGCCGGATAGCGCGCGGTGCCGATCGCCATCGCGAGCCCGAAGGTTTCGCCGGGCGCGACATATCGCACCACGATCTGTTCGCCGGTCGGCGTGGTCTTGGCGGCGCGGACATGGCCGTGCAGCAGCAGGAAGAAGGATTGTGCGTCCGCGCCCTGCTCGAAAATGGCGGTGTTCTTGGGGAAGCGCGCCGAGCGGGCCTCGCGCAGGATTTCGTCGAGGTCTTCCGGCTTGACGCCCGAAAACAGCGGCAAATGCGCAACCAGCGATGTATCGACCTTGGCCATTTCGCCTCCTTGGCATCAGGGAGTGTGATGGCACCTGCAATCGTCCGGTAGTTTGCGTTAGCGCAAAACCGGCCGGCCGGACGGCAGTATTTTTCCAGGCAACGGTCCGAATTCACAGGAGTTGCCCATGGCTGGTGCCCGATCCCGTAATTTTCAGGGCTGGCCGCTGTTTGCGAATAGCTTCCGGCCGTTCTTCCTGTTCGCCGCGATCCAGGCAGGACTGTCGATCCTGGTCTGGCTGCCGATGTTCTACGGCGAATTGTCGGTCACATCGGCCTTCGCGCCGCGGGATTGGCACATTCACGAAATGCTCTATGGCTTCCTGCCTGCTGTCATCACCGGGTTTCTGTTCACGGCGATCCCCAACTGGACCGGGCGACTGCCGATCCAGGGCACGTCGCTGGGCGCGCTGCTGGTGGTCTGGCTCGCCGGACGTGCCGCGGTGATGCTGTCCGCCGAGATCGGCTGGGCGTTCGCGCTCGTCATCGACGCCGCCTTCCTGGCGCTGGTCGTGGCGGCCGCAACCCGCGAGATCATCGCGGGCGGCAATTGGCGCAACCTGCCTGTCGTGGTGCTCGTGCTGGTGCTGCTCTCGGGCAATGTCGCCTTCCACCTCGAAGCGCATGTCGAAGGCGCAGCGGATGTCAGCGTTCGCGTGGGCATCTCCGTGGTCATGCTGCTGATCTCGCTGATCGGCGGCCGCATCATCCCGAGTTTCACCCGCAACTGGCTGGTCAAGTTCAATGGCGGCCGATTGCCGGTGCCGTTCGGACGGTTTGACGGCGTGGTGATCGGACTGAGCGCGCTTGCGCTGATCGCGTGGATTGTAACGCCGCTGAACATGATCACCGGCGTGGCGATGGCGTTCGCCGGCATCCTGCACCTGGTGCGGCTCGCGCGCTGGGCCGGCGATCGCACCGCGCGGGAACGGCTGCTGCTGATCCTCCACGTCGGCTACGCCTTTATCCCGCTCGGCTTCCTCCTCAATGCCCTGGCCGGCTTCGGTCTGCTGCCGCCGAGCGCGGGCATTCATGCCTGGATGACGGGAGCTGCCGGAATCATGACGCTCGCGGTGATGACGCGCGCGAGCCTTGGCCATACCGGGCAGACGCTGACGGCCTCACCAGCTACTCAGGCAATCTACGTCGCGATCATCGTCGCGGCGCTGGCCCGGGTCGGTGCCGTGCTGTTGCCGGCCCATAACGATGCGCTGCTGCATATCGCGGCCTGCGGCTGGATTGTCGCGTTTCTCGGCTTCGCCGCCGCGTTCGGTCCGCTGCTCGCCGGCCATCCCCGGCGCGCACTCGCCATCATGGGCGTGCCGGCTTCGGCACGCTGATTTTTCCGCCGGCGTAACAAGCGCCGTCGTCGATCCGAAACTGTCATTCGGGCTGTGCCTGCCGTTGGCCGGGCGCGGACATGCGATTGAGGATTGGATCGAAGATGATCGGCGAAGTCGTTGTGATTGGCAGTCTGAATTTGCGAGATGGCGTCCAGATCGAGGAGTATGATCGACTGGGCGAGTGCATGTACAACATCGTCAGCGGCCTCCCGGGCTTTCTGTCGGTCAAATCGTTCAAGGCCGACGACGGCGAGGAATTGACCGTGTTTCGCTTTGCTTCGGAGGAGGCACTCGAAGCCTGGCGCACTCATCCGGAGCATGTCGAGGCGATGAAACGAGGGCATGCCGAATTCTATGCCAGCGGTCGCTTGCAGATTTGCAAGGTCATCCGTGAAGTCGGCCCGTTCGAGCACGCCTGATCGAGTGTGAGCTAGGCCGCGGAGGCTGACGGCGCCCCGGCCGGTGGCCGCACACCCCGCCGCCAGTCCGTGATGGTGCAGCCGAAGCGGCCGCGGAACCAGCGGGCCATGGCGCTTTGGGCGGAGAAGCCGAGCTGGATTGCGATCGCTGCGAGCGGGCGATCATGATCCTCGATCAATTTCGTCACGAGATCGGCGCGCTGCGCATCGAGGATCGCCGAGAAGCTGGTGCCGCATTCGGCGAGGTGGCGGTGGATGGTGCGTCGGGTGCACGAGAAATGTTCGGCTACGCGCTCGACCGTGCAATTGCCGCTATCGAGCAGCGATCGAACGACTTCGTCGACCTTCTCTTCCCAGCTTCCGGGGCGCGTATCGATCTCCTCGACGCGCTTTCGCAGATAACTCGCCATCAGCGGATGTGAACTCGCAATCCGCCGGTCCATGTCGTGGGCCGACAGCAGCACGGCATCGACCTCGGAATTGAAGACGAGAGGACAGCCGAAGAAATCCTGGTGTCGCTCGCGGTTGCGCGGAGCCGGATATCGGAAGTGCATTTCGACCGGCCGCCAATGGTCGCCGCAAAGCACTTGAACGACGCGGTAGACGGTCGCCAGACCCAGATCAATCGACTGGTTGAGTGCGCTTGGGTGACGACCGCGCAGGTTCAGCGCGATCATGACGGTATTGCCGCTTCGCCTGACATCCAGGCGCATACCGTCGTGATGGATGTGAATGTAGCGGGCGAGCGCTTCTATCGCCTTTCCGACGGTCGGTTGCTCGCGAACGATGAGGGCGACCGGTCCGAGATTCGTGAGGCCACCGCGATTAGCCATCCGCAGGCCGAAATCTTGGGCGCCTGACTCGGCTGCCGACATTTCGAGCAGGCGCCGGAAGGCGGAGACGGCGATTCGAAGCTCGGGTTGCTCCAGGCACGCCAGCGGGAGTCGCGCCTTCCGCATCATCTGTTTCGGGTCGAGCCCGACTGACCGGGCAACGTCCGGATAATGAGTCAGGGCTGCACTGCGGATGAGATCGGTCATACCAGCCATTCCAGCAGATGTCTCGAAATGTAAAGTTTCTGTCCCATTTCGTCAAACATGGAACAATACGGAACCTACATAGGGACCAACCGACGCACCGGCGCGAATGCCGTGCTGATGACGGCGGGGCGCGATGAGGCCCCCGATCCGTCCATTTGACCAAGACATTGCTGGATCTGGATTATGCCGGGAAACATGCTTTCCAAGGGTGAGGTATTCGTCATTGAAACCGACGCCGCCTCCCGCGAACAATTGTCCAATGCGCTTCAGCAGAGCGCCTATGAAGTGATCTGCTTTGCCGACGGCGCATCGCTGCTGTCGGAAGCCAAGGCGCGGATGCCGGCCTGCGTGCTGCTGGAGATGCCGCCGGACCGTTCCGCCCTCGACGTGCTCAAGCGCCTGCGCGAGGAAAACTGCATGGCGCCGGTGCTGGTGACGTCGGCGAATGGCAGCATCGCCATGGCCGTCGACGCCATCAAGAACGGTGCGGCCGACTTCATCGAGAAGCCGTTCCGCACGCACGATGTCGTCGGCCGGATCGATGCCGCGATCGACGAATCCGTCCAGCCCGATTCCGGTCGGCAGCGCTGGCTGCCCGGTTGCGAACCTCTGACCGGGCGGGAAGGGGACGTGCTCGCACATCTCGCCGCCGGCCTCACCAACAAGGAGGTCGCCCGTCGCATGCATCTGAGCGCACGCACGGTCGAGGGCTATCGTGCCAGCATTCTGAAGAAGGCGGGCGCCAAGAACGTGACCGATCTGCTTCGGCGCATCTTCGGCCAGGGTTCGCCCAGCCAAGTCTGACAGTTGATCCGCTAAGCAGGGTTGTGCCGCGGCGTGGTAACGCGTTCCGCGGCCATGGTGCTGCCGCAGCGGCGCCCAACGGAAACCCCAATCGAACCGGTTCCTCTCCTGCCGCGTCTCACGACGATGGCGTGGCATGTTTTCGCGCGTCCGGCTGGCGGCGCGGCGATATCGGCAGGGAGAAGTTTGATGCGCACGATCGCAAGATGTCTGGCGACGACGAGCCTGGTCCTGGTGAGCGCAGCGCTCGTCTCACCCTCATGGGCCGCCGATGTGGATGCCACATCGGCCATCGACACCGTCACCGTCTACCCCGATGGCGCCACCGTCACCCGCGTGATCGCGATCGACCTCGCCTCCGGGGACTCGACGCTGGTCGCCAGGGATTTTCCGCTCTCGCTTGACCCGTCCTCGCTCCGCGTCGAGGGCGAGGCCGGCGCCAAGCTCACCATCGGCACCATCGATGCGCGGCCGCCGCGCGCGACGCCGCCGGTCAATCTTCCCGAACTCGACAAGCGCATCGAGGCGCTCAAGGACGAGCGCGCCGACCAGCAAGGCGCGATCGATGCGGCGACCGCCCGGCGCAAATTTGCGCAGCACTTTGCCGAAACCTCCCCCACCGGCCTCGGCGACAAGGGCGAGGCGCGCCCGATCACCGAGTGGCGCGCGGCCTTTGCCGCAGTCGCCGAGGAAGTCGCGGCCGCCGATACCGCGATCCGTGATGCCTCGCGAAAACAGCGCGAGATCGATCGCCAGATCGCGCAGCTCGAGGCCGAACGGTCCGCCAAGCCGCCGAGCAAGCTCGAGGTGCGGATCGACGTCGCCTCAGCGGCTGCGACCAAGGCGACGCTGCGCGTCACTTACGCGGTGCGCAACGCGCGCTGGCTGCCGCTCTATGACGCAAGGCTCGACACCGGCGCCAGGGACCGCAAGCCCCAGCTCGAGCTGGTCCGCCGCGCCGAGGTGACGCAGTCGACCGGCGAGGACTGGTCGAACGTCTCGCTCGGCGTTTCCACCGTCCGTATCGCCCGCGGCGGCAGCGCGCCGGAGCTGGGCTCGCTGGTCGCGCAATATCCGCAGGTGCCGAAGCCGCGCGCGCTGGGCTCGGTCGCCGATACGGCTATGCCGGCTGCGGCGCCGATGCTGCGGAAGATGGAGGCGTCACGAAGCAGGGAGGAATTCGATCTCCCAGCCCAGCGTGCCGATGAACAGCAAGCTGTTGCCGAGATCGGCGCCTTCCAGGCCACCTTCACCATTCCGGGCCGCGTCAGTCTCGGTGCCGCCGAGGGCGCCAAGAGCCTGCGCATCGCCTCGATGAGCGTGCCCGCCGATCTCGCGGTACGCGCCGCGCCGGTGCAGGACCCGACCGCCTTTTTCGAAGCCAGCTTCAAGCAGACCGATGACACGACCTTGCTGCCGGGCAAGGTGGCGATCTACCGTGACGGCATCTTCGTCGGCCGGGGCAAGCTCTCCGCGTCGGCCAAGGACGACATCGTGCGGCTCGGCTTCGGCGCCGACGACAAGGTCAAGATCGAGCGCGCGGTGCTCAAGCGCAACGAGGGCTCGGCCGGCCTCCTGGTCACGACCTCGAAGACCGACGAGCGCGCCTTCAAGACCACTGTCCGCAACGGCCACGACTTCCCGATTCACGTCGCGATCGAGGACCAGCTGCCGGTCAGCGAGAACGACGAGATTGCGGTCGAGATGCTGCCCACGACCACGCCGCCCACGGCAAAGGATGTCCGCGACAAGCGCGGCGTGCTGGAATGGTCGTTCGACGCCAAGCCCGGCGAGGTCAAGGACATCAATTTCGCCTGGCGTGTTCGTTGGCCCAAGGACAAGAACGTCGTGATCGTGCCGTCGGGTTAGTTTGCAAGCCACGACGGCGGTCCACTCCCTCTCCCGCTTGCGAGAGAGGGCTCGGCTATTCCTTGACCGCGCCGGTGAGCGAGGACACGTAGTAATCCACGAACAGCGAGTAGAAGATCGCGACCGGCAGCGAGCCGAGCAGCGAGCCCGCCATCAGTGCGCCCCACTGGTAGACGTCGCCGGTGACGAGCTCGGTCAGGATCGCGACCGGCACGGTCTTGTTAGCGCCGCTCTGAATGAACGCGAGCGCGTAGATGAACTCGTTCCAGGACAGCGTGAAGGAGAAGATGCCCGCCGAGATCAGGCCGGGGACCGCCAGCGGCAGCGTGATCCGCCGCAGGATCTGAAGCCGCGTCGCGCCGTCGACCAGCGCGCATTCCTCGAGTTCGTATGGGATCGACTTGAAATAACCGATCAGCAGCCAGGTGCAGAACGGCACCAGGAATGTCGGATAGACCAGGATCAGCGCGAGCGGTGAGTCGAACAGGCCGAACTGCACCACCACGGTCGCGAGCGGGATGAACAGGATCGACGGCGGCACGAGATAGGCGAGATAGATGCCGAGGCCGACATAGGGGCTGCCGCGAAAGCGCAGGCGCTCGATCGCGTAGGCTGCAAGCGTGCTCGCGACCAGCGACAGCGTGGTCGCGCCGATCGCCACCAGCATCGTCGTCCACAGCCAGCGCGGATAGTCGGTGTCGAACAGCAGGTGCTTGATGTGCGCCAGCGTCGGCGAGGAGATCCAGAATGGGTTGTGCTCCTTGTAGTTCATCAGCTCCGCGTTCGGCTTGAACGACGTGATCGCCATCCAGTAGAACGGAAACAGCAGGATCAGCACGAAACAGCCCAGCGGCAGATAAATCATCATCAGCCGGCGCAGCCCGGAATCCCAGGCCATGGTGTCGGGCGCGGCCTTGGCGTCGGCCACTTGCGCGACGGTGTCAGTCATTGGCCTCTCCCTGCTGCCATTTGCGGCGCGCCAGGCCGAAATAGGAAAACAGCGTCGCGAATACCAGGAACGGGATCATCGACACCGCGATCGCGGCGCCTTCGCCGAGCTCGCCGCCGGCGATGCCGCGCTGGAAGGCGAGCGTCGCCAGCAGATGCGTCGAATTGCCGGGGCCACCACGGGTGATGGCGTAGACCAGCTGGAAGTCGGTGAAGGTGAATATGATCGAGAAGGTCATGACGATGGCGAGGATCGGCATCATCATCGGGAAGGTGATGTAGCGGAAGCGCTGCCAGGCGCTGGCGCCGTCGAGCATCGCGGCCTCGTAGAGCGAGGGCGAGATGGTCTGCAAGCCCGCCAGCAGCGAGATCGCGACGAAGGGAATGCCGCGCCAGACGTTGGCCGCAATCAGCGAGAATCGCGCCGGCCAGGGCGAGCCGAGGAAGTCGACATTGCTCGTGCGCCAATGCAGCACGTCGACCAGCAGATAGGAGATGATCGAGAATTGCGGATCGTAGATCCACCAGAACGCCAGCGCCGAGAGCACAGTCGGCACGATCCAGGGCAGCAGGATGATCGCGCGCAGCAGGCTCTTGAACGGAAAATGGTTGTTGAGCAGCAGCGCGAGCCAGAAGCCGAGCGCAAATTTCCCGAAGGTCGCTATCCCCGTGTAGACCACGCTGTAGAACACCGCGTTCCACCACAGGGAATCGGTGAGCAGATACTGGAAATTCTCGAGGCCGATGAACTCGCCCTTCCGGCCGATCGTGGTGTCGGTGAAGGCGAGCCAGATGCCGAGCCCCAGGGGATAGGTCAGGAACACCGCGAGCAGCCCGATCGCGGGGGCGAGGCACATCGCGACCAGGAACGGCTTGTAGTCGAACAGGCGCACCAGCCAGTTCGGCTGCCGCCGGGCCAGCACGGGAGAGGAGAGGGTGGTCACGGACATCAGGGCGTTGTCCTGTTCTTGAAAGTCACTCCGCCGTCATTGCGAGCGAAGCGAAGCAATCCAGTCTGTCTCCGCGGTGAAAGTCTGGATTGCTTCGTCGCATCAGTGCAAAATTGCCATGCAATTTCGTCACGTACTCCTCGCAAGGACGATTGCCTCGTCGTCGGCTGCTACTTCTGCCGCCGGAAGTACCGCTTGCAGCGCTGCTCGGCTTCTGCGGCCGCGGCCTCCGGCGTGGCTGAGCCGGTCGCGACCGACGCACACATCTGGATCAGCACGTAGTCGGCGCTGACCGCGCCCGTCGCCGTCGAGATCGGACCCGCATAGCCGTCGTAATAGGTGCTGTTCATGGTGTCCTTGAAGATCTTCACCTTGGGGTCCTGCGACCACACGGCGGCGTCGGCATAGGCCGCGAGCGGCTGCGCCCAATAGCCGGAGTTGGCGTTGAGCCACGGCTCGTACTGGTCCTTTTCCAGCATGTATTGCAGGAAGGCCTTTGCGGCGTTGGGGTAGGGGCTGTGCTTGAACACCATGGCGTTCAGCGTCAGGCCTGCCATCGGCGAGACCTTGGCCACGCCCTTCGGCAGCAATTGATGCTCGCTGTCGTCGGCAATCGCCTTGGTGGCCGGATCGTTCTTCAGCGAGAAGTAGAGCGAGACGCCGTTGGCGGTCAGCGCGATCTCCTGCGCGGAATAGGCGCGGTTGTTGCTGACGTCGTTCCACGACGTCGTGCCGGCGATGAAGGTCGGATAAAGCTGCTTGACCCAGTTCAGCGCGGCAATCGTCTCCTTGCTGTTGATGGTGACGTTGCCCTCTTCGTCGAGCAGGGCCGCGTTGTGCGACCACAGCGCCCAGCTCGCAAAGCCGTTGCCGTCGCCCTTGGCGTTGCCGAGCGCGAATCCCGCCGGCTTGCCGGCCTTTTGCAGCTTCTGGCAGAGATCCAGGATGCCGGCATGATCTTCCGGCACCTTGTCGTAGCCGACCGATTGCAGGATCGACTTGCGGTAGATCAGGGGTCCCGCGCTCGCGCCGAACGGCAGGCCGATCCAGGTGTTGCTCTTGTTCTTCTTGCCGTAGCGCTGCGCCAGCGGCAGCCAGCCGCCATACTTCTTGCCGGCATACTCGGCGACGTCGGTCAGCTCGATCAGCTTGTCGATGTAGATGTGCGGTGCATCGGAGAAGCCGATGATGATGTCGGGGCCGGCGCCGGAATTGGCGGTGACCGCGGTCTGCTGGGCGATGTCCTCCCAGCCGACGAAATCGACCTTGACCTCGACGCCGGTCTCCTTGGTGAACTTCGCAGCATTGGCGCGGAACACGTCTTCGTCGGCCTGGACGAAGCGGACCGGCCGCAGCATGCGCAACGTTGCGCCCTTCTCGATCGGTAGTTTCGGTGCGGGGACGTCCGCGACCTTGATCGCGGATTGAGCGTGCGCTGCAACACCGGTGGCGGCGACCGTCGCAGCGGACAGGCCCAGCGCCAAGGCATCACGACGCGTGATGTCGTTCCTCATCAGTTCCTCCCTGTTATGTCTCCCTTCCCGGCGTTGATCGCCGGTGAAGGGCCGTTTCAGTCTCTTGCCGGTCTTTCGACGCGCGTTGCGCCGGCCGCCTTAGCTGTTCGGTCCGCGGTCCATGCCGACAGGTTGCCAGCGGCGGAGCGCGGTGTCTTGCAGCACCGACGGATTGACGCAGCTTACCGGCCACATGCCCTGGAGCACCAGTGACAATTCGTAGCCGACGCGCCGCTTGCGCGCCTCGTCGAACCGTGCGGAGGCCGAGGCGACATGGGCGGTCAGGGTCACGTTCTCCATGCCGAGGATCGGGTTGTTGTGCGAGGGCGGTTCCTTTTCCAGCACGTCGAGCGCGGCATGCGCGATCCAGCCCTCCTGGAGCGCCTTGATCAGGCTTTCCTCGTCCACCGTGGCGCCGCGCCCGGTGTTGATGAAGATCGAGCCCTTCTTCATCTGCCGAAAATGCTTCTCGGTCAGCATGTGATGCACTTCGGGCCGGGCAGGAGCGTGCATCGAGACGAAGTCGGATTGCGACAGCACCTCGTTCAGCGTCGCCGGGATGACGCCGTGGTCCCACATCAGCGTTTCCTGGATGAAGGGATCGTAGGCCATCATGCGCAGGCCGAAGGGGGCTGCGCGCTTCGCAACCGCACGGGCGACGCGGCCGAACGAGACGAAGCCGAGCGTCTGGCCCATCAGACGCGGAATCTTCAGGAGCGCCGGCCGGCCCTCGGCCCAGCGCCCGGTGCGCACCATCCTGTCCTGCTCGACCAGGCGGCGGAAGCCCGACAGCAGCAGCATCATGGCGTGGTCGGCGACTTCCTCGATGAAGGTGTCGGGGATGTTGGTGACGGGAATGCCGCGCGCGGTTGCCGCCTTCACATCGACGCTGTCGACGCCGACCGAGCCGAGCGTGATGACCTTGCAGCCCTCCAGCGCGTCGATGATGGTCTTGGTGATCGGGATGCCCTTGGCGTAGATCGCATCGGCGTTCTTCGCGGCGGCGATGAACTCCGCCTCGTTGGCCGGCGCCTCGACGATCTCGGCATCGATCGGATCGAGCGCCTCGCGCTCGTAGGAGTAATCGCTGCCCGCGACCGTGAAGCTCGCACCCTTCGGCGTCACCACCCTGTATTTCGGCATTTCCTGCTCCCGATTTGGTTTGTCGGTTCTTGTTGCGACCCGGCCTTCTCGAACGGGCCTTTGCGTCTTTTACGCGAAATCGGCGCGACCGCGTACAATTCCCGGTTGCTGAAGCCGCGATATTTTGCCGTTTTTGGCGTCGTCGTCCGGGCTTCTACGGAGGCCCGTAAGTAACTTGATAAGGGGTCTCACACTAAGAGTTGATTCAAATTCGATCGTTTCAGTCGCATGCCCGCATCCCTTTTCTCCGGAGTCCATCCCTTGAAGTTGAGCAATCTGAAGATCGTTCCCAAGCTTGGCATCCTCGTCGGCGTCACCTTGTTCGGCCTGTGTATCTCCGGAGTTCTGGCCGGTTACCTGATGAAGCGCGCCATGGTCGATGCGCGCATCGACCAGACAAAGGCGATCGTCGATCTCGCCCGCAACTATGCGGCCGCGCTGAAGAAGCGTGTCGACGCCGGCGAGATGACGAAGGATGCGGCCATGGCCGAGCTCCGTCGCTACGGCAATTCGATGACCTACGACAACGGCTCGGGCTATCTGTTCGGCACGTCCTATGACGGCATCACCCAGCTTGCGCCCGATCCGAAGCAGATCGGCACCAACCGCATGGACGTCGTCACCAACGGCCGCAAGCTCTCGCTCGAGCTGATGAACGGCGTCAAGGCCAACGGCTCGATCCTGCTGTACTATGATTATGTGAAACCCGGCCAGGAAACGCCGATCAGCAAGATCGGTTATGCCGTCGCGGTGCCCGGTTTCGACATGTATCTCGGCACGGGTGCCTATCTCGCCGACATCGACGCCAAGATGGGCCCGATCTACTGGCTGCTCGGCCTTGCCATGCTCGGCATCGTCATCGTCGCCGGCAGCGTCGCCTGGATGATCGGCCGCAGCATCAGCCGTCCGCTGTCGCTGCTCGGGACCCGCATGAAGGATCTCGCCGACGGCAAGCTCGAGGGTGACATTCCCGGCGTCGGCCGCGGTGACGAGGTCGGCGTGATGGCGGCGACCGTCCAGATCTTCAAGGACAACGCGGTTCGTATCCGCGAGATCGAGAAGAGCGACGCGGCGGCGAAGGAGCGAGCCGCGGCGGAGCGCCGCAGCGCGATGGAGGACATCGCCAACGACTTCGAACGCAGCGTCAACGGTATCGTCCGCTCGGTTTCCTCGGCCGCGGCCGGCATGCAGTCGACGGCGCAGTCGATGACCGCGACCGCCAGCGATGCCTCGTCGCGGGCGGCGACCGTCGGCGCGGCCTCGCAAAAGGCCTCCGGCAATGTCGGCACAGTCGCGGCTGCCGCCGAAGAGCTGTCGAGCTCCGTTGCGGAGATCTCCCGCCAGGTAACGCGCTCGACGGAAGTGGCGAGCCGCGCCGTGAACGATGCGGAGCGTACCAACGCCACGGTGCAGGAGCTCTCCACCGGCGCCGAGAAGATTGGTGAAGTGGTCAAGCTCATCCATTCGATCGCGGCGCAGACCAATCTGCTCGCGCTCAACGCCACCATCGAAGCGGCGCGTGCCGGTGAGTCCGGTCGCGGCTTCGCCGTCGTTGCTTCCGAGGTCAAGGCGCTGGCCAACCAGACCGCCAAGGCGACCGAGGAAATCTCCGCGCAGGTCGCGGCGATGCAGACCTCGACCAGCGACGCCGTCGCTGCGATCGGCGGCATCACCCAGACCATCGCCGAGATGAGCGAGATCACCGCCGGCATTTCGGCCTCGATCGAGCAGCAGGGCGAGGCGACCCGCGAGATCGCCCGCAACATCCAATCGGTTGCGACCGGTTCGAGCGAGATCAACGCCCATATCGGCAGCGTCACCTCGGCCGCCGAAGCGACCGGCACTGCGGCCGGCGACGTGCTGACCAATGCCCGCGAGCTCGACAACCAGTCCGGCGCGCTGCGCAGCGCGGTGGACAGCTTCCTCGCCAAGGTGCGCGCGGCGTAAGTTCCTGCGCTGAATTCGTAGGGTGGGCAACGAAGCGAAGCGTCGTGCCCACCTTTTCGTTTTGAGTTCACGTGCTGCCGAGGCAGCGCAGGGCTTCTTCAGCGGTTCGTTACTTCGCCGCCGAGCCCTGGCGCGAGGCGATGACGACGCCGGCGAGCACCAGCGCGTAGCCGATCAGGTGGAATGGCTGCAGCTTCTCGCCGAGCAGCAGGATCGCCATCGCCGAGCCGAACACCGGCACCAGATGGAAGAACGGCGCGGCGCGGTTCGGTCCGATCAGCGCGACGCCGCGGTTGAAGAAGAGATAGGCGAGGGTCGAGGGAAAGATCAGGATGTAGCCGAGCGTCGCCAGCGTCACGGTGTCGAACTGGATGACATTGCCGCTCCAGGCCTCCCAGACGGCCGTCGGCAGCAGCATCAGGGCGCCGCAGCAGGTGGTGAAGGATAGAAACGACAATTGGTGAACCTTCGGCCGGCGCGGGATGAAGGCGGAGTAGATTCCGAACGCCACCAGCGATGAGGCGAACATGATGTCGCCCCTGTTGAACGAGATGCTCGCCAGTGCTGCGAGGTCGCCGCGCAGGATGATGACCAGCACGCCGATCAGAGAGATCGCGATGCCCGCGAGCTGCCCCCCGGTCAGCCGTACGCCGAACAGCACGAGCGACCACAGCGCCACGAACAGGGGACCTGCCGACTGGATCAGCAGCGCGTTGAGCGCCTCGGTGTATTGCAGGGCCCAGTACGAGATCGCGTTGTTGAAGGCGAAGCCGACCAGCGACAGGAACAGCATCAGCGGCAGGCTTTTGCGCAAGGCCGGCCAGTCGCGTTTCAGATGCGGCCAGGAAAACGGCAGCAGGATCAGGAACACGCCGAACCATCGGATCGTCGTCACCGTCAACGGCGGCACATGCGCGCCGACATGGCGCGCGAGCACGATGTTGCCGGCCCAGAACAGCGAGCTCAGGCTGAGCAGCAGATAAGGCTGGTTGTTGAGCCAGCTAGCCGGATTCGTGGCTGGTGGCGCGGGCGAAGCGATCGTCATTGGCGTCGAATGAGAGCTTGCGCCGGTTCGCCGTCGCGACACAAGTCACGCCGCCGCAATGCTACAATGCAGCGAAGACCCGAGGAGGTGCCATTGGCGGTCAATATGTTGAACATAAAGGGCCTGGAAGGGCTCGATCAGCATGCGCCGGTGGTGATGCTGAACCTGATGCGTTTTCATGCGCGTTCGCGCGACGGCGACGGCTCGGGCTGGGACGCCTATCTGCGTTACAGCGCGATCACCGTACCCATGATCAAGGCGCGCGGTGGCACGCTGCTATGGACCGGGGAGGCCAAGGCGGTCGCGCTCGGCCCGCACGCGGGCAACGATTGGGATTTCGTCGCGCTGGTGTTCTATCCGTCGGTCGCGGCCTTTCTCGACATGATGACGTCGGAGGCCTACGAGCGAGAGGCCGACCCGCATCGCCTCAACGGCTGCGCCGAGCACGTCATCATCGCGACCGAACAAGCCTACAGCAAGTTTGGCGGCGGCTGACGTCGCCCCTCGCGACCAGGGACGCACCTAGAACGAAGTCCCCGACTTTTCGTCACAGCTTCGACGGGTTGCGTGCCAAATGTGAACTAATCGGTTGCGTAGGGGGGCCAAAGATGGTGCCTTGGCGGATGGCGCACCTGTCGGGGCATTGCCGGCCCGGCATGAGGCGTCGCGGTGATGCTTTTTCCTGGCCGATCATGGCTTTCGTTCGGGGATCAGATGCTTTGTGAGCGTTGCGGCGGAGACAATCCGGCGACGAATCGCTTCTGTCACGGCTGCGGCTCGGCTCTGCCGATGGCGTGTCCCGCCTGCAATCACCTCAGCCCGCCCGGCTCGGGCTTTTGCGGGGCGTGCGGCACGGCGCTGGGCACAACGAGCAGGCCGATTCCGGCACCGGTTGGGCATTCCGCCAGGCCGGTTCGGGGCGAGCTGAAGCAGGTGACGGTGCTGTTCGCCGATCTGGTCAGCTCGACCGAGATCGTTGCCGGGCTCACTGCCGAAGACGCCATGCAGCGCCTCAAGCCCGCGCTCGATGCGATGTGCGACGCCGTGAGCCGGTTC
Source organism: Bradyrhizobium sp. WYCCWR 13022 (assembly GCF_030435535.1). NCBI lineage: Bacteria > Pseudomonadati > Pseudomonadota > Alphaproteobacteria > Hyphomicrobiales > Nitrobacteraceae > Bradyrhizobium > Bradyrhizobium sp. WYCCWR 13022. Next base: position 160,344 of record NZ_JAUIZJ010000010.1, read on the forward strand.
GAGGGGACCGTGGTGCGCACGCTCGGCGACGGAATCCTCGCCTTTTTCGGCGCGCCGCGCGCGCAGGAGGGGCACGCCCTGCTGGCCTGCGAGGCGGCATTGGCGATCCGGGACACGTTTCGCGGGCGCGACGATGCCATGTCGGTCCGCATCGGCCTGCATTCCGGCGAGATCGTCGCGGATGCCCCGCTGGTCGACACCGTCACCGAGCAGGGCGCCTACGGCCTCACCATTCATCTGGCGAGCCGCCTGCCGGCCAAGGCGGAGCCGGGCGAGATCTGCCTGACCGACGAGACCTACCGGCTCGTGCGCTCGTTCTGCGACGTCGGCCCGCTCGGCCGTCATCGCCTGCGCGGCGTACCGGAGCCGATTGAACTTTATCTCCTGAAGAACCTCAAGCCTGCGGTCGCCAGCCAGCAATTCCGCGGCGTCGCCCTGGCGACCTTCCGCGGGCGCGAGCGTGAGATGACTCTGCTGCAGCGGACCCTGGCGGCGGTGGAGACGGGCGGCTCGCGCGTCACCGGCATCGTCGGCCCGCCCGGCACCGGCAAGAGCCGGCTGTGCTACGAGTTCGCGGAATGGTGCCGCGCGCGTCTCATTCCGGTGTTCGAAGCCCGTGCGCAGCCCTATGGCGCGGCAACGCCGCTGCAGCCGGTGCTGGAGTTCCTGCGCTCCACCTATTTCAACGTCTCGCCGGACGAGGATCCCGATCTGGCCGTGAAGCAGATCGCCACGCGCCTCGCCGAGCTCGGTTCGGGCTTCGAGGCGGACTTGCGGCTGGTCTGCGATTTTCTCGGCATCAGGCACGGCCAGGGCCCGCCCCCCTTGATGGCTCCGCGCGCCCGCAACGTCCGTCTGCTCGAGATCGTCAGGCACATGATCCGCCAGCGCGGTGCGTCGGCGTCGGTGATCATCATCGAGGATCTGCATTGGCTCGATCCGGCGAGCGAGGAGTTCGTCGCGACGCTCGTCGACGCGGTGGTCTCCACCAAGACTGTCCTGATCGTGAATTTTCGGCCGGCCTATTTCGCACCCTGGATGCGCGGGCCACGGTACCAGCAGATCGAGCTGGCGGAGCTCTCGCCGACGGACACGGACGATCTCGTCGACGAGCTGCTTGGGCTCGGGGACGGGCTTTTCGACGTTCGGCGCCGTGTCGCGGAGCGCAGCGGCGGCAACCCGTTCTTTGCGGAGGAGCTGATCCGCTCTCTGGTCGAGCATCTGGCCATCGTCGGCGAGCAGGGCGACTACCGGCGCGGACTCTCCGGCACCTCGGACATGCTGCCGCCGACGGTACAGGCCGTGATCGGCGCGCGGATCGATCGGCTGGCGCCGGGCGATCGCGACCTGCTGCACACCGCCGCGATCATCGGCAAGGAGTTTCAGCTCGCTGTCCTCCAGAGCGTGTCGGGCCTGCCTGCCGCTGAGCTCGAGACGACGCTGCTCCGGCTCTGTTCCAGCGAGATGCTTCAGGCGCGCAGCGGCCAGGACGCCCACGGCTACAGCTTCCGTCATCCCCTGATCCAGGAGGTCGCCTATTCGACCCAGCTGCGTGCGCGGCGCTCCCTCCTGCACGCGCGCGTGGCGCGGGCGATCGAGCAATTCCACCCGGAGCGGCTCGAGGAGTTTGCGGCCCTGCTGTCGCACCATTTCGAGCAGGCCGGCGAAGTCGACGCCGCCGCCGAGCATGCCGCGCGCGCTGCGCGCTGGATCGGCTCGACCAATCCGGCGGAAGCGATCCGGCATTGGCACAAGGTGCGTGCGCTGAAGGCGGGGCAGCCGCGCAGCCCGGCGGTCGACGCCCTCAGGATCAGGGCCAGCAGCCAGATCGCCTGGCTAGGCTGGCGCGAGGGCATGACGTCGGAGGACGCGAGGCCCTTCATCCAGGAAGCATTGGAATGGGCGCAGGACAGCGACGATTCCATGATCCCGCTGCTGCTGTTCGTCGAAGGACGGATCGCGGGCGCGAGCGGCGGGCAGGCCGATGCCTATGTCGACACGGTCAAGGAGGCGCTGGCGCTGACGGAAGCGCGTCAACTCACCGGCCGGGCCGCGATGCTCAATGCTTCGCTCAGTCAGGCCTATGGCTGGGCGGGCCTGCTGCGCGAAGCGCTCGCGGCAAGCGATGCGGCGCTTGCCGGCGTCCCCGCGATCACCGAGTTCGAGCACCAGTTCCTGGGCTACAATGTCGAGCACTGGATCGTCAGCCTGCGCGGCCGGATCCTGGTTCGGCTCGGGCGTTTCGACGAGGCGCGGCTGTGCTTCGATCGTATCCTCGCCATCGATCCGGCGCTGATCGATCCGACCGTGCAGTTCATCGCCAATCTCGGGCACGTCGATCTCGCCTGGTGCCTCGGCGATCCCGCGATGGCCTCGACCCATGCCTGGCATGTGGTCGAGCAGGCCACGCGCCAGGCCAGCCCGTACTTGCGCGCCTATTCGCTGGCCTGCATGGGAACGGCGCAGGGCATTGCCCAGAATTATCAGGCGGCGATCCCGACGCTGACTGAGGGCGTCGAGTTCGTCCGCGGGGCCAGTGTCGCCATGGAGATCGAGCCGGAGATGCTTGCGAGCATCGCCGACTATCGTCTGCGTTCGGGCGCCCATGCGGCGGCCATCGACAAGGCCCGGGAAGCGATCGCGGTCGCCCAGGAGCGCCACGCCCGCTTGCCGGAATGCCGGGCGACGATCACGCTAGCCGCCGCGCATGCGGCGGCAAGCAACGATCTGCGCGGATACGAGGAGGTGGCCCGCCTCGTCGACCGCGCCGAAGCGCTGATCGAGCTGACCGGAGCGGGGATCTATCGGCGGCTTTTGGAGGAAGCGCGACGGCGGCTGTCGGTCGGGGCGTGACGACGGCTCATCCTGATCCGTCGCGCCTTAGACCTTACGCACGATGAGCGTGAACTCCATCAATCCGTAGCCGTCATGCACTTCGGCCGCGGCATTGAAGCGGCCGGCGCAGTCGCGCGCCCAGGACGCGGTGTCGGTGGTGTAGAGGCCGTGGCGGCCGGTCGCACCTGCGGGAAGCTTCATGAAATTGACGGCGAAGCCGCGCCTGGTGCTGCGATGGAGCTCGTCGAGGCTCGCCGCGATGAAGCGCTCCCAGTCGTGCCGTGGCTGATCCTGCGCGACGTTGAAGATGCCGCTGGCGATCGCATAGTCGGCCGTTCGGGGGCTGGCATGGCCGAGGGCGAAGGCCGTGTTGCTGCGGCCCCGCCACAGCCGCCGCGCTCGCCGGACCATCGCATCCGAGACGTCGATGCCGAGATAGTCGACGGCGCAGCCGCCGTGCCGGCGGTCGAGATAGGCGATCAGCGCGCCATAGCCGCAGCCGAAATCGTTCAGCGAGAAGGGCGATGCGAAGTCGCACAGCTTCAGGAGCTGGACGAAACGCATCTCCTGCGTGGCCTGGCAGGTCCAGTCCACGCCTTCGGGCGTCGTGCCGAAGCGCGCGATCTTTGCCGAATAATATGCCGCGATACCGGCATAGATTCCGGCCAGCCCTCCGTCGCCCGGAGGAGCATGCTCCCTTGCGGCGACGGTGGCACGCATCGATCCGCCTATTTCTTTGATTTCTTCTTGCCGCCGCCCTTGCCTTTGGGCGGTACGTTCGGCGCCATCGGCAGCGAGATCGTGAGGTAGGTTCGATCGATGTAGAAGATCGGCTTGTCCTCGCGAACGATGACCCGCAGCCCGTCGGGGCCGCGGGAATCATGGGCCTTCATGAAGCAAGGCAGCGGCGACTTGCGCGCAAAATTCTTGATCAGGGCGTTCACGATGCGCTGGTCGCCGGTTTCTCCGTCCTGGTCCGACGGCACCCTTGCGAGCCAGGTCAGCAGGCTGAACCAGCGGTTCTTCGCGCGATTGTTGTGCAGCCCGCCGAGGCCAAGCAGCTTGGCGCTTTCGACGAATGTCCGTCCCGGCCGGAAGATATCGAACTCGGCCTGCAGGGCCTTGATCTCGGAGGTGCCCCCGGCCGTGAGCTCCACATCTGTTTGCTCCGGGCCAAACCTCAAATTGAACAGATCAAACAACGGGCCGATATAAATATCGTCCTCTGCCATCAACGCGCCCATGCGCCTCTCCCTGACAATCGAGGTTGGGATTTGGATCGGAAGCAATAGGCGTATTGAACCTTGATCCCGGAGAAATTGCAAGGAATCCGAACGGCCACTTGCGGCGGACTGCAACGCCGCTGCGGCAGAGATGACGCTTTTATTTATTCAACTCGCCTGCTTCCGCGACGCCACGAACACGCCCGACAGCACCAGCGCAAAGCCGATGAAGTGGAAGGCCTGCGGGTGTTCGCCCAGGAATACCATCGCCATGATCGAGCCGAATACCGGCACCACGTGGAAGAACGGCGCGGCGCGGTTGGCGCCGATCAGCCGGACGCCGCGGTTGAAGCAGAGATAGGCGAGCGTCGAGGGAAACACCGAGACATAAAACAGGGTCAGAAGATTGGGCCCGTCGAGCTTCATGACCGGGCGCGCGGACAACTCCCAGATCTCGAGCGGGATGAGACAGGCCGCGCCGGCGCCGAAGGTGAAGGCGAGGAACGACAGGCCGTGGATCGGCGGCCGCTTCAGGGTCAGCACCGAATAGAGCGCGAAGATGATCAGCGCGACGATGAAGATCAGGTCGCCCTTGTTGAAGGCGATGTTCGACAGCGTGGTGAGATCGCCGTGCAGCAGGATGATCAGCACGCCGCACATCGAGAGAGCTACGCCGAAGGCCTGCGCCACGGTGAGACGGATGCCGAGGATGACCAGCGACCACAGCGCCACGACAAGGGGCGCGGCCGACTGCAGCAGCAGGGTGTTGAGCGCCTGGGTGTGCTCCAGCGCCCAATATTGCAGGGTGTTGAAGGCGCCGATGCCGGTGATCGAGAGCACGATCATCAGGCCGAGCTTGTCGCGGATCGCGGGCCAGTCCTGGACGAGGTGCTTCCATGCGAACGGCAGCACCAGCAGGAAGGCGAACGTCCAGCGAAGGAACGACAGCGTCACCGGCGGGATGTGGCCGGCGGCGAGGCGGCCGACGACCGCATTGCCGGCCCAGCACAGCGCGGTGATGCTGAGCAGGAGATAAGGCTGGTTGGCAATCCAGTGCTGGCCGGACGTGTCGGCGCTGGTGGTCTGGCCGGTGGCGGACATTGTGATTGTTATGGCCCCGCGTCATGCGCCGAGGCTCCCGGCCCGGCGGCGTCCGGGCCGGCTCATGGCCCGGCATCCTCAAAGACACGGAAACCGGCCTGATATCAATGGCGCGGGGCGCATCGCCATCATGCGCGGGCGAAACGGCGGAACCTTCATCGCCTGCGGCCGGCGCGGATCGCCAGCGGCTTCAGCAACTCGGCGCAGGCGAGATAGATGACCACGAGAAGCGCGATGCCGGCCATCATGATCGGCGGCGGCGCGACGAAGCCGAACCAGGTCCCGAGCGGCGTGAACGGCAGGACCATCGCGACGAGCAGGGCGACCAGCGAAGAGACCGCGAGCACCGGATCCGGCCTGTTGCGCCAGGGCCGTCCCTTGGTGCGGATGACGAAGATCACGAGAATCTGCGTCGCCATGGATTCGACGAACCAGGCCGTGCGGAATTCATCCGGCGACGCCTCGAACAGGTACAGCAGTGCGCCGAAGGTCAGAAAGTCGAACACCGACGAGAGCGGTCCCATGATCGCGGCAAAGCGCACCAGGTGCGACATGCTCCACACCTGCGGCTGCGCGGTCGCCTGCGCCGAGACGCGGTCGAACGGGATGCCGAGCTCGGAGAGATCGTAGAGCAGATTGTTGAGCAGGATCTGCGTCGGCAGCATCGGCAGGAACGGCAGCACGATCGAGGCCGCCGCCATCGACAGCATGTTGCCGAAGTTCGAGCTCGCACCCATGCGGACATATTTCAGGATGTTGGCGAAGGTGCGCCGACCTTCCTCGACACCGTCGGCGACGACTTCGAGATCCGACGCGAGCAGGATCATGTCGGCGGCGGCCTGCGCCACGCCCGTGGCGCCATCGACGGAAAGGCCGACATCGGCAACCTTCAGGGCCGGCGCGTCGTTGATGCCGTCGCCGAGGAAGCCAACCACCTCGCCGCCGGCCTGCAGCGCCTTCACGATGCGCGATTTCTGGTCGGGCGCGAGCCGGCCGAACGCATCGGCGGAGCGCACCTGCACGGCCAGCGCCTCGTCGCTGAGCTCTGCGATGTCGGCGCCCGACAGGACGCGTTCGGCATTGAGCCCGACCAGCCCGGCAAGCCGCTTCACCACCACGGGATCGTCGCCCGACAGGATCTTCAGGCTCACGCCGGCCGCCGCGAGCCGGGCGATGGCGGCTGCGGCCGTCGGTTTCGGCGGATCGGCGAAGGCGCAGAGACCTTCGAAGACGAGGTCGGTTTCGTCGTCGGTCTCGACCTCGCGCAGCGCGCCGCTCCAGGCCCGCGAGGCGATCGCCACGGTGCGCAGGCCCTCGGTCGCGAGCGCGTGGACGCGGGCCACCGCCGCGTCGCGCGCGGTCGCGTCCATCGCGCACAATGCGAGCACGGCTTCGGGCGCGCCCTTGACGATCAGGAGCACGCCTTCCGGGCCGGTCGTGAGCACGGATCCCAGCCGGCGCGAGAAGTCGAACGCCTGCCGTCCGGCGAGAGTCCATCCCTGGGCGGCGTCCGGCCGGCCGGCGACGAGGGCGGCATCGAGCGAGCCGCGATCGCCGCCCAGCGATGCCGCGATGGCGCCGAGCTGCGCGGCCCGCGCGTCGTCCCTGCCGGCGGCGTCGAGGCTCCTGGCGAGCGTGATCTCGGCCGAGGTCAGCGTGCCCGTCTTGTCGGTGCACAGCACGCTCATGGCGCCGAGATCGTGAATCGCGGCCAGCCGCTTCACGATGACCTTGCGCCCGGCCATGCGCAGCGCGCCGCGCGACAGCGTCACCGTCGTGATCATCGGCAGCAATTCAGGCGTCAGCCCGACCGCGAGCGCGACCGCGAACAGCAGCGAGTCCAGCACCTCGCGGCCGAACACGACGCGGATTGTGAGAACGACCAGCACCAACGCCAGCGTGGCGCGCGCGATCACGAAGCCGAATTCGCGCAGGTCGCGCTCGAAGGGGGAAGGCGCCTGCGCTTCGGCGAGAGCTGCGGCCGCCGCGCCGAACACGGTGTCACGTCCGGTCTTGACGACGAGCGCGATGGCTTCGCCGGTCTGCGCCACCGCGCCACGGAAGAGTGCGTTCGAGCTATCGTCGGGCGTGGAAGGGGCGCCGGCGCGCTTCTGGACCGGATAGGGCTCGCCGGTGAGCGCGGCTTCGCCCGCGGTGAACGCCGTAGCCTCCAGGATCAACGCGTCGGCCGGAATGATGTCGCCCGCGCGAACGCGCAGGATGTCGCCTGGCACGACCCGGTCGACGTCGACTTCGCAGAATGCGCCGTCGCGCCTGACCTCGGCCTTGAGCGCGACCGAGCGGCGGAGAATCTCGGCAGCGCGGATCGCGTGGCCCTCCTGGACGGTGTCGAGGCCGATCGAAAGCACGAGAATGAGAACGATGATGAGACCGCCGATCTCGTCGCCCGTCAGCATCGAGATGACGCCGGCCACCAGCAGGATCAGCGACAGCGGTTCGAGCAGCCGGCGCAGGATCGCGCGCGCGGCACCCTCGATACGCGGCGGCGCATCGCTGTTCGGCCCGAAACGGTCGAGGCGTTCGGCGGCCTCGGCCCCGGTCAGGCCCGTGAGCCCGCACCCCAGCCGGCTGCAGAGCTCGAGCGGGGACGAACGCCAGAAAAGGGTGTCACGACGGTTTTGACTTTCCAGCAAGCCCAGCTCCCGGTTTCAGTCGTCTTGATGCGGCAGATGGCCCTAAATTCGGCGTAACCTCTTGACCTAGAACAATCTCGAAACCCGCAGGCGCGCTAGCGTCGCGATCATGGTCGAGCAAGCTGTCGTGCTGCCGCAGCCGAGGCGACGGTTCTCCGTCGCCAGTCTGTGGTCGGGATTTCTCAGTCACAAATGGTTCATCCTCGCGGTGACGGGCCTGCTTGGGTTCGGCATCTGGCAAGGGGTTCGGGTGCTGCTCGGGCCGGCTATTGTCGTGGACCAGGTCAAGCTTGGCCGCCTCATCGAGACGGTCGTGGCAAGCGGCCACGTCGAAACGCCGTACCGCGTCGAGATTGGCAGCCAGATCACCGGCACGGTGGAGGACGTGCTGGTGCAGCAGGGTGAAAAGGTCCGGAATGGCCAGCCACTGATCTCGCTGGAATCGCGAGAATTGCGAGCGACGATGGTGCAGGCGCAGGGCGCGGTGGCGCAGGCGGAGGCGCGCATCAGGCAACTCGATGAGCTGACGCTGCCATCCGCCAGGGCGGCGTTGACCCAGGCCGAGGCGACGCTGCTCAACGCCCAGCAGAGCTATGACCGTACCGCCCAGCTCGAACGTAATGGCTACGCGACGCGTGCTTCGCTGGATGACGCGCAGAAGACGCTCGACGTCGCGCGCGCGGTGAAGCGCGCGGCCGAGTTTCAGGTCTATACCGCGAGCCCCGGCGGCAGCGACTACGTGATGGCGCAGACCCAGGCCAACCAGGCGCGGGCGAATCTCGATACCGCGGAGTCCCGTCTTGGCTATGCGACGATTACGGCTCCCCGCGACGGCGTCCTGATCTCGCGCAGTGTCGAGCGCGGCACGGTCGTGCAGCCGGGCAAGGCCCTGCTGGTGCTTGCACCGGCCGGCGAGTTGCAGCTCGTGCTGCAGATCGACGAACGCAATCTCGGCAAGATATCGCTGGGACAGAAGGCTCTTGCTTCGGCCGATGCCTATCCGGACCGGCTTTTCCCGGCCACGATCACCTACATCAACCCCGGCATCGATATTTCGCGCGCCTCCGTCGAGGTGAAGCTGACGGTCGCCGATCCGCCGGATTATCTGCGCCAGGACATGACCGTCTCGGTCGATGTCGAGGTCGCCGCACGCGACAATGCGTTGACCCTGCCACTACGTTCGGTCCACGACGTCCTGTCGGGCAATCCCTGGGTGCTCGGCATCAAGGATGGACGCGCCGCTCGGCGGGCGGTGACGATCGGGCTGCATGGCAACAGCCAAGTCGAGATCACCGGAGGTCTTGCGGCCGGCGATGTCGCGATCCCGCAAAGTTCCGGCATTCTGACCGGGCAGCGCGTGCGGCCCGTGCTGCAATGAACCGCTGGCTGCCGATCGAATGGACCATGGCGGTTCGCTTCCTGCGTGAAGGCCGGCTCCAGACCATCTTCATCATCGGCGGCATCTCGATCGGCGTCGGCGTCATCGTCTTCATGTCGGCGATGCTGGCGGGGCTTCAGGCGAACTTCATCAAGCGCGTCCTGACCTCGCAGCCGCAGATCCAGTTGCTCTCGCCGGATCAGGTCGCCCGCCCGCTGCGCAACGCCGCAGGCGAGATCGAGGACGCGATCGTGCAGCGCCCCAGCCAGCGGGTGATCTCGATCGATCAGTGGCCGAAGATCAGGGCACAGATGCAGGCGATGCCCGAGATCGTCACGGTCTCGCCGACGATCCTCGGCTCGGTGCTTGCGGTGCGCGGCGACGCGAGCCGCTCGGTGAACCTGTCGGGTGTCGAGCCCGATTCCTACTTCCAGATCGTCAAGGTCCCCGACTATGTCGTCGCTGGGGAAGCTCGTCTGACCAGCGAAGACATCATCGTCGGCATCGAGCTCGCGAAGGATCTGGGAGCGACCGTCGGCGACAAGCTCAACATTCGCGCCGCGTCCGGCGCGACGCGCGTGCTCACGATCTCCGGCATCGTCGACCTCGGCAACAAGAGCGTCAACCAGCGCGTCTGCTATGCCGCGCTCCGCACGGCGCAGTCGCTGCTCGGCATGATCGGCGGAATCACGACGATCGACATCACGGTCAGCGACATCTATGCGGCCGAGGACATCGCCAGGCGGATTCAGGCCGCCAACGTGGTCGAGGCCGACAGCTGGATCAAGACCAACGCGCAGTTCTTCACCGCGGTGCAGGCTCAGCAGAATACCAACACCCTGATCCGTCTGTTCGTCGGGCTCTCGGTCGCATTCGGCATCGCAGCCGTGCTGATCGTCTCGGTGATCCAGCGCTCCAAGGACATCGGCATCCTGCGTGCGATGGGAACCTCGCGCGGCCAGGTCCTGCGCGTGTTCCTGGTCCAGGGCGGCCTGCTCGGCTTCGTCGGCTCGCTGTTCGGCGCAGCCATGGGCGCGTTTGCGCTCGTGTATTGGCATTCGGTTGCCCGCCAGGCCGACGGCACCGAATTGTTTCCGCTGATTCTGGAGCGATCGCTGTTCCTCTACACGGCCTTGCTCGCCACCGTCACCGGCATCCTGGCCGCCATGGCGCCGGCGGTGCGCGCGGCCAAGCTCGATCCGGTGGTGGCGATCCGTGGCTGACGCAATCCTGAAGCTCGAACGGGTGTGCAAGGCCTACAATGTCGGCCTGCCGACCGAGACCGAAGTGCTGCACGACATCGATCTCGAGCTCGACCACGGCGAGTTTCTCGCCCTGATCGGCCCATCGGGCTCCGGCAAGAGCACGCTGCTCAACATCGTGGGCCTGCTGGACCAGCCGACCTCGGGTCGGCTGCTGATCAAGGGGCAGGACACGGCTGCCCTCGGCGATGCCGAGATCACCCGCCTGCGCGGCCATACCATCGGCTTCGTGTTCCAGTATCACCTGCTGATCTCGGCCTTCACGGCGCGTGAGAACGTCATGATGCCCATGCTGGTCGATCGCGGCTTTCCCGGCGCGGACATCGAGGCGCGAGCGGATCGGCTGCTGGCGCAAGTGGGGCTGGAGAAATTCGCCGGCAACCTCGCCAACAACATGTCGGGCGGCCAGCAGCAGCGGGTCGCGGTGGCGCGCGCGCTGGCCATGAGCCCGGACCTCGTGCTGGCGGACGAGCCGACCGGCAATCTCGACACCAGATCGGCCGATGCCGTGTTCGAACTGATGCGGCGGGTCAATCGCGACAGCGGAACGAGCTTCCTGCTCGTCACCCACAATATGGACCTGGCACGACGCTGCGACCGCATCATCGAAGTGGTCGACGGCCGCATCCTCGCCTAACGTCGTAGGGTCCGTCCGGCAGGACAGATTTTTAGGGGATATCAAGGGCTTGGATCGCGCCTTGCGCCCGAAAAAAGCCCCGTTCTTGCTTGCCTAGAGAGGCTGCTTCCTTTATCCGGTTGGCTGCCCCGCGCAGGAACGGCTCCAGGCCGGGAATTGGGCTGGGCGACTCTAAATTCTTCGAAGGATTACCCGCGAATGGCCAATGTTGTCGTCGTCGGCGCCCAGTGGGGCGACGAGGGAAAGGGCAAGATCGTCGACTGGTTGTCGGAGCAGGCGGACATCGTCGTCCGCTTCCAGGGCGGCCATAACGCCGGCCATACGCTGGTCATCAACGGCACGACCTACAAGCTCGCGCTTCTGCCTTCGGGCGTGCTGCGCGACCAGAAGCTGTCGGTGATCGGCAACGGCGTGGTGTTCGATCCCGCCGCCTTCCTCGACGAGGTCACCAAGCTCAGGGCGCAGGGTGTTGCGGTCTCGCCGGAAAACCTGCGCGTCGCCGAGAACGTCACCCTGATCCTGCCGCTGCACCGAGAACTCGACGCGCTGCGCGAATCGTCCAATGCGGCAACTGCGATCGGCACCACCCGCCGCGGCATCGGGCCTGCCTATGAGGACAAGGTCGGCCGCCGCGCGATCCGCCTGATGGATCTCGCCGACCTCGACACGCTCCCGCACAAGATCGACCGGCTCCTTGCGCACCACAACGCACTGCGTCGCGGTCTCAACCTTCCGGAATTCGACGGCAAGGAGATCCTGAAGGAACTCAGCGCGCTGGCGCCGCAGCTTCTGCCCTATGCCGAGACGGTGTGGCGGTTGCTCGACATCAAGCGCCGCGAAGGCAAGCGGATGTTGTTCGAGGGCGCGCAAGGTGCGCTGCTCGACGTCGACCACGGCACTTACCCTTACGTCACCTCGTCCAACACGGTCGCGGCGCAGGCCGCGACCGGCGCCGGCCTCGGACCGGGCGCGGTCGGCTACGTGCTCGGCCTGTGCAAGGCCTACACCACCCGCGTCGGCCAGGGCCCGTTCCCGACCGAGCAGGACAACGCGATCGGCCGCAAGATCGGCGAGCGCGGCCGTGAGTTCGGCACCAACACCGGCCGGCCGCGCCGCTGCGGCTGGTTCGACGCGGTCCTCGTCCGCCAGGCTGTCCGCACCTGCGGCATCAACGGGCTGGCACTCACAAAACTCGACATTCTCGACGGCTTCGACACGATCGAGGTCTGCACCGGCTACAGGCTCGACGGCAAGGAGATCGACCATTTCCCGGCCGGCGAGGGCGCCCAGGCCCGGGTCGAGCCGATCTACGAGACCATCGAGGGCTGGAAGGAGCCGACCGCCAATGCGCGGTCCTGGGCCGACCTGCCGGCGCAGGCCATCAAATATGTCCGTCGGATCGAGGAATTGGTGGGGTGCCCGGTCGCGCTGCTTTCCACCAGCCCCGAACGCGAGGATACTATCCTGGTGCAAAACCCGTTTGAGGCTTAACGATCTCTTACCAGGACGCGGGTATAGTTGAGTTGAAATGGCTGATTACTATCCGCTGATCGCCCGCGCTATTGCCGCCCTGGACCCCAACGCTCCCGGCGAAAGCCGGCGCGCGCTCTATGAACGGGCGCGCACGGCCCTGATCGCGCAGCTGCGCAGCGTGCAGCCGCCCCTCTCGGAATCCGAGATCACCCGCGAACGGCTGTCGCTGGAAGAGGCCGTTCGCAAGGTCGAATCGGAAGCCGCCCAGCGTGCCCGCGAGGCGTCGCGCCCCGGAGGCGGTGCCCGCAGCGGTGGCGGCAGCGGCGATGCGTTCCGCAGGGCCAGTGCCCGCGCCACCGAAAACAACCCGGCGGCGTCGGCTCCGCCGTCCGCGCCACCGCGCGCGCGTCCCGCAGCACCGCCGCCGCGCAATGACCGCGCGCCGACCGGCGGCGGCGACGACCAGGGCGAGGCACCGCGCCCGCCGCGCGCACCCCGTTTCGATGCGCCCCGCCAGCCCGCTCCGCCGGAACCACCAGCCGGTCGTTCTGCCCCGCGCCGCCCGCAGGAGGGCGGTCCGCCGCCGGCCCCGGGTGTGCGCGGCTTCCGCGACATCACCGCCGACGTCAACGATCTCGGCGGCGCCGCCGCGCAGGCCAACCGTGCCGCGCGCCGCACCTACGCCAACGTCCCTTCGCCCTCGCCGGAATTCGACCGGCTCGAGCCGAGCCTGGAAAACCGCGCGGCCGAATCCGATGCGCCCTATTCCTACGACGAAGCGATGGAGGAGGCCGAGCGCTACGCGCCGCAGCCGCCGTCGCCGCGTCCGCGCATCACGGCCGATCGCGACGTCAAGAAACGTGCAGGCAAGGGCTCGGTGTTCCCGTTCAAGAGCGCGATTGCCATCGGCATCGTGCTGATCCTGGTCGGCGCCGGCATCCTGTGGGGCAAGTCGCTGGTCCAGACAGCGACCAATCTGTTCAAGTCGTCGCCCACCCAGGTGGTGGAGGCGCCGAAGGATGCCTCGCAGCCACAGAGCAAGCCCAAGATCCCGGATCGCGTCGGCCAGCCCTCGGCGAGCGACCAGCCGGTCGCGCCGGTGGCGCAGAAGGTCGTGCTCTATGACGAGGATCCGTCCGATCCGAAGGGCAAGCAATATGTCGGCTCGGTGGTGTGGCGGCTCGAGCCGATCAAGGCGTCGGGCAACCAGAAGGCCGACGTCGCCGTGCGCGCCGACATCGAGATTCCCGATCGCAAGTTCAAGATGACGATGTCGTTCCGCCGCAACACCGACTCGTCGCTGCCGGCGAGCCATACGGCCGAACTGACCTTCATCCTGCCGCCGGACTTTCCGGGCGGCAGCGTCTCCAACGTGCCGGGCATCCTGATGAAGTCGAACGAGCAGGCGCGCGGCACGCCGCTCGCAGGGCTCGCGGTCAAGGTCACCGACGGCTTCTTCCTGGTCGGTCTCTCCAACGTCGATGCCGACCGCAGCCGCAACATCCAGCTCCTCAAGGAGCGCTCCTGGTTCGACGTGCCGCTTGTCTACGCCAACCAGCGCCGCGCCATCATCGCCATCGAGAAGGGCGCTCCCGGCGAGCGCGCCTTCAACGACGCCTTCGCGCAATGGGGCGAGTGAGGCTTGCCTACCTCTCCCCAGCGGGGAGAGGCCGGATTGCGCAGCAATCCCGGTGAGGGGCCGCAGCGTTTCGTGAGAGTGCAACACCTCACCCGGATCGCATCTTCGATGCGCTCCGACCTCTCCCTCCGGGAGAGGCGAACCCCTCCCGTCCGACAGCTATCTGCTTGAGATTTGTCAGCGCTATTGCGCTGCCGCTTCCCGCTTGCGCGATGAAGCGGCAGCGGCCGCTTCGCGGTCCATCACGGCGCGGCAGCCCGGGCTGACCTGCGCCCGCTTGTGCACCATGCAGGCCCTGACGCGCTGGATGTCGGGGATTTCATTGGAGCATAGTCGCATCGCATCACCCGTGCACATCTGCTGCGCTTCGGACGAGAAGGCGAGGCCGGGTGATGTCTGGAGGGTGAAGGCGGTGGCGGCGAAGGCCAACAGCGAAGCTGCCGTCTTGAGCGGCGAGGCGATGGTCTGGTAGCGTGTCATGAAGAATGCGTCCCCGAGTTCCGTGGATTGAACCACTTGGTTTTGGGGCGCCGCACGCGGCTTGCTCTGCCGCATGTCACAGCCTTCACGCCGGAACCTCAATCCCGCGTGTGGTCGCTCGATTTCTTGATGTTCGAATCGAAAAGTGCTGCGCCGCCCGATTCGAGTATGCGCGAAAGTCGCGACGCTTCAATGGGAGATGCGAAGGAATTCGCAGATGTTGCGCGACCGTCACGCAAAATGCGACGCCGATCTCACATGCCGATCTTACATCCCGTGGCTCGTGAACACCTTGCTGCACGATCGCGAGAGCTTGGCGCGGTGAGCCTGCAGGCAGCCCTGAACCGCACCGTCGTTGCCGAGCTCCTTGCGGCACAGCCGCGAGGCATCGCGCGAGCAGGCCTGCTGCTCCTGCGGCGTGCCCATATGGCCTTGCGCGAGGGCGGGTGCGTTCGACAGGCCGCCGAGGGCCGAGAGGGTGATCGTCGCCAGCAAGACCAGTTTCCGAGACATCGGCGGCTCCACATCTGACAGGTGAATTTCAGGTCATGTCTGAACTCGTCGCCTTGCCACTTGTTCCCCCTGACAGCCCGTGACCGCTATCCAAGGTTCCCGTCGCGCTGCTATAAAGCCCTCGGCGTATGAGGAGTTCGTGATGAAACGCTATCTGGTGTTTGCGCTCGTCGGTCCGTTCGTGGGCGGATTTCTGCTGCTGCTGACGACGACCTACCAGTCGGGTTACTGGACGCAGACCAGCCTTGGCGAGGTCGGCAAGCTGTTCGTCGTGTTCTTCAAGACGCTGCAATACAGCTATCTGTTCGGCTTCCTGCCCTCGCTGATGATCGGCGCGGTCGACGACATCCTGATCCACGTGAAACGGATCAGGCCGGCGCTGAGGATGCTGCTGGTTGGCGCATTCGCCTTCATCCTCGCCGCCTTCACCTACGGCTCGCGCGGGTCGGATTCCGGCGCTGCCCAGTTCATCCTGTACGGCCTGGTTGGCTTCGTGCCGGCGGTGCTGTCATCCTGGTTGGTGCATCACTATGTCGAGGAGCCGCAGCCCGCGGCCGCGGCGAGCTGACCGCGCGACCTTCGGCCGCTTCGCAGCAACCTCTGCGTCGCCCGTGCGTTTGTAACGGCCATGACCATGCCCGACGATGACATTCTCGCGCCACGCAAGTCCCGCTCGGGGACGCATTCGCGCGCCGATTTTTCAGGCCGCGAGGCGCGCGGACCGATCATCGACCAGGACGGCCACGAGATCCGCCCGGAAACCCTCGAGCAGGGATTTCGCGAGTTTCGCTTTGAATTCGGCAACGGTAACCCGTTCGCCAATCTGACGCGCGAGCAGCGCATCGCGCGGCTCGAGGCGATCGCAAAGCTGCTCGACGTCGCCTTCATCCTGCCCGGCACCAATATCCGCTACGGCATCGACGGGCTGATCGGCCTGATCCCCGTCATCGGCGACATCATCACCACCGCGATCTCGCTGTGGCTGGTGCGCGAGGCGAAGGCGCTCGGTGCGCCCTGGTACATCACCGCGCGCATGCTCGGCAATGTCGCGGTCGATGGCGTGGTCGGCATCGTGCCTTTCGTGGGCGACGCCTTCGACGTGATGTTCCGCGCCAACATGCGCAACGTGCGCCTCTTGCGCCGCTGGCTCGACAAGCAGCCGCGGATGTAGCCCCGGTGAATTCTGCGCAAGCAGAGCGTCAGGCTCGGCGCACCTCTCCCGCGTGCAAGCGGGAGAGGGAGAACAAAAGCAAAAAGCGCGACGGACTTTCGGCCATCGCGCTTGCTGCGCACATCGGATTTTTCGAAAACTTACGCCGCGTCGGCGTCGGTCTCGGCGGCCGGCGCCGGCTTCGGGCGGCGCGGCAGCGGGAAGGCTTCGCTCTCGTAGAGCGAGCGGATGCCGTTCTGGTCGAAACGCGCTTCCTCGACCTGGAGATACGCGCCGTTCAGCGAATCCGTCGGCAACTGCTCCATCGCGAACTGCACGGCCTCAGCCGCAGTGCCGAACCGGCGATAGGTGAAGCCTGCACGCTTCTTCTTGCGGATCGCGGCGGGGAAGAGCTCGGCGGAAGTGTTGAAGTTGAACGGACGCAGTGGACGCATGGTCAAAGACCTCGTGATCTTCTCTGGGGCTTTAAGCGCGTGGGGTTTGGGAGGGCAGGGGCCGCAATCGAGCGGGCCCGCCGCATGTCATTTTCGCCCCCTAATATAGGCCGATTTGACAGAAATGCGACCCCTGCGATGGGAGATGATGAATCCACGCATGGCAGCCCCGCAGGGGATATAAAGCAAGTGATTTCAATGGTTTGTATGGCCTACAGCTTGCCGAGAAGCAGCAGCACGAGCAGCACGACCAGAACGACGCCGCCGATCCCCATGCCGGAATGGCCCATGCCGTAGCCATAGCCGCCGATCCGGCCCGACCAGCCGCCCAGCAGATAGATGATCACCAGGATGATCAGGATGGTCCCAAGTGTCATGGCATCCTCCCTGGCGGCCGCCGGAATTCGCCCATCGGCTGCACCGCTGGAAGAGAAAAGCACATCGCGCCGCCGGGTTCCATGGGGGAACCCGGCGGCGCGCAAGCTTATTTCGGCTCGAGCTTCAGCGCCGCCGAATTGATGCAGTAGCGCAGGCCTGTCGGCCCCGGTCCGTCGGGGAAGACATGGCCGAGATGGCCGCTGCATTTGGAGCAGAGCACCTCGGTACGGATCATGCCGTGGCTCATGTCCCGCTCTTCGTCGACATGGCTCTCGACGGCGGGCGTGGTGAAGCTCGGCCAGCCGCAACCGGAATCGAACTTGGCGTCGGATTCGAACAGGACGTTGCCGCAGCCGGCGCAGACATAGGTGCCGGCACGGTGGTCGTGCTCGTATTCGCCGGAGAAGGGACGCTCGGTCGCCTTCTCGCGCAGCACCGCGTACTGCATCGGCGTCAATTCGCTCCGCCACTGCTCTTCGCTCTTGATGACCTTGTCGTCCGTGGTTCTCGTCTCTGTGGATTTCGTCTTGGCGTCGGGCATGGGTCTGCCGTTTCTTCTGATGATCTCGGGATCAGTTGGTGGCCTTGCCGGCACTCACCAGCGTCGGCTTCTCGATGTAGTTATCCGCGAACAGCTTTTTCAGGTTCTCGACCTTCGGGATGTCGTTATAGGCGATGTAGGGCTGGGTCGGGTGCAGCGTCAGATAGTCCTGGTGATAGGCCTCGGCCGGGTAGAACGCGTCCAGCGCACCGACCTTGGTCACGATCGGCTTGCTGAACACCTTGGCACCGTCGAGCTGGGCGATATAGGCCTCCGCGACCTTCTTCTGCTCGTCGGAGGTGGTGAAGATCGCCGAGCGATATTGCGTGCCGGTGTCGGGGCCCTGGCGGTTGAGCTGGGTCGGGTCGTGCGCCACCGAGAAGTAGATCTGGAGGATCTTGCCGTAGGAGATCTTCTTCGGGTCGAACTTGATCTCGACGGATTCTGCGTGGCCGGTCCGGCCGGTCGAGACGGTCTGGTAGTCGGCGGTCGCCTTGGTGCCGCCGGCATAGCCGGAGACCGCGTTGACGACACCGGCGGTGTGCTGAAACACGCCCTGCACGCCCCAGAAGCATCCGCCGGCGACCACGGCGGTCTGGATGCCGCTTGCGGGTGCCGCGTCCATGGCGGGTGCAGGGATCACGACGGCGTCTTCCGCGGCCCGGGTCGGTGCGGCAAAGCCCAGCGACAGGGCGGCGGTGGCGGCGAGCAGGGACAGGACGGAGCGGCGCATGGCGGATCCTCTTTCGGAAGGCCTGACAGTTTAGGGCGGTTGAGGGCGGGCGAACAGCCTGCCCGGCGTTTTCAGACACCTCAGATACGGACGGACATGCCGATTGTTACAACCGCAGTGACACGAGTCCGTGAAAAAAGCCGCACCCCGCCGACCCGCTTGGCGGCGCAGGGAACTCCGGGCTATGAACCGGCGCGATCGCCGATCGACTTAAACTGTGGTGTCTGGAGCTGATCTGACAACATGCTGCGCGTCGTCTCGCTGATATCAGTCATGCTCGTCTGCGGCGTTGCGATCGCCGCGGCCGAACCGCAAGCCGGCGACGACCTCGCCACCTGCCGCGACCGCCAGGCCGAGACCCAGGCGCGGATCACGGCCTGCCAGAATCTGCTCGACGCGGGCCGCGTCACCGGCAAGGACAAGTCGCTGGCGCTCGTCATTCGCGGCAACGCGCTGATCAACAGGCGCGACTATGACGGCGCGATCGAGACGCTGAATTCCGCCGTCGAGGCCGATCCGGACAATGTCGGCGCCATCAACGTGCGCGGCGTCGCCCGCGAGCACAAGGGCGAGGACGACCTCGCCATGGCCGACTACAACCTTGCCATCCAGAAACGTCCCAATTTCGGCTTCGCCTACAACAATCGCGGGACCATTCAACTGCGCCGCGGCGCGCTGCAAAGCGCGCTCGACGATTTCAACCTGTCGATCAGGTTCACGCCGAAATTCCTGCTCGGATGGACCAATCGCGCCCGCGTGCGCACGCTGATGAAGGATTACGACGGCGCGATCTCCGACTTTGCGGAGGCCGAGAAGATCGATCCGACCGCGCAGCAGATCGCGGGCAACCGCTGCATCACTTACGGCTTGATGGGAAAATACGATCTGGCCTTCGCCGACTGCAACGGACTGATCGGGAAGCAGCCGAAGAACGTTTTCGCGATCAACAATCGCGCCGACGTCAGCATGATGAAGGGCGACCTCGACGCCGCGCTGAAGGACTACAACGCGTCGCTGCAGCTCAACCCGAACAATGTCCGGGCGCATTCCGGCCGCGGCCAGATCTACGAGCGCAGGCATGACCTCGCCCAGGCCCGCGCCGACTACCGCTCGGCGGCCTATTCGCTGACGAAGTTCGACGAGCTCGACGTCGCGCGCGCCCGTGCCATCGCGCAGGAGCGGCTCGCCGCGTTGACGCCGCAAACGCCGGGAGGGGCGCCCGGCGGGCGCCGCGTCGCGCTGGTGATCGGCAACGGCGCCTACAGGAACGTGCACGCGCTGCCCAATCCGCCGCGGGACGCGAAACTGATCGCGGGCGTGCTGAAGGACGTCGGCTTCCAGAGCGTGATCTCCGTCAGCGATCTGACCCGCGACAAGTTCTTCGACGCGCTGAAGACGTTTGCCGACGAGGCGGAGAAGGCCGACTGGGCAGTGGTCTACTATGCCGGCCATGGATTCGAGATCGGCGGGGTGAACTACCTCGTGCCCGTCGACGCCAGGCTCGCCGTCGACCGCGATGCCGAAACGCAAGCCGTCGCACTGGAGCAGGTGATCGCGGCGGTGGGCGCTGCGCGAAAGGTGCGCCTCGTGATCCTGGATGCCTGCCGCGACAATCCGTTCGCGCCGACCATGCAGCACACGCTGTCGCTGAAGCTGGTGGACAAGGGCTTTTCCAACATCGAGCCCGGCGCCGGCTTCATGGTGGTCTACGCCGCCAAGCACGGCGAGACCGCGATCGACGGCGACAACGGCGCCGACAGCCCGTTCTCCACCGCACTCGCCCGCGAGCTCAAGGTGCCGAAGGTGGAGATCCGGAAATTGTTCGACATCGTGCGGGACGACGTCTGGTCCGCCACCAGGCACGTGCAGCAGCCGTTCAGCTACGGCTCGCCGCCGGGCCGCGAGGATTTCTATTTCGTGGCGGGGAAGTGAGGGGCAGCCTCACACCACGATACTCAACCGCTTCGCCGCCCGCGTGATGCCCGTATACAGCCACCGCGCTCGCGAGTCCTGAAACGCAAAACTCTCGTCGAACAGCACGACGTCGTCCCATTGCGAGCCCTGCGACTTGTGCACGGTCAGCACGTAGCCGTAGTCGAACTCGTCATAGGGCTTGCGCTGCTCCCAGGCGATCTGCTCGACGCCGCCCTCGAAACAGTCGGCGCGCACGGAGACTTTCGTGATCTTGTGACCGAGATCCTCGTCCGGCGAGAGCCGCATCGAGAGGATGCGCGATTTCGAGCGCGAGGCGTTGCGCGACTTGACGCGCCACAGGCCGCCGTTGAACAGTCCCTTCTTTCGGTTGTTGCGCAGGCAGACCAGCTTGTCGCCGGCGACCGGAAAGACGTCCTCGATGTTCTGGCGCTGCCGCACGCGCATGTTGTAGGCGCGTCGCGTGTTGTTGCGCCCGACCAGCACCTGGTCCGCGCCCATGACGCGGTCAGGATCGAGTTCCTTCCGCGACACCACCTCGCTCTCGCCGTAGCGGCCGATGTCGAGTTCGCGGCCCTCGCGCACGTCCATCGACATCCGCACGATCGGGTCGTCCTGGGCCTGGCGATGCACTTCGGTCAGCATCGCGTCCGGCTCCGAATTGGTGAAGAAGCCGCCACCCTGGATCGGCGGCAGCTGTGCGGGATCGCCCAGCACCAGCAGCGGACAGTCGAACGACATCAGGTCGCGGCCGAGTTCGGCATCGACCATCGAGCATTCGTCGATCACGATCAGTTTTGCTTTCGACGCCGGCGCGTCGTCCCAGAGTTCAAAACTCGGCTGCTCCTCGCCGGATTCGCGCGCGCGGTAGATCAGCGAGTGGATCGTGGAGGCCTCGTCGCAACCCTTGTTGCGCATGACGAGGGCCGCCTTGCCGGTGAAGGCGGCAAACTTCACCTCGCCGTCGACACCTTCGGCGATGTGGCGCGCCAGCGTGGTCTTGCCGGTGCCGGCGAAGCCGAACAGGCGAAACACCGGCGGCGTGCCGTTGCGGCCGGGTTTTGCCTTGAGCCAGTCGCCGACGGCCTTGAGCGCGGCATCCTGATGCGGGGTGAAGGTGGCCATATCTGTCTTGAGGAGGGGCGAAACGATGCGATTCGCCAACCTCAAAACTAACCATTCCTCCCGTCGGTTCAAGCGGCCCGGATCGGCCCTACTGCCAGCCGGGAACGCCGCGCATGTCGGGCAGATGGTGGGCGATGCCCTTGTGGCAGTCGATGCACGTCTTCTCGCCGGTGAACAGGAAGCGCTGATGCGCCACCGCGGCCCGCGGCGACTGCTTGGTGATGTCCATGGAATCGGCGCTGTGGCAGTTGCGGCATTCCAGGGAATCATTGGCCTTGAAGCGCGCCCATTCATGCGCGGCGAGCTCGAGCCGGTGGTCCAGGAACTTCTCGCGCGTGTCGATCGTGCCGAAGATCTTGCCCCAGACCTCCTTGGAGGCCTGCATCTTGCGTGCGATCTTGTCGGTCCACTTGTGCGGCACGTGGCAATCCGGGCAGGTCGCGCGCACGCCGGAGCGGTTGGTGAAGTGGATGGTCGACTTCAGCTCGGCGAAGACGTTGTCCCTCATCTCGTGACAGCCGGTGCAGAACTTTTCGGTGTTGGTCAATTCCAGCGCGGTGTTGAAGCCGCCCCAGAAGATCACGCCGGCCGCGAAGCCCGCGAGCACGAGCGTGCCGAGCGCGAACACCGTGCTCGGCCGTGACAGCACGCCCCACAATTCGAGCGCGAAATCCCAGGCGCGCGCGATCAGGCCGCGCTTGGCTTTTGGATCGTCAGCGGTGGTCGTCATCGCCGGCCACCGGGACTTGCGCGCGTCAGCAGCGTGTCGATGTCGGTAAAATCGTTGCTGACAGGCGGCGTCGCGCTGTTCTGCGGCACGTGGCACTCGGTGCAGAAGAAGCGCCGCGGCGAGATCGAGGCCAGGAACTGGCCGTCGCGGTCCATGAAATGGGTGATCGAGACCATCGGCGCCTGCGATTCCGCGGTGCGCGCCCGCGCGTGGCAGGACAGGCATTTGTTGCCGTTGAGGTCGATCTGGTAGCCGTCGATCGTGTGCGGAATCACCGGCGGCTGCTCCGGATAGTTGCGCACCTCCTTCTCGGACGTGTTGCGGTTCGGCAGCATCGGCGGCGCCGGGCCCTCGTCATTGAGAGGGGTCGGGCCGCGCAGGCCCGAATTCACCGTCTGCGCGGTCAGCGAGCTTGCGCCGGCGGCGATCGCGCAAGCGAGCAGGGCTATGCCAAATCGTTTCATCATGACTGGGTCACCCGCTCGATACGCACGGCGCATTTCTTGAAGTCGGTTTGCAGCGAGATCGGATCGGTGGCGTCCAGCGTCACCTTGTTGATCAGCTTGGATTCGTCGAACCACGGCACGAAGACGAGACCTTTCGGCGGCCGGTCGCGGCCGCGCGTCTCGACGCGGGCGCGGATGAAGCCGCGGCGCGACACCACCTTCACTTCATCCCCGCGCCGCAGCTTGGCGTCCGACGCGTCATCGGGGTGCATGAAGCAGACGGCTTCGGGAAACGCCTTGTAGAGCTCGGGCACGCGGCGCGTCATGGTGCCGGAATGCCAGTGCTCGAGCACGCGGCCGGTCGAGAGCCAGAACGGATATTCGTTGTCGGGCGATTCCGCCGGCGGCTCGTAAGGCAGCGCGAAGATGCGCGCCTTGCCGTCGGGGTAGCCGTAGAACTGCACGTCCGTGCCCTGCTTGACGTAGGGGTCGCTGCCCTCGCGGAAACGCCAGCGCGTCTCCTGGCCGTTGACGACAGGCCAGCGCAGCCCGCGTTCGCGGTGATAGGTGTCGAACGGCGCGAGGTCGTGGCCATGGCCGCGGCCGAACTGGGCATATTCCTCGAACAGGCCCTTGTGGACGTAGAAGCCGAACGCCTTGGACTCGTCGTTGAGATAACCCGCCTCGATGTCGGTCACCGGGAATTTGTCGACCTGGCCGTTCTTGTAGAGCACGTCGAACAGCGTCTTGCCGCGCACATCAGGCTTCTTGGCGATCAGCTCCTCGGGCCAGACCTCCTCGATCTTGAAGCGCTTGGAGAATTCCATGAGCTGCCAGAGGTCGGACCTGGACTCGCCGGGCGCCTGGACGAGCTGGTGCCAGAACTGCGTGCGGCGCTCGGCGTTGCCGTAGGCGCCTTCCTTTTCCACCCACATCGCGGTCGGCAGGATCAGGTCGGCGGCGAGCGCCGTCACGCTGGGATAGGCGTCCGAGACCACGATGAAATTGTCGGGATTGCGGAAGCCCGGATAGGTCTCCTCGTTGGCGTTCGGACCGGCCTGGAGGTTGTTGTTGACCTGCACCCAATAGGCGTTGATCAGGCCGTCCTTCAGCATCCGGCTTTGCAGCACGGCGTGGGCGCCGTTCTTGTCGGGAATGGTGCCCTCGGGCAGCTGCCAGATGTGCTCGGCCTTGTCGCGATGCTCCTTGTTGGTCACGACCATGTCGGCGGGCAGGCGGTGCGAGAAGGTGCCGACCTCGCGCGCGGTGCCGCAGGCCGAGGGCTGGCCGGTGAGCGAGAACGGGCTGTTGCCGGGCGAGGAGATCTTTCCGGTCAGGAGATGGATGTTGTAGACGAGGTTGTTGCACCAGACGCCGCGGGTGTGCTGGTTGAAGCCCATGGTCCAGAACGAGACCACTTTCGTCTTGGGATCGGCGTAGAGCTCGGCGAGGGCCTCCAGGCGATTGAGCGGCACGCCGGACATCTTGGCGGCTTTCTCGAGCGTGTAGTCCGACACGAACTTGGCGTAGTCGTCGAAGCTCATGTCGGTGGAATCGTTGGCCTTGGCGGCGCCCGTCGCCTTCTTCTGCAGCGGGTGCTCGGGCCGCAGGCCGTAACCGATGTCGGTCTGTCCGCGCCGGAAGATGGTGTGCGCGTTGACGAAGTCCTTGTTGACCCTGTTGGTCTTGATGATGTGGTTGGCGATGGCGTTGAGGATGTAGAGATCGGTCTGCGGCACGAACACCATGCCGATGTCGGCAAGGTCGAAGGAGCGGTGCTCGAAGGTCGAGAGCACGGCGACGCGGACATGCGGGGCGGACAGCCGGCGGTCGGTCAGGCGCGTCCACAGGATGGGATGCATCTCCGCCATGTTCGAGCCCCACAGCACGAAGGCGTCGGTGGCCTCGATGTCGTCATAGCAGCCCGGCGGCTCGTCGATGCCGAAGGTGCGCATCATGCCGGCGACGGCCGAGGCCATGCAGTGGCGTGCGTTGGGATCGATGTTGTTGGTGCGGAAGCCGGCCTTGAACAGCTTCGACGCCGCATAGCCTTCCCAGATCGTCCACTGGCCGGAGCCGAACATGGCGACGCCGTTCGGCCCGCGCTTCTTGAACGCCTCCTTCCACTTCAGCTCCATGATGTCGAAGGCTTCGGTCCAGGACACGGGCGTGAACTCGCCGTTCTTGTCGTACTTGCCATCGGTCTTGCGCAGCATCGGCTGCGTCAGGCGATCGTGGCCGTACATGATCTTGGAGAGGAAGTAGCCCTTGACGCAGTTGAGGCCGCGATTGACCTCGGCCTTGATGTCGCCATGGGTGGCGACGACGCGGTTGTCCTTGGTCGCGACCATCACCGAGCAGCCGGTGCCGCAGAAACGGCAGGCGGCCTTGTCCCATTTCAGTTCGGAGGAGTCGCGCTCGGCAACGAGATTGGCGGCGAGCGAAGGCGCCGGCATGCCCGCTGCGGCGGCCGCGATGGCGGCGGCCTCGAGCTTGAGCATCTGGCGGCGGTCGAGCTTCGGCGATGTCATGATGGCTCTCCCGGCCTTCAGGTTTCGATGGCGTGAAAGACGAGCGCTGCGGAATAGACGTCGCGCAGCGACTGGATGGTGTTGAGCAGGGTGCCGAGGCTGCCGGCGTCAGGCGCTTCGGTCACGACGACGAGCTTGCCTCTGATATCGCGGCCGTGGATCTCGCAGCCGGGAAGCGCCGTGATCTCGGCCTCGACCTCGGTGAGGCGCTCGGGGCGGGCCTGCACCAGGATGCTGGCGATCTCGCAGCCCGGAGGGGTGATGACCCTGTCGGTGCTGAGCACCCGGCCGGTGATCAATGCGCGGCGGTTGAGTGTGGCGTGAGCCATGATGCCTGTCTTTCGCTTGTCGGAGGATCAATGCGGGGAGCTTGGCGGGCCGGGAGGGCCGGCGAACATCTGGTAGATCCAGACGCCGAGCCCGTAGGAGCCGACCGTTCCGACCGCGAGGACCGGCATCACGATCGCGGTCAGGAACAGGAACGCAAATATCTCCATGCGCTTGCGGCGCGCACGCGAGGTCGTGTCGTCAGGGGCCGACATATTCGGTCTCTCTGAAATTTTGGGAATCGGGACGGCATCCGGGCCGCTGCCTTGCTGCACTTTTGATGCAGCAGGCGGGTTGACGCGTTGATCTGGATCAACAGGTCGAGTTCGCCACACCCTCAGCCCGCGCCGCACTCGGGCATGCATTTCTCCGTGCACGGGGGGATCATCTCCCGCATGGCGGAATTGCCGCCGCGTAGACAGGAGCTTCCCACCCATTAAGATGCCCGCAACAAGAATAAGCGCGGGAGAGACGTCGTCATGAAGTTCGGCATCTTCTATGAGCTGCAGCTGCCGCGGCCCTGGGTGGCCGGCGACGAGCTCGCCCTTTACCAGAACGCGCTCTCGCAGATGGAACTCGCCGACGGTCTCGGCTACGACCACGCCTGGGTGGTCGAGCATCACTTCCTCGAGGAATATTCGCACTCGCCGTCGCCTGAATCGTTCCTCGCGGCCGCCAGCCAGCGCACGAAAAACATCCGCCTCGGCCACGGCATCCTCCAGCTCACGACCAATCATCCGGCGCGCGTCGCCGAGCGTGTCGCGGTGCTCGATCTGCTCTCGAACGGCCGCTGCGAATTCGGCATGGGCGAGAGCGCGTCCATCACCGAGCTGACGCCGTTCGGCCGCGACATGGAAACCAAGAAGGAAGTCTTTGAAGAGGCCGTGCAGGCGATCTTCCCGATGTTCAGGGACGCGGGCAGCGAGCATCACGGCAAGTATTTCGACATCCCCTTGCGCAACGTCGTGCCGAAGCCCGTGCAGAAGCCGCATCCGCCGCTGTGGCTGGCCTGCTCGCAACTGCCGACCATCGAGCGCGCCGGCCGTTACGGCTTTGGCGCGCTGGGCTTCCAGTTCGTCAGCGCCGACGCCGCGCATGCCTGGGTGCACGCCTATTACAACGCGATGACCAAACGCTTGCACAAGCTCGCCGACTACGAGATCAACCCGAACATGGCGCTGGTGTCGTTCTTCATGTGCGCCAAGACCGATGAAGAAGCGCGTGCGCGCGCCGACGGTGCCACCTTCTTCCAGTTCGCGCTGCGCTTCTACGGCGCCTCGCAGAACCGCCAGCGGCCCGCGCCCTACACCGTCAACATGTGGGACGAGTACGTTAAATGGAAGCGCGACAATCCGGAAGCACAGGAGGCCGCGCTGCGCGGCGGCCTGATCGGCTCGCCGGAGACGATCCGGAAGAAACTGAGGCGCTTCCAGTCCTCGCATATCGACCAGGTCATCCTGCTGAATCAAGCGGGCAAGAACAGCCACGAGCACATCTGCGAATCGCTCGAGCTGTTCGGCCGCGAGGTGATGCCGGAGTTCCAGAACGATCCCGCGCAGGCGGCCTGGAAGCAGGGCGTCATGAGCGGCGAGATCAAGCTCGAAGAGATCGACACCGAGGCCTTCACGGATCGCTACGGCAAGCTCGCGATCAACGTCGCCCCAGTGAAGGTGGCGGCGGGGTAGGGCAATCGCATACGGTATGTCACGAGGATTGCTCGCGGCTTGCTCCGCCTCTCCCGCAAGCGGGAGAGGGATGCGGCGGCATCGTTCGCGCCATATACGATTTGTAGTGCGGGCAAGGGCCCAGCTTCCGGCACGCCGCTCGTGCTGATATCCTCGCGCAAAAGAACGTCCTTCGGAGGACTCCCATGCGGCCCCACGCGATGGCCTCAAATCCGGCGGCTGGCGACGTCACGCCCGCGGTGCTTGCGATCGGCCGTCCCGACTTCCCGAACATCCTCATCGACACGTTGCGCCGGCAGGCCGGCGTCGGCCATTGCATGGTGTTCGCCCTGACGCGCGCGGGTAGTGCGAGCTGTCTGCTCGACGTCGGCAACATCCCAACCGGCAGCGATCTCGGCGCCGCCTATGCCGGCCAGTTCCACGAATCCGATCCCAACCGCGATGCGCTGTTCGAGGGCGAGGGCAGCGGGCCGATTATGCTGCCATCCTTCACGCCACGCATGTACGGCGCGCGCTATCGGAAAATCTTCTTCAACGATTCCGACATCGTCGACAAATGCGCAACCGCGATCTGGACTGGCGGCACCTGCTTCTACGTCAATTTCTACCGCATCACGTCCCAGGGTCGCTTCGCTGATACCGAGCGCGCGCGGCTCCAGACCATCGCACCCGCGATCGGCGCCAGCGTCGCACGTCATTTCCAGCAGGCGGCCACCGCAACCGCCGACCAGAACCTCGCTACGCTGTTCGCGACCCGCGCGCCACTCTCTGCGTTGACGCCGCGCGAGCAGGACGTCTGCCGCCGCATCCTGCTCGGCTTCAGCTCCGAGGCGATCTCGCAAGAACTCGGCATCAGCCTGCATTCGACCCTGACCTACCGCAAGCGCGCCTATGAGCGGCTCGGCATCTGCTCCCAGAACGAGTTGTTTGCGATCGTGCTGGGGCTGCTGGCGGGGGCGCGCGGCCTGAACTGAGGGGGGAGATGGACGCCGGGCGACCTGCAGCTCCGTCGGGTCCTGAGGGCAGTCTTTGCCCCAAAGCGGGACACATCCGATGATTGGCGAGGCGGAAAGTCTGCTCCCGTTCACCTGATTTAAACCATAACGGTCTACGAAGGGGACTCACCACAGGCCGCAGGAACATGCGAACAGCCTTTGTACGGAAGCCATCCGTGGACTTCGGGCAATGAAGGTTTGGCAGACCGGCTGCATCGTGGGTGTCATTGCCTCCGTGGGACTTTACCTGGCCGCCGGTAACAGAACGGCCGCGACGGTGCCTGAGGTCATGCCGGAAGCGGCAGCGAGCATGACGGCTCCTGCGAACATCGTGGCTCCTGCGAGCGTGGTGACGCCTGCGCTGTACGCAGAGGCATCCGCCAGGCTTGCAGCGGCTCTTCGGGCAGAAAGAGCAGAGCTTGGCTCGGTGACGTCAGCAGCTTCTGCGCCGTCGAGCACCGGAGCCGGAATCGCCGATGTTTCCGTCGCGCCGAAATTGGCATCGTTGGGAGAGGATATCGTCCAGCCGCTGCCGGCAGCACGCGATGTGTCCGACGATGCCCCGAAAACGGCGCCGACGCAGGATTTCCGTTATCTGATCTATTACATCTGGTCCGAACTGCCGCCCGCCGAGAAACCGGCGGAGACCGTCCTGCGTGCGTTCAAGGACATTCCGCTCGGAACGCCGGCCGAAGAGATCAAGCGCGCTGCCGACGCTTTTGGTCTCGATGTCAATTTCATGATGGCGGTTGCCAAGATCGAATCCGGTTTCAACCCCAATCAACGCACCGGGTCGTATATCGGTCTGTTTCAGCTGAGCAAATACGAGTTCGGCAAGTTCGGATTCGGGCAGATTCTCAGTCCGCGGGACAACGCCGTTGCGGCCGCCTACAAGATCATTACCGAGGGCGTCCAATTCGAGTGGATTACGCACCGCAAGCCGGACATGAGCGATCTTTACCTGATCCATCAGCAGGGTTGGGAAGGCGCCGCCGAGCACATCAGCCGGCCCGCTCGCCTCGCCTGGAAATCCATGTGCGCCACCGGCGAAGGCAAGGAGAAGGGCGAGAGGTGGTGCAAACGCGCGATCTGGGGCAATGCACTTCCTGCGTTCAAGCGCACCTGGAAATCGGTGGACAACGTGACTTCGGAGGCGTTCGTCGGCATGTGGCGCGGCCGGGTCGCCGAATTCTACACGAAATATGTGGCGACCGCGGCTGCGGCGGCAAACCAATGATCTCGTCGTCGGCACCTTCATGGCGTCCGTCCCTATCGCTAGGGACAGACGCCGGCGGCGGAATTCGCTAGGCTGGGCGGAAAGACATCCGAGGAGCCCGCCTTGAGCACCGCGCCGCGCGTCGATATCGATCCCACTTCGTTCTGGGCCGATCCCTACCCGATGCTGGCAAAAATGCGGAAAGAGGCACCGATCGCCTTCGTACCGCAGCTTGGCTCGACATTGCTGACCAGCCGCGACGACATCTCGATCTCGGAGAAGCAGATCGACGTGTTCTCCTCGCACCAGCCGGCCGGCCTGATGAACCGGCTGATGGGCCACAACATGATGCGCAAGGACGGCGAGGCGCACCAAGTCGAGCGGCGCGCGATGTTTCCGACGGTGTCGCCGAAGACGGTGAAGGCGCATTGGACGGCGGTGTTCCAGGCTCACGCCGACCGAATCATCGATGCGATCGCGCCGGGGCGGATCGATCTCATGCGCGACTTCGCGCTGCCGTTCTCCGGCGAATGCCTGAAGTCGATCACCGGCCTCACCAATATCGGCTTTGCGGACATGGATGCGTGGTCGCAGGGCATGATCGAGGGCATCGCCAATTACGGTGGCGATCCTGCGGTCGAGGCGCGCTGTCACGCCGCGACGTCGGGCATCGATGCTGCGATCGATGACATCCTGCCGGTGATGCGCAAGAATCCTGACCAGAGCATTTTGGGCGTTCTCCTCGCTTCGGGCATGGCCATGGATAGCGTGCGCGCAAATGTGAAGCTCGCGATCTCGGGCGGCCAGAACGAGCCGCGCAAGGCCATCGCCGGCACGGTGTGGGCATTGCTGACGCATCCCGGGCAGCGCGACCTCGTGCGCAGGGGCGGGGTGACGTGGCTCGCGGCGTTCGAGGAATACGCCCGCTGGATCTCGCCGATCGGCATGTCGCCGCGGCGCATCGCAAAACCATGGTCGATCCGCGACGTGTCGTTCGAAACCGACGAGCGCGTGTTCCTGATGTTCGGCTCCGCCAACCGCGACGAGAAGCACTTCGAGCGCGCTGACGAGTTCGACATACGACGCGACACCTCGAAGAGCGTCGCCTTCGGCGCCGGCCCGCATTTCTGCGCCGGAGCCTGGGCTTCGCGCGCGATGATCGCCGACGTCGCGCTGCCGACGCTGTTCGCCCGTGCCGGGCATATCGAGATCGCCGAGGACGAGCCGGTGCGGATCGGCGGCTGGGCGTTCCGGGGTTTGCAGAACCTGCCGGTGCAGTGGCTGCAGTAGCCGGGCAAAGGCGATCCAATCGAACGCCGCCATGATGTCATCATGCGCCTGTTTTGCCCGACGAGTCAAATTCTATTTCTGATTATCAGCAGGTGATTGTTTTCGCTTGCCGGGGCTACTGTGCATGGGGTTGTTTTCGGGATTCCGGCTCCTGTGCGCTCCGCCGCGCAGGCCGCGCGCGCGGTCCGGCCGGGCCGGGCGG
The DNA here is from genome assembly GCF_030435535.1 of Bradyrhizobium sp. WYCCWR 13022. Classification (NCBI taxonomy): domain Bacteria; kingdom Pseudomonadati; phylum Pseudomonadota; class Alphaproteobacteria; order Hyphomicrobiales; family Nitrobacteraceae; genus Bradyrhizobium; species Bradyrhizobium sp. WYCCWR 13022. The sequence continues at coordinate 191,275 of NZ_JAUIZJ010000010.1, forward strand.
CCTCGTGGGCTCGATCCTGAGCCACCTTTCGTCGGCGGACGATCGTACCTAAATAGACGGGAGCCCCGCTTCGGGGACTGTGCCAGGAATGTAGTGCCCCGCGATCTCATGACCGAAACTGCCGTCTCGTCCGCCGATTTCCGCGGCGCCATGCGCCACCTCACCGGCGGCGTCAGCATCATCACCGCCGGGCGGGGTAAGGACATCACCGGCATGACGGTCACCTCGGTGACCTCGCTGTCGATCGATCCGCCGACCCTGCTGGTCAGCATCAACCGCGATGCTTCGTCCTTCCCGCTGATCCGCCGCTATGGCGCCTTCGGTGTCAACATCCTCGCGGCTGACCAACTCGACATCGCCGAGCGTTTTGCCGGCAAGGGTGGCCTGAAGGGTGCCGATCGTTTTGCGGGCGCCCAATGGGTGACAGCCACCTCCGGCGTGCCGTTGCTGGTCGGCGCATTGTCCTCCGTCGATTGCGAGGTCGAGGACGTCGTCGAGCGCCATTCGCACGGCATCGTCATCGGCCGCGTCAGGACCATCGGGAATTCGACCCGCACCGCGGCGCTCGCCTATTGGCACGGCCAGTATGTAGCGGTCGGCCAGGACGAGGACGCCGCGCGGCTCGCCGAGGTCGGCGTTCCCGCGCACGGCGTTTGATCGCCGCGCTCAGGCTGGCGTTTTCTCCTTCATCGCTCTAGAAGCCCTTGGGCCTCCCATGGCGGGACGGCCATGGAGCGGAGCTATGAAGCGCGTCGGGACCTGGGCCTTCTACGCCGTCGGCGCGCTGGCGATCGTCTATCTCGCGCTCTACGCCTATGCGATGTTCCGCGGCCAGCCCTTCGTGCCTGGCGATCCCATCCACATTTTCCGCAAGCCCGACGCGCCGAGTTATTCGTAAGATCTCTCCTCGTCATGGCCGGGTTTGAAGGAGGATGCGGCGACTACCCCCGCAAAATCGCCAGCGCCAGCGCCTGTGCGCGCGGCACGATGCTGTCGAGCTCGAGATATTCCTCCGGCGAATGTGCGAGCCCGCCGACCGGCCCGACGCCGCAGATGGTCGGCGTCCCCACCGCGGCGGTGAAGCCGGAATCGGCGCAGCCGCCGGAGAATTCGCCTTGCAGCGTGGTGAGGCCGGCCTGCTTCGCTGCGGCCTGATAGTTTTCGAACAGTGCCTTCGAGCTCTCGCTCTGCACGACAGGCACGAACTCGCCCTTGATCGTCAGCGTCGCGCTGGTGCCGGGCACGTAAGGCGTCGCGATGATCCGTTCGATTTCGGCCATGACAATGGCGCGATCCTTCGGATCGACATAGCGCATGTCGATCTGGCCCTCGGCGTAAGGCGCGGTCGTGTTGACGGACTGGCCGCCCGAGATGAGACCGACATTGAGCGTGATGCCCTTGGTGAGGTCGGTCAGCGCATGGATCTGGATGATCTTGTGCGCGAGCTCGCCGATTGCGCTGATGCCTGCCGCGAAATTGGCGCCGGAATGCGCCGCCTTCCCGGTGATCGCCATGTGCATGAAGATGCCGCCCTTGCGGCTGGTGACGACATTGCCCGTGGGCCGGCCGGGCTCGGAATTGAACACCGCGCGCGCAGAGCGTCCTTCGCGTTCGATGACGGGGCGCGAGGAGGGCGAACCGATCTCCTCGTCCGAGGTGATCAGCAGCTTGATCGGATGCGGGTTGCCGCCGAACTTGTGGAAGGCGGTGGCCACGAAGATGTTCATCACGACGCCGGCCTTCATGTCGGCGACGCCGGGCCCGTAGGCACGCTTGTCCTTGATCGTGAACGGACGCCGTCCGGCCTCGCCCTTGCCGAACACGGTGTCGCGGTGCCCCATCAACAGCACCGGCTTCTCGTTGCTGCCGGGCTTTGCCACCTCCGCATGGATGGCATCGCCAAAGCTGTCATGGCCTTCGCGCCGGAACGGAATGCCGTGCTCGGCAAAATGCCGCTCGAACCGCGCACCGACCGCATCGACGCCTTCCTTGTCGTAGGACCCGGAATCGATGTTCACGACGTCGCGCAACAGGTCGATCATCGCCTGCCGCTGCGACGCCAGCCAATCCGTGATTTGAGCTTCAGACATCTGGTTCCTCGCGTGGTTCTCGCGAGCGGTTATAGGGCCTGGCGCGACGGCGACCTAGTCGCCGAATGCGGTGCGGCCATGTTCACCGATGTCGTCCCGGCGCACGAAGGGTGGCCCCCAAAAGAAAATGCCCGGGGCTGAGCCCGGGCATTCGCATCCTCTCGATGACGGCTGGGGCCTCACGCCCCGACCATCGGCATCCGCGGATATTCACCCGGCGTGCCGGCCGGGGTGATCGGGATGCCGCCGTCGGCGTATTCGTTCAGCTTGTTGCGCAGCGTGCGGATCGAGATGCCGAGGATATTGGCGGCATGGGTCCGGTTGCCGAGGCAGTGCTTGAGTGTCTCCAGGATCAGATCGCGCTCGACGTCGGCGACGGTGCGTCCCACCAGGGCGCGCGTGACCTGCTCGGCGGCCATGGTAGCGTGCGCCACGGCCGGCGCGGTCTTGGCGAGGTCGAGGCGGTCGCCGTCGGGGGTGAGGATCGCGTCGGGTCCGATCTCGTCGCCCTGCGCCATCAGCACCGCACGGTGCATGGTGTTTTCGAGCTCGCGGACGTTGCCCTGCCAGCGGTTGGTGGAGAGCACGCGTTTGGCTTCCGCCGAAATCGGGCGCATCGGCACGCCGTTGGCCTCGGCGTACTTCTTCACGAAATGCTGGGCGAGCTCCATGATGTCGGCGGGACGCTCGCGCAGCGGAGGGATCTTCAGATTCACGACGTTGAGGCGGAACAGCAGGTCCTCGCGGAACGTGCCTTCGCGCACGGCCTCCGCCAGGTTGCGGTTCGAGGTCGCGATGATGCGGATGTCGACCGGCACCGGCTTGGTGCCGCCGACACGGTCGATCACGCGCTCCTGGATGGCGCGCAGCAGCTTCGATTGCAGGCGGACGTCCATCTCGGAGATTTCGTCCAGCAGCAGCGTGCCGCCGGTGGCTTCCTCGAACTTGCCGATGCGGCGGGCGATCGCGCCGGTGAAGGCACCCTTCTCGTGGCCGAACAGCTCGGACTCCAGGAGATGCTCGGGGATCGCGGCGCAGTTGATCGAGATGAACGGGCGTTTGGCGCGGGCCGAGCGGGTATGGACGTAGCGGGCCAGCACTTCCTTGCCCGTGCCGGATTCGCCGGTGATCATCACCGAGGCATCGGAGCCGGCGATCTGCTGCGCCAGCTTGATGACGCGCGCCATGGCGTCGTCGCGATAGACCAGCTCGCGGGAATCGTTGGCGACGGCGGCGAGCACCGCGGCGATCAGCTCCGGCTCCGGCGGCAGCGGGATGTATTCCTTGGCGCCGGCGTGGATCGCGGCGACCGCGGCGCGGGCGTCGTTGGTGATGCCGCAAGCGACGATCGGGGCGTGGATGTGCTCGGCCTCGAGCCGCATCACGAGGTCGCGGATGTCGAGGGCGACGTCGACCAGCAGGAGGTCGGCGCCCTTGCCGCCGCGCAGCACGCGCATCGCCTGCTCGTGATCCTCGGCGTGGGTCACGGTGGCGCCGTTGTCCATCGCGATCTTGGTGGCGGTGGTGAGCTGGCCCTTCAATGTGCCAACGATGAGAAGCCGCATGTGAGTCTCCTGTCCGTCTGTTCGCGCTGCCGCGCTCTATCTCTGTGGCGCTAGCTGCGTTCGGTCTTGATGATTTCGGTCATGGTCACGCCGAGCTTGTCCTCGACGAGGACGACTTCGCCGCGGGCGACGAGCTTGTTGTTGACGTAGATGTCGATGGCCTCGCCGACGCGGCGGTCGAGCTCGAGCACGGTGCCGGGTCCGAGCTTGAGGAGCTCGCCGACATCCATCTTGGAGCGGCCGAGCACCGCCGAGACCTGCACCGGTACGTCGAAGACGGCTTCGAGGTCGGCGGCGACGCGCGCCGCATATTCGTCCTCGTTGTAGCCGATGTCGGCGCCTGCAGGCGGCAGCGGGCCGTTGAGATCGGGCAGCGGGACCTGTCCGTCGTTCTCGCTCATGGCTTAGTTCCCCTTGCGGGACGCGATATAGCGTCCGACCATGTCGTCGATCTTGGCCGCGATGGCGTTGCGCTCCAGCACGACGCCGCCATCGGCCCATTCGATCCGGCAGTCGCCGGTGGCAATCTCGGGCTCGGCCAGGATCACCAGCCGTCCTTCGAACCCGCTCTGCTTGGCGAGCCGCTCGATCTTCTCGCGGGCGCTGTCATAGAGCGCATCGTTGATGCGGACGACGAGATGCGGCGTCGCGACCAGATGCGAGAAGCAGTCCTTGACCAGCCCCATGATCTCGCCGAGCGGCTCGGCGGCGACGAGGTCGGCGCACAGCTTGCGGGCCACGGCGACCGCGACGTCGACCGCCTCGGTCTCCATCTTGGTCTCGATGTTGCCGATGCCGGATGCAATGCCCCGGATCGAGATGTTGATCTCTTCCATCGCGAGCGCGACGCGGCGGTCGCTCTCGGCCTTGGCTTCGCGTTGGCCGGCGGCAAAGCCGTCCTGATAGGCGCGCGCTTCGGCTTCCGCGACCTTCTGCGCGATCTCGGCCGCGCTCGCGCCCTTCTCGCGCGCCCGGTCGGGTGCGGCGAAGTCGGTATCGAACAGGAATTTGGCCGGAGCGCCCATCAATACACCAGTTCGTCGTCAGCGCGGTTCTTGGTCAGCATGATCTCGCCCTTGGCGGCGAGGTCCTTGGCGAGGTTGACCAGCAGCGCCTGGGCCTCGTCGACGTCGCGCAGGCGCACCGGGCCCATCGCGGCCATGTCGTCCTGCAGCATCTTGGCGGCGCGCGAGGACATGTTGCCGAAGAAGAAGTTGCGGACGTCCTCGTTGGCGCTCTTCAGCGCCACGCCGAGCTTGTCCTTGTCGACGTTGCGCATCAGGGTCTGCGCCGAGCCGGAATCGAGTTTCACGAGATCGTCGAATGTGAACATCAGCGCCTTGATGCGCTCGGCCGATTCCCGGTTCTCTTCTTCCAGCGAGGTGATGAAGCGGGTTTCGGTCTGTCGGTCGAAATTGTTGAAGATCTCAGCCATCACCTCGTGGGCGTCGCGGCGGCGGGTCTGCGACAGGTTGGACATGAATTCGGTGCGCAGCGTCTTCTCCACGCTCTCGATCACCTCCTTCTGCACCGCCTCCATCTTCAGCATGCGATTGACGACGTCGAGTGCGAGATCCTCGGGGAAGATGCCGAGCACGCGCGCGGCATGCTCCGGCTTCAGCTTCGACAGCACCACGGCGATGGTCTGCGGATATTCGTTCTTGAGGTAGTTGGCGAGCACCTCTTCCTGCACGTTGGAGAGCTTCTCCCACATGTTGCGACCGGCGGGGCCGCGGATCTCGTCCATGATGCCGTTGACGCGCTCGGGCGCCAGATATTGCTGGAGCAGGCGCTCGGTGGCGTCGAAATTGCCCATCAGCGCGCCCGAGGCCGACATGCGCGAGACGAATTCGAGCAGCATGTCCTCGACCGTGTCGACCTCGACGGTGCCGAGCGTCGACATTTCCAGCGAGAGCTGGCGCACCTCGTCGTCGTCGAGCAGGCCCCAGATCTTGCCGCCATACTGCTCGCCGAGCGCCAGCATCAGGATCGCGGCGCGCTTCGGCCCCGAGAGCGCTTCCTGCTTGGTGCCGGGCGCGCGGCTGCCGGCACGCTGACCGAGCGTGGAGATCACGCTGGTGATGTCGTTCGAGTTTGCGTTCTGCAGACTGGCGGCCATGTCAGTTCACTCGATCATTTCGCGGGTTCGGTCAGCCACTGACGGATGATGGCGACGGTTTCGTTGGGATTGCGCTCGGCGAGTTCGCCGACGCGATGAACGGACTGGGCGTGGACCTGGCCCTGGATGGTGGCGACGTCGATCGCGCTGGCGGCGCCGCTCGGGATCAGCGCCTGGCCGCCGGCAGCCGGCGCGGCTTCGTCCGAAGCGGCAGGGCCGGCGAGGACGCCGGTGATGGCGGCGGCGACTTCGTCGGAGGCGAGGATGCGCTTCACCAGCGGGCGGATCACCATGAACATCACGACCAGGCCGAGCAGCATCATCACGCCGAGCTCGACGAAATACATGATGTCGTCTTTGGTGAACTGAAGCATGCCAAGGAAGCCGGAGGGCTCGGTAATCGGGGCGGTGGAGGGGGCGTCGGCGAAGCGCAAATTGACGACCTCGACCTGGTCGCCGCGCTTCTGGTCGAAGCCGATCGCCGAGCGCACCAGGGTGGCGATGCGGTCGAGCTGCTCCTTGCTGCGATCGGCGTAGGCGAGCTCGCCCTTGTCGTTCTTGGTGTAGATGCCGTCCACCAGGACCGCGACCGAGATGCGGTTGACCCGGCCGGCCTCGGTCACCTCGGTCTTGGTGGTGCGGGAGATCTCGTAATTGTTGGTCTCTTCGGTCTTCTTGCTCTGGTCCTTCGCCGCGACGCCGCTGTTCTGCTGCTGGCCGGGGAGCTCGTTGTTGACCGTGACCTGGCCGTTGTTGTCGGCGGTCATGCTCTGCTCTTCGCGGGTCTGGGTCGAGCGCAGCACGCGGCCCTCGGGATCGAACTTGTCCGAGGTCTGGGTGATCTTGTTGAAGTCGAAATCGGCGGAGAGCTGGACGCGGGCGCGGCCCGAGCCGACCACGGAGGAGACGATGTCCTCGACCTGCTTGCGCAGCCGCTTTTCGAAGGCGATGCGCCGGTCGTCGCCCGCGGCCTGCTCCGGATCGGTGGCGGCGCCGTCGGCGAGCAGCTGGCCGGCCTCGTCCACGATCGAGACCCGCTGCGGCTTCAGGCCGTTGACGGCGGAGGCGACGAGGTGGCGGATGGCGCGGATCTGTTGGGGTTCGAGCGAGCCGCGGACCCTCACCACGATCGAGGCCGACGGCTCCGGCGCCTCGCGCGCGAACAGCGGACGCTCGGGCAGCACGAGGTGAACGCGGGCAGCCTGGATCCGGTCGATGGCGCGGATGGTGCGGGCGAGCTCGCCCTCCAGCGCGCGCAAATGGTTGATATTCTGGACGAAGGACGTGGTGCCGAGCGCGTCCGACTTGTCGAAGACCTCGTAGCCGACGCCGCCGCCCTTGGGCAGGCCGCCCTCGGCGAGCTTCATGCGCAGGCGCGTGACCTTGTCCTTGGGCACCATGATGACGCTGCCGTCATTGCGCAGCTCGTACTGGATGCCTTGGCGGTCCAGGTCCTTGATGATGCTGGAGGAATCCTCCATGCTGAGGTCGGTGAACAGCGTCGTCATCTGCGGCGTGGTGACACGCATGATGACGAACGCGAAGAAGCCGATGAGCGCGGCGGTGACCGCGATCATCGCCCCGAACCGGGCGGCGCCGATACCCTTTAAGAAGTCCGCAAGACCTTGCAAGCAACCGCCCCGACAGATTCGGCTGCTTTCACTGGAAAGGCCGAGTGGGCAATTATTGCCTAGGTGATGGTTTCGATATGGTTAACGAAGGTTAAGAGCTGGGACAAAAGTAGCGACATGAAAAAAATCGACCTCGCAGGGCGAGGCCGATTTTCGTCAAAGGCAGCAGATTTCCGGATTGCTTACTGGCGATATTGCTGAATGCGGGTGGTGCGAAGACCCGCCAGACCATGCTGGTCGATGGAAAACTGCCAGGAGAGGAATTCGTCGACCGTCAGGGTATAACGGCTGCAGGCCTCCTCGAGCGAGAGAAGTCCACCGCGGACGGCGGCAACGACTTCGGCCTTGCGTCGGATGACCCAGCGTTTGGTGCCGGGGGCGGGCAGATCTGCAATCGTCAGCGGACTGCCGTCCGGCCCGATGACGTATTTTACCCTCGGGCGATGGGGTTCTGTCATGGCGTACTCACAAACTCTCAACCACTGAACTCACGCCGTAACCCTAACCGTGCCGGCTTAAAAATCCGCTAAGCCTAAGGCTTCAATACAATTCTCGTTGAAACTGGCTGGAACGACGCGGGTCCGGCGGGCTGAAAACACTGTTGCAGCCGGCCGAGCGGGGGTCTTCGTAAATACTTTACTAACGCCGAACGACATTTGGCGGGGCAGCACGAGCCCAGGAACTCTGATCCACCTCTCCCCGCTGGGAGAGGTGGCGGACCGAGACAAGCCTTAGTTGCTGCTCGTCGCGATGATGCTCTTCACCTGGCTCAGCGTGTAGCTGTTGCCGTCGATCGAGAGCAGCGGCGGCGACTGGGTCAGGTCGACGGAATTCACCACGCCCTGCACCTGCGCGGCGATGCCGACACTGTTGCCGGAGGCGTCCTTGCCGGTCGCCGAGATCGTGTATTTGCCGTCCGGCCATTGCGTGCCGTCATTGCCCTGGCCGTTCCAGGTGAAGGGAATGTCGCTGCCGGCGCCCGCGGTGTATTTGCCTGTGAACACGGTCTGGCCGCTGGAATTGGCGATGGAGATGTCGACCGTGGCGCTGGTGGGCACGTTGAGGTGCCAGGTCGCCGACGAGCTCGTCATGGTCGCGGTGGTGCCGTCGACCACGGCAGTCTTGCCGACGAAGCCGAGCGCCTGGGTCGCCTGCGTGGTCTGCTGCAAGGTGACGAGCTGCGACAGCGAGTCGTTGGTCTTGAGCTGCTGCTCGACGCCGGCGAACTGCACCAGCTGCTGGGTGAACTGGTTGGTGTCGAGCGGATCGAGCGGGTTCTGGTTCTGGAGCTGCGTGGTCAGCAGCGTCAAAAACGTCTGGAAATTGCCGGCGAGCGTCGCGCCGGTGGACGAGCTGAGGCTCGAGTTCGACGAGGAGGATGACGAGGTCGGCGTCGTGCCTGACACGACTGACGGTGCGGTGGCGGCATTCGTGGTGGTCATTGCCTGATACTCCTCACACTCTGATATCGACGCCGCTGCTCGCTCCGAGCATGCGGCCATAGCTGCGGCTGACGGGCGCGGTCGCGGCCTGATCGTCCTCGCTGACGATCAGGCGGCGGGAATTGCCGGAATTGTCGTTGTTCTGGCCGGTGTTTTGCCCCGACGAATTCTGGTCGCGCAGGCTGAAGGAGAGCCCGTTGCTGCCGGTCTTGAGGCCGGCGTCGTCGAGCGCGCGCTGCAATTGCGGGGCGTCCTGCCGCAGCATCTGCAGCGTCTCCGGCTTCTCGACGGTGAGATGCGAGGTGACCTGGCCGTTACGATCGACGTTGATACGGACGTCGATGCGGCCGAGATCGATCGGATCGAGGCTGATGTCGAAGCGCGTCTTGCCGGCGCGTGCGGCGGCCGCGATCTCGACCGGGATGCCGCTGATCGGCACGGCGTTCGGGTTGGCCACGGTCGCGGTGAGTGTCGCGGTGGAAGCAGTAGCCGCCGACGTCGTGGTGGTCAGCGGCGCCTGCACGGCGTTGGCGGCCTGCGCGCTGGCGTCGGTCGTCGCAGCGGCAACCGCTTGCGTGTCGGCATGAGCATGCGTGGCCGGCGCGGCCGGCGTCGCATCAGTGGTGCGATCGGTGGAAGCGGCCTTCGCATCGGCGGCAGCGCTATCTGCCGGAGGCTTGGCGGTTTGCGGATGCGCGGCGGCATTGGTCGCCGTCGGCACGGTCGCGGGATTTTGCGCGGTGGTCGTGGCCTGCCCTGTCTTGCCGCCGTCCTGGCCGATATTGGAGACGTCGGTCTGCCCCTGCGTTGTTACGGCGGCCTTGAACGACGTTTTCGGCGTGCCCTGATCGACCGTGGTGAGCTGCGCGGCGTTTGCCGTGGCATCGGTTGCGGTGGCGTCGGCGCTCGCAGTCGCGCCGTCGATGAGCGCAGCCTTCGCGTCGGTAGTCTTGGCATCGCCGGACTTCGCCGTCTTGCCGGTCGCGTCCGTCTTGGCACCTGATATCTGCGCCGCGGTGGAAGCGCTGGCGGCGATGCCGGCCGCGGCGATCGTCAACGGCGAGGAGGCGGTGTTGGCGGCGGCCTGGTTCGCCGCAGCATTCGGATCGACCGGCACAGCGGGCGCGGCGACGGGAACGGCGGTCGGATCGGGCGTCGCCGCCGGCGCTGCGGCAGCCTGCGCGGCGGCTGAGGCATCCACCGCGGCGGCGAGGCCGTCGGTGCTGTCGGTCTTGTCGCTCTTGGTGCCGTCGGACTTGTCGTCCGACTTGCCGGCGAAGGTGTCAGCCTTGTCCTTGGTCTTGCCATCAGCCTTGGTCAAGCCGGCCGGCGTGTCGTTGGTGGTGGTCGTCGTCGCGGAATCGGTGCTGTCGTTCGCCTTGTTCTGCGGGGAGGAGTCGGCCGCGGAACTGTCGCGCGTGCTCCGGTCCGACGAAGAAGAGGAGGACGGCGACGAGGAATCAGTCCGCCGCGGAGCTGGGTCCTGGGTCGAGGACGAGGCGCTGTTGCTGATGGCCTGGGTGTTGCTGTCGACCAGCGCGCCGAAGGAGTCGCTCGGGGTCGTGTCCTTGGTGCTCTGCGACCGGGCAGGCTTCTGCTGCGTGCTGGAAACCTGCGCGCTTGCCGCTACGTCTGACGTACCACCGACCACAGGCGACCCCTTGAAAACATCTGCGGGTCAGGAGGTCAGCAAGGAGCGGGCCAAACCTGCTTGATCGATCTTTTTGCATCAAAATCAAATAGTTAAGGAATCTTTCGCGCCGCCCCAAGCTCTCTCAAAACCCCGTCATTTCTGCCGCCCCGGCAAGAATTGCCCTAAAGCTTGGGGCGGGCATGATTGCTTCACCGGAATGCCGCCTATATTAAAGGGTGCTCTCAGCCGCTTTCGACCGGGCCAGCCAGTGCCCCGAGGGACCTAAGGGTTCCCGGGGATTACTGACGTCCCGGTCCGAGAGACCGGGGAGCGCATCAGGAATCGCGGGTTTCCGCCGTTACGTCAGCTTAGGCCCATGCTCAACAGTCTGGATCTCGAAGGCCGTCCCGAGGATACCAGGGTCGTCGTTGCCATGTCGGGCGGCGTCGACTCCTCGACCACGGCTGCGCTGTTGAAGGCCGAGGGCTACGACGTCGTCGGCATCACGCTGCAGCTCTACGACCATGGCGCGGCGACCCACCGCAAGGGCGCCTGCTGCGCCGGCCAGGACATCCACGACGCCCGGGACGTCGCGGCCAAGCTCGGCATTCCCCATTACGTGCTCGATTACGAAGACCGCTTCCGCGAGTCCGTCATCGACAACTTTGCGGACTCCTACGCGCTCGGTGAAACGCCGGTGCCGTGCATCGAGTGCAACCGCTCGGTCAAATTCCGCGACCTGCTCAAGACCGCGCGCGAACTCGGCGCCCAGGCGCTCGCCACCGGCCATTACGTTGCCTCGCGCCGCCGCGACGACGGCTCGCGCGCGCTGGTTTGCGCCGCCGACAGCGACCGCGACCAGAGCTACTTCCTGTTCGCGACCACGCAGGAGCAACTCGACTTCCTGCGCTTCCCGCTCGGCGACATGACCAAGCCCGAGACGCGCGAGCTCGCGCGTCGGTTTGGCCTCTCCGTCGCCGACAAGCATGACAGCCAGGACATCTGCTTCGTGCCGACGGGCCGCTACACCGACATCATCACGCGACTGCGTCCGAACGCGATGGACCCCGGCGACATCGTCGATCTCGACGGCCGCGTGCTCGGCCAGCATCACGGCATCGCCAATTTCACCGTCGGCCAGCGCCGCGGTCTCGGCATCGCCGCCAGTGCACCCCTGTTCGTGGTGCGGCTGGACGCCGCCAATCGCCGCGTCGTCGTCGGCCCGCGCGATGCGCTGAAGATGCACCGCATCGCACTTCGCGATGTCAACTGGATCGGCGGCGGCGACATCGATCGTGCGGTTGGCTCTGGTCTCGAGCTGTTTGTCCGCGTGCGCTCGACCCGCGCGCCGCAGCCGGCCTGGCTGCGCGGCGCTGACGGTCACTATGAGGTCGAGCTCGTCGCCGGCGAAGAGGGCGTCTCACCCGGCCAGGCCTGCGTATTTTATGACGCGCCCTCAGGGCAGGCGCGCGTGCTCGGCGGCGGCTTCATCCAGAGCGCTGCGGCGAAGACCGGCGCAGCCACGTCGCGCCCGCTCGCGGAAGCCGTCCGCGGCTGATCATCATGAGATCTGGCGCAACCGGTCGGGCTGGGTTCACCTCTCCCCGACGGGGAAAGGTGAAGTAAGGGGCTGGGGGGCATGGCAGCAGACATCTCGCGGGCGGGGGTCGAGAAGGCCTATGGCCGCTGGGCGCCGGTCTATGATCTCGTGTTCGGCAAGGTGTTCGACGCCGGCAGGCAGTCGACCATCGCCGAGGCCGACCGCATCGGCGGCCGCATCCTCGACGTCGGCGTCGGCACCGGTCTTTCACTCTCCGATTATTCGCGCACCACGAAGATCTGCGGCGTCGATATTTCCGAGCCGATGCTGCGCAAGGCGCAACAACGCGTGCGGGCCCTACGCCTCTCCAATGTCGAAGTGCTCTCGGTGATGGACGCGAAGAACCTCGCGTTCCCCGATGCCTCGTTCGATGCGGTGGTCGCGCAATATGTCATCACCGCGGTGCCCGATCCCGAAGGTACGCTCGACGAGTTCGTGCGCGTGCTCAAGCCCGGCGGCGAGCTGATCCTGGTCAACCACATCGGCGCCGAGAGCGGCCCGCGCAAGCTGTTCGAGCTGGCCTTCGCGCCGATCGCCCGCCGCCTCGGCTGGCGCCCGGAATTCCCCTGGGACCGCCTCGTCACCTGGGCCGCCAGGCATGGCGGCGTCACGCTGACCGAACGCCGCCCCATGCCGCCGATGGGCCATTTCTCGCTGATCCGCTACCACAAATCGTAATCTTCGAGGCGGAACACCAGCCGTCGCTCGTGCGTTTCCTTTCCATGCGCACGACATCAAACATCATTCTGGCCAGCCTCGTGATCGCAGCCTCCGGCGCCGCAATCGCGCAGGCGCCGCCGCGACCAGCGACGCCGCCGCAAGCGACCGCGCCGCCATCCCCACAGCACACGGCCGACTGCATGCCGCAGGACCGCCCGAACGGCGCAACCGCGCCCGACGGCACCACCACCACTGGGCAATCGAGGGAACCGCTCGGCGACAAATTGGCAAAGTCCGACGGCGTGCTTTGCCCGCCATCAGGCGTCGATCCCGACATGCACGCCCCCGCGCCGAGCACGGACGGCAACATGCCCGTCATCCCGCCCCCGGGCAGCCCCGGCGGCGACCCCACGGTCAAACCGAAATAAGAGGTTTCTTCCTTCGCTTCTCCCCGCCTGCGGGGAGAAGCCGGAAATCCGCGGGAGAGGCGGATTCCGGGTGAGGGGGACTCTCCCCGAGTCTGGTGCGCGAAAATTGGCGAGTTCGGCCCCAAACGGTGCGATTTCGTCCCCGAAATCACCCCGGCAATCGCGCCCACTCAGCTTGACTTCCCATCGCCCCCTTCTTTATATGCCGCGCGTTCGCGAGATCGGCCGTTTCGGCCCTCGCGACCCTGTGGCGGGGTAGCTCAGCTGGTTAGAGCACGGGAATCATAATCCTGGGGTCGGGGGTTCGAGTCCCTCTCCCGCTACCAATCATCTCCCCAAGTTCCCATTTGATGGTGCAGTAGACCTCAGCCGGTCCTGATGCAGGACGCCGCGTCAATTTGAATTGCGCGTCGCCTGTGGTGTTGAGGCAAGCGCGCCGTAGGCGGAGGGAGTGGGGACGACATGGTCGATGGCCTGCCGAGCGAAGTCGAAGTCATCACGCTGTTCGTCGACGACATCGCGTCGTCGAAGGCGTTCTACGCCAAGGTTTTCGCAGCCGAGACCGTCTGGGCGGATGACGTCTCGTCCGTGCTGAAATTCGGCGGCCTGCTGATCAACCTTCTCGACGCATCCCGGGCGCCTCAGCTCATAGAGCCATTGCCGGTCGGGCCATCGTCCGCAGGGGCCCGCGCGCTGTTGACGATCAGGGTCGCTGACGTCGATGCGGTCTGCGCCGCCCTTCGGGCGGTTGGAGTCGACCTGCTCAATGGGCCGATCGACCGTCCATGGGGACGCCGAACCGCGGCTTTCGCCGACCCGTCGGATCATGTCTGGGAGATCGCTCAGCTGATTGAGCGGACGTAAGTCCGTTGAATGGGGAATGCGCTTGCAAAGCCCATCATGTCTCGTCCGCGGACGGAACGTTGATTGGTTTCGCTGCGCTACGAGCCCATATCAATGGCGCTCTGGCTCTGGTCGCTCATCCGGTGGTTGGGCAATGTTGGAAACGTGCGCCGCTACGGCCCCCCGCATGGAACGATCGACGTGCCGTCCATTTCACGGAGCGCGGGTGTTGGGCACGTCGTACCGCGCTCGAGCTGTGACAACTTCGTCAAGGCTGCAGCACGGCAGCACCGACCAACCTGCCATCTTTCAAGGTGGCGAGCGCTTCGTTGGCTTTCCTCAGCGGAAATACCGTCGTATGTGTGCGAATGTCGGCCTTGGCGGCGGCGGCCAGGAAATCGATGCCGTCCTTGCGCGTCAGATTTGCAACTGAAATGATCTGCCGCTCTCCCCAAAGGATATTGTAAGGGAACGCCGGAATGTCGGACATGTGAATGCCCGCGCACACGACGCGGCCACCTTTCCGCACCGCGCGCAGCGCAAGGGGCACCAATTCCCCGACGGGAGCGTAGATGATGGCAGCATCGAGCTCGATGGGCGGCCTCTCCTCGGAACCGCCAGCCCATTCTGCGCCGAGCAAACGTGCAAGCCGCTGTGCCTCCTGATCGCAACTGCGTGTGAAAGCGTAAACGGTTCTCCCTTGGGAGCGCGCCAGTTGCGCTACAATGTGGCCGGCAGCGCCGAAGCCGTAGATGCCGAGCGCTTTACCGTCGCCCGCCATCACAAGGGACCGCCATCCGATCAACCCGGCGCAGAGTAGCGGTGCCAAGGCAACGTCGTCGCCGTGCTCGCCGAGGGGAAAGCAGTATCGGGCATCTGCGACGAGGTGGCTGGCGAACCCGCCGTCACGCGTGTAGCCCGTGAATTTGGGGCGATCGCAGAGGTTTTCCTTGTCCGAGCGGCAATAGAAGCATTCGCCGCAGGTGTGGCCAAGCCAGGGGACGCCGACGCGCATGCCGAGTACCAGGTCTTTGACGCCTGATCCAATCGCTTCGATGCGTCCGACGACCTCGTGCCCCGGAACGATCGGATAGGATATATCTGGTAACTCACCATCGACGACGTGCAGATCGGTTCGGCAAACACCGCAGGCGCCGACCTTGACGCGAACCTCACCGGGGCCGGGCACGGGGTCAGGTCGTTGCTGGAGCACCAGCGGCGCGCCGCGCGCGGAGAGAACCATGGCGTGCATGTCGTAGTAGTCCGCAAATGGTAGCGTCGAGGCAAGTCAGCCCGGACCATCGACACTGTGCGCTTCCCGCCAAGGATAGGCAATTCGGACCGACCGACGACCAGCAAGTCTCCTCTGAAGTTTCCGTCGGGCGAAACACCCCGCACCCCGTCAACCCTTCCCCAAAAATATTCCACTTTACCGAATTTCGGAAATGTCGTATGAAGCGCCCAGGTGGAACGACAAAGCAACGCTCGGGCGAAATCAGTCGCGAGAGCGCATCGCCGCGTCTGTCGCCTCATACTCCTTCGCCGAGGCTTCGGCGGACAAGTCGCTCGCACGGCAATGACGATGGGACGAGAGTGTGAGACACGCTCTTCTCGCAAGTCCCTCAGCGGGCATCGCCTGCATCCCCCCAAAACATCTCGTTGCAACCAGCCCGAACACCCTGAGCGACGCCGAACGCCGCGTTCGCGACCGCGTCGGCGCGCCTGTCGGCGACCTCCCAATTCCGCTTGCAATGTTTAGTAATTGGTGTTTCACTAAACAAATCGAGCCTGCCGGGCCTATAGAATCCGGGTGGCGCGAGGAAACACCAGTTTAGTTACTCAGCTCGTCATGGACTGTGTCGCTCTGCTCGAAGCATTCGAGCGGGTAGGAAAGCCGCGCCATGTCGATGGCCGGCCCACTCGGAGGGAACGTGTAATGAAACGAACGATGAAGACGCTTGTCGTGGCATGCGGGGCCGTTGCCGCCGCGCTCAGTGTCGGAGCGGGCACCACGCCCGCGCAGGCGCAGGGCAAGACCATCACGCTGTGCTGGGCCGCATGGGACCCCGCCAACGCCTTGGTCGAATTGTCGAAGGATTTCACCGCCAAATCGGGTATCGGTATGAAGTTCGAATTCGTGCCGTGGACCAATTACGCCGATCGCTTCCTGAACGAACTCAATTCGCACGGCTCGCTGTGCGACCTCATCATCGGCGACTCGCAATGGATCGGCGGCGCCGCGGAGAACGGCCAGTACGTCAAGCTCAACGATTTCTTCAAGAAGGAAGGAATCAGCATGGACGACTACATGCCGGCGACGGTGGTCGGCTATTCCGAGTGGCCCAAGAACACGCCGAACTACTGGGCGCTGCCGGCGATGGGCGATGCGGTCGGCTGGACCTATCGCAAGGACTGGTTCGCGCGGCCGGACGTGCAGAAGGACTTCAAGGCCAAGTACGGTCGCGAGATCGGCGTGCCGAAGACGCTCGCCGAGCTCAAGGACATCGCGCAATTCTTCCAGGGCCGCGAGATCGACGGCAAGAAGGTCTATGGCGCCTCGATCTACACCGAGCGTGGCTCGGAGGGCATCACCATGGGCGTGTCGAACTACCTCTACGACTACGGCTTCAAATACGACGACCCGAAGAAGCCCTATGCGATGGACGGGTTCGTGAACTCGGCCAGCGCGGTGAAGGGGCTCGAAGCCTACAAGGAACTCTACAAGTGCTGCACGCCGCCCGGCGCCTCCAATTCCTACATGTCGGAGGGGCTTGATGCCTTCAAGTCCGGCCAGGTCGCGCTGCAGATGAACTTCTTCGCCTTCTTTCCGGGCCTCTACAAGGACCCGAATGTCGGCGGCGACAAGATCGGCTTCTTCGTCAATCCGGCCGGTCCTGCCGGGCAGGCGACGCAACTCGGCGGACAGGGCATCTCGGTGGTCTCCTACTCGAAGAACCAGGCCGAGGCGCTGCAATACATCAAGTGGTTCTCCGGCGGCGACGTCCAGAAGAAGTGGTGGGCGCTCGGCGGCTATTCCTGCGCCAAGTCCGTGCTGAACGACCCGAGCTTTCCGAACAGCGCGCCCTTCGCCAAGGAGTTCCTGCAATCGATGGGCATGGTCGTCGACTTCTGGGCCGAGCCCTCCTACGCCCAGCTTCTGCAAGCCGAGCAGAAGCGCGTGCATGACTACGTGGTGGCCGACAAGGGCACCGCGCAGGAATCGCTCGACGGTCTGGTGAAGGACTGGAAGGCGATCTTCAAGGAAGACGGCAAGAAGTTCTGAAGCAAGCTGTCCGGAGCGCGTGCGCTCGCGCTCCGGACTTTCCTTCGAGACGACCGGATATGTCGCATCGTCGACACCGGGTGCCAGGATCGGTCGACGCAATGAACGAATTGAGTGCCTCTTCGCGGATCACCTATCGGGCCGTCATGGTCCGGCCAGGCGTGGCGCGTCGCATCCGGGGCCTCTCGGACAGGACGCTCGCCTGGCTCTTCATCACGCCGACGATCGTGCTGCTGCTGGCGATCAACATCTTCCCGCTGCTCTGGACGATCTATCTGTCGTTCACGAATTACCGCGCCAACCGGGCCAACGTGCCGACGATCTGGCTCGGCGCCGACTGGTACCAGTCGATCCTGACAGATCCCGACATCTGGGCGGCGATGCAGGTCACCGCGCATTTCGTGATCTGGACCGTGCTGATCGAGACCGTCCTGGGATTTGGCCTCGCCTATCTGATCGACAAGAAATTCCGCGGGCACGGACTATGGACCACGATCATCCTGCTGCCGATGATGCTGTCGCCCGCCGTCGTCGGCAATTTCTGGACGTTCCTCTACCAGCCGCAGATCGGACTGTTCAATTACGTCGTCGCCTTCTTCACCGGCCGCGCCGCCTCGTCGTTCCAGATGCTGGGCGACGTCACGCTGAGCCCCTGGGCCATCGTCATCGTCGATGCCTGGATGTGGACACCTTACGTGATGCTGATTTGTCTCGCCGGCCTGCGCTCGATCCCTGACTACATCTACGAGGCCGCCGAGGTCGATCGCGCGTCGAAATGGCGGCAGTTCTGGTCGATCACGCTGCCGATGGCGCTGCCGTTCATCATGCTGGCGGTGCTGTTCCGCGGCATCGAGAATTTCAAGATGTTCGACATGGTCAATCTGCTCACCGGCGGCGGACCGGGATCGACCACGGAAGTTGCCTCGATCACGCTCAAGCGGGCGGCGTTCGAGAGCTGGCGCACCGGCTATTCCTCGGCCTTCGCGATCATCCTGTTCGTGACGGTCTTCGGTCTCGCCAACATCTATGTGAAGGCGCTGAACAAGGTAAAGAGCCGATGACCTCAGCCACCACAGCCCATTCCGTCGTCGAGCCGTCGGCCACGACACGGCGCTTTGCCGGCTCGCTCGTCGTGCTCTACGCCATCATCACCATGATCCCGCTGGTCTGGATCATGCTCACCGCGTTCAAGTCGCCCGACGATGCGATCTCCTATCCGCCCAAGGTGATGTTCAAGCCGTCGCTCGAAGGCTTCTGCAATTTGTTCACGACCCGCTCGCGCCAGACGCCGGAATTCATCCGCTCGCTGGGGCCGCCGCAGGGGCTTTGCGACAGCATCGCGCGCGACCGCAACATGGTGGTCGCCGGTCCCTCGAACTATGTGCCGCGCTTCGTCAACTCGCTGATCATCGCGTTCGGTTCGACCGTGCTTGCGGTCGCCTTGGGGACCCTGTCGGCTTACGGCTTCTCGCGGTTCCGCGTGCCACTGAAGGACGATCTGCTGTTCTTCATCCTGTCGACCCGGATGATGCCGCCGATCGCGGTCGCGATCCCGATCTATCTGATGTACCGCACCATCGGTTTGTCGGACACCAGGCTCGGAATGATCCTGCTCTACACCTCGGTGAACGTTTCGCTGGCGGTCTGGCTGCTCAAGGGCTTCATCGACGAAATCCCGCGCGAGTATGAGGAGGCGGCGATGATCGACGGCTATACGCGCTTCCAGGCCTTCGTGAAGGTGGTGCTGCCGCAGGCCACCACGGGAATCGCGGCGACCGCGATCTTCTGCCTGATCTTCGCCTGGAACGAATACGCCTTCGCGGTGCTTCTCACCTCGGGCAATGCGCAGACCGCGCCGCCGTTCATTCCCATCATCATCGGCGAGGGCGGACAGGACTGGCCCGCAGTGGCCGCCGGCACGACGCTGTTCCTGGTCCCGATCGTGGTGTTCACGGTTCTTCTCCGCAAGCATTTGCTGCGCGGCATTACCTTCGGAGCCGTTCGCAAATGAGTGTCGATCTCACCCCAACCATCACTCGTCGCGGTCTTGCAGATCGCCTTCTGCGCCGCGGCCCGCTCGAAGCCATCGCGACGACGATCATCGCCGCCGGCGTCGTGATGCTGATGCAGCCATTGTCTCTAACGCTGTATTCCTGGTCGTTTGCGACGACCCTGTTCGGCACGGTGATGTTCACCATCGTGTCCAAGGTCCGGGAGTAGGCGCGATGGCGCAGATCAAGGTCGAGGCGCTCGACAAATCCTTCGGGACGTTTCATGCGGTGAAGTCCGCCAGCTTCACGGTGGAGGACGGCCAGTTCCTCTGCTTGCTCGGACCTTCCGGTTGCGGCAAGACGACGACGCTCCGCATGATCGCCGGCCTGGAGCTGCCGACATCAGGCACTATCCGGCTCGACGGCGAGGACGTGACGATGAACCGCGCCTCGGCGCGCGACATCGCCTTCGTGTTCCAGCTGTTCGCGCTCTATCCGCACATGAATGTCCGGCGCAACATCGGCTTTCCCTTGAAATGCGAGGGCATCAGTGCGGCCGAATGCGACCGGCGCGTCGTCGAGGCAGCGCGCATCCTGCGGATTTCGCACCTGCTTGACCGCTCCGTCTCCGGCCTTGCCGGCGGCGATCGGCAGCGCGTCGCGCTCGGGCGGGCGATCGTGCGCAAGCCAAAATGCTTCTTGATGGACGAGCCGCTCGGCGCGCTGGATACCGAGATGCGCGAGGCCATGATCCACGAGTTGCGGGCCCTGCATGACCGGCTCGGAGCAACGACCGTCTATGTCACCCATGACCAGCTCGAAGCCATGGCGATGGCCGACAGGATCGCGGTGATGAACAATGGCGTCGTCGAGCAGGTCGCGAGCCCGCGCGATATCTATGACCGGCCCGCTTCGCTGTTCGTTGCCGACTTCATCGGCTCGCCGCCGATGAATTTCCTGCCGTTCCGCGGCGGTTTGCAGGCCGGCGCAGAGGCAATCCGGCTCGGCGAGCGGGATGTCGCCATTCCTGCCGCGCGCGAGGACATGGCGGAAAGCGAGCTCGTGCTCGGGGTGCGGCCCGAGCATGTGCGCTTCACCGATCGCGGCATGGTGCGCGGTGAGGTCTATGGCACCGAATATCTCGGCACGACGCAGATCGTGACCGTGACGACGCATTACGGCGCGCTCAAGGCCCGCTCACCCAGCAGCCGAGCGTTCCGGACCGGCGAGACCGTCGGGCTCGACTTCCGGCCCGATACGCTGTCGATCTTCGACAAGGCATCCGGCCGGGCCATACGCACCGCGCTGCACGAAGGAGGCGCGCATGGCTGAAGTCGAGATCATCTCCGTCTCCAAGGCGTTCGGCAAGACGCAGGCCCTGAGCGATCTGTCGCTGACCATCGGCGACGGCGAGTTCGTCGCATTGCTCGGGCCGACTGGTGCCGGCAAGACCACGGCGTTGCGCCTGATCGCTGGATTGGAGCAGCCGGACTCTGGCTCGATCCGCATCGACGGGCGCAACGTGACAGGCGACGCTCCGGCGGACCGCGACGTTGCCTTTGTCTTCCAGCAATACTCGCTGTATCCGCACCTCACCGTGTTCGAGAACATGGCCTTCGCGCTGCGTGCGCCGACGCGCCGCGTGCCCGAAGCTGATATTCGCGCGAAGGTACAGGAGGTGGCGCGGCTGCTTCATATCGAGACCAAGCTGGACAACAAGGCGACGCAGCTGTCGGGCGGGCAGATGCAGCGCGTCGCGATCGGCCGGGCGCTGGTCCGTTCGCCCTCGATCTATCTGATGGACGAGCCGCTCTCCTCGCTGGATGCCAAGCTGCGCGGCGAGCTGCGTCTCGAACTCAAGCGGATCCAGGTGGATCTCGGCGCGACGATCCTCTATGTCACCCACGATCAGACCGAGGCGATGACCATGGCCTCGCGCATCGGCGTGATCGAAGGCGGACGGTTGATGCAGATCGGCACGCCGCGGGAGATCTACGAGAACCCGGTCAACGCGCATGTTGCGGCGCGACTGGGCCAGCCGGTGATCAATCTGCTGCCGGCAGGCCTGTTCGGCGGCGCGCCCAATGGCGCCGAGACCATCGGCGCGCGGACTGAGCACTTGACGATCGCGCGCGGCGGCGGCGACGTCTCAGCGACCGTCAAGCGGGTCGAGCATCTCGGCGACCAGAGCCATCTTCATCTCGACCTCGCCGGCCGGCCGGTCGTGACCCTGGCGGATCCCGAGGCGGGCTTTGGCGCGGGAGACGTCGTGTCGCTCCGGCTCAACAAACCGCTGTTTTTCGATGCGAAGGGCTGGAGGGTAGCGGCATGAGCCTTGATCGGGTAGCCAGGGAAAGATTGGTGCGGGCGCTGGCAGCGTCAGTGATCGAGCACGCGGACGAGTTGACGAGCCTCGACCAGGCGATTGGCGATGGGGATCACGGGCTGAACATGAAGCGCGGTTTCGAGGCGGTGCTGACCGCACTGCCGGGCCTCGCCGACAAGTCGCTCCCGGACATGCTGAAGGCGATCGGAATGACGTTGGTGATGAAGGTCGGCGGTGCTTCCGGGCCGTTGGTCGGAACTTTCTTCATGGAACTGGGCAAGGCCCTTCCGGAGCAGCCGAGCAGAGTCGATTTGGTCGCGGCGACGGAGAAGGCGATCGAGGCCGTCAAGGCGCGCGGTCGATCCGAGGCGGGGCAGAAGACATTGCTGGATGTCCTGGTGCCGGTGCAGGCCGTGCTGGCCGATGGCGGCGATGCCAGGGCCATCGCGGCCGAGGCTGTGCAAGCGGCCGATCGCACCACGCCGATGCTCGCGATTCGCGGTCGCGCCTCGTTTCTGGGCGAACGTTCCATCGGTCATATGGATCCGGGCTCGCGCTCGGCGTCGCTTCTGATCGGCGCAGCAGTCGAGACACTGGAGTTCGAGGTCAATACATGAGCAACGTCGGAATTGTCATCGTATCGCATTCGCCCAAGATCGCGGAAGGCGCGGCCGATATGGTGCGCCAGATGGTCGGAAACGCCGTGCCGCTGGCCTGGACCGGCGGCGATGTCGACGGTGGGCTCGGTACCAACGTCGCAGGGATTCTCGAAGCGATCGAGACGGCCTGGTCGCCGGCAGGCGTCGCGATCCTCGTCGATCTCGGCGGTGCCGAGACCAATTCGGAGATGGCGGTCGAGATGCTGCCCGAAGACCGGCGCGCGCGCGTGCTGGTCTGCAATGCCCCGGTGGTCGAGGGCGCTGTGATCGCGGCGACCGAGTCTTCAGGCGGCTCATCGCTCGCTGCCGTCAAGCGCAGTGCGGAGGAATTCTATGCATGATGCCAACGCCAACCGGGCGGCCCAGACGTTTGCGCCGCTGACCGCCTCGGCGGTCCTCGTCAATCCGGTCGGCCTGCACGCGCGGCCATCGGTGAAGCTCACGCAACTGGCAAAGGGCTTTGCCGCGAAGATCGAAATCGCGCTTGCGTCCGAGGGACCCTGGACCGACGCCAAGAGCCCGGTGAAGGTGATGCGCGTGAAGGCGCCGCAAGGTGCAACGCTGCATTTCCGTATCACAGGCCCCGACGGCGAGGCGGCGCTCGCGGCCATGCTGGCGCTGGTGCATGACGGTTTCGGCGAGGCGTAGAATCGTGGGCGAGATCCATCTCACTGGTCATCCCGCTTCGCCCGGCCTCGCTATCGGCCCGGTCGCCGTGCTGACGACCGAAGTGGCGAGCAGGAGGACGAAGGGCGATCCCGCGCAGGAGGCCGCGGCGCTGAAGGCGGCGATCGAAGGGGCCGCCGCGGACCTCGCCGAACTGATCGCGACGGTTCATGGCGAGGCTGCGGAGATCCTTGAATTCCAGGTCGCGATGCTCGGTGACGACGCGCTTGCGGAGGGGGCTTACGAAGCTGTTGCGGGCGGCACGGCTGCCGATGAGGCCTGGCGCGCAGCGCTCGACGTCGAGATCGCCGGTTATCGCGCTGCGGACGAGGAATATTTTCGGGCGCGCGCCGCGGATCTCGTCGACATTCGCGATCGCGTGCTCGCGGCGCTGAACGGCGCGGATGCGAACGCAAAGATCTCCGGCGACTCCGTCGTCACGGGTGACGATATTTCGCCTTCGACGTTCCTGGCCGTCGACTGGACCCGTGGCGGCGCCATTGCGCTCGCCAGCGGATCGCCGTCCTCGCACGTCGCGATGCTGGCGCGATCGCGCGGCGCTCCCATGGTGGTTGGACTGGGTCCGCTGCCGTGGAACGGACAACCGCCGTCACTGGCGCTGGTCGACGGCGACACCGGCACCGTGATCTTCGATCCAAAACCTGAAACGCGCCGCCTGTTCGAGCACCGCATGGCGGAAGCGAATGCCGCGCAGATTGCCGCCGACGCCGGTCGCCTCAAGCCGGCGGCTACGGCCGATGGCCGACGTATCGCCGTTCTTCTCAATGTCGCGGCGCCCGAAGATCTCGCGGGCCTTGATGCTGCCATCTGCGACGGCATTGGCCTGGTGCGGACGGAGTTTCTGTTCGAGGGGTCGAGAGGCCTGCCCGGCGAGGATGCGCAATACGCGGTCTACCGCCGCATTCTCGAATGGGCCGCGGGGCGGCCGGTGACGATCCGCACCCTCGATGCCGGCGGCGACAAGCCGATTGCCGGTTTGACGATCGACAGCGAGCGCAATCCGTTCCTCGGCCTCCGTGGTATCAGACTCTCGCTGGCGCGGCCGGACGTGTTTCGCGTGCAGTTGCGGGCGTTGTGCCGAGCGGCCGTGCATGGGGCGCTGAAGGTGATGCTGCCGATGGTCGCGGTCCCCGCGGAGCTCGACCGTGCCAACGCCATGCTGGACGCGGAGTTTGCGGCCCTGACGGCACAGGGCGTCGCCTGCGCCCGGCCGCCGCTCGGCATCATGGTCGAGGTGCCATCAGCCGCGTTATGTGCAGAAGACTTCGGCGCAGCGTTCTATTCCATCGGGTCGAACGACCTGACGCAATACACAATGGCCGCGGCTCGCGATATCGGCTCCGTCGCCGACCTCAACGATGCCGGTCATCCTGCGGTGCTGGCACTGATTGCGCGGACGGTCGAGGCTGGACGCAAGCGCGGCGTCGAGGTCTCGCTCTGCGGCGATGCGGCGGCGGATACGCGCTTGACGAACGCGCTGCTGGCGACGGGCTTGACGACTCTCTCGGTCTCGCCGATTGCGGTGGCCAGGCTCAAGGCCGCCATCGCCGGGGTGACTGCATGACGGATGACAAAGACGAAGACACGAGCCGGCCGGGCGACAGCAACGTCGCCGACTACAAGCTCATCCTGCGCCGGGCGCTCGACAACCGGCCGTCCGGGACGCGGCTGAAGCTCGCGGCGGCGCTCGGAAAGAACCGCTCTTTCGTCAGCCAGATCACCAATCCGGCCTATCTGGTTCCGATCCCGGCCAAGCATGTCGCGATCATCTTCGATGTCTGCCATCTCTCCGCCACCGAGCGAGCGGCCTTCCTCGAAGCTTATGGGCGCGCCCATCCGGGACGGCTGCGCGGGGCGCATCGCGAGGCGCGCACGCGCGTCGTCACCGTGACCGTGCCCGATCTCGGCGACGACAAGAAAAATCGCGCGCTGGAGCAGCTCATCGTCGACTTCGCTGCCCAACTCGCGCGCTACGCCGAAAGCATCGGCTGACGCATTCGAAACGCAAGAGAATACCGGGAGGACGCCATGAAAAAGCTGATCAACAGCGCCGACACGGTGCTCGAAGAGAGTCTCGACGGATTGGCGGCTGCCCATGCCGATATCCTGCTGCTCGGTGCTGACAGGAAGTTCGTGCGCCGCCGTAGCCTGAAGCCGGGCAAGGTCGCGCTCATCTCGGGCGGCGGCTCCGGCCATGAACCGCTTCATGCCGGCTTTGTCGGCCACGGTATGCTCGATGCCGCCTGTCCGGGCCAGGTCTTCACCTCGCCGACGCCGGATCAGATGATCGAGGCGGCGGAGGCCGTCGACACCGGGGCTGGCGTGCTCTTCATCGTCAAGAATTACGAAGGCGATGTGATGAATTTCACCATGGCCGCCGAGATGGCCGGGCGCGAGGTCGCGAGCGTGGTGACCAATGACGACGTCGCGGTCGAGAAGTCGACCTACACGACGGGGCGTCGCGGCGTCGCGGGAACGCTGATCGTGGAAAAGATGGTCGGCGCCGCGGCCGAAAAGGGCATGCCGCTCGCTGCGCTCAAGACGCTCGGCGATGACGTCAACAGGCGCACCCGCTCGATGGGCGTGGCGTTGCTGCCGTGCACCGTTCCGGCGGCGGGCCGGCCGAACTTCACCCTGGCCGACAACGAAATGGAAATGGGCGTCGGTATTCACGGCGAACCGGGTCGCCGCAGGGTGCCGTTGGCGCCTGCTGATGCGATTGCGTCCGAGATGCTCAGCGCGATCCTGGGCGATCTCGGTCCGAGCAAAGGCAGCGAAGTCCTGCTTCTCGTCAACGGGTTCGGCGCGACGCCCCTGATCGAGCTCTATCTGATGGCCAACAGCGCCAAGCGCATTCTCGATGGAGCGGGGATCGCGGCGACGCGTTTCCTGACCGGTTCCTACGTGACGTCCCTCGACATGGCCGGCGCCTCGATCACCGTCTCGGTGCTCGATGACCAGTCCAGGCAATTGTGGGACGCGCCGGTGCATACCGCCGCGCTACGCTGGCGGATGTGATCGAATCCTCAGGTGCGGATCACGAAGCCCGTGGCGAGGTGATTGCGCATGAAATAGATCATCGCGATTCCCGGCACGAGGGCGATGACGGTCATCGCCATGACGAGGCCTAAATCGGTGGGGAAGCGCGAACAGCGCGGCGGGCCAGTTCCGCGCGGCAATCATGTGTCGTCAGACGCGGTCAGCGTCCATCGTCCGGATCGCTCTCCGCTTCAGGGACCAGTACCGCCGGCTCATCGTAGCCCTTGCGGCTGCTGTAGAACACCAGCGCCATCAGGCCGGCGCCGACGACCAGCGAGAACACCACGCCGAGTACCAGCGCGACATAGCCCGCTTCCGGCACCTTGGTGTCCGTGCTGGTCCAGCCGAGATAGCCGAGCATGCAGGCGGCAAGGAGCAGGGCAGACAGCACCGCGATGACGAGCCATCTTGCGTGCTTGCCGCCTTCGGGGCGAGACGACTGAGTATCGGTGCTGGTCATTGACGTCTCCTCGCACACGATTAGTGAACGGCCGCCGTGCTATGGCGTGGCGGCCTTGGTTGCGATCGCATGCAGCGCGCCAGTCATCGCGGTGACGGCGGCCTTGGCTTGTTCACCGACGCCGTGACGACCGGCGAGATAGGCCGGATCGTTGTAGGACACCCAGGTCGTGCCCTGGTCGTCCTGCCAGACCAGCGCCTTCAGCGGCAGGTCGATGCCCACGGTCTGTGCCTGCTGCATCAACGGCGTGCCGCCCTTGGCGTTGCCGAAGACGAGGAGATCAGTCGGACGCAGCTTCAGCTCGACAGCGGCCGCACCCGCGGCGTGGTCGACATGGGCGAACACCGTGAGGCCCCTGGCCTTCACCTCGGCCTCGAGCCGCTTCATCGTGTCCTCGGGTCCAAAGCTGCTCTTGATGGTGATGAGTCCGTCGGTGGCCATTGCCTGCGTCTCCCATGAACATACCGTTGCGACCAGAGCGAGAATCCTGATCAGTGCGGGAAGCCTCATGATCCCAGCTCACTTCTTGTGGAACAACCGTGCCGGATCGAATTCCGGGTCCGGAATGAAGCCATCGCGATTGGGCATCCTGATGTCAGGTAAGGAGTCCTTGTCGACCTTGCCGTCGGCGGGCACGATGCCGTTGAGGCTGAGGATGTAGGCGGTGACGGCGTAGGTCTCATCGGTACTGAGCGAGCCCGGCGTCGGATACGGCATCGCGCGATGGATGTAGTCGAACAATGTCGTCGCATAGGGCCAGAAGCTGCCCACGGTTTTGACCGGCATGTTGGAGGCGAGCGTGCCCTGTCCGCCGGCGAGGCGATCCTTGATTCCGCCTTGGCCGTTCTCTCCATGGCAGGCCGAGCAATAGTCTGAAAACACCTGCTTGCCCTGCGCGACGGTGCCGCTGCCATCGGGCAGGCCCTTGCCGTCGGGACCGACGTCGATGTCCCACAGCTTGATCTCATCAGGCGTCGCCGGACGTCCGAAATCAACGGCAAAGGCCGGGGCTGCGAGCAGTCCCACAATGAAGATGCCTGCGGGAAGCAGCTTGCTATGCGAGGACATTGCGAACCCTCCCGGCTCCGTCGATGCTCCAGGTCTGCTGGGCGTTGTAGTGAAACAGCGCGTTGGTCCCCATCGCGGCGATGAAGGATTTCCGGTCCGGCTGAACATTGCCTTGCTCGTCGGTCGAGCGGCTGACGATCGTGGTCGGCTTGCCGTCCCACATCCAGTCCATCTGGAATCGCACCTGCGCTTTGGCCAATACCGGCAGGCTCAGTTGCGCCTGCTTCCAGGTCTTGGTGCCGTCGGTCGAGATCTCGACCTTGGCGATCTTGCCGTGCCCGCTCCAGGCGAGACCGGAGATGTTGATGTAGCCCGGCTGGATCTGCATCATCCCCGAAGGCTGGGTGATGACGGAGTTGGTGTCCATCCGCAGCTGGAATTGCCGTGCCTTGCCGCTCGCGAGCAATTGCGTGTAGCGCGCTGTCTCCCAGCGCGTCATCCAAGGCTCGGTGCCGAACTTGAGGCGGCGCAGCCATTTGATGTTGAGGTTGCCCTCGAAGCCCGGCATTACCAGCCGCATCGGAAAGCCGTGCGCGGGCCTGAGCGGCTCGCCGTTCTGGCCATAAGCGACGAAAGCCTCGTTCACGATCTCGTCGGTGAGCGGAATGCTGCGGTCGACCCCCGCGCCGTCACCGCCTTCCGCCAGCATCCAGGTCGAGCCCTTGTCCTTGGCGACGAGGTCGATCAGGAATTTGAGCGGCACGCCGGTCCATTCATTGGTGCTGACGAGACCATGCGTGTTCTGCACCGTCAGCTCGGGGTCGGCCTTCTTCCAATTCTCCCAGCCGTTGCCGGTGCATTCGATGAAGACCACGCGCGAAATCGACGGCATCCGCTTGAGATCGTCGACGCTGAACACCAGAGGCTTCTGCACCATGCCGTGGACCAGAAGACGGTGCTGTGCAGGATCGATATCCGGCACGCCGGAATGGCTGCGCTCGTAGTGCAGATCGGTCGGCGTGATGTTGCCGACCAGCTTCTGATGTGGCGTCTTGGAATTGATGGCATCGCCGGGGTCGATGTTGCGTTTGCCTGGCGTGGCCTCGGGGATGCGATCAATCTTGACGAAGCGAGATCGCTCGCTGTGCGCGCTCAGGTCGGCGCCCGGACCGCGATCGGGGACGTCGGCGAGCGATTCGGCATTGGCCGCCTCGGTCGCGGCCACGCCCAAAATGCCGACCGACAAGCCTCCCACGAAGCCACGCCGCGACATGTTCGCAGGCCGTGACGACAACTCGATTGGCGTCTTGGACGTCATACGATCTCCCATCGATAATCGTGTGTTTTGGAAATGCCGATCGCGTTCATGCGCCGACATTTACCGCACGCCGCGCGGATTGCTTGTTAAGTTCTGTTAGAAGGAGTGAGCGCAGTCGCGCGCACTCCTGCGATCGTTCAAGCTTCCCTGAACGCCTCATGCGCGCGGGTCGAGTAGACCAGCGCGGCGCCGGCGTTGACCGAGATCGCGGTGCCGAGCGCCTCGGCGATCTCGCCTTCGGTTGCGCCGTGCTTCTTCGCTTCGGCAGCATGGACCGTGATACAGCCGTCGCAACGCAGGCTGATGGCGACGGCGAGCGCTATCAGCTCGCGTGTCTTGGCGTCGAGATGAGCGGTCTTGGCGCCCGCACCGCTCAGGGTCGCGTATCCCTTGACCGTCTCGGGTGAGAGCTTGCCGATCTCGCCGACGCCGGCGACGACCTGGCGGCGGTAGGTGTTCCAGTCGAGCATGGCCATGTTAACCTCCATCGGTGTGCTGGCCTCTAATGTGTCGGCGTTTGCTGCGGCGGGAAATGGCCGCGCGGCTCAGGCAGATGTCCGGGCGGATCAAGGAGTGCTGATGTCTGAGGCTGAAGCCGCCGAATTGCTGAATGCGATGGTGCCGCTGTTCAGGATCCGTCCCGTGATCGAGGATTCCTGCAGGTTTGGTGGCAGCTGGGAGTCGCTGCACGCGCCGAACGGCAGAGGATGGGCGCAATTCCACATGGTGACGCGCGGCTCCTGCGTGGTCGAGCGGCCGGGCCTTGGCCCGCAAAGGCTGGAGGCCGGCGACATTCTCCTGCTGCCGCACGGCGACAGTCATCTGGTGCGAAGCGAGGTGAAGGGCGCTGCCGGGCGGGTCTCGACCGGCGTCCGAAACGGGGTTCGCCAGCGCGCGACGGTCGATGCTGCGGCGGATACGGAGCTGCTGTGCGGCCGTTTCCTGTTCGAGACCTCGGACGAGGATCCGCTGATCGCGGCGCTTCCCGACGAGATCGTCCTGCGCACGGCGGGAGAGCCGCTGCTGGAACGATTTCGGCGCCTGCTGCTCGACATCCGCGAGGAACTGGACGTGGGGCGGGCCGGATCAGAGATGGTCGCCGCCGACCTCGCGCGAGCACTGTTCGTCATGATGCTCCGCGACCACCTGACGGAGCGGGCGTCCGCGAACGGGACGCTGTCGCTGTTGCAGGACCGCACGACGGCCCGCGCCGTGCTGGCGATCCTCGGCGATCTCGCCCGCGACTGGACGCTCGACGAGATGGCGGAGGTCGCCATCGCCTCGCGCGCGACGCTGGTGCGGGCTTTTCAGAAGCGCGCAAGCGTCGCGCCGATGACGTTCCTGTCAGATCTGAGATTGGCAGTCGCGCGCAAGCGGCTGGCCGGCACGTCCGATCCGATCGCGAAGATCGCGGCGGAGGTCGGCTATGCGTCCGAGAGCGCACTGAGCAAGGCTATCATGCGTCGATACGGCGTGCGACCCGGCGCACTGAGAGAGCCGGGTCAGCATGCGCCGGTCGTCAACTTCGATACCAGCTCGCCAAATTCCAGGTCGTGACGTCCCAGCCCGAGATGTCGGCCATCAGGTTGTTGACGCCGCCTCCGACGATGTTGCGTGACAGCAGCGGCACCAGGATGTTGGCCTCGCAGAAGATCTCGTTGACCTTGATCAGCAGCGCGGCGCGCTTGACCGGATCGAGCTCGTTCTGCGCGGCCTTGTAGGCCTTGTCGGCCTCCGGATCGGACCAGCGCGAGATGTTGCGCCCCAGCCATTTGTTGTCCTTGTTCGCGATCTCCCACGACACGCACTGGTTCAAGAACCGCTCCGGATCGGGCTGCGGCTGCGTGGTGTTGTACATCTCCATGTCGGCATAGAGTTTGGAGTAGGTGTCGGGATTGCCGACGTCGGACGAGAAGAACACCGATGCGACGACGGCCTTGATCTCGATCTCGATGCCGGCCTTCTGGCAGGCCTGCTTGATGATGGCCTGGGTCTTCTGCCGTGGCCCGTTGATCGAGGTCTGGAACACGTATTTGAGCTTCTTGCCGTCCTTCTCGCGAATGCCGTCCGCCCCCGGCTTCCAGCCGGCTTCGTCCAAAATCTTGATCGCCTTGTCGATGTCGAACGCGTAGCGCAGCTTGCTCGATTTGAACTGCGCGGGCTGATTGACGAAGCTTGCGGTCGCGACGCCGCCGCGGCCGTAGATGAATTTCTGGATGCCGTCGCGGTCGATCAGCAGGTTGAACGCGCGGCGCACGGCCGGATCGGACAGCGTCGGATGCTTGGTCTTGGCATTTGAACGTTCGCCATCGACCTCGGTCCATGGATCCGTCGTGTTGAGGATGATGAACTCGACATTGCCGGAGAGCGTGACGTCGACCTTGCCCTTGCCGCTGGTCTCCATGCGCTTGAGGACCTCGTCCTCCACCTGCAGATTCCAGGCATAGTCATATTCGCCCGTCTGCAGCACCGCGCGCGCTGCCGAGACGGCGTCGCCGCCGCCCTTGACCTCGAGCGTGTCGAAGTAGGGCCGGTTCTTGACGTGATAGTCGGGGTTGCGCTCGGCACGGATCATGTCGCCGGGCTTGAACTCCACGAATTTGTACGGGCCGGTGCCGACCGGCTTCAGATTGCCCGGCGCTTCGCGCGACTTTGCGCCGGTATAGTCCCCAAAGTGATGCTTTGGCAGGATCTGCCCGACCGAACCGACGAAGGGGTCGGCCCAGAACGGGGTCGGCGCCTTGAAGATGACCTTGACGGTGTGGTCGTCGATCTTCTCGACCGTGATGTCCTTGTAGGATCCCGTGGTGTAGGCGGCCGTGGCGAGATCGGCGGCGTAGCTCCAGGTGAAGACCACGTCGTCGGCTGTGAACGGTTTACCGTCATGCCACTTGACGCCCTGCTTGAGCTTCCAGATCACGCTGGTGCCATCCGCCGCGATGCCCCCGTTCTGCTTGGTCGGCACCTCGGCGGCAAGACAGGGGATGAGGTTGCCGTCCGCGTCCCAGCCGGCGAGCGGTTCGAAGAAGATGCGCGAGGCGATCTGGTCCTTGGTGCCGATCGCGAAATGTGGATTGAGCAGCGTCGGAGCCTGCCACAGCAGGATTTTGAGCGGGCCGCCGCCGCCAGCCTTGGTCGGCTTGTACTGCAGCGTTGCATCCGCCATCGCCACGTCGTTCCAGAGCAGCATCTGGCCCGCGATCGGCGCGGTGATTCCGACCGCGGCCATTGTCCGGATGAACGAGCGTCGCGACAGCGTGCCTTGCTTCACTTCCGCGACTGCCTTGCGAATTTCGTTCTCGTTCATCGGATGACCTCCACCACGAAATAGTCGTCACTGGCACCGACCCATCATGTTTGATCATGGACGAGGGAGCAATGCCGGGAGGGGAGGAACAACCTGCGACGAAATGGCGGGCGAGCGTGCCGCAAAGCGGCATGCCCCTGGCAAGCGTCAGGATGGTCCAAGATGTTGCGGCGATCGGCAGCTTCTGCCGGGGCACCTTTGCCGGGGTGAAGGATCTCCCATCCGAAATTGAGACAACCCCTTGATGGATATGGTTCCCTCAACTGGCATGCCCATTGCACGCGGAACGTGCGTTCGCAATGACAGTGGAGTTCGCGTATGAGTGTTGGCGGCATGAGCAGCATCAGCGGTGGAAGCACGACGAGTTCGTCGTCGTCCACCGGCCCATCGAAATCGGCGGGTGGTTCGCAAGTCGGAGACGTCTCGACCTTCGCCTCGCTGATGCATGACGGCACGCCCTATGACGAGGTCAAGGTCAACCTGCCGAACGGAATGTCGGTGGGCATCGTCCATTTCGGCGGCGGTGGTCTGGACAGCAGCGCGCTCAAATCCATCGAAGACTTCGTCCAGCGGTTCGCGAGCCAGCAGGTATCGGGAGATTCGTCCTCCGCGACCGACCAAACGCAGAATGACGACACCCCCGACACCGTCGGGATCGACAAGATCCATGTCGATCTCCCGAACGGATTGTCCTTCGAGGTCGTCCATTCTTCCGGCAATCAGGTCACGGACAGTGCCGCCGTGATGAAGGAACTCACCGAGGCGGCCGAGGAGCTCACTGAAGCCCTCGCGCAATATTCACCGTCATCGTCGGTGGCATCCGCCTATGCCGCGCAACAGGCGGCGTTGTCCGATCATACGAGCCAGGTCGACGCCCGGAGCTGAGCGAAGCGCACGGGTTGCGAGGGGCGCGCCGCAGGTCGCCGTGCGATCTGCGGGATGCCGCCATGCGTCCGGTTCCAGACTTCGGTAATCCGTTGCCCTGCATGCGCGGCCCTCATTATATTGGCGCGATGATTGCGACCGGAAGCCGCCTGCTTGGCGTTTCCTGCGATGAGGGCCACGCGATGGACGATACGATTGGCTTCCCCGACCCCGGCCTCGATTTGTCTGATGGTTTCAAGCCGCACACTTCGCATTGGGGCGTGTTCTCCGCGCGCAATGGCGCAGCCGGGCTGGAGGTGAGGGCCTATGCGGGGGATCCCGATCCGAACGGCATCATCGACAATTTTCCCGGCGCGTTGCGCCACCAGGCGCGCATTGCCCAGCCCGCCATCCGTCGCGGCTGGCTCGAGCGTGGGCCGGGTCCAGATAGCAGGCGCGGCCGCGACGAGTTCGTCTCCGTCAGCTGGGAGAAGGCGCTGGATCTGCTCGGCGACGAGCTGGCGCGCATCCGCGATACGCGCGGCCCCGGTGCCGTGTTCGGCGGCTCGTATGGCTGGTCGAGCGCCGGCCGGCTGCATCATGCGCAGAGCCAGGTCCATCGTTTCCTCAACATCGCGATGGGCGGCTATGTCCGCTCGGTGAATTCCTATTCCTCGGGCGCGTCCTCTGTGCTGCTGCCGCAGATCATGGCGGGCTACGAGGATATCACCAAGCGCAACGTCACCTGGGAGCAGATCGCTGATAAAACCGAGATCGTGCTCGCGTTCGGCGGCATGGCGCTGAAGAATTCCATGGTGGCCGGTGGCTCGATCAGCAAGCATGTCGAGCGCGACGCCATGGTGGCGGCACGCCGGCGCGGCTGCGAGTTCATCCTGATGAGCCCGTTGCGCGAGGATCTGCCGGTCGAGGCCGGCGCGGAATGGATGAGCTGCATTCCCGGCACCGACACCGCGCTGATGCTCGGCATTGTCCACACGCTGGTCAGTGAGGGCATGCACGACCAGGCCTTCCTCGATCGCTACACCGAGGGATGGCCGGTGTTCCTGCGCTATCTCACCGGCGAGAGCGATGGGCAAGCCAAGGATGCCGCATGGTCCGCAGCGATTTGCGGCGTCGATGCCGATGCGATCCGCAAGCTGGCGCGACGCCTTGCCGGCAAGCGCGCGCTCATCACCGTCTCGCACTCGCTGCAGCGCGCGGAGCATGGCGAGCAGCCGGTGTGGATGGGCATGGTGCTGGCGGCCGCGCTCGGCCAGATCGGTCTTCCCGGCGGCGGCTACGCCTATTCGCTCGGCGCGATCGGCTATTACGGCCGCCGCGTCAACGACGTGCCGGGGCCGACGCTGGGGCAGGGCCGCAACGGTGTCCGCGATTTCATTCCGGTGGCGCGCATCGCCGACATGCTGCTCAATCCCGGCAGCACTTATCGTTACAATGGCGAGACGCGTACCTATCCTGACATCCGCCTGGTCTATTGGGCCGGCGGCAATCCGTTCCATCACCACCAGGATATCAACCGCTTGCGCAAAGCCTTCGCGAAAGTCGACACGCTGGTCGTGCACGAACTCGCCTGGACCGCGACCGCGCGCCACGCCGACATCGTGCTGCCCTCGACTATGACGCTGGAGCGCGAGGACATCGGCTACTCCACCAACGATCCGCTGATGGTCGCGATGCACCGCATCGCCGAGCCGTTCGGGCTCGCGCGCGACGACTATGATATCTTTGCAGATCTCGCAGATCGCCTCGGCGCCCGCGAGCCGTTCACGGAGGGCCGCACCTCGCGGCAATGGCTGGAGCATCTCTACGAGCCGACCCGCGCCTCGCTCGCCAAGCGGGGCCTGGAGGCCCCGAGCTTCGAGGAATTCTGGCGGCGCGGCAGCCTGGTCGTGCCGCAGCAGCCCGACGATGGCGGCCGCCTGCGCAGTTTCCGCGAGGATCCGGTCGCGCACGCGTTGCCGACGCCGAGCGGACGCATCGAGATCTACTCCGCGAAGATCGCCGGACATGGCGATGCGGATTGCCCGGGCCATCCGGTCTGGCTCGAGAAGAGCGACATGCCCAAACCCGGCGCGCCGTGCTTCCTCGTCGCCAACCAGCCCGTAACGCGGCTGCATAGCCAGCTCGATTTCGGCGGTCATTCGCTCGCGGCAAAGCATTGCGGCCGCGAGGTCGCGCGCATGAATCCGCGCGATGCGAGCGCGCGCGGCATCGTGGATGGCGACATCATTCGCCTGTTCAACGAACGCGGTGCGTGCCTTGCCGCAGTGCATGTCACCGACGGCATCGCGCCCGGTGTCGTGCAGCTTCCGACCGGCGCCTGGTACGATCCGATGGACCCGGAAGACGAGGCGCCGCTCTGCGTTCACGGCAATCCGAACGTGCTCACCCGCGACATCGGCACCTCCTCCTTCGCGCAAGGCTGCACCGGCCAGCTGACGACGGTGGAGGTGGAGAAATTTACCGGCAATTTGCCGCCGATCCGGGCGTTCGATCCGGCGTAGCACGGCGATCGAAGCGATCGGTGGAGCGACGCTGAATCCGAACCGCCGCCTGACAGCAGGGTCAGGCGACGGTGCGGTGCGAACTCAGTGAACTTGGGGAAGTTGTAAGGCCGCGAAGAGACGCTAGCCCGGCCGCAGAGGGCACTCAAGTTTCGCTGTGTTGCCGCGGCCAGAGATTCATTTCAGCCGCCCCCAAACCGCCATAGATGGCGGCCGGTCCTTCGAAGGCTCAGCGCTGGCTTGCGATCGTCACCGCCGCGTCCACCGCATTCTCCAGGATCTCGTCGGACAGTTGCTTGTCGTTGACGGCGCGCGCCAATTGCAGCGCGCCGACCATGATCGAATAGATCGTGATCGCCTTGCGCCGCCGGTCTTTCGCGGAGCGATGCCTGATCTGCTCCGCCATCAGCACGATGATGTCGGCAACCTTGCCGGTGAATGCGTCGCGCGTGGCCTTGGGATGCCGCGCGATCTCGGCGACCAGCGCAGCGGTCGGGCAGCCCGTGCCGGCGCGGTCGCGATGCCGCGCCGAAAGATAATCGCGGATCGTGGTTTCCAGCGCGACGCCGTTCTCCAGATTGGCCTTGTGCCGCTCCTCCCGCCTCGTGAGCGCATCGGTCAGCACCTCTCGCACCAGATCTTCCTTCGAAGCGAAGTGCGTGTAGAAGGCGCCGTTGGTGAGGCCTGCCTCCGACATGATGCCGGCGAGACCGACCGCGGCGATCCCGCTTTCGCGGAATTTTGCCGAGGCGACATCGAGGATGTGCCGGCGGGTTTCGTCCTTGTGTCCCTTGTCGTAGCGCATGGACCTCAACTCCGTGCCGCCGCCCGGCCTGAAAGGCGAGCCACGGGATCGTGAGCGACTTGCTATTGCATTACGATCATAATAATACATTATGGGTGTAATGCAATGGCGGCTCGGCGGGGCGGGCGGCCTTCGAAAGGCAACAGGATCCCAGGAATGTCAGTCGAGGACGTCGCCGCACCGCCTTTGTCCGCCATGGAGGCCCCTGCGCGAAGCACGGCCGCGCCCCGCCCGGCCGCCACGACCGCCGACCTGCGTCGCAACGCGCTTCTGACCGCGCCGATCCTGCCGACCCTGCTCAAGCTCGCCGCACCGACCGTGACCGTGCTGGTAGCGCAAACCGCGGTGAACATCGCGGAGGCCTATTATGTCGGCTATCTCGGCACCGACGCGCTGGCCGGCGCGGCGCTGGTGTTCCCGATCTTCATGCTGATGACCATGATGTCGAATGGCGGCTTCGGCTCCGGCGTTGCCTCGTCCGTGGCGCGGGCGGTCGGCGCCGGCCGCCGCGACGACGCCGACGCGGCATTGTTCCACGCCATCGTGCTCGCGATCATTGCCGGCGGGCTGTTTACGCTCGGCGCGCACTTCGGCGGCCCGGCGCTGTTCCGCGCGCTCGGCGGCCGCGACGGCGCGCTCGACGCGGCCATCACCTATTCCAGCTATCTCTTCGCCGGCGCAATTCCCGTCTGGATCGTCAATCTTCAGGCCGCCGCGTTGCGCGGCTCCGGCAA
Source organism: Bradyrhizobium sp. WYCCWR 13022 (assembly GCF_030435535.1). NCBI lineage: Bacteria > Pseudomonadati > Pseudomonadota > Alphaproteobacteria > Hyphomicrobiales > Nitrobacteraceae > Bradyrhizobium > Bradyrhizobium sp. WYCCWR 13022. Next base: position 228,292 of record NZ_JAUIZJ010000010.1, read on the forward strand.
CGTCAAGGTGCCGGCGCTCGTGACGCTGATCGGCGCGATCGTGACCATTCCTGTTTCGCCGCTGCTGATCTTCGGCTTTGGACCCGTTCCAAGCCTCGGCATCGGCGGCGCCGGCATTGCCTTTGGACTTTATTACAGTGCGGCGATGTTGTTCCTGCTGCGCTACATGTCCTCGGGCGCATCCGGCCTGCGGCTGCACATCGTGCCCCTGCGCGCACGCATTCTAGGGGATATGCTGAAGGTCGGCATCCCCACCGCGTTCAACGCCGTGCTGACCAATCTCACCGTCATCCTCGTCACCGGCGCGGTCGGCCTGTTCGGCACGTCGGCGCTGGCCGGTTACGGCATCGCCTCGCGGCTGGACTACATCATGATCCCGCTGCTGTTCGGCATCAGCACGGCGACCCTGACCATGGTTGGCGTCAACATGGGCGCAGGCCAGACCGCGCGGGCGGAGCGGATCGGCTGGGTCAGCGGCGCCGCCGGCATGATCATGACGGGCTCCATCGGGCTTCTAGTCGCGGTCTTTCCGACCGCGTGGCTGCATCTCTTCAGCCACGACGCCGACGTCGTGAACGAGGGCATGACCTATTTGCGCATCGTGGCGCCCGCCTATGCGGCGCTGGGATTTGGCTTCGTCTCGTCGTTCGCGGCCCAGGGCACGGGCCGGGCGATGGGTCCGCTCGTGTCCGCGATCGCGCGCATCCTGATCGCAGCCGGCGGCGGTTGGGTTGCGGTCGCCTATTTCGGCGCGGGAATGACCGGGCTCGCCACCATGGTCACGGTATCGCTCGCCGCCTACGCCGTGATCTGCATACTGATCATGCTGTCGCCGTCGACCTGGCGCGCCGAGCCGCGCGCGTAGGAAGGGCTTGCGCGCGGCGTGCCGCTGCCTCAATCTGCGTTCGTTTCCTATTTGCCTGCGAACGGAGAAGCGTTGCCCGCCGCAGGCGGCCAATATGAATTTTCATTTCATTGATTTCGTACCGAGGAGAAGCGAATACGGTCCCACTCATTGTCGTCGAGTGATGGAGACCAAGATGTCGTTTCGCCCGTCGTCCTCACCGGGTTCAGGGGCGCGGTGCTGCCGAGCCGTTAGGCAGCCTACCTAGCCAAAGTCCTGCGCAGGGGGCCGATCCCGGCGGGCAGCCTTGCGCATTGACCGCTTGTCTCGCGCCCCCGCAACCGACATCATCAGGGCCGTGGCCATCCTCGCCCGACAGGGGTCGTATGAAACGCCTTGCAAACCTGAAACGTCTGGGATTCTTCACGCGGCTTCTCGATGAGGCCCCTCCGGCCGAGCGCTATCGTTTCGCCGCCGAGCAGATCGTGCGTGCCGAGAAGGCGGGCCTCGATTCCGCGTGGATCGCGCAGCACCATTTCCACGAGCGCGAGGGCGGGCTGCCGTCGCCCTTTGCCTTCCTCGGCTATGTCGCGGCCCAGACCTCGCGCATCCGCCTCGGCACCGGCATCGTCACTCTGCCGCTGGAAAGCGCGGTGCGGGTGGCGGAGGACGCCGCTGTCCTCGATCTGCTCTGCAACGGCCGGTTCGAGCTCGGGGTCGGTACTGGCGGCAATCCGTCCGCCTTTACCGCCTTCGGCCTCGACGGCACCCAGCGCAACGAGATTTTTGCGCGCAATCTGGAGGTGGTGCGCAAGGCGCTGACCGGCCAAAAGCTTGATGGCGGCGACACGCTCTATCCGCAGCGGCCGCAACTGGACAAGCGCATCTGGCAGGCGACGTTCTCCGTGGCCGGCGGCGCGCGCGCCGGCAAGGCCGGCGACGGCCTGCTGCTGTCGCGCACCCAGCCCCGGGCCAAGGACGCGCCAAAGGCCACGCTCGCCGAGATCCAGAACCCGATCATCGACGCCTATCTCGCCGCGCTCCCGGCGGGCGCCGAGCCGCGCATCATGGCCTCGCGCAGCGTGTTCGTCGCTGACGATCATCGCGAGGCGTTGCGGCTGGCCGATATCGGCCTGCGGCGTGCCCTGCCGCAGTTCATGAAGGGCGGTCACCTTCCTCCGGGCGAGACGCTGGAGGAGATGATCACGGCGTTCGACACCCATGTCGGCGGCGCCGACGAGGTGATTGCCTCGCTGCGCACGGATGCCACGCTTGAGCGGGTGACCGATCTGGTGTTCCAGGTCCATTCGGTCGATGCGCCGCACCCCTACGTCCTGCGCTCGATCGAACTGGTGGCGGACAAGGTCGCGCCGGCATTGGGCTGGGCCCGCACCGCGCCCGACGTGGCGCTGGCAGGCTAGCCGAGGTTTATGGAATTTCACGAGGCTGAATGATGGCGACGACGGATATCATCGACACGCTTGCCGGAATCGAACCGGGATCGGCCCTGGACGCCATCCGCGCGCGGCGCCTGCAAGCGCGCGAGAACGCGCAGAAGAGCTATCTCTCGCTGTTCGAGCCGATCGACGCCGGAGATTTTTCGCTGCTCGAACGCGCTGCGGTCGCGGCGTTCGTGACGGGGCTCCATGGCGAGTCGCCCGTTTCGACCTTCTATCGCGACAAGCTTGCGGCGATCGCAGGCGGCGCCGCGCTGCTTGAAGCGATCGATGCCGAGATCGCGCGGGGCAAGACCTCGGGTCCGTATGGCTCATTTCCGGCAGGTCCGCTGTCGGTCGAGAACACGGCCGGCTTGATCTATCGCGTGAACGCGGCGGGCAGGTCCATTCTCGGTGCCCGGCTCGTCGCAGCGCTCGAGCATGCGCACCTGCTGGTGTTCCGGCCGCGCGATGCGGCATCCAGCGACATGAAGGCGCTGCTGGCCGCTGGCTGGTCCAACACCGGCATCGTCACCTTCTCCCAACTCGTCGCGTTCCTGTCGTTCCAGGTGCGGGTCGTCAGCGGCTTGCGCACGCTCGCCGCCGCGAACGCACAAGAGGAGGCCGCATCATGAGCGCCACCGTCAATCCGCCTGTCGTCTTCACCCAGGATGAACTCGGCTGGGTCGCCTGGATCGAGCCGTTGCCCGAGGCCGAGCTCACCGAGCGGCATTTCGCCGGTCTCGTCGATCGCGCCCGTGCCAAGTCGGAATATTTCCGCCTTTTGGTGCGCGACCCCGAGGTGCTGGAAGCCCGCACCAGGACCGACAAGGACATCTTCTACAACGTCGCCGACGGCCTGCCGCGCGCCGAGCGCGAGCTCGCTGCGGCCGCGACCTCGCGCTACAACGGCTGCATCTACTGCGCCTCGGTGCATGCGCGCTTCGCCAGCACCTATTCCAAGCGCCGCGAGGACGTACAGAAGCTGCTCGACCAGGGCGTCAATGCCGATCTCGGCGAACGCTGGAACGCCGTGGTCAAGGCCTCGGTGGCGCTCGCCGCGACGCCGATCGCATTCGGCCCCGACAATATCAAGGAACTGCGCAGTGCGGGCCTCGACGATGCCGAGATCGTCGACGTCATCAACGGCGCCTCGTTCTTCAACTGGGCGAACCGGCTGATGCTGTCGCTCGGCGAGCCCTCGAAATAGGCAATCTCACCGGCACAAGACTTGCTGCTTGTTTTCAAAACCTGACGGGATGGAGTCGTGCATGAGCAACATCAATCGCCGAACCCTGGTCAAGGGCTCGCTCGCCCTGATGGCGGGCGCCGCCTTTTCGCGCGCCGCCTTCGCCGACGCCGATCCGATCCTGCTCGGCGTCAGCGGTCCGTTGACCGGGCCGAACGCGCAATATGGCACGCAATGGAAGCAGGGCTTCGATCTCGCCCTCGACGAGATCACGGCTGCGGGCGGCATCAACGGCCGCAAGCTCGCCTACACCTTCGAGGACAGCCAGAGCGATCCGCGCCAATCGGTGGCGATCGCGCAAAAGTTCGTTTCCGATCCCCGCATCGTGCTGGAGCTCGGCGATTTCTCAAGTCCCGCCTCGATGGCCGCCTCGCCGATCTATCAGCGCGGCGGCCTCGTGCAGTTCGGCTTCACCAATTCGCATCCCGACTTCACCAAGGGCGGCGACTTCATGTGGAGCACGTCGGTCAGCCAGGCCGACGAGCAGCCGCTGCTGGCGCGATATGCCGTGAAGCGCCTCGGCCTCAAGAAGCTTGCGGTCCTGCATCTCAATACCGATTGGGGCCGCACCAGCCGCGACTATTTCAACAACGCGGCCAAGGAATACGGTGCGGAGATCGTCGTCACCGAAGGCTATATCCCCGAGGAGCGCGACTTCCGCTCCACCCTCGTGCGCGTGCGCGATGCCAACCCGGACGGCCTTGTCCTGATCTCCTACTACTCCGACGGTGCGCTGATCGCGCGCCAGGCGCGGCAGGTCGGGCTGAAGCAGGTGATCTGCGCTGCGAGCTCGGTCTACTCGCCGAAATTCATCGAGCTCGGCGGCGAGGCCGTCGAGGACGTGCATGTCGGCACACGCTACTTTCCGGAAGATCCGCGGCCCGAGGTGCAGAAGTTCATTGCCGGCTTCAAGAAGAAGTACAACGGGCAGGAGCCCGACGCCTTCAACGCCTACGCTTACGACGCGATGAACATGGCGGCGGCCGTGCTGAAGATCGGGGGCACCGACCGCAAGGCGATCCGCGATGCCTTCGCCAAGGTGAAGGACGTTCCGAGCGTGATCTTCGGCACCGCGACCTTCGACGTCGCCACCCGTCGCGTCAAGGGCGCGATGAATGCCGAACTCGTCGTGCGCAAGGGCCAGTTCACGGTTTGGGACGGCAAGCCGACCTGACATGATGGCCGGAGCGATCGCTGCGGCCCTTCTCCCTCGATTAGGAATTCTGCGTGTCTTCCTGGCTCGACTACACCATCAACGGGCTGATCGTCGGTAATGTCTACGCGCTCGTTGCGGTCGGGCTCGCGCTGATCTTCGGCGTCAGCCGGCTGATCAACTTCGCGCAGGGCTCGATCTATCTCGTCGGCGCCTATATCGGCTGGGTCGCGGTGGTGCAGCTGCACACGCCGCTGCCGCTCACCATCATCTTCGTCGCGGTGGTGGCCGCGCTGGTCGGGCTGATCATCGAGCGGTTCGGCCTGCGTCCGCTGCAGAATTCGGTGCGCATCGCGCCGCTGCTGGCGACGATCGGCATCAGCTTCGTGCTCGATCAGCTGGTGATGTTGACGTTCTCGCCCAATCCGCGCGCCTTGCCGAGCCAGTTGCCGGATGTGCGCTTCCAGGTTGGTGGCGGCACCATCGGGCCGCTTGATCTCTTGATTGCCGGTGTCGGGATCTCCAGCGCGCTGCTGCTGTTCGTGTTCTTGCGCTATACCAAGCTCGGCTGGGCGGTGCGCGCCGCTTCGCAGGACCGGGACGCGGCGATGCAGATGGGGGTCGACGTCAACCGCGTCAATCAGACGGTCTTTGGCATCGCGGCTGCACTCGGCGGCATCTCCGGCCTCTTGGTCGGCATGTACTACAACCAGATCGACACCGCGATGAGCCTGCAGGCGACGCTGAAGGGCGTCGTCGCCGAGGTCGTCGGTGGCGCCGGCAATGTGCCGGGCGCGGTGGCCGGCAGCCTGCTGCTCGGACTGGTCGAGAGCTACGGCGTCGCCGTGTTCGGCACCAGCTATCGCAACCTGTTCGCCTTCCTGCTGCTGGTCGTGGTGCTGGTGCTGCGGCCGAACGGCCTGTTCGCCAGCGCGCGGCAGGCGCCGCCCGAACCGCTCACCGGCACCTTCATCGCGCCGAGCCGGCCGGTGCGCATTCCGCGCTGGGCCCTGGCTGTCGCGGTCGCCGTGTTCGCCATCCTGCCGCTGCTGCCGGTGTCGTTCTACGTGCTGCAGACGCTGATCAACGCCTGGCTGCTCGGCTTGCTCGCGCTCAGCCTGACGCTGGTGGCGGGAACGATCGGGCAGGTTTCGCTCGGTCACGCCGCGCTGCTCGCGATCGGTGCCTATACGTCCGCGCTGCTGTCGCTGGCGTTGAACGTGCCGGTCGGCCTCGCCATCATCGCCGGCGGCCTGATGAGCGCGGCGCTCGGCACGATCCTGATCTCGCCCTCGTTTCGCCTTCGCGGGCACTACGTCTCGATCGCGACGCTCGCGATCGGCGAGATCGTGTCGCTGGTGATCCTGAACTGGGAAAGCGTGACGCGCGGGCCCATCGGCATCTCCGGCATCCCGCCGCTGTCGCTGTTCGGCTACGATCTGATCAGCCCAGCCTCGGTGTACTGGTTCGCTTTCGCGGTCATGGTCGCGCTCGCGCTGCTCCAGGTGCGCCTGCTCGGCTCGCATCTCGGCCGCAGCTTTCGTGCGATCCGCGACGACGACATCGCCGCGCGGGCCTATGGACTCAGCCTGAACCGCTACAAGTCGCTCGCCTTCATCTTCGGCGGGTTCGCCGCCGGTGTCAGCGGCGGCATTGCCGCGCATCTCTATTCCTACATCAACCACGAGACTTTCAATACACAGCAATCGATCCTGGCGCTAACGGTCGTGATCCTCGGTGGTCTCGGCAATGTCGTCGGCGCCATCGTCGGTGCGGTTGCTCTGGTCGGGCTGCCGGAAGTGTTCCGGATCGCGGCCGAGTACCGCATCCTGATCTACGGCATCGTGCTGCTGCTGCTGGTGCGGTTCAGGCCGCAAGGCCTGTTGGGGACGATCTGATGGCGGACACGAACGCACCGCTGTTGTCCCTGCGCGGACTGACCCGCCGCTTCGGCGGCCTGACGGCCGTCGACGGCATCGATCTCGATCTCGCCAAGGGCGGGCTTGTCAGCATCATTGGCCCGAACGGCGCCGGCAAGACCACGCTATTCAATCTCGTGACCGGGCTCGACCGGCCGGATGCGGGCGCTGTCAGTTTCGAGGGACATGACGTCACCGGCTTTTCGCCGGAACGACTGGCGGGCCAGGGCATCGCGCGCACGTTCCAGCTCGGCCGCGTCTTCGGCAATCTCAGCGTGATGGACAACGTCCTGATCGGCGCGCACACGCGCTTGCGCGCGGTGAGGCCTGCGGTGCCGGTGATCGGTCCGCTGCTGGAATTGGGACTGGCGCTGTTGCGTCCCTCCAGCGTCAAGGCGGAGGAAGAGCGGCTGCGCGAAGAGGTCAAAGCCATCCTGGCTCGCTTCGGCGAGCGGTTGCTGCCGCGCATCGACCAGCCCGCCTACAGCCTGTCCTATGCCAACCGCCGCCGCGTCGAGATCGCCCGCGCGCTGGCGCTGAAGCCGCGCCTGTTGCTGCTGGACGAGCCGACCGCCGGCATGAACCCGAGCGAGACCGCGGAGATGCAGGCGCTCGTCGCCGAACTGAAGGCGGAGGGGCTGACCATCCTCCTGATCGAGCACAAGCTCGAGATGGTGATGCGCCTCTCCGACCGCGTCATCGTCATGGACGAAGGCAAGAAGATCGCGGAAGGGCCGGGCGAAGAGGTGCGTGGCGACCCCAAGGTGATCGAGGCCTATCTCGGCCACGGGCTATCGGGAACGGCCGAGCAGGAGAGCGCGGCATGACCACGAGCGCGCCCGAACCGCTGCTGGCGCTGACCAACGTCAACACCTTCTACGGTCAGGCCCAGGTGCATTTCGACCTGTCCATATCGGTCGGCCGCGGCCATATCGTCTGCCTGCTCGGCGGTAACGCCAGCGGCAAGTCGACGACCATGAAGATCATTCTGGGCCTGGTGAAACCGCGCTCCGGCGAGGTGACGTTCGACGGCGCCTCGCTGATCGGGTTGACCACGCCGCAGATCGTCCGGCGCGGCATCGCCTCGGTCCCGGAGGCGCGGCGGCTGTTCGCGGACATGAGCGTGCGCGAGAACATCTTGATGGGTGCGTTCGTGCGCAGCGACCGCGACGCGGTTGCGCAGGATCTCGAGAAGATGCTCACGCTGTTCCCGAAACTCGGCCAGCGGCTGTCGCAACGCGCGGGTTCCTTGTCCGGCGGCGAGCAGCAAATGGTCGCGATGGCGCGGGCGCTGATGAGCCGGCCGCGTCTGATCGTGATGGACGAGCCAACCATGGGGCTGTCGCCGCTCTATGTCGACCGCGTGCTGGAACTGATCCGCACCATCAACCAGGAGGGCGTCTCGGTCTTCATGGTCGAGCAGAACGCCAGCCTCGCACTCGAGATCGCGCACGAGGCCTACGTTCTCCAGACCGGCAAGATCGTGCTGTCGGGCCCAGCGCGCACGCTGAAAGACGACCCCCGCGTCCGCGACGCCTATCTCGGTGGGTCGCAGGCCGCGTAGGTCGGCCATGCGCGAAAATTGTCCCGGCCGCGCCGGATTGCGCTGGTCGGTATGATCATTGTGTGAAAAGATCATACCGTTGACGCAATGAGGCGCGCAGCGGGATGAGTTTCGTGACGAGGTTTTTGCGGGCGGTCGAGCCCGCTACCGTGCTCCTGTTCGGCGTGCTCGTCGCCGCCAATGTCGCCGCTTGGGCCTGGGCTCTTGCGGCGTTCGGCGATCGGCCAACGATCATGGCGACGGCGTTGCTGGCCTGGGTGTTCGGCCTGCGCCACGCCGTTGATGCCGACCACATCGCCGCCATCGACAATGTCGTGCGCAAGCTGATGCAGGCGGGCGATGCGCCGCGCTCGGTCGGCCTCTATTTCGCGCTCGGCCATTCCTCCGTGGTCGTGGTCGCGACCATGCTGCTCGCGCTCGGCGTGGTCGGCATCGGCGGTGACAGCCTGTTGAAGGACATCGGCAGCCTGATCGGCACCTCGGTGTCGGCGCTGTTCCTGCTGGCGATCGCCGCCATCAATCTCGCCATCTTCGCGGGCCTGTGGCGGACCTTTCGCCTGGCGCGCGAGCAGGGCGTTCATGACGCCGCCGGGTTGGAGGCGCTGCTCGCCCAACGCGGCTTTCTGGCGCGGCTGCTCGGCCCGATGTTCCGCCTGGTGACAAAACCCTGGCACATGTTTCCGCTCGGCCTCCTGTTCGGCCTCGGCTTCGACACCGCGACCGAGATCGGCCTGCTCAGCATTTCCGCCACCGAAGCCGCGCGCGGCGCCTCGCTCGCCGATATCCTGGTCTTTCCCGCACTGTTCGCCTCAGGCATGGCGCTGGTCGACACGGCCGACTCCGTGCTGATGGTGAGCGCCTATCGCTGGGCCTTCGTCGATCCCATGCGCAAGCTCTGGTACAACCTCACGATCACGGGAGCGTCCGTCGCGGTCGCGCTATTGATCGGCGGCATCGAGGCGCTTGGTTTGATCGCCGACCGGCTCGGTTTTTCCGGCGGCGTCTGGGCGCTGGTCGACGCTCTCAATGAATCGCTCGCCAATGTCGGATTCGCCGTGATCGCGATGTTCGTGGTCGCCTGGCTCGTCTCGAGCGTGCTCTACCGCCGCATCGACCGCCGGCCCCGCGTCGAGCCGGACGTGCTGGCCGACGTCACCGAGGCGGCCTGATCAAGCCGACGCCGCGCTTGGCATCTGCTCGGCCGACTGATCGTCGCCATTGGGATCGCCCGGCGCCGTCGCCCATGCCAATTCCACCAGCGTCACGAACCTGCGCCCGCCGCCGTCGAGCTGGACCACGATCAGGCCCTGCTCCTCCATGTAGCCGAGCAGGCGCTGGGCCCGGCGCAGCGAGTGCGAGCCGTAGGCACGCGCGATCGCGGCATCGCCGGGGCAGGGCCAGCCTTCCTTGGCTGCACGCGCGATCATCATGAACACGCCCTGCATGTCGTCGGGCAGGATCGAGGCGCGGAGCGTCACCTCCTGCCAGGAATCGTCCTCGGCAATCTCAGTGCCGAGTCCCGCGCGCGCATGCGTCAGCATGCGGCGGAATTCACTCAAGTCAGGCACGGACGCGCCGAGGCCTTCGATGCGGCAGCGGACCACGAATTCCTGATAGAGCACGCCGATGGCGCGGAAGCCGGCATCGGGCGCGGCCAGCACGGCGCGCAAGGTGCGATCCACGCGCTCGCGCCGCTCGGCGAGCTCTTCGGCGCTGACCGATTCCTCGACCCCCTCAGGGCTGATCTCGGGCGTTGCCGCCTTGGCCGCGCGAAGCTGTTCGAGCAGATCAGGCGCGGGCCGCCGTTGCGGCCGGCTGGCATCCGGCGGGGGCGCCGCCAGAATCACGGCGCGCATATCTTCCGTTGTCGCTTCCGGCAGCGGCATCAACCGCGGCGTCGAGTTGCGGGGGGAGGTGTCGGTCGGGCCGATGTTCAGACGCAGCGGACGACGCGACAGCGCAGGTCCGAGCGCCATGAATTGCCCGCGTTCGAGATCGCGAAAGGCTTCGGCCTGCCGTCGCTCCATGCCGAGCAGATCGGCGGCGCGCGCCATGTCGATGTCGAGGAAGGTCCGGCCCATCAGGAAGTTCGAGGCTTCGGCCGCGACGTTCTTGGCGAGCTTCGCCAGACGTTGCGTCGCGATAATGCCGGCGAGGCCGCGCTTTCGGCCGCGGCACATCAGATTGGTCATGGCGCCCAGCGACAGCTTGCGCGCCTCGTCCGAGACCTCGCCCGCGACCGCCGGCGCGAACAGCTGTGCCTCGTCGACCACCACCAGCATCGGGTACCAATGGTCGCGCTCGACGTCGAACATGCCGCCGAGGAAGGCGGCTGCGCGCCGCATCTGGTTCTCGGCATCCAGCCCTTCGAGATTGAGCACCGTGGAGACGCGATGCAGCCGGGCGCGTTCGCCGGCGACCTGCAGGCCGCGCTCGGTGTGATCCTCGGCGTCGATCACCAGATGGCCGAAGCGCTCGGCCAGCGTGACGAAATCGCCCTCGGGATCGATGATGGCCTGCTGCACCCAGGGCGCGCTCTGCTCGAGCAGGCGCCTGAGCAGATGCGACTTGCCGGAGCCGGAATTGCCCTGCACCAGGAGACGGGTCGCCAGGAGTTCCTCGAGGTCCATGGCCGCCGCGGCGCCCGCCGTGGTCAACCCCATCTCGATCGCAACCGTCATGTCCCCGACTCAAGCCCCGTCATTCGCGGCAAGGGACTTATCAATCGAAGCGGGACGCGTCGAGCGAAACACGAGGGAACATGCCGCGTTGCCCACGGCGGAATTTCAGTCGAGATTTGAAAGCCGTAGAAGTGCGGGCCAGAATGCCTGCGGGATCGGCGATGCGATCATATTTCGGTTAAATCGCAATATCTGCCGCGAGGAGACCCATCGGATTTCATCCGTTTAGCGGAATATTGCGCGCTTCCTTGTATGCATTATCCCAGTTGCCATTCCCGGCCGGTTTGCCTTACATGCTGCAGCGCACCCGCGGATAACGGCCGGGGCTCAAAAAATCACACACATGACGAGGGGACGACCATGGCACGTAACGTTCTGATTCTGGGTGCTTCCTACGGCTCCCTGCTGGGCACCAAGCTCTTGATGGCCGGGCACAACGTGACCCTGGTCTGCCGTGCCAAGACCGCGGAGCTGATCAACCGCGACGGCACCGAGGTGCGCATCAAGCTGCGCGACGAGGCGGTGCACCGCGCGATCTTCTCGCGCGACTTGCCCGGCAAGCTCGACGCGGTGACGCCGCAGAACGTCGACGTCTCCCGCTATGATCTCGTCGGCCTTGCGATGCAGGAGCCGCAATACACCAACCACACGGTCCGCATGCTGATGGTCAAGATCGCCGCGGCGAAGCTGCCGTGCCTGTCGATCATGAACATGCCGCCGCTGCCTTATCTCAAGCGCATCCCGGCGCTCGCCGACATGGATCTCGAAGAGGCCTACACCAATGCGCAGGTGTGGGAGCGCTTCGAGCCGGGCCTGGTGACGCTGTGTTCGCCCGATCCGCAGGCCTTCCGTCCGCCGGAGGAAGCGGCGAACGTGCTGCATGTCGGCCTGCCCACCAACTTCAAGGCGTCGGTCTTTGCCGACGAGAAGCACAACAAGGTGCTGCGCGAGCTCGAGGCCGATATCGACGCGGTGACGCTCGACGGCAAGGATGTGCCGGTGAAGCTGAAGGTGTTCGAATCGCTGTTCGTGCCGCTGGCGAAATGGTCGATGCTGCTCACCGGCAACTATCGCTGCATCACGCCGCACGAGCCGCAGTCGATCCGCGACGCCGTGCACGGAGACCTCGCGCGCTCGCAGACGATCTACGATCATGTCGACGCCATCGCGCGCCGGCTCGGCGCCGATCCCGAGGACCAGGTGCCTTTCGCGAAATACGCCAAGGCCGCCGAAAGCCTGCTGAAGCCCTCGTCGGCTGCGCGGGCCGTGGCCAGCGGTGCGCCCTTCATCGAGCGCGTCGATCTCCTGGTGAAGCTGATTTCGCATCAGCTCGGCACGCCCAATGCCGAGATCGACCGCACCGTCGAGACCGTCGACCAGAAGCTGAACGAGAAGATCGTGCAGGGCGGATCGGGAGCGCAGTAGCGGCGCGCCTCCGCGTTGCCCGGCGGGCAAAACACCTGTAGGGGCTGTCAATCCCGCTCGCGAAAAACATTCCGCTTTACCGAATTTCGGAAACGGCGTATGTGTCGCGCATCCCGGTTCATCCTTGAGGGGCGATCGTACGTCGTCACGAATTGCGAGCCGGAGTGCGGTGGACGCGGCAGCGTCGGCACGAGAGGGTGCGGGCAGGGCGGGTAGTCCCTGTGAGCCCGAAACCGCGTGCGGACGAACGGCGCTGTTCAGTTCGTCTCGCCAGCATTCTTGCGGCGCGTGTGCACACGTCTGCAAGACCCTGTGGCGGCAACGGACGCGCGTACGGCAAAACCGTGTGGTCCCGGCCGTCGTCGCTACGGTCAAGCCTGTCGCGGAGATGTGGAGCGTCCAACCGGATCAACCACATCGTCAATTCGCGGGGCGAGGGAGGCCAGAAGGAATTCGGCTCCCGGGAGAGCGCGGCATAAGCCGTCAACCCATCGCGCAGGGAAGGCCGTGTGTTGGGCTTCACCTGTATGCCGCTGTGCGGTCTTTCACTGCGCTACATTTCGCGCAGCGGACCGCGGGTGCCGCCGGCACCCGGCCTTCCCTGCACCCTCTTGGACAAGAGGGCGGAGAGAACGAGCAAAGCTCGGGCGAAACGCGTCGCGAGAGCGCGAAGGTGTGTCTGCGATTCGAAATGCAAACGCCGGCAAGGATCCGCCAGGTCTGATCCCGGCAAAAGCTCTCAGGCTGGTGATTTGCGTTTCGCCGGCAATTATTGGCGAATGCGCCGCCTGCGGGATCAGGGCCAGGCATCAGGAAGGATCGATCAATGAGTGTTGAAATAACCATGACGGCAGACGTCGTCGGATTGACGAAAGTCGCCCCGGTCTCGCGCCGCGGATTCATGAGCGCCACCGCGGCGGTTGCCGCCGGCTACACGCTTGCGGCGGGTCCCGTCCGTGCCGAGGTGATCACGACCGACACCGCTGGCCTTCAGGCCGGCGACGCCAGGATCAAGGTCGGTTCCGAGGAGATGCCCGCCTATTTCGCCCGCCCGGCCGGCAACACCAAGGCGCCGGTGATCATCGTGGCGATGGAGATCTTCGGCCTGCACGAATACATCAAGGACGTGACGCGGCGCCTCGCCAAGCTCGGCGCTTTCGCGGTCGCGCCCGACTATTATTTCCGCAAGGGAATGGACCTGACCAAGATCACCGACATCAAGGATCTGCTGTCGATCGTCAATGCCAAGCCGGACGCCGAACTGCTGTCTGATCTCGACGCGACGGTGGCCTGGGCTGGATCGCAGGGCGGCGACACCGCCAGGCTCGGCATCATCGGCTTCTGCCGCGGCGGCCGCACGGTCTGGGAATATGCAGCGCATAGCGGCACGCTCAAGGCCGGTGTCGCCTTCTATGGTCCGCCGGTCGATGCGCCCAATCCGCTCTGGCCGAAGAGCCCGCTCCAGCTCGCACCCGAGATGAAGGCGCCGGTGCTCGGTCTCTATGGTGGCGCCGATACCGGCATTCCCGTCGCCCAGGTGGAGCAGTTCAAGGCTGCGCTCGAGCAGAACAAGAAGGCGGCCGAATTCAAGATCTATCCGGGCGCGCCGCACGGCTTCCATGCCGACTACCGCAGCAGCTACCGCAAGGGCGCGGCGGAAGATGCCTGGAAGCAAGCGCAGGCCTGGTTCAAAAAATATGGCGTGTTGAGTTGACACCGAATATTAGGTGCCGCCCTTTTCATTTTGTCGGTGCCAGTCTCGCATCGTCGTCGCGCCAAAGCGCATCGAGACCGTGCCGATAAGTCGGATGGGCCAGCGTGACACCGAGTTCTTGCTTCAGCCTCGCATTGGAGACGCGGGCGCTGCTGGCATAGAAGCTGCGCGCCATCGCCGACATCTCCGCGGTCGCGAAGGCTTCTTCGGCCGGCGGCGCGACGCCCATGAGCTGCGCGGCAAGGGTGATCACGTCCTGCGGCGGTGTCGGCTCGTCGTCGCAGACGTTCCAGGTGCCGCCGCCCTGATGGCGAACCGCGGCCATGATTGCGCTCGCGATGTCGTCGACATGGATGCGGTTGAACACCTGGCCGGGCTTGATGATGCGCCGCGCCGCGCCGCCGCGCAGTGTCACCAGCGCGTTGCGGCCGGGGCCGTAGATGCCGGCAAGCCGCAGGACCGCGACATCGCCGTGCGTCGTCTCCGTCCAGGCCTGCTCGGCGGCGACCCGCATCCGCGCGCGGTCGAGGGAGGACTGTGGCGGCGTGCTCTCGTCCACCCAGCCGCCGGCGTGATCGCCGTAGACGCCGATGGTGGAGAGGTAGACGACCTTGCGGCGGCCCGACGCGAGCACATCGCCGAGCGCAGCCAGCGTGGGATCGCCGGTGTTGCCCGGCGGGATCGAGATCAGGAGGACATCGGCGTCGCGGATGCGCGCGACAGTGGCGTCAGCCGGACGGCTGCCGGAAAAACCGTGCAGCTCGATGCCGGCGAGGTCGTCCCGCTTGGCGGGATCGCGCACCGTCCCGGCGACATGCGAGAAGCTGTCGCCGAACCTGCCGACGAAATGCCGGGCGCTATAGCCGAGGCCGAGGATAAAGAGCCGCATGCGTCCCCATGCTGGGTTCGAGTTCCCGATCGCGCGTGCCCGCGCGCCCTCGCTCATAAGAGATTTTTGGGTCCGGCAAAAGATATTGCGATTTTACTCGCCCGGTGCCTCAGGCGATGCTCGCTCGTCACAGGGAGGCGCGGACCATGCAGGCGGAGGCGATCGCTCCAGCGGACGCGGCAGCGCTGATCCGGAACGCGGCCGCGCTGATCTTCGATGTCGACGGCACCCTTGCCGAGACCGAGGAGCTGCATCGACGGGCCTTCAACCACGCCTTCGCCCGCCGCGGTCTCGACTGGCACTGGGACCGTGCCGTCTACCGGGATTTGCTGCGGGTGACCGGCGGCAAGGAACGCATCCGCGCCTTCCACGCCAGGCAGTGGATCGCGCCGCCCTTGTCGGACGCTGACATCGCCGAGCTTCATCGCATCAAGACCGCGCACTATGCCGAGCTGATCGAGACCGGCTGCTGCCCGTTGCGGCCCGGCGTGGCCGAACTGCTCCCAGCGGCAAAGGCGCGTGGCCAGCGGCTGGCGATTGCGACGACGACATCGCACGGCAATATCGATGCGCTGCTGTCGCAGGCGCTGGGGCCGCGCTGGGCCGCGGATTTCGACGCGATCGTTGCCGGCGATGATGTCAGGCACAAGAAGCCGGCGGCGGACGTCTATCTCGAAGTGCTGGCGCGACTGAAGCTGGAGGCTGCCGACTGCATCGCGATCGAGGATTCCGCCAACGGGCTGATCGCGGCCTCGGGCGCCGGCATTCCCGTGCTCATCACCCGCAGCATGTATTTCCAGGACGATGATTTCAGCGCGGCGCGGGTCGTGCTGGACGACCTGTCGGAACTCGCTGCCAAACCGAGAATCGTAATACAACCCCATGCACAGTAGAACGGCGGCGCCGTCAGTGTACCCGGTGGCTCGCTCTATCGTCCTCGGCCTGTTCGACGATCTGCGCAATCGGGCTCGACTGATGGTGCACCAGGCGCCAGCCGTCGCCGACGCGGCGAAAATGGTTGGCTGCGGCGAGCGCGGTGCCGTCGACGATCTCGATGCAGAGCACGCGGGCGCTGTCGCCGTCGACGATGGCCTGCGGCTCGGCGCAAGCGATCTGCGGCCTTTCAGGATTCTGCAGGATGTCACGCCAGCTTCCGATCACGGTGGCGTGGCCGACGATCGCGGGCCAGCCGGGGTGAATGCAGGAAATGGCGTCGTCATCCGCCCACATCCGCTTCATGCCGTCGAAATCGCCCGTCGAGAAGGCGGCGTAAAAAGCCGCGTTCGCGGCGATGACCTTGCTGTCCTTTGCCATGCCTCTCGGGTGAGCCAATGGCCGTCAAAAATCAAGCGCGACTTCAGGCCGACTTTGAACGCAGTGCAGCATCGCTGCCCACTTTCTGGTCACGCCGAAACAAGCGTCTCCACCGCGCCTCGCGCGCCCTGGCTGTAGAGGCGCCCGAGGGCTGCGGTCACGGCCTCGCGCAGCCGTGGCTCGGCACTGAGCGGCCCGAACACTTTCGTGACGCCGAGCAATGCGGGGGCAAGTCGTTCGGCGACGGGACCGGCCTCGCGCGCCAGCGCCGCCAGCTCTCCTGCGAGGGGATCGCGCACGTCGATGGCGCGGCCCTGCTCGTCGAGCGCGGTGACGTAGCGCATCCAGCCGGCCACCGCGAGCGCATGCGTCGCGATCGGCAGATTCTTGGCGAGCCGATCCTGCATCGCGCCGAGCAGGCGCTGCGGCAGCTTTTGCGAGCCGTCCATCGCGATCTGCCAGGTGCGGTGACGCAGCGCCGGGTTGGCGAAGCGCTTGAGCAGCGAGGCGCGATAGGCCGAAAGGTCGGTGCCTGCGGGCATCGTCAGAGTCACCGCGGCCTGTTCCATCACCTGCGCTGCAAGATGCGCGAAATGCGGATCCTGCATGGTGTCGGCGATGGTCTCGTAGCCGGCGAGATAGCCGAGATAAGCCAGCGCCGAATGGCTGGCGTTGAGCAGCCGCAGCTTCATCAGCTCGAACGGCTTGACGTCAGCGACGAGCTCGACGCCTGCGGCGGCGAGATCGGGCCGGCCCGCCGCAAAGCGATCCTCGACCACCCATTGCGTGAACGGCTCGGTCATGACAGGCCAGGCGTCACGCATCCCAAGCGCCGCGGCGACCGCGTCGCGATCGGCATCGGTTGTCTCAGGCACGATGCGATCGACCATGGTGCAAGGGAAGGTCACTGCGTCCGCTATCCACTTGCCGAGGTCCTTCGACCGGAGCGCCGCGAATTGGGTGACGATCCGCTGCACGGTGTGGCCGTTGGCGGCGAGATTGTCGCAGCACAGCACGGTGAAGGGCGCAATGCCAAGCGCCCGCCGTCGCGCGAGCGCGGCCACGATGAAGCCCGGCGCCGAGCGCGGCGCATCGACATTGTTCAGATCGTGCACGACATCAGGATGCCGCTCGTCGAGATCGCCGGTCTGCGGCGTGTGGCAATAACCCTTCTCGGTGACCGTGAGCGAGACGATGCGGATGGCGGGATCGGCCATCCGCTCGACCAGCGCGACCGGCTTCTCGCGCGCGACGACGCTGTCGAGCAGTGCACCGATGACGCGGTGCTCGGTGCCTTCGGCCGCGCGTACGGCGACCGTGTAGAGATGATCCTGCGGGGCGATGGCGTCGCGTGTGTCCGGACTGCGCAGGCTCGCGCCGACGATTCCCCATGACGTGGCGCCGCTGGCCAAGCAATCGTCGATGACGACGGCCTGATGGGCGCGATGAAACGCGCCAAGGCCGAGATGCACGATGCCGGAAGTGACGCGCGCGCGGTCATAGGCCGGGCGGCGGATGCGAGGTGCCAGCCGATCGAGATTGGCGCGGCCGAGCCGCATGGTCGTCTCCCCTGTGTTTGGCTGCTGCTTGACATGGCGGCCGTCCTCGGTCAATGCTCCGGTCAATTGGTAAGACCAATTTTCCAAAAATTGGCGGGCCGCCGGGCTGAGACCTTCCCGGCGAGACCCTCCAGGGGAGGCCAGCGTGCCGCTGGAAGCTGTGGAGGCGAGACGGCTCTATCGCCAGGTCGCCGATCAATTGCGAAGCCTGATCGACAGCGGCGAGTACGCGGTCGGCAGCCGCTTGCCGACCGAGCGCGAGCTAGCGGAGCAGCTGAAGATCTCGCGGCCCACGGTGCGCGAGGCCCTGATTGCGCTCGAGGTCGAGGGCCGTGTTCGCATTCGCGTCGGCTCCGGCATCTACGTGACAGAGCCCGCTGACGCCGCGGCCGCGCCATCAGCCGTCATCGAAGGACCGTTCGAGCTGCTGCGCGCCCGCGAATTCCTCGAAAGTGCCATCGCAGAACAGGCCGCGCGCGTCGCGACCAGGGACGATGTCGCGCGAATCGATGCCGCGCTGGTCGCGATGGAGAACGTCGAGCATCCCGGTGAAGCCTCGATGGTCCATGACCGCGCCTTCCATATCGCAATCGCTGGATGTCTCGGCAACGCCGTGCTGGTGCGCGTGGTCGGCGAGCTGTTCGACCAGCGCCTCAATCCCTATTTCGCGCAGCTTGCGCAATATTTCGAGAACCCCACCACGTGGCGGACCGCGCTTAGCGAGCACCGGGCCGTGCGCGATGCCATCGCGGCGCGCCGGCCAAGGGCGGCCCGCGATGCCATGCGCGATCACCTCGCGCATTCGCAGGAGCGGTTTGCGCAGAATTTTGGCGCCGAGAGCACCGCAGGCGCGCCAGCGGCGCGGAAGCGGACGGCGCGATCCGGAAGGGAGCCGGCGAAGCCAAAGCGACGGTCTGGCGTACAAGTCAAGAGCGGCAGTGCGCGGCGGCGATGAGATTGGACGGCTCGTCTCGTTCCTGGGGCGGGTGAACGAAGCTGCAGACACAATGGGACTCTCCAAATGACCTTGACCTCACTCGCCGCAACCCTGTTCGGCCCCGAAGACCTGCGCATGATCGAGCATCCGCTCGACAAACTCGCCGATGGCATGGTGCGCATCCGCTTCGGCGCCGGCGGCATCTGCGGCTCGGACATGCACTATTTCCGCCACGCTCGGACCGGTGATTTCGTGGTGAAATCACCGCTGGTGCTCGGTCACGAGATCTCGGGCCAGGTCGTCGAGATCGCAGGCTCCGCCGCGAACCTGAAGGTTGGTGATCGCGTCGCCGTCAACCCGTCGCGCTGGTGCGGTCATTGCGGCGCCTGCCGCGAGGGCCGCCAGAACCTTTGCGAGAACATCTACTTCATGGGCTCGGCGTCGAAGACGCCGCACATGCAGGGCGGTTTTGCCAACTACTTCGACGCGATCCCGGCGCAGTGCGTGAAGATTCCGGACCATGTGTCCTATCAGGCCGCAGCGCTGGCCGAGCCGCTCGCCGTCTGCCTTCACGCGGTCGCGCGCGCCGGCAACATCCAGGACAAGCGAGGCATCATCTTCGGTGCCGGCCCGATCGGGCTTCTGACCATGCTCGCCGCACGCCGCGCCGGCATGGCCGACGTCACGGTGGCCGACATCGCGCCGGCGCCGCTTGCGTTCGCGACCAGGCTCGGCGCGTCCCATGTCGAGAACGTCTCTGGTGGCGAAGAGGGCCTGAAGGCGCAGGCCGCGTCGCGCCCCTATGACGTCGCCTTCGAGGTCTCGGGCACGGCCGCGGGCCTTGCCAGCGCGATCGGCATTGTCAGGCGCGGCGGCGTGGTGGTGCAGATCGGCAACCTGCCGGGCGGCCAGATTCCGACGCCGTCCAATGCCGTGATGGCGAAGGAGATCGACCTGCGCGGCTCGTTCCGCTTCGGGCTTGAATTCATGACGGCGGTGGAATTGATTGGTGCCGGCAGCGTCGATGTGCTGTCGCTGGTCACCGCCGAGCGTCCGCTCTCGACCGCGCCGGATGCGTTGCGCCTGGCACTCGACCGCTCGCAGAGCGTCAAGGTCGTGCTGACCGCGAACTGATCGGAGAGGGCCGATGATGCTAGAGGGATGGCGCTGGTACGGGCCGAATGATCCCGTGTCCCTGGATGACGTCAGGCAGGCCGGCGCAAGCGATATCGTCTCGGCGCTGCATCAGGTGCCGATCGGCGAGGCCTGGACGCGCAAGGCGGTCGAGGAGCGCAAGAACTTCATCGAGAACGGCCAGCCCGGCCGCTCCCAGCTGACCTGGTCGGTGGTGGAATCGATTCCGATCCCCGACGACGTCAAGCGTCTCGGAGCCAAGGCGGCGAAGTCGATCGAAGCCTGGATCGCGAGCCTGGAAGCGGTCGCCGCGTCCGGCATCAAGATCATCTGCTACAACTTCATGCCTGTCGTCGACTGGTGCCGCACGGATCTCGAATGGGAACTGCCGAACGGGGCCCGCGCCCTGCGCTTCGACCAGGACCGCTTTGCGGCGTTCGAGCTGCATATCCTGGAGCGCCCCGCCGCCGTGCAAGAGTATTCGCCCGAGCAGCAGGCGCGCGCCAGGAAGCTGTTCGAGAAGATGAGCCAGGCCGATATCGACTATCTCATCATGGTCATCGCCAGCGCGCTGCCGGGCTCGACCACCGAGCCGATGACGATCCCGCAATTCCGCGACAAGCTGGATGCCTATCGCGACATCACGCCAAAAATCCTGCGGCAGCATCTTGCCGAATTCCTGGCGCGCGTCGCGCCCGTCGCCGAGCAGCTCGGCGTATCGCTGACGCTGCACCCGGACGATCCGCCGCGGCCGCTGTTCGGCCTGCCGCGCATCGCCTCCACCGCTGAGGATTACCAGGCGCTGTTCGATGCCGTGCCGTCAAAAGCCAACGGCATCTGCCTGTGCACGGGCTCGCTCGGCGTGCGCGCTGAGAACAACCTGCCCGCCATGGCCGAACGGTTCGGCCCGCGCATCGGCTTTGCCCATCTGCGCGCGACCAGGCGCGAGGCCGACGGCCTGTCCTTCCATGAGTCCGATCACCTCGACGGTGACGTCGACATGATTGCGGTGCTGAAGGCGCTGTTGAAGGAAAGCGCGCGGCGTTCACCGGACGAGCGCATCGTGTTTCGCCCGGATCACGGCCACCGCATGCTCGACGATCTCGCCGCCACCAAGCGCACCAACCCCGGCTACACCGCAATCGGCCGCCTCCGCGGCCTCGCCGAGCTGCGCGGCGCGATCCGGGCGATCGAGCATCAATAACACGCCGCCATCGCGCCGAGCTTCGGATAGAGCCGGTCGATCGCCGCGATCTCGCTGTGCATCTGGTCGATGATCCAGTCGCGGATCTCGGCGGCGATGGGGCGCATCGGGCGGTTGCGTGGCGGCAGGAATTCGCAGATGCGGCGCGTGGTGGTGAGCCGGTCGGAGGCCGGCACCAGCGCGCCGGTCAGCAGCCAGTGCGAGGCGACCGTCAGCCAGCCGAGCGCGATGCCCTGCCCGAGCAGGGCGGCCTGCACCACGACGGCGTAGTCGGTGAAGCTCAGCCCCTTGGCCGCGCCGCGGCGCCCTGTGAGCAGCGAAGTATAGTCCGCCGCCCAATCGCCCGGAGTCTCGGCGAGGCGGATGATGGTGTTGCCCTCGGTGGGATCGGCGTCGCCGAGATAACCGGGGCTGCACATCGGCAGCATCACTTCCTTCATTACCAGCGTGCCGCCGGACGACGGCTCCTCGCGATCACGGAAGCGCATGCCGAGGTCGACATTTTCCACCGGCCCGCGCAGCGCGCCGGAGATCAGCTGGAATCGCAGGTCGATCTGCGGAAACCGCTTCTGCAGCTTGTCGATCCGCGGCATCAGCCAGTGCGTGGTGAAGGCGGAGGACACCGACAGCGTCACCGTCTCGGTGCCCTTGCGGCGCCGCTCGATCTCGACAAGGCCAGTCTCGATGCTGCGAAAGCCGTCGAGCACGCGGCGATAGAGCAGCTCGCCTTCCTCGGTGAGCACCGCGCGGCCCGCCTTGCGATCGAACAGGCGAACGCCGAGGTGCTCCTCGAACTGTCCGAGCATGCGGCTCACCGCGGGCTGCGTGACGTTCAATTCGGCGGCCGCAGCCGTGAAGCTGCCATTGCGCGCTGCTGCGTCGAAGACGAACAGGGCGTTACTGGAGGGCAGCATGCGGCGCAGCTCTGGCATAACGTCATGTTATGAGCGCGGTGAGAATTTGGCAATTGCCCAGTTTTGCCAAGTCTGTTGTCATCGGCATCACAGCCTAAAGACAGGGCTCATGCGAGAGGTTTAGGTGCGCTGCACGCTTCAACCGTGAGTGCGCGAGTTTCCTGTCTATAAAGCAGGCTTATGGCGCGCAGTGAGGCACGCCATTGCAGGGGAACGGGCGAGGTCGATCGTTGGACAAACGAGCGGAAAGCGTCGAGATCAGGTCCGCGAGCAAGGCGTATGGTGCCGTTCGCGCCCTCGACGACGTTTCCCTCAATGTCGGGGCCGGCGAATTCGTCTCGCTGCTCGGTCCCTCCGGCTCCGGCAAGACCACGCTGCTCGGCATTCTGGGCGGCTTCATCCTGCCGACCTCAGGCACGATTCTGTTCGGCGGCCGCGACGTCACCTACATGCCGCCGCACAAGCGCGACATCGGCGTGGTGTTCCAGAACTACGCGCTGTTCCCGCACATGAGCGTCGGCGAGAACGTTGCGTTTCCCTTGCGGGCGCGGCGCCTGCCGAAAGCGATCTGGCCCGACAAGGTGCGCGCGGCGCTCAGCATGGTGGGCCTTGCCGGCTACGAGGAGCGCGGCATCGCGCAGCTCTCCGGCGGCCAGCGCCAGCGCGTCGCGCTCGCGCGCGCCATGATCTTCGAGCCGCAGCTGATCCTGATGGACGAGCCGCTCTCGGCGCTCGACAAGCAGCTCCGCGAATCCATGCAGATCGAGCTGCGCGCGCTGCACAAGCGCATCGGCGCCACCATCATCTACGTCACCCATGACCAGCGCGAGGCGCTGACCATGAGCGACCGAGTCGCCGTCATGAAGGACGGTCGCCTGATCCAGATCGACGCGCCAGAGCGGCTGCACGATCATCCCGCCGATTCCTTCGTCGCGAGTTTCATCGGCGAGGCGACGATGTTGCCGGTCCGCCGCGTCGATGCCTCCAGCGTCGCGCTCGGCAACGCGCTTCTGCGCAGCGCCCGCGCCATTCCCAATGGCGACGCCCTGATGCTCGCCGTGCACAGCGAAAAACTGCTGATCGACGACGGCGCGCAGGATGCCGCCTGCAACCGGCTCACCGGGACGGTCACCGACATCGTCTACCAAGGCGAGAGCTTGCGCATTTTCCTGGCGCTCACTGACGGCATCGCGCTCAGCCTGCGCCAGCCGAGCTACCACCAGGCCTATAGCCGTATCCCGCCGCTCGGCGGCAGCCTCACCGTCACCCTTCACCCAGAGGACACCATCGTGGTGCCCAGGGTGGACTGAACATGAATCTGGTCCAACTGAGAGAAGAGACTGATATGTCGACCCAAGCCGCGTTCAGCAATTTCAAGGTTCTCACCTTCGACGTCGTCGGCACCTTGATCGATTTCGAGACCGGCGTGCTCAACGCGGTGCGCAAGATCTCGGGCAAGACGCCGGCCGAGCTCAGCGACGAGCAGATCTTCGAGCCCTACAAGCGCGGACGCGACAGGCACTACGAGCGCTCCAGCGAGGCGATGTTCCACGTCTACCGCCATCTCGCCACCGAGCTCGGTCTGCCCGCCGACGATGCGTCCTGCGACGTGTTCCAGCTCTCGGTGCTGCGCTGGGGGCCGTTCTCCGACTCGGTGGAAGCGCTCAAGCGCCTGCGTACCAAATTCCGGCTTGTTGCGATGACCAATGCCGACCGCGTTGCGCTGTCCTGCTACGCTCACGCACTCGGCAATCCCTTCGACGACACCGTCTGCGCCGACGACACCGGCGTCGCAAAGCCGAACCCGGAATTCTTCGCCTACAACAAGGGTCGGCAGTCGGCCTTCGGCTACAAGCAGTCCGACATCCTGCACGTCGCGCAGAGCCAGTACCACGACATCGGGATCGCCCGGAAGCTCGGCTACAAGGTCTGCTGGATCGAGCGCCGCCAGGGCATCGCCGGCTTCGGCGGCACGCCCGCCGTCGAGACGCTGACCAAGCCGGACTTCCATTTCCCGACGCTGAGGGCGCTGGCCGACGCCGCCATCGGCCCGGCGTAAGGAGGACCGCGGACATGACACCAGACTGGAACGCGCTGCCATCGGCCAACTCGCTGTGGGAAGCCACAGCCGAGCCGGCGCGCGAATTTCCGGTCCTGTCAGGTGAGCAACAGGCGGATGTGGTGATTGTCGGTGCCGGCTATACCGGCCTCTCCGCCGCGCACCACATCGCTAAGAGCGGGCTCGCGCCTGTTGTGCTCGAGGCCGTCAGGCCCGGCTGGGGCGCGAGTGGCCGCAATGGCGGCGTGATTACCGCAAAGTTTCGCCTCTCGTTTCGCGAGATCGACGCCGCGCATGGCCGCGCGATGGCCAGGCGCATGTACGAGATCGCGCATGAATCGACCGACATGGTCGAGGAGCTCGTCTCCGAATTCGGCATCACCCGCGCCAATCTGACCCGCACCGGTCAGGTGAAGGCTGCCCATAACGAGACGACGCTGAAGGCGGCCATCGACGAAGCCAATTGGATGACGCGCGAGATGGGCTCAGCCGAGGTCCGCATCCTCGACAAGCGCGGCGTGCGCGAGGAGACCGGCTCCGACATTTTCGTCGGCGGCGTGCTCAATCCCGGCTCGGGCGGCATTCATCCGCTGAATTATCTGCGCGGCCTCGCCGATGGCGTGGCGCGCCGCGGCGTGCCCGTCTTCCAGGAATCGCCGGTGATCAAACTGCGGCGTGAGGGCGACGGCATCGTCGCCGAGACGCCGCAAGGCGCGGTGCGCGCCAAACAGGCGATCATCGCCACCAACAGCTATTCCGATCTCACCGGAGCGACCGCGCATCTACAGCGCACGCTGATCCCGTTCCGCAGCGCCCTCATCGCGACCGAAAAACTGCCGCGCAATCTCGCTGGCAAATTGATGCCGACGGGACGCACCTATACCGAGACCAAGCGCATGATGCGCTGGTTCCGCATGGTCGACAATCGCGTCATCTTTGGTGGTCGCGGCGCCTTCGGCAAGCAGGATTCGCAAGGCGCCTTCGACGCGCTGCGCAAGGCGATGGTCGGCATCTTCCCGGATCTGGCCGAGGTCCCGCTCGCCTACAAATGGTCGGGCCTCGTCGGCATGACCTTGGATTCGGTGCCGCATATCGGCCGGATCGACGACCGGACGTTGGTCTCTATGGGCTACAACGGCGCGGGCGTCGCGATGTCGAGCCTGATGGGCCGCTATCTCTCTGCCTTCGTGCGCGGCGAGACGCCCGACGTCGGACTGCTCGACGTCAGCCGCATGAAGGCGATTCCGTTCTATCCGCTGCGCGAGCCTGCCGTGCGCATGGTCGCGGGCTGGTACCAGTTTCTCGATGCGATCGGTCAGTAGGATCACTTTGGAGGAGGCGAGGATGACGATGAAACGGAATTTGCGACTGGGCTGCGTGCTGCTGGGCGCAGTCGGATTGACGACCGCGGCCGACGCCGCCGAGCAGATCACCTTCGTCTCGCAAGGCGGCGCCTATCAGCAGGCGCAGACGGTGGCGATCCTCGATCCCTCCGCCAAGAAGCTCGGCATCACCATCAACCAGGATTCCATTCCCGACGCCTGGCCTGCGATCAAGACGCAGGTCGGCAGCGGCAAGCCGATCTGGGACGTCGTCGACACCCCGACCGGCTACTGCCTGCGCGGCGGCGAGCAGGGCCTGATCGAGAAGCTGGATTTCTCGAAGATCCCGAACGCGGCGGCGATGCCGGAGGCCTATCGCAGTCCTTATTCGGTGTCCTACGAATTCTATTCGAGCGTGCTGGCCTACAGCCAGAAGACCTTCCCGAAGGACGCACCGAACAGCTGGGCCGATTTCTGGGACGTCAAGAAATTCCCCGGCCGACGCGCGCTGCGCAATCATCCGATCGCCACGCTCGAGGCCGCACTGATGGCCGACGGCGTTGCGCCCGACAAGCTGTATCCGCTCGATGTCGATCGAGCCTTCAAGAAGCTGGAAGAGATCAAGCCCAACATCACGGTGTGGTGGACCTCGGGCGCGCAATCGGCGCAGCTCCTCAACGACGGCGAGGTCGACATGGAGATGGCCTGGAACGGTCGCGTCAGCGCGGTCGCGAAGGAAGGCGCCAAGGTTGGCTTCACCTACAACCAGGGTATCCTGCAGAGCACCTCGCTCTGCATCCTCAAGGGCGCGCCGAATCTCGACACCGCCGTGAAATTCCTCAATGAAGCCGTCGATCCCGTGCACCAGGCCAATCTGCCGCTGCAGATCGACTATGGCCCCGGCAACCCGAAGGCGTTCGAGACCAACGTGATCAAGCCCGAGCGCGCGGCGCAATTGCCGAGCGAGCCGGTCAATGCAGCCAAGCAAGCGCTGATGTCCTACGCCTGGTGGTCCTCGCCGGCCGGCGAAGCCGCCGAGAAGCGCTGGGCCTCGTTCATGCAGAAATAGGCGAGGCAGCCTTGGCGACATCAGTGCCAGATCCATCCGAGAAGCATCAGCGCCGCGAACACGGCCTGATGCTGGCATTGGTGTCGCCGGCGCTGCTGGTGATCCTGGCTCTGATCGTGCTGCCGGTCGGCTGGCTCGCCTGGCAGTCGATCTACCATGACGGCTTCACGCTGGAGAACTATCGCCGCGTCTTCACCGAGGACATCTACTGGCGCAGTTTTGCGCTGACCTTCGAGATCAGCCTCGCGGTCACCGTCATCGCGCTGCTGCTCGGCTATCCCGTGGCCTACCTTGCCAATTCGGTGCCGAAGGGCTGGAGCATCCTCATTCTGTCGCTGGTCGTGCTGCCGTTCTGGACCAGTGTGCTGGTGCGGGCCTATGCCTGGCTGGCGCTGCTCCAGCGCACTGGCGTAATCAACCAGTTGCTGCGCTATCTCGATGTGATCTCCGAGCCGCTCGCGCTGGTGCACAACACCTTCGGCACGGTGGTGGCGACCGTGCACATCCTGCTGCCGTTCATGGTGCTGCCGCTCTACGCCACCATGCAGAAGATCCCCGGCGATCTCATGCAGGCCGGCGCCAGCCTGGGCGCGAGCCCGTCGCTGACATTCTTCCGCGTGTTCCTGCCGCTGTCGCTGCCGGGCGTGCTCGCCGGGTGCACCATGGTGTTCGTGCTCTGCCTCGGCTTCTACATCACGCCGGAGCTGCTCGGTGGCGGGCGCACGGTGATGGTGTCGATGCTGGTGAGCCGCAATGTCGAGCTCTACAACCAGTTCGGCGCCGCGAGCGCAGTCGCGGTGGTGCTGCTCTTGAGTGTGCTCGCGATCTTCTTCGTCGTCAGCCGCTTCATCTCGCTCGATCGCGTACTGGGGCAGAAATGATGCGCGCCTCGCCCGCCCGGATTGCCCTCTATGTGATCAGCGCGCTGGTGCTGGTCTATCTGATCCTCCCCGTTCTGATCATCGCGCCGATCTCGTTCTCCAGCGCGCGCTTCCTGACCTTCCCGCCGCCGTCGTTTTCGCTGCGCTGGTACCAGCAGTATTTCGCCAATCCGGCCTGGATGCAGGCGACGCAGGTGACGCTGACGGTGGCTTTCCTCACCGTTCTGATCGCGACGCCGTGCGGCGTCGCCGCCGCCTATGCCATCAGCCAGTCGAAGCTGCGGATCATGCGCGTCATCCACATGGCGCTGCTGCTGCCGCTGGTGGTGCCGATCATCATCACGGCGGTCGGCATCTTCTTCGTCTATGCCAAGGTCGGCCTGGTTGCGACCATGCCAGGCCTCGTGCTGGCGAACGTGATGCTGGGATTGCCTTACGTCGTCATCTCCGTGCTGGCGGGAATGCAAAGCTTCGACCCCGCGCAGGAGATGGTGGCGCGCAGCCTCGGCATGAACCGCCTGCGCAGCTTCTTCGCGGTGACGCTGCCGCAGATCAAGTCCAGCGTGGTCGCCGGCGGCATCTTCGCCTTCATTTCGGCGATGGACGAGACCATCGTCGCGCTGTTCATCTCCGGCGGCCAGTATCAGCCCCTGACCAAGCGCATGTTCACCGCGCTCCGCGACGAGATCGACCCGACCATTGCCGCGATCTCGACGCTGATGACGGCGGCGTCGTTCCTGCTGGTGCTCGCAGCGAGCGCGCGGCAGAAGAAGACGGGGTGAGGGCAGCTAAGCCTTCGCCCCCAGCCACGCCAGGATCATCTCCACGATCTGCGTCCTGCTCTTCGCCAGCACCTTCGGCTCGCTCAGGTCCCGATCGAACAGCGCACCGAACGTATGCCGGTTGGCGACGCGGAAGAAGCAGTAGGAAGAGATGGCCAGATGCAGATCGATCGCGTCGACGTCGTCGCGGAAGACACCCTCGGCGCGGCCGCGCTTGAGGATGCCGTCGAGCGTCGCGATCACGCTGGCGTTGAGCTGGCGCAGCTGCAGGTTCTGCTTGAGGTGCTTGCCGTGGTGGATGTTCTCGATCGAGACGAGGCGGATGAAGTTCGGGTTGCGCTCGTCGTGGTCGAAGGTGGCTTCGATCAGCCGGCGCAGGCCCTCGCGCGCGTCGCAGCTGGCGATGTCGAGCTGATCCTCCAGCGCGCGGATGCTGCGATAGGCCTCTTCCAGCACCGCGAGGTAGAGCTGCTCCTTGCCGCCGAAATAATAATAGATCATCCGCTTCGACGTGCGGGTGCGCGCCGCGATCGCGTCGACGCGGGCGCCGGAATAGCCCTCCGAGGCGAATTCGGCCATCGCCACTTCGAGGATGTCGCGCTTGGTGCGCTCGGGGTCGTTGGTGCGCTTCGATGGGGGTGGCATGCGCTCGAGCATCACTGTTTCTCCCGCCCGTTTCTATGGATCACCTTGATGGTGAAGGCAAATTTCGTCCAATCCGGCGCTTTTCGGCGCGGCCTTGCATAAACGTACTAGTTCGTACATTATGGGCGAAACCAAGGTTGCGGCAACCAAAAGCAATAAACGCGCGCAAGGCCGGACGGGCATGACGCGAGCTGCATCCGCCAGAGCACTCGGGGAGGAATTTTGATGAGCTTGACCTCAACTGCATCGCTGCATGCGTCATCCGGCGCGGACGTTTCGCAAGCCAAGCTGCCGAAGCGCGCCGCGCTCGTCAGCTTCGTCGGCAGCATGCTCGAATACTACGACTTCTTCATCTACGGCACCGCGGCGGCGCTGATCTTTCCAAAAGTGTTCTTCGCCAACGTCGACCCGTCGACCGGCACGCTGCTCGCGCTGTTGTCGTTCGGCATCGGCTATATCGCGCGGCCCGTCGGCGCCGTGATCCTCGGCCATTTCGGCGACCGCATCGGTCGCAAGACCGTGCTGCTGTTCACGCTGGTGATCATGGGTGCCTCGACGCTGGCGATCGGCCTTTTGCCGGATGCCAAGACCATCGGCAATGCAGCGCCCATCATCCTGACGCTGCTGCGCCTGTTGCAGGGCCTGTCGGCGGCCGGCGAGCAGAGCGGAGCGAACTCGCTGACGCTGGAGCATTCCGCCAATTCCAACCGCGCCTTCTTCACGAGCTGGACCCTCAGCGGCACCCAGGCCGGCGCGATCCTGGCGACGCTGGTGTTCATCCCGGTGTCGAGCATGCCGGAAGATCAACTGCTGAGCTGGGGCTGGCGCATTCCGTTCCTGCTCTCCGCGCTGGTGCTGCTGGTTGCCTATCTGGTGCGGCGGACCATGCCGGAAACGCCCGTGTTCGAGGACATCAAGGACAAGGCGCAGGTCGCGCGCTTCCCCGTCATCGCGCTGCTGCGTGACTACTGGCCGGATGTGCTGCGCGTGATCGTCTGCGCGCTGATTGCGACTGTCAGCACCATGACAGCGGTGTTCACGCTCGGTTATGCCACCAGCAAATTCGGTGTCGCGCGTCCGACCATGCTGTGGGCCGGCGTGCTCGGCAATGTGGTGGCGCTGTTTGCGCAGCCGCTCTGGGCGCTGCTCGCCGACAGGATCGGCCGCAAGCCGGTGTTCATCGGCGGCGTGCTCGGCTGCGCCGTGCTGCTGTTCCCCTATTTCATGCTGGTGACCTCGGGGAGCACGCCCGCGATCTTTGCCGCCGCGATCGGCCTCTACATCATCTACTCCGCGCCGAACGCGATCTGGCCGTCGTTCTACGCGGAGATGTTCGAAGCGCGCGTCCGTTATTCCGGCACCGCGATCGGCACCCAGCTCGGCTTCCTTGCCGCCGGCTTCACGCCGCTGGTGAGCGCGAGCCTCGTCGGCGAGGGACCGCACGGTTGGATTCCGGTCGCGATCTTCGTCGGCGGCTGCTGCGTCGCCTCCGCCTTGGCCGCGATGACCGCGCGCGAGACCCACAAGGTCGACATCGCCGATCTCGGCAAGCGGCGCGCGTGAGCGCAAGGACCATCGATCGCATGTTGACCAACGCAGTTCAGACCACGCTCGGCCCGATCATGGGGGCCGAGCAGGTGACCGTCCGCGCCTTCAAGGGCGTGCCGTTCGCGACCGCGCGGCGCTTCGCCAAGGCGATGCCGCCACCCGCGTGGACGGAGCCGCGTCGTTGCACGGACTACGGCGCTTACGCGCCGCAGCCCGGGCATCTCGATCAGGCGGAAGAATCCTGTCTCAGCTTGAACATCTGGACGCCTGTTGGGACAGGCCGCCCACTGCCGGTGCTGTTCTTCATCCACGGCGGGGCCTTCGTCACCGGTGGCGGCGCCGACTATGACGGCGCCTTCCTCGCCGCGCATGGCCCGGCCGTCATCGTCACCATCAATTACCGGCTCGGACCGCTCGGCTTCCTGCAACTGCATCGTCACGGACTGGCCGAGGCCAACAATCTCGCGATCTCGGATTCACTTGCCGCGCTCGACTGGGTCCACGCCAACATCGCCAATTTTGGCGGCGATCCTGGCCAGGTGACGCTGTCGGGCCAGTCGGCCGGCGCATCCATGGTCATCGCCCTCGGAACGCTGCCGCAGGCGAAGGGCAAGTTCGCCCGTGCGCTGGCGCTGAGCGCGCCCGGCCGCAACATCATGAGCGCTGACCATGCCGACATCGTCGCGCGCCGCGTGCTGGCCGAGCTCGAATTGGACGACGATCCGGGCGCTATCGCATCCGTACCGCTGTCAAACCTCTTTGCAGCCGTCGAGCGCGTCGGCCGCAGGATCGCGGACGAGACCGATTCAGGCACGGTGTTCGGCCCGGTGCTCGACGGCACCGTGATCCCGCGCGAGCCGCGCGACGTCTTTGCCGCAGGAGGTTTGCGCGACATTCCGCTCTGGCTCGGCTCCTGCCGCGACGAGATGGTGATGTTTTTGAAGAGCACGCCGCCGGCCGCGATGATCCGCACCACCGAGCGCAATGTGCGCGTCGCGTTCGGCGATGCCGGCTGGGAAC
This sequence comes from Bradyrhizobium sp. WYCCWR 13022, assembly GCF_030435535.1. Taxonomy (NCBI): domain Bacteria; kingdom Pseudomonadati; phylum Pseudomonadota; class Alphaproteobacteria; order Hyphomicrobiales; family Nitrobacteraceae; genus Bradyrhizobium; species Bradyrhizobium sp. WYCCWR 13022. Next base: position 259,554 of record NZ_JAUIZJ010000010.1, read on the forward strand.
GCCTGCTGGCCTGCTATCGCGGTTCGGCGCGCGTCGACGAGGATCCCTACGAGGCGCTGCTGTCGGATGCGTTCTGGCATCGCCCGATGGCCGATCTGGCGCGAAGCCACGCAGCTGCAGGCGGTGCGGTGTGGCTGAGCCGGTTCGACCATCGCCCTGCGCTGGAGCCGTTTCTCTCGCAAGGTCCGACTCACGGCGCCGACAATGCCTGCCTGTGGGCACATTTGCCCGAGTTCATCGATCGCCCGATCCTGAAGCGCAAGGGCGGCCCGATGACGCCTGCCGATATCGACGTGGCGGCGCGGTTTCAGACAAGCCTGTTGCGCTTCGTGACATCAGGCGCACCTGATATTGTGGAAGCTTGGCCTCGGTTCGAGGCAGCTAAGGAGCCGCTCGCCATCTTCGGCCAGCCGTTTCACATGATTCCTCTGAACGAAGGCGTGCGCTTTCGCCTGTGGGCGGAACTGAGCACTGGCGCCAACGATAAGAAGAACCTCAGGGAGGCGGTATGAGGACTCGGTAAGGTGCCGCGATAGCCTCACTGGCCCGACCACTATTCGCGCTGATGACCATCACTTGGTGACAATGTGCCTGGCTGGCGCAGCGGGCGTCGGCGCTGCAGGGGAGATCGAGAACGTCAGCCAGGTGTTCCAGCCCGACGGCCGCCGGTCCGCACCGAACTCATAGTAGCCTTTCAGATTGAGGTAGCCCTGCTGCCCGGCAATTGGAAAGATGTACCCGACCTGCGGTCCGATGCCGGCCACGCGCGACTTGTTCTCGCCGAGGATCGGAAGCGCGCCGCTGTCCGCCGTGAGCTGATTGTAGACATAGCCGACGGCACCGACGTGGAGTTGCTTCGACAGGAACTGTGACATGCCCCAGTCAAGGTGCCAGTCGATGCCGTTCTGATAGCCGGTGGCATCGTTTCGCAGATTGTACGTCAGCCCGGTGACGGCCGACAATTCGAAGCCGCTCTGCTGATTGAAATAGGTGTAGCCCGCGCCGCCGTCGATCGCACCGTGGCCGATGCCGAGATTGGCGAGCCGTTGAGCGTCGTAGTCACCAACCGGTATGTCGCCGGTCAGGTAGGTCATGAAGTTGCTGTTGCCCATGTTCCAGCGCAACGTCATCTGCGGATACAGATCGCCGAAGCCGGTGAGTGTGCTGTCAATCGCGCCGGCCCGCGTGGTCGTGAATCCGCCAACGCCCGCGGTGATGGTTCCGTCGAGCGTGGTGTGATTGCGGCCCGCAATCGCCATCACGCCGAGTGAGAATTGTCCTCCGAGGACGGGAGTTGCGAATGTGTAGGAGGGGTTCAGCAGAAGCAGATCCGCCCGGGCGCCGAGATTGGCGTCCAGGCTGACATTTGCGGTCGGATTGAGTCTGCCCAGCGTGATCTGGCGGGCCGCGGCGACCGAACCTGAAGCGCCGACTGCGGTATGATAGTAGATCGAATTCAGCGCCCATCCCGGCTGTTGCGGAAGGGCAGCAAGGCTTCCGTAAATTCCGGGAAGCCAGAAGCTGACGCCACCTTCGTCGGCCTGCGCAGTACTCGCACTCGCGCAGGTGCCGATCAGGAGCGCGGCGAACCAGCGAGCGGCCTTGGCACTACGTTCATTCGATGATGGGCGCGCGCACTGCGCGCATGCATGTCCCATGATCCGCCCCCAGACTCATAAATGAATTTTCGAAATGGACGTCCAACACATCTCGCGAATGTGCTGACCGCCTTGATCTAGATCAATGAGGCGCGGCCAGTCCCGTCGTCGCCGAAAGTGTGGTGCCCTTTTGCAACGCCTGACGTGTTTCGCTCGCCGCGATGCGGTCTCAGCGCCATTGCCGGATTCCGATAGCACGCTTCTGCGCGGTCAGTTCGGTGCAGTTGATTTGAGTCAAAGCCGCTGATCCGGCCGCGGTTCAGGCTACGATTTTTAGCACCCTGATCTGGGGAGAATTTGCAATGATCATTCGGACGATCTTTGTTGCAATTGCTGCGGCATCCGTGATCTCCGGGCCTGCGTTCGCGCAAACGGCTCAATCGGCCGCGCCGCCTCCGGGCTCTCCAGCCGCCACCATCACCATTCCCGGCAACCAGCTTCCGCCGCCGCCGCAAAAGTTCGGCGGCAAGATCGAGCGTGACGCGCGCAATTCGAAACCATTTTGGCCGGCGCGGGTCGTACCTCCCAAGGGCGCTCCAAACGTCCTGCTGATCATCACGGACGATGCCGGCTATGGCGTGCCTAGCACGTTCGGCGGCGTGATCCCGACGCCGGCGCTCGACCGGATCGCGCAAAGCGGATTGCGCTACACCAATTTCCATTCGACCGCCCTGTGCTCGCCGACGCGCGCGGCGCTGATCACCGGACGCAACCACCATTCGGTCGGTTATGGCGTGATCGCGGAGCAGGCCACCGGCTATCCGGGCTATGACAGCATCATCACCAAGGACAAGGCCACGATCGGCAGAATCCTGACCGACAACGGCTACCATACCGCCTGGTTCGGCAAGAACCACAACACGCCCGAATACCAGGCGAGCCAGGCCGGCCCGTTCGATCAGTGGCCGACCGGCATGGGTTTTGAATACTTCTACGGCTTCATGGGTGGCGACACCAATCAGTGGGAGCCCGGTAACCTCGTCCGCAACACCACGCCGATCCATCCCTATGTCGGCAAGCCCGGCTGGAATTTGATGACAGCAATGGCGGACGAAGCGATCGACTACGTGAACCGCATGAACGCGCTGGCACCCGACACGCCTTTCTTCATCAAATTCGCGCCGGGTGCGACGCACGCGCCGCATCACCCGACGCCCGAGTGGGTGAAGAAGATCAGCGAGATGCATCTTTTCGACCAGGGCTGGAACAAGCTTCGTGACACCATCTTCGAGAACCAAAAGAAGCTGGGCGTCATTCCGCAGAATGCGAAACTCACGCCATGGCCGAAGGATCTGATCAAGGAGTGGGACCAGCTTTCCGCTGACGAGAAAAAGCTTTTCGTCCGCCAGGCGGAAGTATTCGCGGCCTATGCTGCCTATGCCGACAACGAGATCGGGCGGGTGATCCAGTCGATCGACGACCTCGGCAAGCTCGACAACACCCTGATCATCTACATCGAGGGTGATAACGGGACGAGCGCGGAAGGTCAGCCGAATGGCACGCCGAACGAAGTCGCCATGTTCAACCAGATCAACCCGTCGGTCGAGGACCAGCTCAAATATTTCTACGACGTCTGGGGCACCGATCGCACCTACAACCACATGTCGATCGGCTGGGCCTGGGCATTCGACACGCCATTCTCCTGGACCAAGCAGATCGTGTCGCATTTCGGCGGCACTCGCCAGGGCATGGCGGTCTCGTGGCCGGCGGTGATCAAGGACAAGGGCGGCATTCGGGCTCAGTTCCACCATGTCATCGACGTCGTTCCGACCATTCTCGAGGCGGCGCATATCAAAGCGCCTGACATGGTCGACGGCATCAAGCAGAGTCCGATCGAGGGCGTCAGCATGATGTACACGTTCGACGAAAAGAACGCGAACGCCCCGTCGACGCACACGACGCAGTATTTCGAGATGTTCGCCGATCGCGCGATCTACAATGACGGCTGGATCGCCTCGACCAAGGTAATGCGACCGCCGTGGGTCACGGTTGCAAAATTGCCGGCGCCTCAAGACTACCCTTGGGAACTCTATGACCTCCACAACGACTGGACGCAGGCCGAGGACGTTGCCGCCAAATATCCCGACAAGCTGAAGGAGCTGCAGGCGCTGTTCTGGCAGCAAGCGGAAAGATATCAGGTGCTGCCGCTCGACTCGTCAGTGGCAACCCGGATGATCACGCCGCGTCCGAGCCTCAGCGCCGGCCGCACCAGCTTCGCCTGGACACGGCCGCTGAGCGGCACGCCCAACGGCGATGCACCGAGCTTGCTCAATGCCTCCTACACCTTCAAGGCGGATGTCGATATCCCGCAGGGTGGCGCGGAAGGCATGCTCGTCACACAGGGCGGCCGCTTCGGCGGCTATGGCTTCTACGTCGTGAAGAACAAGCCCGTCTTCACGTGGAATCTCGTCGACCTCAAGCGCGTGCGCTGGGAGGGTCCAGAGTTGACGCCTGGCAAGCACCTGATCGAATTCGATTTTAGATATGACGGCCTGGGCGCTGGCACCATGGTGTTCGGCAACTATAGCGGCATCGGACAGGGCGGCACGGGAACGTTGAAGGTCGACGGCAACATCGTGTCCACAGAGAAGATGGAACACAGCCTGCCGTTCATCCTGCAATGGGACGAGGCGTTCGACATCGGCTCCGACACCGGCACGCCGGTCGACGACAACGACTATCAAACGCCGTTCGTCTTCACCGGCAAGCTCAACAAGGTGACGCTGGACATCGACCGGCCGAAGCTGAGCCCGGACGACGTCAAGCGGCTGCAGGACGCGGCGCGCGCGGCGGGTGACGGTCCGTCGGACGACGCCGGCAAGTCGGCCTCTGCCGAACCGCAGGTTGGCACCGTTGGCCTCAGTCTCACCGACAAGATTCAGTTGCGGATCGACAAGCGCGAGGGCTGCCGCAAGCAGGCCGAAGCGCAGGGGCTCGGCATGATGGATCGCATCAAGTTCGTCCAGCAATGCGCTCAACAGTGATGCCGGTGCGGAACCTTGACCAATGACCATGGTCGAGCTGCTGCCGGTCACCCCGTCGATCGATCAGCTCGGGCGGATCATCACAAGCGTGGCCGCTCCGGCATTCCTGTTGGGAGCGGTCGCGGCCTTCATCTCGGTGCTGATATCCAGGATCAATCGGGTGATTGATCGGTCACAGTTCATTCACGGCATACCGGCTGACGATGCGCGGCGGGCGTATCTCAAGGCCGACCTCCCGCGGCTCCGCCGGCGAGCTGCCCTGTTGAACCGGTCGCTGCTCTGCGCGATCATTGCAGCGATCCTGACCGCCTTGATCATCATTGTCGCGTTCGTCAGCGCACTGCTTCAGCTCGCGCACGAATTCGGCGTTGCAATCCTGTTCATGGCGGCGATGCTGATGTTCTGCGGCTCACTCGTTGATCTGGCTCGCGAGACGCGAATCGCGCTTCACGACCACGATCTCCGTGTGTAGTTCAGAACGACGCATTCGGCTGGGGTCGGCGAACTCGCGTGGCAAAAGTCTCGGGAAAGGATCGTAAGCGCCGAAGGGGCCGCGCCGAGAGGCGGTCCGCGCCGCCCGTGGCGTCAGGCCAGCCGCAGGGCACCGCGCGGACCGGCGTCTTCCGTCTGGCGGCCGGCATCGGTCTGGCCCTTCTGGGGATGGTCGCGGCGGCATTCTACTGGATTGGGCGGCCGGAGCGTCCGCTTGTCTCGCGGCCGGCGTCCGAGCTGAGCTTCGTCGGCAGCCAGACCTGCGGCGAGTGCCACGCAATGCAAGCGAAGCTCTGGCAGGCTTCGCAGCATCGGCACGCGATGGAGCATGCGACGAACCAGTCCGTGAAGGCGGATTTCAATGATGCGGTCTTCGACTATGCGGGGACGCGCTCCCGTTTCTTCCGGAAGGACGGCAGGTTCTTCGTCGAGACGGACGGACCCGACGGCAAGCTTTCGGCGTTCGAGGTCAAATACACGTTCGGGGTTGATCCGCTCCAACAATATCTGATTGCATTCCCCGACGGCCGTATCCAGGCGCTTTCGATTGCCTGGGACACGCGGTCGAAAGATCAAGGCGGCCAGCGCTGGTTTCATCTCTATCCGGATGCTGCCGTGACCAGCAGCGATCCCCTGCACTGGACCAGACCCAGCCAAAACTGGAATTTCATGTGTGCCGAGTGTCATTCGACCGCCGTGCGCAAGAACTACGATCCCGCCACGGACCACTTCACAACGACGTTCTCCGAAATCAGCGTGGGGTGCGAGGCTTGCCATGGCGCGGGCTCTCGGCATGTCGCCTGGGCGAGAGGCGACCGCGGGGCAGCCGGGTCCGCCAAGGATCCGGCGAAGCATCTCGTCGTCAAGTTCGACGAGCGGAGCGGGATCACATGGTCAGCCCAAGCCGGTACGCTGACGCCCGTTCGCAGCGCGCCCGCAGTGGCCCTGCGCAAGGAGGTCGAGACCTGCGGGCGTTGCCACGCACGGCGTGGCCAGCTTTCCGAGGAATGGACGCCGGGGCGGCCGCTGTCGGAGACACATCGGGTGTCGCTGCTCGAGCCTCAGCTTTTCTCCGCCGATGGTCAGATGCGTGACGACGAGGAAACCTACAACTACGCGCCATTCAAGCAGAGCAAGATGTTCGCCAAAGGGGTGACATGCAGCGACTGCCACGACCCGCATAGCGCGGCATTGAAGACACCGGGTGACGGCGTCTGCTCGCAATGCCATCTGCCGGCCCGGTATGAATCCACGGCGCACCGACACCATGCCGACGTCTCGCCGCCGCTGTCCTGCGCCTCCTGCCACATGCCGGAGCGGCGCTACATGGTGATCGACCGCCGCCATGACCACGGCTTTCGCGTGCCGCGCCCGGATGTCTCCGTGCAGACGGGCGTGCCGAACGCCTGCAACGACTGCCATCGCGACAAGCCGGCGAGTTGGGCAGCCGACAAGGTCGAGAGCTGGTTCGGTCAGGAACGGCGAGGCTTTCAGACCTACGCGCAGGCATTCGGCGCTGCCTGGATCGAGGCGGCCGATGCGCAGGCGCTGCTGGCGGCGATAGCGGGAGCCGGGGAAGTCCCCGGTATCGTGCGTGCGAGTGCGTTGGCCGAATTGCCCGCACCCGATGTCGAGCTGATCCGTCGTGTCCTGTCCGACCCCGATCCGCTGGTCAGGCTGGGTGCGCTCGATGGCCTGGAAAGGATGCCGGCCGACCAGCTCTGGTCGCTTGCATCTGCGCAACTGGTTGATCCCGTTCGTGGCGTGCGTATTCGCGCCGCCGATCTTCTTGCGTCGGTGCCGCGGGCGCAGCAGCCGTCTGCGGATCGCGACCGGTTCGCTCGAGCGGCCGCCGAATTCATCGCCGCGCAGAGATTGAACGCGGATCGTGCGGAAGCGCGGACGGCGCTCGGCAATTTCTACGCGCGCCAAGCCGATGCTGCCGCCGCGGAGACCGAATATCGCGCCGCGCTCAAACTCGATCCCTTCTTCGCGGCTGCCGCCGTGAACTTGTCGGACCTCTATCGGCAACTCGGGCGCGACGCCGACGGAGAGCGGATCCTGCGCGAGCAGTTGTCCAGGTCGGCGCAGGACGCCTCGCTTCATCACGCGCTTGGCTTGGCCTTGGCGCGTCAGAAGCGCACCGAAGCGGCTCTTGATGAATTGCGCCAGGCCGCCGTGCTCGATCCGGGTCAAACCCGGTACGCCTACGTCTATGCCGTCGGGCTGCATTCCGCGGGCCGGCGCGACGACGCGCTGTTCGTGTTGAACGAGAGTTTGCGTACACATCCTGATGATGTCGAGCTGCTTTCAGCTGCAATCAGTTTCAGTCGCCAGAAGGGAGATGCCAGGGCCGCTCTGGAATACGCCGAGCGCTTGGCACGGCTGCGGCCTTACGACTCAAGCCTGGCCGAGCTGATCAGGGAGTTGAACCGGTAGGATACTGCGCAAGGAGCCGACATGCCCGCTAGCCCGCGACCGATCATCGAGGCGCACCTGTAATCTGCTTCACAGGCGGATGCGCCGATCTGCGCTAGTCTAGATGAAGTCAGGCCCGCCTCCATGCGTGGCCGGCTTCGGAGCTGGCGATGATTGCTGCACTGGCAAGAGCAATATCCCGCGCGACGGGAACGAATGTCGACGTCGAAACCTTGCAGATCCTCGTGATCTTCTCGGGCGCGGGCCTGCTGGTCTCGCTCGTAGCCGTGATGATTTATGGACCGGCCTTCAACGCCGCTCTGTTCTGAGCGCGTTGCAATCCGTCAGGCTACCGGTTCCTTGGGACGGCTTCGCTCGCGCGGCGCAAGCGGCGGTGCCTGCTTCAGCGGAGCAGTTTCGCGTGGCGCAGTGTCGCTGCCTGAGGCGCGCTCGACGGGTGCGGGGCCGGTGTCGCGCCAGGCGACGATCCAGATCAGAAAGCCGAGGATCGCCAGGGCGGCGCCGACCGGGCCGGTGGAAGTCCAGCCCAGACCCTGGCGAATGGCGAGGCCGCCGAGGAACGGGCCAAGCGCATTGGCGGTGTTGAACGCCGAATGGTTGAGCGCGGCGGCAAGCGCCTGTGCATCTCCAGCAACGTCCATCAGCCGTGTCTGCAGGACGGCGCCGAGCGCGACGCTGGCGCCGATCGCGAAGATGTCGATCGCGAGCAGCCAGGGATTGCCGGCGACAACAGGAAAGGCCAGCAGCGCGGCGGCTGCAAACACCAGGATGGCGCCAGCCGTCGGCATCAGCGCGCGGTCGGCGAAGCGCGGCACGACCAGATTGCCGAGCGTGGCGCCGATGCCGAAGATCGCCAGGAAGAACGGGATGACCTCGGTGCTGACCTTGGTGACCTCGATCAACGTCGTCGCGAGATAAGTGTAGACGGCGAACATGCCGCCGAAGCCGATGGCGCTGATCGCGAGCGTCGTCCAGACGCGACGGCTCCTCAGCGCGCCGAGCTCGCGCAGCGGATCCGACCGGCCTGCCTGGTCGCGCGGCGCGAACAGCGCGCACAGCAGAACCGTGAGCAGGGCCAACACCGACACGAGGCCAAAGCTCGCGCGCCAGCCGACCGACTGGCCGATCAGATTGGCCAGCGGCACGCCGATGATGGTGGCGACGGTCAGGCCCAGCATGACCTGGCCGACCACCCGCGAGCGGCGGTGTTGCGGAACGAGCGAGGCCGCCACCAGCGCGGCGATGCCGAAATAGGCGCCGTGCGGCAGGCCCGAGAGGAAGCGGGCGGCGACCATCGAACCAAAGCCGGGCGCCAGCGCGGTCAGGGCGTTGCCGAGCGCGAACACGGCCATCAGCGCCAAGAGCTGCGTGCGCCGGGCGAACTTGGCGCCGAGCACGGCAATCAGCGGCGCGCCCAGTACCACGCCGAGCGCGTAGGCGCTGATGGCGTGTCCGGCGGTCGGCTCGTCGATATGAAGATCGGCCGCGAAGAACGGCAGCAGGCTCATCGACGCGAATTCGGTGGTCCCGATCGCAAAGCCGCCCATCGCGAGCGAGAACAGGACGACGGCGAGATGAGGGGGCGTGGAAGCCGATTTCGGTATCGCGCGTGGCGAGGTCGCGTGAGGCGAGGTCGTCATGTGTCCTGCATGGGTGACGGCAACGGGAACCAGCCCAGCGAACGTCGCCATCCCTGCAGTCTTTGTCTCACCTACTTAAACGCGCATGGATTCGCGTCAACACCGGAAGCGCCACGTCAGGGCGCGCGCATATCAGCGTCCCGGTTTGCTCAGGGCATCCGCGGCAATATGCCCGGTGAATTCGGCTCAAAGCCGTCAGCCACTCGCTGCGCGGCTGGCGGTCGGTGTCCTCGCGGCGCGTGGGCGAGCGTCCGCCTGTCGTGCTCAGTTCAGGAACGGCACCGGATTGGCCGCTCGATAGAAGAAGTTGATCAAGGTGTTGATGTCGAACACCGGCAGGTTCGAGACCTCGGCGACGTCCTTCGAGAACGGGCACATGTTGGTGCACTCGAACAGGATTGCGCCGGGATTCGTGCACGACGCCATGAAGGCTTCCGTCATTTCGATCATCTCGGCGCGCAGCACGTCGGTGTCCAGCTCCTCTCGGCCGAGAATGTAGGTCGCGGGAAATTGCGCGTCGGGCTTCATGCCCTGGACTTGAACGGGGATATCGTTCTGCGACCAGCCGACGCCGCGGAAATGCCCGTCGTTCATGTGATGGCCGCGTTCCGTAAAGATGCCGATGACCTTGCCGGGTGGCAGCATGGCGTGGATCAGCGGCGCCTGGATCAGGCTCGAGGTGAACACCGGGATGTTCACCGCGGCGGCGAGCTGCTTCTGGAACGGCGCGAGGAAGCCGCAGCTCGTCGTGATCGCCTTGACGCCCTCCGACTCCAGTTCGCGGGCGGCGACGATGAACGGATCGAGCAGGTTTGGATCGGGATGATCGCCCATGATCCTGGTTGCGTGGGCGCCGCGCACGATCTTGTAACGTATGGGAAAGTCATAGGAGCGCGCGTTTCCGATGTCTCCGCGTGGGCGGGGAAATCGCGTGTCGAGCATCAGCACGCCGATGGTCTCGCCGTAATTCGTGAAGCCGCCGCGGAGTTTCATGGATGTCCCCAAGCGATTCGGGATGGTCGCGAGCCCGGTCGTCAAACGCGTCCACGGCAGCACCGAGCTCCAGCACGGTGCCGCCTTGCACAAACTGCCGGCGATCAGGTCGATCGCAGCGGCCTAGAACTGCACTTCGCCCGGAATGTCGTCGGCGCTGAGGCCGACGGTTTGATAGGCCTTCAGCAGCCATTCGCGGGTCTGGCCGAGCGAACGGTTGTAGTCGGCCCAGGCGCTGAGGAAATCCTTGTAGCGGCGATCGGCTTCGGCGCGGATGCCGAGATTGGTCGGCAGCGTCAGGATCGGCCGCGGGATCGCGAGATCGCCGAGCGTCGGATTCTTCTTCAGCGTGAAGATCGACAGCACCGCGAGCGAGACGTTGCAGTCGGCGCGGCCGGTCGACACCGCGAGGATCGCCTCGTCGCGGGTCTTGAAGCCGAGGATTTCGGCCTTCGGGCAGTAGCGGCGCGCGATGGTCTCGTGCGTCGAGCCGATGTCGACGGCGATCTTGACGTCGGGCTTATTGAGCTCGGACCAGGTCTGCGGCTTGGCAAAGCCCTTCTTGGTGATGACGGTGAAGGAGTGCACCAGGATCGGGGTTGAGAAGTCGATGACGAGCGAACGCTCCGGCGTCGGGTTCACGGCGAAGGCGAGGTCGATCTTGTCGGCCTGCAGGTCGAGGATCTGGTTGCCCCAGGTCGATTCCAGCGTCTCGACCTTGGCACCCAGCTTGCCCGCGATGTCGTTCGCCATGTCGATGCAGGCGCCCGACCATTGATTGGTGGCGAGGTCCTTGTGGAAATAGGGGTCCTGGCCGGCGATGACCGCGATCCGCAGCACGCCGGTCTTCTTGATGCGATCGAGCGTGGAGGTCGGCGCCGTGTCGGCCTTGGCTGAGCCGGCTGCGGCCATTGCGGCGCCCGCCAGCGCGACGGTGGTGAGTGCGTCCCTGCGGTTCATCGTCAGTACTCCCTGGGGAATGGGGATCTATCGGCTCCGGCTGGTGGACTATTTCTGTATTCAGTCCATAATGCAATATGGTATTGCGGCTTTGCCGACGATTTGTGCGACGAGGCAGGTTGGGGCCTAGTCCTTTGGCAAAGCGAGAGAAAACTCCCTGAAGCCGCGCCGGATATTGGACCGGCAAGCGGGTTATCGGGATTGAGAGGAGAAAGTCCGTGCGTGCTGTTTTTGTCGATGCCAACGACACCCTGGCTGCGGTCACCGAGAAGCTGCTCTCCGCCGCGAAGCTGCCGGTCGGCATCATCAGAAATCCCTCCATCAAGCCCGGCGATCTCCCCGCCTTGCTCGGCGATGCCGAGATCATGATCGTCGACCATACGGCGGTGCCATCCGCGATTGCGGCGACGTGCGCCGGGCTGAAGCATGTCGTCTTCCTCGGCACCGGCGCGCGCAGCTACATGAATCCGGAAGAGCTTGCTGAGCTCGGCATCGCCGTCCACACCATCAAGGGCTATGGCGACACGGCGGTGGCCGAATGCGCAATCGCGCTGATGTGGGCATCTGCCAAGAGCTTTGGCGAGATGGATCGCGGCATGCGCGAAGGCAACTGGCTGCGCCGCGACGCCGTGCAGCTCACCGGCAAGACGCTCGGCCTCATCGGCTTCGGCGGCATTGCGGCTGAAGCCGCACGCATGGCGGCCGGCTGCGGCATGAAGGTGATTGCCTGGAACAGAACGCCGAAGACGCATCCGGGTGTCGAATTCGTGTCGCTGGAGAAGCTGCTGGCCGAGAGCCACGTCGTCTCGCTGCACCTGCTCCTCAACGACGAGACCAAGGGTTTCCTGTCACGCGAGCGCATCGCGCAGATGCGCAAGGGCAGCATCCTGATCAACACCGCGCGCGGCGCGATCGTCGACGAAGATGCGATGCTGGACGCGCTGCGCTCGGGCCACATTGCTCATGCCGGTCTCGACGTCTTCACTGTCGAGCCGCTGCCCGCAGGTCATCCGCTTACAAAGCTGCCGAATGTGACGCTGTCGGCGCATTCGGCGTTCCGCACGCCCGAGGCGAGCGACAATCTCATCGGCGCCGCGCTTGATCACTGCCGCCGCATCATCGCCACCGGCAAGTAAGGCAATAAGGAATCCCCCCATGTCTGATATCACCCGCATCGATCAGAACGCCCGCCGCAGCCGCGCTTCCGTGTTCGGCGATCTCGTTTTTCTCGCCGGCCAGGTCGCTGACACCAAGACCGCCGACATCACCCAGCAGACCAAGGAGGCGCTGGCGAAGGTCGACGACATGCTGGCGCGCGCCGGCACCGACAAGTCGCGCCTGCTCAGCGTGCAGGTCTGGCTGAAAACCATGGACGATTTCGACGCCATGAACGCGGTCTACGATGCCTGGGTCGTGCCCGGCAATGCGCCGACGCGTGCCTGCGGCAAGGTCGAGCTCGCCGATCCGGCCTACCGCATCGAGGTGATCGCAATCGCCGCGCGGCGCTGACATGCGTGCCGATGTCCTCTGCACTGTTTGCATCGGTCTTGCACCTTGTTTCCGCCTGTCCTACGCCACCTCGGAACAAAAGCGCATCGCCAAAGCCGTCAGGGAGCTGTCATGACCATCAGAAACACCCGCACCGGGGGCCAGATCCTGATCGACCAGCTGGTCGCGCAAGGCGTCGACCGCGTCACCTGCGTGCCCGGCGAGAGCTACCTTGCGGCGCTCGATGCGCTGCATGACAGCCCGATCGACGTCGTGATCTGCCGCGCCGAAGGCGGCGCCGCGATGATGGCGGAAGCCTACGGCAAACTCACGGGACGCCCGGGCGTCTGCTTCGTCACCCGCGGTCCCGGCGCGACCAATGCCAGCCACGGCGTTCACATCGCGATGCAGGACTCGACACCGATGATCCTGTTCGTCGGCCAGGTCGACACCGGCATGCGCGAGCGGGAGGCCTTCCAGGAACTCGACTACAGGGCCGTGTTCGGCTCGATGGCAAAATGGGCGGTCGAGATCGATCGTCCTGATCGCATTCCCGAACTGGTCGCACGCGCCTTCCGCGTCGCGATGCAGGGGCGCCCCGGTCCTGTCGTGATCGCGCTGCCGGAGAACATGCTTACCGAGACCGCGGCTGTCGCGGACGCGATGCGCATCGAGCCCGCCGTGAGCTGGCCGGCGCCATCGGATCTCGAGCAGGTCGGCGCGATGCTTGCGAGCGCCAAGGCGCCGCTGGTTATTCTCGGCGGCTCGCGCTGGACCGATGAAGCCACCAAGAGCATCGCGCGCTTTGCCGAACGGTTCGACCTGCCGGTCGCGACCTCGTTCCGCCGGGCCTCGCTGATCGACGCGGATCATTCGCATTATGCCGGCGATCTCGGCATCGGGCCGAGCCCAGGCCTGAAAGCGCGCATCGACAACGCCGATTTGATCCTTCTCATCGGCGGCCGCATGTCGGAGATGCCGTCCTCGTCCTACACGCTGCTCGACATTCCCTCGCCGAAGCAGAAGCTGATCCATGTGCATCCGGGCTCGGAAGAGCTTGGCCGCATCTACCAGCCGGCGCTGGCGATCCAGGCGACGCCTGCCGCGTTCGCTGCGGCCGTCGACACGCTCAAGCCTTCAGGCGCGGTTGCCTGGAAGGGCGAGGCCGCGAAGGCGCATGCCGACTATCTCGCCTGGACCGACAAGGCGCGCGAGCTGCCGGGCACGTTCCAGTACGGCCAGGTCATGACCTGGCTGCGCGACCGTCTGCCGAAGGACGCGATCGTCTGCAATGGCGCCGGAAATTATGCCGGCTGGATCCATCGCCATCACCGCTTCCACAGTTTTGCGTCGCAGCTCGCGCCGACCTCGGGCTCGATGGGTTATGGCGTGCCGGCGGGCGTGCTGGCCAAGCGGCAATATCCTGATCGCGTCGTCGTCGCTTTTGCCGGTGACGGCTGCTTCCTGATGAACGGCCAGGAATTCGCCACCGCCGTGCAATACGACGCGCCGCTGGTCGTCATCGTCGTCGACAACTCGCAATACGGCACCATCCGCATGCATCAGGAGCGCGACTATCCCGGTCGCGTCGTCGGCACCCAGCTCAAGAACCCCGACTTCGCGATGTACGCAAAGGCGTTCGGCGGCCATGGCGAGCGCGTCGAGCGCACCGAAGAGTTCGCGCCGGCGTTCGAGCGTGCGTTGGCCTCAGGCAAGCCGTCGATCCTTCACTGCATCATCGATCCCAGGGCGATCTCGGTCGGCAAGGACTTTACACCCGCGGTGAAGGCGTAAGCGATGTCGCAAGGCCGCCACGTCGCGATCATCGGAGCCGGTGCGATCGGCGTGATCAGCGCCATCGAGGCGCTGCGCGAGGGTCATCGCGTCACGCTGATCGACGCGGGCGAGCCCGGTGGCGAACAGGCGGCGAGCTATGGCAATGCCGGCTGGCTGTCATCGCATTCGGTGATCCCGCCGGCCGAGCCGGGCGTCTGGAAGAAGGTGCCGTTCTATCTGATGGACCCGCTCGGGCCGCTCGCGATCCGCTGGTCTTACTTGCCGAAGGCGCTGCCCTGGCTGATCAAGTACCTGCTCTCGGGCTGGACCGAGGCGCGGGTCGAGAAGACAGCGTTTGCCTTGCGCGACCTGCTGAAGGACGCGCCGCTGCTGCACCGGAAGCTCGCGGAGGAAGCGGGCGTGCCTGAGCTGGTCGAACGCAACGGCGTGATGCACGTGTTCCCGTCGCGCGGCAATTTCGACAACGATCTCGGCTGGCGCCTTCGCAAGAAGGTCGGCGTCGAATGGATGGAGCTCAACGCCGACGAGATGCGCCAGCACGAGCCGGACCTGCATCCGCGCTACACCTTTGGTGTGGTGGTGGAGGAGGCCGGCCGCTGCCGCGATCCCGGCGCGTATGTTGCGGCGCTTGCCCAGCACGCGCTGGCGAACGGCGCCGAGCTCGTCCATGCGAAGGCGACTGGTCTCAAGCTGAGCGGCAACAAGCTCGTCGCCGTCCTCACCGACACCGGCGAGATTCCGTGCGATGCTGCGGTGGTTGCGGCCGGTGCACATTCAAAGAAGCTCACTGCTTCCATTGGCGATCCGCTCCCGCTCGAGACCGAGCGCGGCTATCACGTCATGATCGAGAATCCGGAGACAGGTCCGCGCAGCTCGATGATGGCATCAGACGCCAAGATGGTGGTGAACTGGACCAACAAGGGCCTGCGTGCCGCCGGCACGGTCGAGATCGCTGGTCTCGAAGCTGCGCCGAACTGGAAGCGCGCCGAGATCCTGCGCAATCACCTGCTCGGCATGTTCCCGAAACTGCCGAAGGACATTCCGGCCTCGCGCATCAAGACCTGGTTTGGCCATCGCCCGAGCATGCCTGATGGCATTCCCTGCATCGGCCATGCGCGCGCCTCGCGCGACATCGTCTATGCCTTCGGCCACGGCCATATCGGCCTGGTCAGCTCCGCTCGCACCGGCCGTCTCGTTGCTCAGCTGCTGAGCGGCAAGGCGCCTGAAATTCCGCTTGCGCCGTTTTCGCCCACTCGCTTTCTCTGAGATCGCACCATGACCTATTCTTCCGGCTCCTCCTCCCGCATCGCCCGTGGCGGCAAGGCCATCTACGGCGCGCCGCTCGGCATCCTGATGCTGGAGGCGCGCTTCCCCCGCATCCCCGGCGACATGGGCAATGGCACGACCTGGCCGTTTCCCGTGCTCTACCGTGTGGTGAGCGGCGCCTCGCCGGAGAAGGTTGTGCTGAAGGGTGCCGCCGGCCTGCTGCCCGACTTCATCGATGCGGCCAGGGATCTGGTGCGGCTCGGGGCCGAAGCCATCACCACCAATTGCGGCTTTCTCTCGCTCTTCCAGAAAGAGATCGCGGCGGCGGTCGGCGTTCCCGTTGCGACCTCCTCGCTGATGCAGGTGCCGTGGGTGCAGGCGACGCTGCCGCCGGGCAAGCGCGTCGGTCTCGTCACGGTATCGGGCTCGACCCTGACGCCGGCTCATCTGGAAGGTGCCGGAGTGCCGCTCGATACGCCGCTGGTCGGCACCGAGCACGGCAAGGAATTTTTTCGCGTCCTGATCAAGGCCGAGAAGGACGATATGGATGTGGCCCAGGCCGAGCGTGACGTGGTCGAGGCCGGCAAGCAGCTGGTCGCGAAAAATCCCGATGTCGGCGCCATCGTGCTCGAATGCACCAACATGCCGCCCTACGCGGCGGCGCTGCAGGCCGAGGTCGGGTTGCCGGTCTACGACATCTATTCCATGATCACCTGGTTTCATGCTGGACTGCGCCCACGCGCCTTCAGCTGAGTCCGGCTGTCACAAAGCTCTTCACAACCTCTACTCTTGTCTGCATTGCAATCGCTGCCGCGCCCCCGATATATTGAGCTGTGTTCGTGCATGAATGCAGCTGATATGAGCAACGTGGAACTGGCTTCCGATAGTATCGTCGATCGCGTCTATGAACAGCTCAAGGCGATGGCCGTGAGCTATGAGTTCAAGCCGGGCGAACGACTCAACGAGGGTGAGCTGGCCAAGCGCCTCGGCGTCAGCCGCACGCCGCTGCGCGAAGCACTCAACCGCCTCAACACCGAAGGCTTCCTGCGCTTTACGCCGGGCAAGGGCTTCTTCTGCCGCGAGCTCGACGCGCATGAGATCTTCGATCTCTACGAGCTGCGCAAGTCGATCGAGGTCGCCTCGGTCCGCCTCGCCATCAAGCGCGCCAGGGACGAGGACATCGACGCGCTGCTGAAATTCCTCGAAGCCACCGGTCCCGATCCGGGCGAACGCACATCGGTGGAGCTCGTCGAGCTGGACGAGACCTTCCACGAGCGGCTGATGGCGATGTCGAACAATGCCGAGATGCTGCGCGTGCTGCGCAACGTCAACGCCCGCATCCGCTTCGTGCGCTGGATCGACATGGACAGCATCAACCGCTCCAATACCCAGGCCGAGCACCGTGCGGTCGTCGAGGGCCTGAAGGCGCGTAACGAAGAGGCTTGCGTGTCCGTGCTGGAGAAGCACATCGACCGCCGCCTCGATCGCATCACCTCGGCGATCAAGGAAGGCTACGCGCAGATCTACATGCCGGCCGCGGCGCGGGCTGGGGCGAACTAGCCTCCGAGCCGCAACGACGGTGTCGTCCGTTCTCCCCCTGTGGGAGAAGGTGGCGCGAAGCGCCGGATGAGGGGTATCTCTCGGCGTGTACTGATGCGTATGAGTGCTCGGGGAGATACCCCTCACCCCGGCGAGCGTGGATCGACCTGCGGCGATGCCCTCTCCCACAAGGGGAGAGGCGCAGTCATGTGCAGTTGCTCCATGACGACAAAAGTCAGCTATACAATCCTTCAATACCTGTTCGTGCCAGACGGTCAGAGCTTTCACGTCCAAACATCGCTAGAGTGCCGCTCGAAATTCACGGAGACCTCGCGGTGCATAGTCCCCAACCCAATCCCGAAATTGACTGGCCGTCCGAGCTCTATCGCGTCCTCAAGGCCGCCGACGTCCGCCAGATGTCCTACGTCCCAGATGCCGGCCACAGCCAGCTCATCCGCATGTTTTCCGCCGACGTTGATGTCACCACCAATGTGTTGACGACGGAAGAGGAAGGCATCGCGATCGCCGCGGGCGCATGGCTTGGCGGCCAGCGTAGCGTGCTGCTGATGCAGTCGAGCGGGGTCGGCAATTGCATCAATATGCTGTCGCTGTCGGCGATCGGCCGCTTTCCGCTGCTGATGCTGGTGACGATGCGCGGCGAATGGGCCGAGTTCAATCCCTGGCAGGTGCCGATGAGCCGGGCGACGCAGCCCTCGCTGGAAGCGATCGGGCTGAAGGTGATGCGGGCTGAGACGGCAGAGGACCTGATCGAGACCGTCGAATCCGCTGCAGCGCTCGCCTACGGGTCCGACCAGCAGATCGCCGTCCTGATCGGGCAACGCCTGATCGGCAAGAAGAAGTGGTGATAGCGATGTCCAATGCTTCCCAACTCGATCGCCGCGTTGCTGTCGCGGCTCTCCTGAAGAATCGCGGCGACACGCTGGTCGTGTCCGGCCTGGGTTCGCCGACCTACGATTTGCATGCGACGGGCGACCGCGACGACAACTTTTATCTCTGGGGCGCCATGGGCGGCGCCGCGCTGATCGGCCTTGGCCTTGCGCAGGCCCAGCCTTCCAGGCGCGTCCTCGCTTTGACCGGCGACGGCGAGCAACTGATGGGACTCGGAGGTATCGCCACCATCGGCGTCGCGCGACCGCGCAATCTCGACATCGTCGTGATCGACAACCAGCATTTTGGCGAGACCGGCATGCAGGCGAGCCACACCGGCCGCGGTGTCGATCTCACGGTGATCGCGACGGCCTGTGGCTTTGCCCTGACGGCCACTGCGCGAACGCTCGAGGAGGTGCAGCGCCTCGCTGCGCAAATTGCCGAGCCGGCCGATGGCCCGCGGCTTTTTGTCATCAAGGTCAGGGCCGAAAATCCACCGCGTTCGCTGCCCTCGCGCGATGCCGTCTTTATCAAGAACCGGTTCCGTGCTCATCTCGGTTTTGCGGCGGCCTAGCCTTCGGTCCTGATCCGGCGTAGGCCTGCCGCAAGCAGCTATTCTGGAGTGAGACCATGAAACTATCCGGCAAGGTCGCCGCCATCACCGGCGCAGCACGCGGTATCGGCAAGGCCTGTGCAAAGCGATTCCTCGATGACGGCGTCAAGGTCGTCATCTCGGATGTCGATGCCGAGGGGCTGGCCGCAACGGCTGCTGAACTGGGCCGGCCCGATGCCTTGCGGACCGTGGTCGGCAATGTCGCCAAGCGCGCTGACGTGGATCAGCTCGTCGCGACTGCCGTGAAGGAGTTCGGCCGGCTCGACATCATGGTCAACAATGCCGGCGTCGCGCGTAATCGCGACATCCTGGAAATCTCCGAAGCGGAATTCGACGAAATCATCGGCATCAATCTGAAGGGCGCGTTCTTCGGCGTGCAGGCGGCGGCGAAGCAGATGATCGCGCAAGGCAGCGGCGGCGGGGTCATCATCAACATGTCCTCGGTGAACGCGCTGCTGGCGATCCCGGCGCTTGCGACCTACGCCATGTCCAAGGGCGGCATGAAGCAGCTGACGTCGGTCGCCGCCGTCGCGCTCGCCCCGCACAACATCCGCGTCGTCGCAGTCGGGCCAGGCACGATCTTGACCGACATGGTGGCGTCGTCGATCTATACCTCCGAGGATGCCCGCAGGACCGTGATGTCCCGCACGCCGGCCGGCCGTGGCGGCGAGCCGAGCGAGGTCGCCTCCGTCGTCGCGTTCCTCGCCAGCGACGATGCGTCCTACATCACCGGCCAAACGATCTATCCCGATGGCGGCCGCCTGATCCTGAATTACACGGTGCCGGTGAAGGACAAGTAGGGCTCGTTCACTCCGCCGCCGCCGTCATCCCGTAGCCAAGTCGCTTCGAGATCCCGCCCGCGCAATCGCGCAGGGCGTGAGCGATCGGGCTGTCCCAGCGCGCGTCAAAAGTGCCTTCCGGCCCCATCGCGGTGATGACAAGCGCGACATGTCCTGAATGATCGAACACTGGCGCCGAGAATGCATTGACGCCGGGCAGGGGATCGCCGAGGGCGCGGGCAAGGCCGTGCTTGCGGACCTCCGCCAGCATTTCTGCGACCTTGGCGCCTTTCACCGCCCGCTTCGGATTGTAGCCGACGCCCTGGCGATCGAGCCCGCTTTCGAGTGCGGCATTGATCGTCTTCTCCGGCAGGAAGGCCGCGAAGGCGCGGCCCGTGGCGGTCTCCAGCAGCGCCATCACCGAGCCGGCGCGCATCACGATGTGGACGGGCTGGCCGGGCTCCTCGAGTTGCACCACGGTCGGACCATGCGTGCCCCAGACCGCGAGCGAGACGGCGTGGCCGATCTGGCTTGCCAGCGCTGCGATCTTCGGCTGCGCGATGCGCACGCCGGAGAGGCGGCGCAGGCTGATCAGGCCGAGCTCGAGCGCCAGCGCGCCGATCTCGTAGCGGCCGGTGGTCTCGTCCTGCTCGATCAGGCCAATGCGGGAGAAGCTGGCGAGATAAGGATGCGCCTTGGCCGGCGTCATCCCGGCTTCGCGGGCGAGATCGCGCAGCATCATCGGCTCGCCGCTTCTGGCGAGCGCACGGAGCAATTCTCCGCCGACCTCGATCGACTGGATGCCGCGGCTTTCTCTCTTCATGCGCCTCCGATGCGATTCGCCTACGCCGCGTTGCGCTTCGCGGCGCTGTCGGCGAGATGTCGTCCGGCAATGTAGCCGAAGGTCAGCGCCGGCCCAAGCGTGATGCCGGCGCCGGGATAGTTGCCGCCCATGATGCTCGCCATGTCGTTGCCGGCGGCATAGAGCCCGGGAATCACCCGTCCTTCCGCGTCCAGCGCCCGCGCGTTCTCGTCGGTGACGATGCCGGCATAGGTGCCGAGATCGCCGACCACCATCTTGATGGCATAGAACGGCCCGTTCTCGATCGGCGCGATGCAAGGGTTCGGGCCGTGCATGGCGTCGCCCTGGTAGCGGTTATAGGCTTTTGAGCCTTTGCCGAAGGTGGCGTCGTGCCCCAGCGGCGCGGTCGTGTTGAACTGCTTGACGGTATCCGTGAATGCCTTCGCATCGATGCCGGCTTTCGCCGCCAGCGCCTCCAGCGTGTCGCCGCGCATGAGGTAGCCGGTCGCGAGGTGATGACCCAGCGGCATCGGGAACGGCGGCACGCAGCCGAGGCCGTATTTCCGCAGCGTCTTGTGATCGCAGACGAGATAGGCTGCGATCTCCTCGCCGGGTTTTGCAGCCTTGATCATGGCCTGGACGAAGTCGTGATAGGAGTTGCCCTCGTTGGCAAAGCGCTTGCCGTCGCGCATCACTGCGATCACGCCGGGCTTGGCGCGGTCGATGAAATGCGGCATCACGCCCTTCGAGCCGTCCTTGCGTGTGGTCAGCGACACCGGCACCCACGCCGCCGCGTTCGGCAGGCGATCCTCGACATGCCCGCCCGCGCTTTCGGCAAGACGCAGGCCGTCGCCGGTGTTGCCGGGGGGGCCGGGTGAATAGTGCTCATTGCCGGTCGGCGCGTGCGGGAACATCTTCTTGCGCCGCTCGACATCATGCGGGAAGCCGCCGCAGGCGAGCACGACGCCCGCGCGCGCACGGATGCGGACGTCGCGGCCCTCACGCGACACGATCGCACCGGTGACAGCGCCGTTCTCGACCGTCAGCTCGCTTACCGGCGAGGACAACCACAGCGGGATCTTCAGATCCTGCGCGGATTTGGCGAGACGCCCCGCCAGCGCATTGCCGTTGGTCAGGGTCATGCCGCGGCCGTAGCGCAGCACGTCCATCAGGTGCCGCGACAGGCGCTTGGCGACGTACACCGCCGAGGTCAGCGACTTCGTCACCCGCATGAAATGGATGATCTCCTTGCCGCTTCCCAGCATCATGCCGAACACGGTGAGCTCGGGCAGCGGCATGCCCAGCGTCTTGATGAGGTCGCCGAGCTCGCGGCCGTCGAACGGGCGTGTCACCATCGAGCGGCCGCCCTGCGCGCCGCCGGGCGCCTCGGCGTGATAGTCCGGGAAGACCAACGGCATGTCGAAACGCAATGCCGTCTTTGTGGTGAAGAAGTCGACGGCCTCGGGGCCGGCACTGAGGAACGCATCGACCCGCGCCGCGTCAAAATTGTTGCCGGCCTCGTGGTGCAGATAGGTGCGGGCCTGCTCCGGTGTCTCCGCGATGCCGTACGCCTTCGCCAGCGACGTCCCGGGGATCCACAGCCAGCCGCCGGAGCGGGCGGTGGTGCCGCCGAAGCGCGGCTCCTTCTCGACGATCAGCACGTCGAGGCCGCGGTGCCGCGCCGTGATCGCCGCCGACATGCCGGAGCATCCCGATCCGGCCACGAGCACATCGCACTCGTAGGTTTCGCTCGCGTTGCGCTCGTTGCCGGCCATGCCTCACCTCACTTCTTCAACAGCGGACATTTGGACTCGGAGACCGGACGGAAGGCGTCCTCGCCCTTCACGGTCTTGATGATCTCCAGATAGTCCCAGGGCTCCTTCGACTGCTCCGGCGACTTCACCCTGGCCAGGTACATGTCGCGGATGACGCGGCCGTCCTCGCGGAGCTTGCCGCCGTGGACGAAGGTATCCTCGATCGGCAGTTCGCGCATCTTCGCCATCACCTTGGCCGGATCGTCGGTGCCCGCGGCCTTGATGGCCTTGAGATAATGCAGAACCGAGCCGTAGACGCCGGTGTGGATCATGGTCGGCATCACATTGGTGCGGGCGAAGAATTTCCTGGACCAGGCGCGCGTCTGCTCGTCCATGTTCCAGTACGACGCGGTCGTCATGTAGGTGCCCTGTGCCGACTTCAGCCCGATCGCATGCACGTCGGTGTCGAACATCAGGAGGCCGACGAGCTTCTGGCCGCCCTGCACGAGGCCGAACTCGCCTGACTGCTTGATGGCGTTGTCGGTGTCCTGCCCGGCATTGGCGAAGGCGACGACGTCGGCCTTCGAGCTTTGCGCCTGCAGCGCGAAGGAGGAGAAGTCCGCGGTGTTGGTCGGATGCTTCACGCCGCCGAGCACCTTGCCGCCCATCTCGTTGATGAAGCGCGTCGCGTCCTTCTCGAGCTGCTGGCCGAAGGCATAGTCCGCGGTGATGAAGTACCAGGATTTTCCGCCCTCCTTGATCACGGCGGAGGCCGTCACCTTGGACAGCGCGTAGGTGTCGTAGGTGAAGTGCACGGTGTTAGGGCTGCACAGCTCGTCGGTCAGCGAGCTCGCGCCGGGGCCGGAGAGCAGGGCGATCTTGTTGCGCTCGCGCACCATGTTGTGCACGGCGATCGCGATGCCGGAATTGGGGATATCGGCGACCGCGTCGACCTTGCCGTTGTCGAACCAGCCGCGCACGATGTTGACGCCGACGTCGGTCTTCATCTGGTGATCGGCGCTGATGATCTCGATCGGCTTGCCGAGCACGGTTGGCCCGAACTCCTCCACCGCCATCCTGGCCGCCTCGACCGAACCCGGCCCCGAGTTGTCGCGGCCCCAGTTCGACAGATCCGTCAGCACGCCGATCCGCACCACGTCGTCGGAGACTTGCGCGCTGGCGATCGTGGTCGTGGCAGCAGAAATCATGGCAGCGAGCATGGCGCAGGCCAAAAGCCCTCTCATCGAAGTTTCCTCTCTTTCATGGGCCGCTTGGCGCGGCCTGATGTTCCGGGCAAAGTTAGATATTAGCAAATTAGTTTGTCAATAGCGAATAAGAGGCGATTCGCCCGGACGACGGTGAGGTGGCTGCGGTGCGAACATCACGCGTCGTGATCACGGTCGCATACAATGCTCCTCCAGGTTGCAACCCCAGCAGCGATTGGCCATGATGCCCCGTGGAATCGTGGGGCGGATGGCAATGACTGTTGCAACGGGGGTCTCCGGCGAAGCGGAGCGGTCGACGACGGCGCATGTGGTGTGGGCAAGTGCGCTCGGCACCGCGATCGAGTGGTACGACTTCCTGATCTACGGCACCGCCGCCGCACTCGTGCTCAACAAGCTGTTCTTCCCGAGCTTCGATCCCTTCCTCGGCACGCTGGCGGCGTTCTCGACCTATGCGGTCGGCTTCGTGGCGCGGCCGATCGGCGGCGCCATCATCGGGCATTACGGCGACCGGCTCGGACGCAAGACAATGCTGGTCGCGACCATGATCGCGATGGGGCTCGGCACATTCCTGATCGGCTGCCTGCCGACCTACAGCCAGATCGGCGTCTGGGCGCCGATCCTGCTCGTCATCCTGCGCTTCATTCAGGGGATCGGGCTCGGCGGCGAGTGGAGCGGTGCGGTCGTCATGGTGGTCGAGCATGCCGGCAACCGCCGCGGCTTCTACGGCAGCCTGGTGCAAATAGGCTTTCCCGTCGGCGTCGCGGCGTCCACCGGCATCTTCGGACTGATGACGCAGCTGCCTGAAGCGGATTTCTTGAACTGGGGCTGGCGTGTGCCGTTCCTGATCAGCATTTTGCTGGTCGGCATCGGCTTCATCGTACGGCTGAGGCTCGCAGAGACACCGCACTTCAAGGAAGTGGTCGAGCGCAAGGAGGTGCTGGCGCAGCCGGTCTGGGAAGTGCTGCGGCGTGACTGGCGCAGCTTTCTGCTGGCGATCGGCATCACGGTGTCCGAGGTCGGGCTCGCCTATCTCCTCACCGTGTTCGTCGTGGTTTACGCCACGGCAAAGCTCGGCGTCCCGCGCCAGGTGATCCTGAATGCCGTCGTCTATGCGGCAATCGTCGA
Source organism: Bradyrhizobium sp. WYCCWR 13022 (assembly GCF_030435535.1). NCBI lineage: Bacteria > Pseudomonadati > Pseudomonadota > Alphaproteobacteria > Hyphomicrobiales > Nitrobacteraceae > Bradyrhizobium > Bradyrhizobium sp. WYCCWR 13022. The sequence continues at coordinate 283,997 of NZ_JAUIZJ010000010.1, forward strand.
GTTCGCGACGCTGCCGCTCGCCGGCTGGCTCTCCGATATCTTCGGTCGCAAGGCGCTCTATCTCGCCGGCGCCGTGTTCACGGTGGCGCTGGCGTTTCCGCTGTTCTGGTTCCTGAACACAAAGGAGCCGGTACTGATCACGCTGGCACTCGTCGTCACGATGACGCTGACGCATGCGCTGCTGTTCGGACCGAAGGCCGCGTTCATGCCGGAGCTGTTTCGCACCCAGGTGCGCTACAGCGGCGCCTCGTTAGGGGCAAATGTCGCAGCCGCGCTGAGCGGCGGCTTCTCGCCGCTGATCGCAACCGCGCTGCTGGCCTGGGCCGGCTCCTACTGGCCGGTGTCGCTCTACATCATCGCGCTCTCGATCGTCACGATCATCGCGACGCTGATGACGCCGGAGACGGCGCGCGACACGCTCAAGTCCTGAGGCAATTCGTCATCATCTCTGCTGCTCGAACGGGCCGGCGAGGCCCGTTGCCGCGCCTTGCATACACGGCCTGACGCCTTCTTATGCGTGCCTGCCGAAAGCCGATGCAGCGGCCTGATCCATTAGCCGCGTTTATGCAGCGGATTTTTACTTCCAATTTTACTTCGCAAAATCCCGGCCATAGCCTCACGCGCAACTGATCACCAAGCAGCCGATCAATGGCGATCGGTACGCGCGTTCATCGTAACCAACGAGGGTTGCCATGTCTGATGAGACCAAGGGGACGTCCGCTTCCGATCCGGCGGGACTGGAAGCCAAGGCGAACGTCAAGTCGTCCAAAAAGCTGAGCCGGCGCACACTCTTGAAGGGTGCGGCGGCCGTTGCGGGCGCGGCCGCAGGGTCGGATGCGATTCGCGGATTCCCGACCATCTGGGCGCAGGAGATCAAGGACATCGAGTTGCGCCATGTCGGTGTGTCGTATTCCGTGGTGAAGGCGATCGGCGACCAGGCGGCCAAGGATCTTGGCTTCAAGGTGACGATGCAGAACCTCGACACGTCGGCTGCCATCAACCGCTTCATAAGCCAGCCTAATACGGTCGATATCGCCGACCTCGAGGGCTGGCAGGCCAAGCTCGCCGCCAAGCGCAGCGTGATCCAGGGCATCGAGGTCAAGAAGATCAAGGAGTTCGACAACATCCTGCCGATCTTCACCAAGGGCGAGATCGATGGTCACAAGATCCCGCGCCAGGGTATCTCGCCCTATGAAGCCATGTACATCGCCAAGCCTGACTCCACCGATCTCCACGATGGCGTCACGGAATGGGCGACCTTCCTGCCGCAGGTCTACAACGCCGACTCCATCGGCTATCGCCCTGATCTCGTCGGCCACGAAGTGACCGAATGGAAGGATCTGATCGATCCAAAATTCAAGGGCAAGGCCGCGATCCTCGACGTGCCTGCAATCGGCATCATGGATGCCGCGCTCTGCTTCGAAAGTGCCGGACTGATCAAGTACGGCAACAAGGGTAACATGACCAAGGAGGAGATCGACTTCACCTGCAACAAGCTGATCGAGCTGAAGAAGGAAGGCCAGTTTCGCGCGACCTGGACCACCTTCGACCAGTCGGTGCAGCTGATGGCCGCGGGCGAAGTGGTGATCCAGTCGATGTGGTCGCCGGCGGTTGCCGCGGTGCGCGTCAAGGAAATTCCCTGCGTCTACGCGCCCGTCAACATCAAGAACGGCAAGGAAGGCTATCGCGGCTGGTGCAACGGCATGGGCCTGATGAAGCATCTCTCCGGCAAGAAGCTCGATGCCGCCTACGAATATCTCAACTGGTATCTCTCGGGTTGGCAGGGCGGCTTCGTCGCGCGCTACGGCTACTACAGCCCGGTGCCCTCGACCGCGAAGAAATTCCTGACGCCCGCCGAATGGGCGTTCTGGTACGAGGGCCAGCCAGCGCCTGAGGTCGTCAACGATCCTTACGGCGTGCCGATGGAAAAGGCCGGCACCAGGCGCGACGGCGGCTCGTTCCTCGAACGCGTCAAGAACATCTCGTGCTGGAACACGCTGATGGACGAGGCCGCCTACATGAACAAGCGCTGGAACGACTTCAAGGTGGCCTGAAATCTGCTTTCCCTGACGTCAGGAAGCACCGGCGCCGCCACGCGCCGGTGCGACAAGATCGGCTCCGAGGCGTTTGCTGATATGCAGCCAAGCTCAAGTCCCTCACGTTCGAACCTCGCCGGCTGGCTCTATGTCTCGCCGCTCGTGCTCGTGCTCGTGCCGTTCTTCGTGGCGCCGATCCTGGTGGTGCTGGCCGCGAGCGTCTTCGCCACCGACGGCTTTGGCGGGCTGACACCGGGCTTCACGCTCGCAAGCTATATCGAGGTGCTGCATTCGGCACTGACGTTGAAGCTGTATCTGGCGACCATCAAATTCACCGTGCTGACGTGGATCTTCACGCTGATCATCGGCTTCTTCGTCGCCTATTTCCTGGTGTTCCACGTCCGTAACCAGTTGCTCGCGATCGGCCTGTTCCTGCTGTGCACCGTGCCGTTCTGGACCTCGAACATCATCCGGATGATTTCCTGGATTCCGCTGCTAGGCAAGGAAGGCCTGATCAACCAGGCGCTGCTGGCGATGGGCGTGATCCGTCAGCCGCTGGAAGTGCTGCTGTTCTCCGACCTCGCTGTCGTCATCGCCTACGTCCACCAGCTCACGATCTTCATGATCGTGCCGATCTTCAATTCCATGGCGCGGATAGACAAGAAGCTGATCGAGGCGGCGATCGATGCCGGCGCCAGCCGCTTCGACATCATGCGCCTGATCGTGGTGCCCATGTCCAAGAGCGGCATCGCGCTCGGCACCATCTTCGTGGTCTCGATCGTGATGGGCGATTTCTTCGTGGTGAAGGTGATGTCCGGCGGCGGCTCGGCATCGGTGGTCAGCGCGTTCTACGAGGATGTCGGCGTGCTGCAATATCCGACCGCGGCCGCGAGCGCCGTGCTGCTGACGCTGGTGCTGGTCGCCGTCGTCTCGCTGATCCTGCGCACCGTCGATGTCAGGCAGGAGATTACGCGATGAGCGCGGTTCTCGCCGACATGCCCGAAACGGTCGCGCCTGCGACAACCAAGGCGATCGCGCCGAGCAAGGGCGGCCGGCCCTGGACGTTCTATGTGCTGGTGACGCTGTTTGCGGCCTACGTGATCGCGCTCTATGGTCCGATGTTCTGCATCTACGTCCTGTCGTTCCAGGACATTCGCGGCGGCCTCGTATTCCCGATGAAGGGGCATTCGCTGCACTGGTTCGTCGATCTCTTCACTCAAGTGCGGACCGGCGACGTCAAGGGCTCGTTCGACCGCTCGATCAAGCTGGCCTTTGTCGTCACCATCATCACCGTGGTGGTCTCGTTCCTCGCCGGCCTCGGTTTCCGCAAGCGCTTTCGCGGCGACTCGTTTGTTTTCTACATGATGATCGGCAGCCTGGTCGCCCCCGGCCTGGTGCTCGGTCTCGGTACGGGGCTCCTGTTTCAGGCGCTGGGGCTGAATGCGAGCTGGTACACCTCCGCGCTCGGTGCCCAGCTCTCCTGGACGCTGCCGTTCGGCGTGCTCGTGATGTTCGCGGTGATGTCGCGCTTCGACCATGTATGGGAAGAAGCAGCGTACGACCTCGGCGCCAGCCGCTGGCAGTCAATCCGGCTGGTGATGATCCCGGTGCTGGCGCCCGGCATGGTCGCGGTAGCGCTGTTCGGTTTCACGCTGTCCTATGACGAGTTTGCGCGCAGCCTGCAGACCGCAGGCTCGCTGAACACGCTGCCGCTGGAAATCTGGAGCATGACGCTGAACGTCACCTCGCCCTCGCTCTATGCACTCGGCACGGTGACCACCATCGTCTCCTTCATCGTCATTGGCGCAAGCCTCGGCACCATCGTGCTGATCCAGAGGAAGCGCGGCAGCCAGGCCAAGGGTAAAGAATGAAGTACGATCGCGGCGATATCGAACTGGCGGGCGTCTGCAAGAGCTTCGACGGCGCGACCTATGTGGTTGACGGTGTCAACCTGAGGATCGCCGACGGCGCCTATTGCTGCTTCATAGGCCCGTCCGGCTGCGGTAAGACCACGATCCTGCGCATGATCGCCGGCCATGAGGACCCGACCGCCGGCGAGATCGTCATCGGCGGCCAGAACGTCGTCGGGCTTGCGCCGGTGCAGCGCCGCACCGCGATGATGTTCCAGTCCTACGCGCTGTTCCCGCATCTGACCGTGCGCGAGAACATCGCCTTCGCCTTGCGCGTGCGCGGCCAGTCCAAGGCCGATCGTCTGCGCGCCGCCGATGCCATGATCGAGAAAGTGCGGCTGACGCAGTTCGCCGATCGCCTGCCGGCGCAGCTCTCCGGCGGCCAGCAGCAGCGGGTCGCGCTGGCGCGCGCCGCGATCACCGAGCCGCGCGTGCTGCTTCTCGACGAACCATTGTCCGCGCTCGACGAGCAGCTCCGCGTCCAGATGCGCCAGGAGCTGCGGCGGATGCAACAGGAGCTCGGCATCACCTTCATTCACGTCACCCACACCCAGCTCGAAGCCATCGCGCTCGCGGACCTCGTCGTCGTGATGGAGCAGGGCAGGATCAAGCAGGCGGGCGCCGCGCGCGACGTCTATGCCCACCCGCATGATCGCTACGTCGCCGAGTTCATGGGCGGTCAGAACGTGCTGTCCGGCCGGGTCGAGAAGGTCAACGGCGCCAGCTTCACGCTCGCGCAGGCAGCTCCTTCGGGCATCGAAGTGCCGCTTCAGGCTCGTGCAAACGTCAACGTCGGCGACCAGGTCGATATTGCCGTGCGGCGCGACGATGTCGCGCTTATCAGGCCGGGCAGGGATTTGCCGCCCGGTTATACCACCTCGCTGCCGAGCCGGGTGCTTGCGATCGAATACCAGGGCTACTTCGTCAAGGTCATGCTCGACACCGTGCCGGATGACGAGTTCGTCGCCTACGTGCCGGAAAAGACCTTCTTCGCAGATCCCTTCACAGTCGGCGATGTCGTCATGGCCACATGGGCCGCCGGCAGCGCGTTGCCTCTCGCCTAAAGACCCGTCGCGCACAGGAGTATGACCGTGCAGATATCCTTCACACTCAACGGCCGGCCAACCACTGTCGACGTCGAGCCCGCAACGCTCGTCGCCGAGCTGCTGCGCGAGCAGCTCAATCTCACGGGCACGCATATTGGCTGCGACACCAGCCAGTGCGGCGCCTGCGTGGTGCATCTCGATGGCCTGCCCGTGAAAAGCTGCACGCTGCTGGCGCCCGCGCTCGACGGCGCGACGCTGCTCACCATCGAAGGTCTGCAAGGCGCGCCCGGCTCGAACCAGATGCATCCGATGCAGGAGGCGTTTCGCGAGCATCACGGCCTGCAATGCGGCTTCTGCACGCCCGGCATGCTGATGACCGCGGTGGCGCTCGCCAACGAGAAACCGGACCTGACCGAGGCCGATGTCCGCCACGGCCTCGAAGGCAACATCTGCCGCTGCACCGGCTATCAGAACATCGTCGTCTCGGTGATGGCCGGCGCCGCCGCCATGAACGCCGCCAAGGGAGAGTGACCATGGGCAATGTGATCGGCATCGGCGCCGCACCGAAGCGGAAGGAAGACCAGCGCTTCCTCACCGGCCGCGGCAATTACGTCTCCGATATCAAGCGCCCCGGCATGGCCGCCGGTGTGTTCGTGCGGTCGCCGCATGGGCACGCAGTGCTGCGCGGCATCGACAAGAGCGCGGCGCTGGCCTCGCCCGGCGTCGTTGCCGTGCTGACCGGCGACGACGTCAAGGCCGACGGCCTGGGCTCGCTGCCCTGCGGCTGGGGTATCTCGGACGCCAAGGGCGTGCCGATGAAGGAGCCGCCGTTCCCGATGCTGGCACAGGACAAGGTGCGCTTCGTCGGCGACATGGTGGCGTTCGTCATTGCCGAGACGCCGGAGCAGGCGAACGCCGGCGCCGAACTGCTGAAGGTCGACTACGAGGTGTTTCCCTCCGTGGTAGGCGTGCTCGAAGCAGTCAGGCCGGATGCGCCGCAGTTGTTCGACGACGTGCCGAACAATATCTGCTGCGACTGGGAGCTCGGTGACAAGGCCGCGGTCGAGACCGCGTTCCGCAAGGCCGCGCATGTCGCAAGGCTCAGCCTCGTCAACAATCGCCTGATCGGCAATCCCATGGAGCCGCGCGCAGCGATCGCGGAATACGAGCCCGGCACCGATCGCTTCACGCTGTGGACCACCAGCCAGTTTCCGCACGTCGTGCGCTTCCTGATGGGCGCGCTGGTGCTGAACATCCCGCAGCACAAGCTGCGCGTGGTTGCGCCAGATGTCGGCGGCGGTTTTGGCGTCAAGCAGTTCCACTATGGCGAGGAGGCCGTGATCACCTGGGCAGCCAAGCGCGTCAGGCGGCCGGTGAAATGGGTGGCGAGCCGCTCGGAAGGCTACGTTTCCGATCGCCACGGCCGCGATCACGTCACCGAGGCCGAACTGGCCCTGGATGAAAACGGAAAGTTTCTCGCCTTCCGCGTCAACACGCTCGCCAATATGGGCGGCTATCTCTCGACCTTCGGGCCGAACATCCCGACCAACCTCTATGGTCCGCTGCTTGGCGGCGTCTACACCACGCCGGCGATCTACTGCAACGTGAAGGTGGTCTTCACCAACACTGTCCCGGTCGACGCCTATCGCGGTGCCGGCCGACCCGAAGCGACCTTCGTGCTGGAGCGCATCGTCGATGTCGCGGCCGCCGAGATGGGAATCGATCGCGTCGAGATCCGCCGCCGCAACATGATCCCGAAGGAGGCCTACCCCTATCAGACCCCGGTGCTGGTGCAGTACGATTCCGGCGATCCCATGGGTTGCCTCGATGGCGCGCTGGTCGCTGCCGACGTCAAGAATTTCGGCGTGCGCAAAGCGGCCTCTTCCAGCAAGGGAAAATTCCGCGGGCTCGGCTACTCCACCTATGTCGAGGCTTGCGGCCTCGCGCCGTCGCGCTTTGCGGGGCGGCTCGGCGCGCGCGGTGGCCTCTACGAGAGTGCCACGGTGCGGGTGCATCCGACCGGGCAGGTGACGGTCATGATCGGTACGCACAATCACGGCCAGGGTCATGAGACGACGTTCGCGCAGATCGTCTCGGACAAGCTCGGCGTCGCCTTCGAGAATGTCGACATCGTGTTCGGCGATACCGACCGCGTGCAGTTCGGCATGGGTACCTATGGCTCGCGTTCCCTCGTGGTCGGTGGCGCTGCGCTGTCCAAGGCGACGGACAAGGTGATCGCCAAGGGCAAGAAGATCGCATCGCATCTGCTTGAAGCAGCCGAAGTCGATATCCAGTTCGAGAGCGGCAAATTCTCCGTCGCCGGTACCGACCGCGCGAAGACCTTCGAGGAGATCGCGGGCGCGGCCTATGTCCCGCACAATTATCCGCTCGAAGTGCTGGAGCCCGGGCTGGAGGAGCAGGCCTATTATGACCCTGTCAATTTCACCTATCCCGGCGGCTGCCACATCGCCGAGGTCGAGGTTGACCCTGAAACGGGTACGGTGACGCTGGTCAATTACACCGCGGTCGACGACGTCGGCACGGTGATCAACCCGATGATCGTCGAGGGCCAGCTGCACGGCGGCATCGTGCAGGGCGTCGGCCAGGCGCTGTTCGAGAACGCGGTCTATGACGAAGGCTCCGGCCAACTGCTGTCGGGTTCGCTGATGGATTATTGCATGCCGCGCGCCGACCATCTGCCGATGATGAAGGTCGCGACGCATTCCACACTCTGCACGCACACGCCGATGGGCGTGAAGGGTTGCGGCGAAGTTGGAACCATCGGCTCGCCGGCGGCCGTCATCAATGCGGTCGTCGACGCGCTGTCGCATCTCGGCGTCACCCATGTCGACATGCCGGCGACGCCGAACCGGATCTGGCGCCTGCTGCAAAACGCGTCGCTGCCGGTGGCCGCGGAATAGGGAGGACAACAATGAAGCCGTTCGCCTACCACCAACCCGACAAGATTCCCGACGCGGCGAAGCTTTTGACCACGATCGAGGACAGCAAGCTCGTCGCCGGTGGCATGACGCTGATCCCGACGCTGAAGCAGCGGCTGGCGAGCCCGCCCGCACTGGTCGATCTGTCAAAGCTCGGATCCCTCAAGGGTATCACCGACGATGGTGCGACCATTACGATCGGCGCGATGACGCCGCATGCGGTGGTTGCAGCCTCAAAGTCGGTGCAGGCGAAAATACCCGGGCTCGCGGCGCTGGCCTCGATGATCGGAGATCCCGCGGTGCGCAGCCGCGGCACCATCGGAGGGTCCGTCGCCAACAACGATCCCGCCGCGGATTACCCAGCCGGTGTGCTCGGCCTCGGCGCCACCATCATCACCAGCACGCGCGAGATCGCGGCCGACAAGTTCTTCCTCGGCCTGTTCGAGACCGCGCTCGAGCCGGGCGAGATCATCACCGCGATCCGCTTTCCCGCGCCGCTCAAGGCCGGTTACGCAAAGTTCAAGGCACCGGCGTCGCGTTATGCGCTGGTCGGCGTGTTCGTCGCGAAATTCGCTGATGGTACCCGTGTCGCCGTCACCGGCGCGGGTCCCGGCGTGTTCCGTGTGCCGCCGATGGAGGCGGCGCTGTCGGAGAGTTTTGAGCCGTCGGCCATCGCGGCGATCAAGATAGACAACGACGGCCTCACCTCCGATATCCACGCCGAAGCCGACTACCGTGCGCATCTCGTCACGGTGATGGCCAAGCGCGCCGTCGACGCGGCGCTCAGCTAGCTCTTTAGGGTTGATGATGACTGATGGTTCCGGCCGAGCGGCCTTCCCGCCGGCGCCGACTGGCCTTGGCGCACTTTCTGCAACCGAGATCTTGGCCGGCTACCGGCGCAAGGCGTTCACGCCGCGCGATGTCGTTGACGACACCATCACTGCGCTCGAAACGACGAACGAAGCCTGCAACGCGGTGGTGACACCGATGTACGAGCAGGCGAGGGCGGATGCCGACCGCCTGACGAAGGAGATGCGCGCGGGCGAAGCCAAGGGGCCGCTCGCGGGCGTGCCCGTCACGATCAAGGACCTCGTCTTCGTCGCGGGCGTGCCGGCCTACGCCGGCTCGCCGATGAACAGGAGCTTCGTACCTGATGTCGATGCCGCTGTGGTGTCGGCGCTGAAGGCGTCAGGCGCGATCATCACCTGCAAGACCACGACCTGCGAGTCCGGCTACAAGTTGACGGCCGACAGTCCGGTCACCGGCATCACGCGCAATCCCTGGAATCCCGGTCGTACCAGCGGCGGATCGAGCGGCGGCGCGGCGGCGGGTGTGGCCGCCGGCTGCGGCCCGATCGCGATCGGCACCGACGGCGTCGGCTCGATCCGTGTGCCGTCCTCCTTCTGCGGCGTGTTCGGGTTGAAGCCGACCTTCGGCCTCGTGCCGCGCTCGCCCGGCTTCTCGCCGCCGTCCTGGGCCTCGCTTGCCCATACCGGGCCGATCACGCGCACCGTTGCGGACGCCGCGCTGACACTTGAGATCATCGCCGCTTACGATATGCGGGACGCTGCAAGCCTTCCCGTGTCCGCACGTCGTTTTGATGCGACTGCAGGGCGCCTCGATGGCGTTCGCATCGGCGCCAGCGCCGATCTCGGCTATGCTGCCGTCAGCCCTGATGTGAGCGCGGCCTTCGGCAAGGCGCTCGCCGTTCTCGATTCCTGCGGTGCGCACGTCACCATGGATGGTCCGGGTCTCGATCCCGAGATCCTCGAGCATACGCTGAAGCCGATCGCCTTCACCGAACAGGCCGCCGCGGTTGCGACCAGGACGACGGCCGATCTTGCAGACTCGGAGGCTGACTATCGCGATGTCGTCAGCGCCGGCCGCCACTACAGCGGCACGGACTACATCGAAGCAAGTTACCGCCGCGGCCAGGCGCGCAGTGCTTTCGTGAAGCTGTTCGAGCGCGTTGATGTGCTGGTCACGCCGACCGTTGCCGTGACCGCGTTCGACGCTGGAAAGATCGGCGTCGAGACGATCGATGGCCGCAAGGTCGATCCGCACCTCGGCTGGTCGCCCTTTACCTGGCCGATCAATCTTGCGGGTTTACCGGCGGCGACATTGCCCTGCGGCTTCGATCGCGACGGCATGCCAATCGGGCTTCAGATCATCGCGCCCTGGCTCGGCGAGCCCACGATCTTCCGCATCGCCGCCGCGTTCGAGCAGGCGCAGCCCTGGGCCAAGTTCTGGCCGCAACTCGCGTTAGGTGAGGGGAGAGGGCGCGCCAAGGGGTGAAGCGGCCATGATGCAATCATGCCGGTGTTTTGCCCGACGTGTCAAATCCGGAAAGCATGGTCCGAAAACCGCGCCGCGGCTCTCCGAAAAATGACGCGCGAAAACCCCTTTGCAAACAAGGGCCATTCTACTGTGCATGGGGTTGTTTTCGAGTTTGTGTCGGCCTAGCCCAGCTCGATCGGCGCGCCGCGGCCGCTGAGCTCCTCGTCGAGGCGCAGATAGTGCGCGAGATAGTCGTGTAGCGCGGTCGCCGCCTTCGAGGTTGCGCCGCTCGACTTGTAGAGCAGCAGCTCGATCTTCGGCAGCGGCGGCAGGCCTTCGTTCGGTCCAATCTCGCGCATCGCCGGCACCAGCGCGCTGCGGCCGAGCACCGTGACGGCCATGCCGGCGAAGGCCGCGGCTTGCAGGCCGCCGACGCTTTCGCTGACGCAGGCGACGCGCCAGCGCAAATTTGCGCGCTCCAGCGTATCGATCGCATAGTCGCGATAGATGTTGCCCGGCGGCAGGAGCGCGAGCGGGATCGGTCGCTCCTGATGCGCCGTGGACTGCTCGCCGGTCATCCACACCAGCTGTTCGCGCCGCACGACCTGGCCGCCGGTGAAATCGTTCATGCGAGTGACGAGCGCGATGTCGACGTCGCCGCGCTTGACGAGGCCGACGAGCGGAGTCGACAGCGCGCAGTTGAGCTCGACCTGGACGCGCGGGAACGACTTCCGGAACACACTGAGGATCTGCGGCAGCATGAACGCGGCATAGAGGTCGGGCGTGCCGAGCACGACCTGGCCCTCGATCTCCTGCGATGCCAGCTGCGAGATCAGCTCGTCATGCAACCGCAGGATGGATTTGGCATAGGTGAGGACGGTGGTGCCGTCGTCGGTCAGCATCAGCCTGCGGCCGCCATGCTCGAACAGCTGCTTGCCGGTGAGCTCCTCCAGCCGCTGCAATTGCAGCGTGATGGCCGGCTGGGTACGGCCCAGCCGTCGCGCGGTCTCGGTGATGCTGCCGGTCTCGACCACCGAGATCAGCGACCGGAGCATGCGGATGTCGAGACTGATGAGGTTCATGCGGCGTCCATATCGCCCAGAAATTATGCAAGTTCCATGCTAGTGCGGGAGCGCGCCGGACCGCATCCCTGACGAATAAGCCGGAACCTGGTCGCGCCCGGACGGCGTTGCTGGCATACCGAATATCTGAAATCAGCCAAACCGGCGCGATCTTCAGAACGGCATGGCCGCGGAGAAGAAGCCCTGGGAGATCGGCAGAAGCTTCGATCATGCGGCAGTGCTCGGCCCGATCCATCCGGCGAGCAAGATCGGCCATTTCGAGAAGGGTCGGCACGTCTCTGAATTGCCGGAGTTCCCTCGGCGATTGCCCCGTGTTGGGCCATGAACAAACCTGTTGTGGCCATATTTGGGGGTGAAGTGATTTCCCGTGAGGGAGGCACTCGGATGAACAAGGCTCTGATCACTGGCATCGTGCTGCTGGCTGGCGTGCCCGCAAGCGCCGTTGCGCAGGAGCGTGCTGGCTCCGCGGCGTTGGGCGCAGTGTCCGGTGCGGTCGTGCTCGGCCCGGTCGGTGCCGTCGCGGGCGCCGTGATCGGCTATACGGCCGGTCCATCGATCGCCCGGTCATGGGGCATGGGGGGCTCGCGATCGGCAAGACACCGGCAGCCACCACGCCGCGAGGCGAACCGGGCTCCGTCACGCACGCGCGAGGCAATGGAAGCTAACGGCCAGATGAGGCCTGCGACCACTGCATCGGTTCAAGCCGCTCCTGCCGCTCCACCTGTTCAAGCTGCGCCCGCAGCGACGACGATGCCGCCCGCTCAAGGATTCGAATAAGGGCTGCGGTCTAAGCCGCAGTGGTCTTCGGTCGCAGCCGATCGACCGTTCGCGCGATCAGTGAAGCGACTTCCGCGACTTTCGGCCCAATCCGGAACTCCGGCCCTGCAACGACGACCGAGAGCCGGCGGTCGCCGATCGGCAGCGGGATCGCCGCTCCCGCGAGGTCGCGGCTGTAGTCGGCAAAACTCTGGCAATAGCCGCGCTCGATCGAATTGCGCAGCTCGGCCTCGACCGCCTCGATGCTGATCGGTGTCGACGGGCCGTATTGCCTGAACTCGATCTTGCGATAGACGGAGTCGCGCTCCTCCTGAGAATATTGCAGCAGCAGCGCACGGCCGCTGGCGGTGGCGTGGATCGGAACGCGGTGGCCGATGGTCGCGAAATAGCGGATCGCCGCCCTGGATTCGACGACGTCGATGAACACCGCCATCACGCCCGCCGGCGCAACGATGGACGCCGTCTCGCCGGTTTCGGCGGAGAGGTCGGCGATCAACTGATGCGTCCACGGCGGCAGCGGCTCGACCTCGGAGATCATCCGCGCCATCGCCAGCCACCGCGGCGTCGGATAGAAGCCGGCGCGCGGGCGCGGTTCGTAGAGATAGCCCTTCTCCGAGAGGGTCGCGAGCAGGTTGAAGGTCGACGAGCGCGGCCAGCCGAAATGATCGGCGATCTCGGCAAGCGTCGCCGGCTTCTTCGTTTGCGCGAAGAATTCCATGATCTCCAGGACGTTTGCGGCTTGGCGAACGATCATGGTTTGGATTTATGTCCTGCTCTAGCTCTGGCCGAGGATCTTCTTCGCGGCGCGAAGATGCGGCTTGTCGATCATCTGGCCATCGAGACGCAACGTGCCCGAGTTCGGATTGCTCGCGAACGCCGCGATCACCTTCTCCGCCCAGATGCGCTCTGCGTCGGTCGGATCGAACGCTGCGTTGACGATTTCGACGTGCTTGGGATGAATCAGCGCCTTCGCGGAAAACCCGTCGCGCCGTGCGGCGCGCGTTTCCTGCTCGAGGCCCGCGAGATTGTCGATGTCGGTGTAGACGGTGTCGATCGGCGCGACCTCGGCCGCGGCCGCCGCCATCAGGCAGAGATCGCGCGCCAGGCGATAGGGGCTGTGGAACACCCCGCCCGCTGCCTTTTCGGTGGCGCCGAGCGATGCCGAGAGATCTTCCGCGCCCCACATCAGGCCGGCGAGGCGAGGGGAGCAGCCCTTGTAGCTACCCAGCCCGAAGATCGAGCTGGCGGTCTCCGTCGCCACGCAGACGATGCGGGTTGCGCCGACCGCGATGCCCGATGCGGCTTCCAGAGCTTCGAGCCACGTCGCGACCTGGCGCACATCGTCGCCGCCTTGCGATTTCGGCAGCACGATGCCGTCAGGCTTGCCCGGAATCACCGCAGCGAGGTCAGTGAGCGTCATGCCGGTATCGAGCGCGTTGACGCGGACATAGAGCTGGTGCGAACCGGGGCGGCCCTTCAGCATCGCCAGCGTCAGCCCGCGCGCCTCCGGCTTCCTGTCGGTGACGACGGAATCCTCGAGATCGATGATCAGCGCGTCGGCCTTGCCTTCGCTCGCCTTCTCGAATTTGCGCGGGGAATCCCCCGGCACGAACAGCATCGAACGCATCAGACCGGCCTCTTGTGCATCATCGCCATGCGGCGGCATTTGCCGACGATCTCGTCGTTCTGGTTCAGAGCATGGTGCTCGAACTCGACGATGCCCGCCTTCGGGCGCGATTTGGATTCCCTCAACGAAAGCACCTTCGTCGTCGCCCGCAAGGTGTCGCCATGGAAGACCGGCTTCGGAAAGGTCACGTCGGTCATGCCGAGATTGGCGACGGTGGTGCCCATGGTCGTATCATAGACCGTCATACCGATCATGATGCCGAGCGTGTAAAGGCTGTTGAAAATGCGCTGGCCGAACTCGGTCTTTTCCGCGAAATGCGCGTCGATGTGCAGCGGCTGCGGATTGAGCGTCAGCAGGCTGAACATGGTGTTGTCCATCTCCGTGACGGTCCGGGTCAGCGGATGCCTGAACTCCTGGCCCACGGAAAAGTCTTCGAAATAAAGTCCGGCCATCGCGGTTTCCTCCCAGTCTTGGTGCGATTTGGCCCGCGGGCCGTTAGGGCGGCGCGGCCAGGTGAACTGCTTTTTGCTCGGCGAGCCGCTCGATCTCCTCCGTCGAGAAACCAGCCTCGCGCAAAATGTCGCGGCCGTGCTGACCGAGCGTCGGCGCGGGGCCGGCGGCTTCCGGCTGGGTCACGCTCCAGGTCGAGGGCACGCGCATCTGGCGGATGCGACCCTCCACGGGGTGGTCCACCGTCTTGAAGAAGTCGATTGCCTGGAGATGCGGATCTTCCAGAATCGTCTCCAGCGTGTGCATTGGCATCACCGGAATGTCGGCGCGCTCGAGTAGCTCGCGCCAGTCCGTGGTCGTACGCGTTGCGAAGATGTGGCCAATTTCCGCGTAGATCTCGTCGATGTGTCTCGTTCGCGCAGCGTGGTTGGCAAAACGCGGCTGATCGAGGAAATGCGGTTGCCCGATCGCCTCGAAGAAGCTCCGCCAGTGCTTGTCGTTGTAGATGAGCACGCAGAGATAACCGTCGCTGGTCTTGTAGGGCCGGCGATAGCGCGACAGCAGGCGGGCGTAGCCGCCATGGTCGAGCGGTGGATCGTAGGTGAGGCCGCCGAGATGATCGACCAGCACGAACTCGGTCATCGATTCGAACATCGGCACGTCGATGCGCTGGCCCTGACCGGTGCGCTGCTGGTGGATCAGCCCGCCCATGATGGCGTTGACCATCATCAGGCCAACGATGCGGTCGGCGATGGTGACGGGGACGTATCGCGGCGTGCCGTCGCCGGCGGCAGCTAACAGCGTTGGAATCGTGGCCGCGCCCTGGATCAGATCGTCATAGGCAGGCTTGGCGGCATAGGGACCGGACTGGCCGTAGCCGAATGCGCCGACATAGACCAGCGACGGATTGATCGCGGCCAGCGTCTCGTAGTCGAGGCCGAGCCGCGCCATTGCCTGCGGACGCACATTGTACACCAGCGCGTTGGCGCTCTTCGCCAGCCGCAGCAGCGCGTCGCGCGCTTCCGGCTTCTTGAGATCGAGCACGATGCTGCGCTTGCCGCGATTGGCATTGTGAAACATCCCGCCCATGCCGGGCGTGCGGCCGGGGCCGATCTGGCGAACGATGTCGCCCTCGGGGCTTTCGACCTTGATGACGTCGGCGCCCATGTCCGCCAGCACCTGGGTGCCGTAGGGGCCCATCAGCACCGAGGTCAGGTCGAGAATGGTGAAGCCGGCGAGCGGTCCCATGAGGCCTCACGCGATAAATTCATATAGGTGGAGTTAGGGTTCAGAAATCGACCATGTCAATTCGTGGTTCCTGCCCTGGCGCGCATAGCCCTATGCTTAGTTCATATACTTGACATATAAATTCACATATATGTACATTTTCTCAAGCAATAAGCGGAGCGAGGGCCGAGCGGACCGGCAGCCAGCGGCTGTCGCCTTCGACATTGGACGCGTCAGGGAGAATGAAATGAAGAAGAATCTGGTCCGGGTTGCCACCGTGCTCGCGTTGTCGCTGCCGGTTTCGACGCATCAGGCGCAGGCGCTCGAGCTCAAGGTCGCCGACAGCTTTCCCGCCGGACACTATCTCGTCCGTCTGATGCTCAAGCCCTGGATGGACGACGTCACCAAGCGCACCAACGGCGCGGTGACCTTCACCTATTATCCGAACCAGCAGATCGGCAAGGCCGCCGACATGCTGCGGCTGACACAATCGGGCGTGGTCGACATCGGCTACATCGGGCCGTCCTATGTCTCCGACAAGATGCCGCTGTCGGAAGTCGCGCAACTGCCGGGCGCGTTCGCGACCAGCTGCCAGGGCACGCTCGCTTATTGGAAGAGTGCGCGCGAAGGCGTGCTGGCTAAGCAGGAATATGCGCCCAACAAGATCAAGCTGCTGATGGCCGTCGTGTTGCCGCCCTATCAGGTGTGGACGGTCAAGTCGAAGGTCGAAACCGTCAAGGACATGCAGGGCCTGAAGCTGCGCACCACCGGCGGCGCGCAGGATCTCACGCTGCGCGCGCTCAACGCGGTGCCGGTGCGCATGGCTGCGCCCGATGCCTATGAGTCGCTCTCGCGCGGCACGATGGATGGTCTCTTGTTCCCGCTCGATAGCGTCGTGGCCTATGGCCTGGACAAGCTGGTCAAGCACGGTACCGAAGGCGTCAGCTTCGGCAGCTTCATCGTGGCCTATTCGATCAACCAGTCGGTCTGGGACAAGCTGCCCGACGACGTGAAGAAGGCGATGAACGAAGCATCGGAAGCGATCACGCCAAAGGCCTGCGCCGACGTCGACAAGGAAGGTGCCGTCACCAAGAAGCAGATGCAGGACGAAGGCGTCACCTTCGATCCGCTGCCCGAGGCAACGCGCGCCGAGATGAAGGACAAGCTCAAAGGCGTAGGTCACGAGTGGGCGGCCGGTCTCGACAGCCGCGGCAAGCAGGCCTCTGCGGCGCTGAAGGAGTTCGACGACTTGCTCGCCGCCGGCAGCAAGTAATCCTGAAACGAACAGGGAGACGCGAGGTGATCGAACGGGCAGGGCAGGTGCTCGGCGCGCTGGAGCGCGCGCTGACGGTGATCGCAGTGGTGTTCCTGTTCGTGATCATGGTGCTGGTCGTCACCGACGTGTTCATGCGCTATGCACTGAACAGCCCGTTCTCCTTCACCTATGACCTGATTGGGCTATACCTGCTAGCGGGCGTGTTCTTCTTCACGCTGTCGGATGCCTTGCGCGAGCACGCGCATGTCGGCGTCGACATTTTGCTGTCGCGCTTCTCGCCGGCGGGGCGGCGGCTGTCCGAGATTGTCACCGCGCTCGCCGGCCTGTTTGTGTTCGCCCTGATCTGCAAAGTCGGCTTCGCGCGCGCGCTGGAAAATTACGAGCAGCACGACGTCCTCTCGGGCGCCATTCCATGGCCGACCTGGATTTCTGCCGCGCTGGTGCCGTTCGGCTGCGGTGTACTGGTGCTGCGGCTCGCGCTCCAGCTCATCGGCAATGTGCTGAGTCTGGCCAGCGGACGGGACCTCTATCCGCTGCCGCCGGTCACCGGCGTCGGCGAAGCCCGCGGCTTCGAGTAACGGCAGGCATCCATGACACCTCTCATCGTTCTCGCTCTCCTGTTCGGCCTGCTCGCGCTCGGTACGCCCGTCGGTTTCGCCATGGCGTTTTCCGGATCAGTCGGTCTCGTCATGGTCGGCGGCTTCCCGACGCTATCGGGCATCCTGGAGACCGCGCCGCTCTCGACGGTCTCCTCCTATGAGCTCATCACCATCCCGATGTTCCTCCTGATGGCGGACCTCGTGCTGCTGTCGGGCGTTGCCGATGATCTGTTCAAGACGGCCTCGGCCTGGGTCGGGCGCGTTCCCGGCGGGCTCGGCATGGCGACGGCTCTTGCCGGCGCGGGTTTCGGCGCGATTTGCGGCACCTCGACGGCGTCAGCCGCGACGCTGTCCTCGACCAGCCTGCCGGCGATGATCCGCCAGGGTTACGAGCCGAAGATGGCCGCCGGCGTCGTCGCGATCTCGGGCACGCTGTCGATGCTGCTGCCGACCAGTGTCGCGCTCGTCATCTTCGGCCTGCTCGCCGAGGTGAACATCGGAAAACTCCTGATCAGCGGCATCATCCCCGCGATCCTCGTCACCATCACCATCATGGCCACGATCTATTTCCTGGTCTGGCAGGATCCCTCGCGCGCGCCCGCCGCGAAATCAGTGCCGTGGCGGGAGAAGTTTGCGCTGCTGTGGCAAGTGTCGCCTATGGTGGTGCTGTTCTCGATCGTCACAGGCACGATCTATCTCGGGGTCGCGACGCCGACTGAGGCTTCCGCCTTCGGTGCATTCGGCGCCTTTTTGCTTGCGATCGTCAAGGGCAAGATCACGCCGACCTCGCTCTACAAGACGCTGCTGCGCGCTTGTCACGGCACCTGCATGATCATCATGATCCTCGTCGGGGCCTCGATCTTCGGCTATTTCTTCACGCTCACCCATGTGACCCAGGATCTGGTCGCCTGGATCGGCTCCTTGCCGACCTCGCGCTGGATCATCATCACGCTGATCCTGTGCGGCTATATCGTGCTCGGTTCCTTCATGGACCAGATCGCGATCCTGGTGCTGACCGTGCCGATCGTGCTGCCGCTGATCAAGACGCTCGGCTTCGACCCGATCTGGTTCGGCGTCATCAAGATCGTCACGGCCGAAGTCGGCATGATCACGCCGCCGGTCGGGCTGAACTGTTTCATCGTCGCACGTTATGCCAAGCGGCCGGTGGCGGAGGTGTTTCACGGCACCTTCCCGCACTTCGTTGCGCACCTGGTCGCGATTGCGATCCTGGTGGCGTTTCCGTCCATCATCCTCTGGCTTCCCTCGCAGATGGGGCGCTAAGCTTAACGAGCCTCCACAAGGAGACCATCATGGATTTCGCGCTTACCGATCAGCAGGAAGCCATTCGGGACGCCATCGCCAAGATCTGCGAAGGCTTTCCCGACGCCTATTGGCTGAAGAAGGATCACGACGGCGGCTTCCCGCACGATTTCCACAAGGCGCTCGCCGACGCCGGCTGGCTCGGCATCTGCGTGCCGGAGGAATATGGCGGCTCCGGCCTCGGCATCACCGAGGCTGCGATCATGATGCGCACCATCGCGGAATCCGGCGCCGGGATGTCCGGCGCCTCCGCGGTGCATATCAACGTGTTCGGTCTCAATCCCGTCGTCGTGTTCGGCACCGAGGAGCAGCGCAAGCGCATGCTGCCGCCGATGGTCGATGGCCGCGAGAAGGCGTGCTTTGCCGTCACCGAGCCCAACACCGGCCTCAACACCACCCAGCTCAAGACCCGCGCCGTCGCCAAGAACGACCGCTACATCGTCAACGGCCAGAAGGTGTGGATCTCGACCGCACAGGTCGCGCACAAGATCCTGCTCTTGGCGCGCACCACGCCGCTGGAAGACGTGCGCTCGCCGACCCACGGCCTCAGCCTGTTCTACACGGATTTCGACCGCAAGAAGATCAAGGTCCACGAGATCGAGAAGATGGGCCGCAAGATCGTCGATTCCAACGAGCTGTTCTTCGAGGATTTCGAGATCCCGATGGAGGACCGCATCGGCGAAGAGGGCAAAGGTTTCCAGTACATTCTCGAAGGCATGAACCCCGAGCGTATCCTGATCGCGGCGGAGGCCGTCGGCCTCGGCAAGCTGGCGCTGGCGCGCGCGACCGAATACGCCAAGACGCGCACCGTGTTCAACCGCCCGATCGGCAAGAATCAAGGCATCCAGCATCCGCTGGCAGTCAACTGGGTCGAGCTCGAGGCGGCCTGGCTGATGGTGATGCAGGCGGCATGGCAATACGACAAGGGCTTGCCTTGCGGTGCTGGCGCGAACGCCGCGAAATATTTTGCGGGCGAAGCCGGATACCATGCCTGCGAGCAGGCGGTGATGACCCATGGCGGCTTCGGCTACGCCAAGGAATTTCATGTTGAGCGTTATTTGCGCGAGGTGCTGATCCCGCGCATCGCACCGGTCAGCCCGCAGCTTGCGCTGAGCTTCATCGCGGAAAAGGTGCTGGGCCTCGCCAAGTCGTACTAGAGGGACGGGCTTGCCGGCAGGATCCCCATGAACCCAGACTTTCGCGGCTTGATTCGTGAGGGTGATCTTGTCGTCTGCGGCCAGGCCACGGCCGAGCCGCTTACGTTGACTGAAGCGCTGATGGCGCAGGCCGGAGAATTGCCGGCTTTCCGGATGATGGTCGGGCCGATCTTCTCCGACACGTTCTCCGCAGCCCGCGCACCCAACGTCTCGTTCCAGAGCTACGGCGTGATCGGCAACGCGCGGCGGCTCGCCAGGGCCGGGCGGCTCGACGTGATCCCGAGCAACTACAGCGCCTTCTGTGCCGACTTTGCCTCGCGCCGGCACAAGGCTGATGTCGTCCTTGTGCAGCTTGCGGAGTCCGGTGACGGGCGACTGAGCGCCAGTCTCTCCAATGACTATGTCATCGATGCCGCGCGCGGTGCGCGCCTTGTCATTGCCGAGATCAATCCGGACGCGCCCTTCACGTTCGGGACGGAATGGCCGGACGATATTCCGATCCACATGCGCGTGGCAGCCCGCCGTGCACCGGTTGAATTGGGGTCACCGCCGCTCGACGACATTTCCCGGCGCATCGCTGCGCATGCGGCGAGTCTGATACCCGACGGCAGTACGCTTCAGTTCGGCGTCGGCCGAATTCCGGACGCGATCCTGTCCTCGCTCTCGCATGTACGCGATCTCGGCATTCATTCCGGCCTGATCAACGATGCCGTCGTTGATCTGATCGAGCGTGGTGCCGTGACCAATGCGAAGAAGGGGATCGATGCAGGGATCACGGTCACCAATCAGGTGATAGGCACAGGACGGCTGTACGGCTTCGTGCACGAGAACAAGGCTGTTTCGGTGCGGCCGACGTCCTACACGCACGGTCAGGGCGTGCTTGCGCGGATCAACCGGCTGGTCGCGATTAATTCGGCGCTTCAGGTCGGACTGGACGGGAGCGTGAATTCCGAGACGCTCAATGGCATTGCGATCGGGGCGATCGGCGGGCAGCTCGACTTCGTGCGGGGGGCCAACGCGTCTGCCGGCGGGCGCGCCATCATCGCGCTGCCAGCAACGGCATCTGACGGCACGAGCCGGATCGTCGCCCGTGTCGAGACGGTGACGACGCCTCGCGCCGATGTCGATGCCATCGTCACCGAATGGGGTATCGCGGAGCTGCGCGGCTGCGGTCTTGCCGCGCGCGCGCGCCGCATGATCGCGATCGCGGCGCCAGAGCACCGAGACGTGCTATCGGCGCAGCTCCGCGACGCCGCCGGCTAACTCAGTTCATCATCGCCAGCGTCGGCCGCTGGCTCTCGGGAGATCCGATGACTCCCGGGAGATCCGTGACCTCGCCGGCGATCATGATCGACATCCGCCAGAACAAATGGGCAAGACGGGTGAACACCAGCCGCTCGCGCTCAGTGGCCGCGGTGCCGTCCGGGATCGTCACGGTTTCCAGGCCGACCACTTTCTTGAAGTCCGGCCAGATCATCATCGATTGCGCGATCACGGAATAGCAGTTCGGAGCCTCGTCGCTCTCGTCGGGCGCCTGGGGCAGACCCGGATATTGCGTGGCCGCGGCGTAGAACTTGTAGGCGCCGTAGCCGAGCTGGAGCAGGAACTTTTCGGGCACTGCGACGTCGGCGGCAAAGGACACCAGCCGCGCGTCGCTCAGGATATCCGGGTCGATGGCGCGAAGGTCCTGGGCGCGAAGCGCGGAGCAGAAGGCGAGGTCGCGATTGTGCTCGCGGAGCAGATTGGCCAGCGGCTGCTGCTGTTGCACGGTGTCGGTGAGCAGGATGATGGTCTTGAGCATCGCGTGAGGTCCCTCAGGGGAAGAGATGGCGGGCGGTCGTGACGGCGTCGTCGGCAGCGCAATGTGCGAAGAAGTCGTTGGCGATGCGCCGTCCCGGCTCTATCTCCAGGATGCGGTAGCGGGCCTGCGCTGCTGCCTCGCGTGCGGCGCCGACGTCCTCCTGCCAGGCGCAGAGCGACAGCTCGAGGCGGCCATAGCCGCCGCAATCGGCGGCGTAGGCGCCGGTCACGGCCTCTACGGTCGCGGCCACCGCACCGGGCTCGCTGGCCGAGATGTCACGCAGGATCACGGCGATGCCCTTGCCGGCCTCGGCCTTCGACGTCATGACCATGAAGGCGTCGCGCGCGCCGGTGCGGCCGGCTCGGCGCGCGGAACGCACCAGGCCCGCAAAGGCAGGATCTGGCCCGAGCTCCATCGTCGTCGTCTGCTGCTTGTGCAGGACCGTTGCGCGCATCGCGCCGAGATCGCCCGCAAGTGCGTGATAGGACCGCGGCAGCCACACCGTGTCGAGCGGGACTTGCGAGGATGTCAGGCTCCAGGCCTGGTCGAGCAGATAACCTTCCCAAATCGCAGGGTACGACGCAGCGAGATGCTGCCAGGTGCGCAGCAGCATCTCTGCAGCTCTCGTGCGGCCGAGATAGAGCGTACGCGCCGACATCTCCCAGCGATTCCATTTGTGGAGGGCGACGTCGCAGCCGAGGAAGCACGGCAGCAGCGGCGCTTCCCGCAGCACGGCACCGGCTTCGACGAACAGCAGCGGCTCGCGATATTTGTTCCACATCCGTAGCAGGAACTCCGCTTTCTCGAAGCAGAGCAGGCGGTCGCCGAGCTGGGTATCGATCGGTTCGATATGACAGGCGAGATCAAAGCGCTCGAGCGAATGGCGCAGCGCGAAGGCGGCCGTCGCGTCGCCGCCGCGCGGGTAGCATGAAACGATCCGCGGACGGACGGTGGTGGTATCGGCGGCGGTGAGGAATTTCGACCAGCCGATGCCGCCCCACCACATCTCGTGCGGGCCGTCGGCGCCGCAGGGGCCGACGGTGCCGAATTCGGTCAGCTTGGACTTGAGGAAGTCGGAGCCGGGATTTTCGCCTCCGGGAATGACGACGGCGCAGCCGGGATTGAGCGAGCGGTAGAACAGTTCGGCCGCAGCGCCGCTGAGCGGCTCCTTCAGAATGATGACGCCGCTGCGCCGGTCACCGACGCTTTCGTCCAGCGTCGGCGCGCCGTACTGGCCGGTCAGCCAGTCGAGGCGTTTGCGCTGGGCGCGGCCGAACCTGATACGGCCGGATTGCAGGACGTCATCAAGGTTTGCGTGCATCCCGTCAGTCAATTCCGTGCCTCTCGCGTCACCAGCCAAGCCCTTGGACTTGAACGGCCGGGGCGGCGCGATCAGGCGCACTATTTCGCCGTGGGCCCGAGCGGAGTGATCGCGACGGAGTAGATGGCGATGTCCTGGGTCATCGGGGCGACCGATATCAGCAGGCACGCGTCGTCGCTCTCGGTGCGATAATGAGTGCCGTTCCGCTGCACACCGGCATAGACCAGGCTTTCCTCAGCGATGCCGGTCACATCCTGGCTCTCGGCGGCGTCGCTGATCTCGTCGGCGTATTGGATGGCGACGCCATGAAGGAGGCCTTCCCCGGCGAATTTCGGCAGCGGCAGCGCGATCATGGCGATGCCCATCGCGCGCGAAACCGGAATGCGCAGGCGCAGCTCGCCGAGGCCGGTGCGATAAGACGTTGCAGTCTCCAGCGACGCTTCGCCATTGGCACGGAACAGTCCGATCTGGATCTGGCCACATGGGCTCTCTTCGAAGACGTCGGCGGGCAGGCGGTTGGCTCCGAACAGCGTGTAGAGATAGGCGTTCGACGGCGACAGGCGGGCAAAGCAGCCTGCGAGCCACATCGGCGGGGCGGCAGAGGCGCAGGCGGCGGAGAAGCCGCGGGCAGTGATTTGCCGACGAATGAAATCGCTGTCGATCATCGGCGCCAGCGCGTGCGTGCCGAGATTGACGTCGTGCTTCAATCCGCCGAGCAGCGCCAGCTCATCCTCGTCGGGCAGCAGCAGGAACCGCGCCAGTGTCGCCGTGCACCAGCGCGCAGCGATATCGGGGGCGTCATAAGGAGCGAGACAGAAGTCGAGGGCGACCTCCTCGGCGCTCCCGGCAAAGGCGACGCAGCCAGCCTGAATCTCCGCTGCAAGCGCGATCTGGCTGGCTGGGCGCGGATTGATCTCGCGCAACACCTTGTCGCCGTCATAATCACGGACCGAGCCGTCGGCGGAGCAGCAGATTTGCTCAAGCAATGCGATATTGCGGATCAGCATGCGCTTGATGTGCGGCGTCACCACCAGGTCCGTGATGAAGCCCGCTGCGCTGTCCCGGTCGGCGATATCGTCGAACGCGTCGTCGAGCGAGACCAGGTACGCGCCGTGGAGACGGATCTTGATGCCTGCGAGATCGAAGACGCGGCGCAGCGCCTTCTGCACGCTGCCGGAATAGCCGAGGTCGGCGAGGACGAGATCGGTGCAGTTGTCAAAGTCGGGGATCAAGTGGCGCAGGTAGGCCAGCAGTCGCGCGCGCAGCGCCGCGGCGAGTTCGACGATCTGGCTCGCGTCCATCAGGTCGGGAAGGGCCTCGGCGATGTCAGGTCCGCTTGCGATTCCGTTGGGTGACGCGGCGAAGAAGGCGGCGACCTTGGGCGGCAGGATCTTGATCATGTCGCGGAAGGTCGGCGCATCGATCTTCAGAATTTTGGCTAGGAGCTCGATGAGCGGCTGCATGGTATCGGCCGACGCGATCAGGCTGACCCGCCGGTTGATCTCGAGATAGGCCGATGTGGGGCCGTGCATTTCCTGCCAGATCCGGTGGGATAAGAAGCCGTCGCGGCCGAGGAAGGCGAGGGCGATCGTTCGGCCCGGGCCCGCAACCTCCTGGCAACGCCGGGCGATGAAGGCATCGAACGCCGTCATCACCGGGCCGAGCACGGTCATGCCGAGATGAAAGGCCGGAGATTTCTCGGCGCTGCGGGCGGCGACCATGCGCCGCAAGGTCCGAGCGCCGTGATCGAGCCGAGACGGCGCGCCGGTGCACAACAGCTCGAACAGCGCGGTCTCGCGTTGGAACTTCGAGGCGAGCTGCAGCGTCGCCTGCGGGTAATACCGCGGACGAATGCCGTGGCGCTTTGCGCCCTTGATGTCCGCCTTGTCGTTATCGCCGACGTGAAAGGAGGCGCCGGCGTCGATATCCTGCTCGGACAGGTATTTCGCGAAAAGCGACTCGCTCTTGCCGCTGCCGTGGTCGCAGGAGGCGTAGAGGAAGTCCCATGTCAGTCCGGGGCGGCACGCCCGCAGCAGCCGCGATAGCTGGTCCGAATCCCAATAGGTGTCGGAGATGAACCCGACGCGATGGCCGGCGCGCTTCGTGTCCAGATATTGCCTGATCATGTCCTGATTGGCGCGGCAGAGCTCCAGCTCGGCCGCGAACTCTGATTCGACGAGATCGTTCAGGTGGCTGCGCGCAAGGCCGAACAGCCTGAATGGAAAGAAGGAATAGATTTCCTCGATGTGAACTTCGCTCGTGCCGCGCTTCTCCTTTGCGGTTCTCCGCGCGCGTGCTTCGGCCTGAATGCGATGCTGAACGAAACTCGCAGAAACATCAGGACAAGTTCTTGAAATGTCGGAAAGCTCGTAAGTCCTTTCAAATACGCCATCCGGCGCCGTGCAGGCGCGCAACAGAAATGTATCGAAAACATCGAACGACCAAGCAGAAACAATTTGCGCGCGGCGCTGCGCGCCGGCCGTTGCGATCGTCATGTGCAGAATCCCCGCCAATCAGATCAATTAACGCGCACGTTCACCATGTCAGGCGCCACACGCGCGAAAAAATTCTCGCGCGATTCAAAAACGCATTCGTCACGACTGACAGATTCAAAAAAATCGTTAGGTTCGAAAAAGGTGATTCGGAAAAAATTGCCGAGTGCAGAAGTCGTCTCGCGTTCATTCACACTCGGAAACATTAGCTTCTTGATGCGCATCGCGCGCGTCGCGTTTGATCACCTAGTGCCGCGTAATGTCAGCGTTTTCTTCCAACGACATCTGTTTAGGATGATTGATCCGCCATGGCGCGAGACGATGTGATGATTACCGATGGGCTGCGCGAGAATATCGCGCCCTCGGCAATTATTGCCCGACACTCGGCAAAAGATACCGGCTAACATCTTGAAAAATAACAAAAATTATCCGCCTGGATCGTTCTGGTGCCGCGTTCAACGCCTGGAAGCCATGTGGCATGTGCGCCGCCGGCATTGCGGGTTGGAGATTGCGGGATGAGTTACGCTGCTGATGTCTGGGCTCCCGCCGAGGCCGAGATCGCGACGACGCTTCCGGCTGACGAGATCGTCCCCATGATGCCGTCGGTGCCGCTGGCGCCGGATTCTACGCCTGTTGCCGCCGAAATCGTCTTCGACGAGGACAGCGAACTCCTGGACAAGCTTGCGACGGGCGACGAGGTCGCTTTTCGCATGCTGGTCGAGCGCCACATCGACCGCGCTTACGCGATCGCGCTGCGCATCGTTGGCAATGCCGCGGACGCCGAAGACGTGGTGCAGGACACCATGCTCAAGATCTGGAGCCATCGCGGGCGCTGGCAGCACGGCCGCGCAAAGTTCTCGACCTGGCTCTACCGCGTCATCTCCAACCGCTGCATCGATCTGCGCCGCAAGCCGCGCAACGAAAATGTCGAGACAGTGCCGGAGGTCGCCGACGGCCAGCCCGGCGCCGTCGAGATCATCGAACGCAACGAATTGAACTGCATGCTCGAACTCGCCATGCAGCGCCTGCCCGAGCAGCAGCGCATCGCGGTAATCTTCTCGTACCACGAGAACATGAGCAACGGCGAGATCGCCCAGGTGATGGACACCACGGTGGCGGCGGTGGAGTCCCTGCTCAAGCGCGGGCGTCAGCAGCTTCGCCAATTGCTGCGCAAGCACGAACGCGACATCCGCACGGCGTTTACCGATCGCTAACCATAAAAGTCGGCATCCGAAAATTTTAGCGCCTGATCTCCTTGCGCTCCACCGTTTGAGCGAACGGACGGGGCTGCGGTCCGCGTCGTCAGTCGTCTTCAAAGATGCGGCACGCCATGCCCATCAGCACAGGAGTTTCCAATGCCTGCAATCTCCACCAACACCGCGGCGAACTCCGCGGTCCGTTACCTCAACATCAATTCGGCGCAGGAGAGCAGTGCGCTCGCCAAGCTGTCGAGCGGCTCGCGCATCACCTCGGCATCGGACGACGCCGCCGGTCTTGCGATCTCGACCCGCATCTCGTCGGACGTCACCACGCTGCAGCAGGCCGCGACCAACGCCTCGCAGGCCACCGCGATCCTCCAGACCGCCGACGGCGGTGCTTCCAACATCTCGGACATCCTGGCGCGCATGAAATCGCTGGCTTCCGAGTCCGCCTCGGGTACCACGACCGATTCCAGCCGTGCCTATATCAACTCGGAATTCTCGCAGCTCACGAGCGAAATCGATTCGATCGCGACCGGCACGCGGTACTCCAGCCAGAGCCTGCTCGATGGATCGAGCGTGTTCTCCTCGGGCGTCTCCGTGCTGGTCGGCTCGTCCGGCTCCGACACCATCACCATCACGCTGACGAGCCTGACGTCGTCCTCGCTCGGCGTGACCTCGCTCGATGTCAGCACTCTGTCGGATGCGGCCTCGGCGCTCGACGTGCTCGATACCGCGATCGACACGGTCTCCGCCGCCCGCGCCAGCATCGGCGCGCAGGAATCGCGCTTCAACTTCTCGTCCGACTCGATCTCGACCCAGACCCAGAACCTGCAATCGGCCAACTCGGCGATCAAGGACGTCGATATCGCGGCCGAGCAGGCCACGCTGTCCTCGGCCGAGGTGAAGACCCAGGCCGCAGTGTCGGCGGAATCCGCGGCGAACCAGATGCCGCAATACCTGCTCAAGCTGCTCGGCTAAGCGCTCAAGCCGGGGATTTCCGGGCCGGCTTGACGCCGGCCCGGTTCACCCGGGGGAAGGATCGGGCAGCACAGTGACGTCAGTCAGTTCCAGCACCAGCAGCACGTCGACCGCCAGCTCGAGCACGTCGAGCGCGTCGTCGGTGACTACGACCGGCACCACGACATCGACCAGTGTGGACTGGAGCGCGCTGATCACGGCGGCGGTGAACGCCAAGCTGACGGCGGCCACCACGATCTCGACCTCGATCACCAACAACGAGGCCAAGATCTCGGCCTATCAGACGCTCCAGACCGACCTTTCCACGCTCTCCAGCGGCCTGTCATCGCTCGCGACGGCCGTCGTCAATTCGCTCGCCACCAACGTCTTCGCCACGCGCTCGGCGACCATCAGCTCGAGCGGCGACGTCGGCGCGTCCTCCGCGCTCTCGATGTCCGTCAGCAACGGCGCGGCGACCGGGGACCACACGCTGACCATCAGCCAGGTCGCGACTGCGCAGAAGGTGGTTGGCACTTCGCAGTCGAGCGAGACCAGCGCGCTCGGCTATTCCGGCACGTTCTCGCTTGGCCTCGGCAGCGGCAGTACCGCCAGTATCGACGTAACCATCACGATGTCGCTGCAGGACGTCGTCGACGCCATCAACGCCCAGACCTCGACCACCAATGTGCAGGCCTCGATCGTCCAGGTGTCGAGCGGGTCGTACGAGATGGTGCTGTCGGGCACCGAGGATGCCGCCGACATCAGCTATTCAAGCACATCCGGCGATGACATCCTGAACGAGCTCGGCGTGACCGACAGCACGGGTGCCTTTGCCGACGTGCTGCAGACCTCGCAGGCGGCGGAATTTTCCCTCGACGGCATCTCGATGACGCGAGATACCAACGACATCACCGACGTGCTGACAGGCGTGACCTTCAACCTGCTCCAGGCGACGCCCAGCGGGACATCGCTCAGCATCAGCATCGAGCCCGACACCAGCCAGATCGAGACGGCGGTCGAGAACCTCGTCACCAACTACAACACGTTCCGCGATGCGGTGATCGCGCAGCAGGCGACGGCTTCGGACGGCACCGCGGATTCGAGCGCGGTGCTGTTCGGCGACGGCACGATGCGCGACATCATGGATTCGCTTCAGAATGCGCTCAACAGCACCGTGGGCGGCCTCACCATGGCGGACCTCGGCCTGTCCTTCAACGAGAAGAACGAGCTCGAGCTCGACACCTCGACGCTCTCGAACGTCCTCAGCACGAACTTGAGCGGCGTCACCACGCTGCTGTCGGCGCAAACCAAGACATCGTCGAGCCAGCTCAGCGTCGTCAACACCGGCACGTCGCCGCAATCCTTCACACTCGACCTCGCAGTGGATTCGTCCGGAAACCTCACCTCGGCCTCGGTCGGCGGCGATTCCTCGCTGTTCACGGTGAGCGGCACCACGATCATCGGTGCGGCCGGAACGGCCTATGCAGGCATGGCCTTCTCCTATTCGGGATCGACGTCGCAGTCGATCACGGTGACCTCGACCTCCGGCATCGCCACGCAGCTCTATCAGCTGTCCAAGACCTATTCGTCGAGCACCGGCTCACTGCAGACGCTGATCACGAACCTGACCGATCGCGACACCGAACTTCAGCAGAAGGTCGATGACATCGAAAGCGCCGCGTCCGCCTACCAGACGCAACTCCAGACCCAATACGCGAATTACCAGGCTGCGATCACGAGCGCGAACAACACGCTCACCTATCTCAAGGCCCTGCTTAACTCCAGCTCGAGTAGTTGATGATGCATAATCCGATGGCGTACATGGCCAATCAGGCCTATCGGGGCGCGGCCACCAGTGTGCCGCCACTGAAGGCGGTCTCGATGCTGCTGGCTGGAGCGATTACCTTCCTCCAGAAGTCGCTGGCCGCGCAGGAAGCGCGGCGCTTCGAGGAGGCGCACGACCTCCTGCTGAAGGCGACCGCGATCCTGCGCGGACTCAGCCACAATCTCGACTTCGCCAGGGGCGGGGCGGTGGCCGAGCGGTTGTTCCAGACCTACAACATCCTGATCGTGGCGAGCCACAAGGCGTTCGGCCGGCCGCATGCGCGCGAGAGTTTTCGGCGGATCATCGCTGCCGTGACCGAGTTGCGGGAGGCCTGGGAGCATGTCGATGCGACGGTTCGCGGCGCCAAACCTGCGCCGGCCGATTCGACCCGTACGGGCTGAAAGGCGTTCGCATCCGGGCCGCGCAATCGTCCCGGCGATCCTCTGTCCGGGAGTTTGGGCCACTTTCCGTAGTGGTCCGGGCAGTTTTGGCGCGCGAAGCCGCCGGAAATCGGTTTCCGCCGCAGCTGCGATGCTTTATGACGGGCCTGACCGAGGCGGGATCGGCGGGCGATGGACGTCACCGAGTTTGAGGAACTGATCGACCAGCTGGGCGAGGATCTCTCGCGCTGGCCCGACGATCGACGCTTGCCTGCTGAAGAGCTGCTGAAGCATTCCTCGGCCGCTCAGGCCTCGCTGGAAGAGATGCGGGTCTTGCGCCGCGCGCTTGCCGCTCCCCCGGTCCGGGCACCCGCCGGCCTTGCCGACCGCATCGCCGCCGCGGCGGCGAAGATGAAGAGCGATACCGCCGAGCCGCGCACCGAGGGCGAGACGGCGGAGAGCTGAACGGCTCTTCTGATTTTTCGTATCCCCACCTGCTCCAGGAGATCGTCACGCCCGGGCTTGTCCCGGGCATCCACGTTCTTGAGATTGCGAGCATCCCGCGGATGGCCGGGACAAGTGTGTGGCCCGGCCATGACGCAGTGGAAGCGCTGCACGCGCTTCCACCCGGCAGATTCTGCCTTATCGAAAGCGATCTTTGCAGCGGCGAATCCGCGCCTGAATCCACGCGCCCACGCGTTTCATCAGCACACAGATTTCAAGCGCGCTGACCGACATCGCTGTCGCCGGCTGCGCGGGAAAGCCGGAGTTCCTGATGACTGTTTCCGCAACGAGTTCTGCAACGACGTCGACCACGACGACGTCGTCCTCGTCGAGCACGTCGTCCAGTTCGACGCTGACATCTAGCGATTTTCTCAGTCTGCTGGTCAGCGAGCTTCAGAACCAGGATCCGCTGAACGCGACCTCGACCACCGACTTCATCAATCAGCTCACCTCTTACGCGAATTTCAGCCAGCAGCAGTCGATCAACTCGAACCTGAGTTCGCTCTCCAGCTCGTTCTCGAGCCTCGTGACGCTCAATTCGGTCAACTATATCGGTCACACCGTCGAGGCGAAGACCGACACGTCGACGCTGACGAACGGTTCGGCGACGTTCGGTTACTCGTTGTCGTCGGCCGCCTCCGATGTCTCCATTACCGTCAAGGACTCCTCGGGCAACACCGTCTACACCGGCACCGGCACCGGCAATGCCGGGTCCAACAGCTTCACCTGGGACGGCAAGAATTCCAGCGGCACCCAGCTTTCCGACGGCGGCCAGTACACCATCTCGGTGACCGCGACGGATTCCGCCGGCAACTCGGTCCTCAACTACACGACCGTCACCGGGACCGTGACCGGCATCGACACCTCGACGTCCACGCCCTCGCTGACCGTGAACGGCGTCTCCGTCAGCGCTGCCGACATCATCGGCGTCACGTCCTGATCCAACGTCCTGATCTTCTCGGAGTTTCATCATGAGTCTCACCGGTGCACTTTCCTCGGCGATCTCCGCGCTCAGTGCGCAGAGCCAGTCGCTGTCGATGATCAGCGACAACATCGCCAACTCCTCCACGACGGGCTACAAGACGACGTCGGCGATGTTCGACGATCTCGTCACCGCATCGAGCAATACGACGTCCTACGCCTCGGGCGGCGTCACCGTCTCGGGCCGGGCCAACATCACCCAGCAGGGCCTGCTGGCCTCGACCTCCAACGCCACCGACGTCGCGATCCAGGGCTCGGGCTTCTTCGTCGTGACCAGCGCCACGTCGGGCGGAACCGTCTCCTACACCCGCAATGGCGCCTTCTCGACCGACAACGCAGGCTACCTCGAGAACAACGGCAGCTACCTCGAGGGCTGGCGCACCGATGCGGACGGCAACGTCGTCGGCAATGAATCGGCGAGCAATCTCGAAGCCATCAACACCGAGGTCGCTTCGACCAGTGGCAGCGCCACCACCAAGACGACGATCGCGGCGAACCTGCCGTCGGATGCCGCGACCGGCGACACCTATACCAGCTCGATGACCGTGTACGACTCGCTCGGTGCAGCGAATTCGATGCAGGTGACCTGGACCAAGACCGGGACCAACACCTGGAGCGCAAGCTTCGCCGACCCGACCTCGACTTCGGACACCACGACCGCGACCGGCACGGCTTCGGGCACGGTCGATATCACCTTCAACAGCGACGGCTCGCTCGCCAGCACCAGTCCGAGCCCTGCGACCGTCTCGGTCACGGGCTGGACCGACGGTGCGGCCGACAGCACGATCACGATGAATCTCGGCACGGCCGGAGGCACCGACGGCTTGACGCAATACGCCTCGGGCGAGACGACGCCGACCGTCAACGTCACCAGCATCTCGTCCGACGGCCTGTCCTACGGCAAGCTGTCCAGCATCTCGATCGGCAAGAACGGCATCGTCGACGCCACCTATTCCAACGGCCAGACCATCGCGATCTACAAGATCGCGGTGGCGACCTTTGCCGATCCCACCGGACTGTCCGCCGCCAGCGACGGCCTCTATTCCGCGACGGTGGCATCGGGCAATGCCTCGCTGCAGGCCTCCGGCGAGAACGGCGCCGGCACGATCTACGGCAGCGAGCTGGAATCCTCCACCACCGACACCTCAAGCCAGTTCTCCAGCATGATCTCGGCGCAGCAGGCCTATTCGGCCGCGTCGCAGGTCATCTCCACCGTCAACAAGATGTACGACACCCTGATCTCGGCGATGAGGTGAGCGATGCGCAGCGAGGAGGCCAAGGTCGCCGGAGAGGCGCTGCTGCGCCGGCTGCGACGGCTGGTGGCACGGGCCGGAGCCGTCAAGGAAACCGACCACAAGCAGCTCCTTGCGCTGCTCGACGATCTCGAAACGACGCGCCGCGCGCTGTTGAAGGAATGCGCAGAAGTCGAGGGCGAGATGAGACGGGCGAGCGTCAGGACGACCGCGATCGGCGCTTACTTGCGCAACGCGCAAGTCCATCGCGGCAAACGGCATAGTTAGAAGAAGGCGATGACCATGAGTGTAGCCCAAGCCAATAGCCAAGCCACCAGAGCCGGTGCTGCAAACGGCGATGCACGGATCAAGTCGCTGATCGGACTGATCGACGTCCTGATCGCGCTGGTCGCTGAGGAGAACGCCGAACTTGCCAAGGGCCTGCCGGCCTCGCGCCTCAAGCAGGTCGACGAGAAGAACCGCCTGGCCGAGATTTTCGAGCGGACCGTCGCCGAATGCGCGGGCGGCACGAACACCCTGAACGTGCGGGACCGGATCCTGCGCGAGCAGCTCCTGGACCGGATCCTGAAACTGCGCGCGGCGATGGACGAGAACCTCGTTCGCCTGCGCGCGGCGATCGAGGCCAGCAACCGCCGGATCGAGGCGGTCATGCAGGCGATCCGCGAGCAGATCGCCGCGGTGTCGCCCTATGGCGCCTCCGGCCGCGTTGCCGCGCGTGCCGTCTCCAGCGGCACCAGCCGCAGCGCCTGACGAACAGGGGAGGCAAGCCGTGTCGCTCGATATCGCACGATCGATCGCCTTCAGCGGCCTGTCGTCCACGTCGGTGCAGATCAGCGTGACGTCGTCGAACATCTCGAACGCGGACACGACGGGCTATACCAAGAAGACCGCGAACCAGTCGAGCAGCGTCACCAACGGCGTAGGCACCGGCGTAACGGTGACGGGCATCACCTCGACGGTCGACAAGCTGCTGCTGAAGTCGCTGGTCAGTGCCGATTCCGATCTCGGCTCGGCCGACACGACCAACACCTACCTGACCTCGCTGGAGAAGCTCTATGGCTCGACCAGCAGCACCGACAGCTCGTCGACCGGAACCTCCCTCGCGAACAGCATCGCTTCACTGGAATCGGCGCTGTCGTCGCTGGCGAGCACGCCGAGCAGCGCCTCGCTGCAATCCAACGTCGTCAGCGCGCTCGACGATGTCACGAGTCAATTGCGGGACACATCGAGCGGGATCCAGAAGCTCCGCGCCAATGCCGACCAGGACATCGCGTCCTCGATCGACGACGTCAACACGGACTTGCAGAGCATCGCGGACCTGAACGCCGAGATCAAGCAGACGGCGGCGGCCGGCCAGTCGACGGCCGACCTGGAGGACCAGCGCAACACCGCGCTGCAGGACGTCGCCTCCAAGATGAACATCAGCTACTACACCGCGTCGAACGGCGATCTCCAGGTCTACACCACGACCGGGCAGGCGCTGGTCGACAGTTCCGCGCACAAGATCAGCTATACGGCGGCTGCCAATGTGTCGTCGTCGACGACCTATACGACCGGCTCGTCGTCGAGCGGCTTCAGCGCGATCACGGTGAACGGCGTCGACGTCACCTCGCAGATCACTGGCGGGAGCATCGGCGGGCTGATCACGCTCCGAGACAAGACCCTGCCGGCGGCACAGTCCCAGCTCGATCAGCTCGCGACGCAACTCGCCTCCGCGGTCAACACCGTCTCGAACAGCGCCTCCTCGGTGCCGGCGCCGACAACCCTGACCGGGACGACCAGCGTCACCAGCAGCACGGCGCTATCGGCCACCGGCACGGTACGCCTTGCCGTCACCGACCAGAGCGGCAACCTTGTCTCCTACAGCGATCTCGACCTGTCGTCCTATTCGACGGTTGGCGATCTCGTCACTGCCATCAACGGCATTTCCGGGATGTCGGCGTCGATCGATTCCGATGGTCATCTCTCGATCACCGCGACCGGCTCGGGCAATGGCGTCGCCATCAACGAGATGACGAGCTCGGTTGGAAGTTCGAGCGAAGGATTTTCGAACTATTTCGGCCTCAACGACCTCGTGACCGGAACCAGCGCGTCGGATATCGCGGTCAACAGCAGCATCCTGTCCGGCACCAACGAGCTGCAGCTCGCCACGCTGGACTCCTCGTCGAGCCTCACGGTCGGCAGCAGCGTGCTGACGTCGGGGTCGGCGACGGTGGTCAATTCGTTCTACAGCGCATTGACGGCGTCCCGGACGTTTTCGTCCACCGGCGGGCTCGCAGCCACCACCGGCTCCTTCGCCGACTACGCCTCCGCCATCGTGGCGGACGTCGCGAGCAAATCCTCGCAGGCGACGACCAATTACACCGCCAGGGAGACCGCGCAATCGACCTATGCGAGCTCGCTGTCGTCGCAGTCGGGCGTCAACCTCGACGAGGAATCGGCCAATCTGAGCACGCTCCAGAACCAGTATTCGGCGGCCTCCGCGCTGATCTCGGCGATCAACTCGATGTACTCGGCGCTCATCACCGCCGTGCAGTCGTCGTAAGGCGGGGAGCCGGCCCATGGTCGCGATGCGGATCGCCACCTTCGCCCAGTCGAGCAAGATGATCGCCGACGCGATGCGCGTGGAATCGGTCATGGCCAACGAGCAGGTCCAGGAATCCTCGGGCGTCGTCTCGACCGATTTCGGCGGCTACGGCTCGAACGCGCAGCATGTCGTGAATCTCCAGGTCTCGGTGACGCGCGCGCAGTCCTATATCGATGCGGCGACGCTCGCCGACAGCAAGGTCCAGGTGATGTATTCTGCCGTCGGCTCGATGACCGACATCATCACCCAGCTCCGCTCCCAGCTCAGCGCCGCCTCGACCGGAAGCTCGACCGAGACGACCTCGGTGATCTCCTCCGCCCAGCAGATGCTTCAGGAAATGGGCTCGCTGATGAACACGCAGTATGACGGCCAGTATGTCTTTGCCGGCGGCAAGACCGATACGGCGCCGGTCGACCTGACCAGCTTCTCGTCAGGCACGGGCTCCACGACCACGGCAGATACCAGCTACTATCAGGGCGACGACGAGATCGCCTCGGTGCGCGTCGCCACCGACAACACCGTCTCGTATGGCGTCAGTGCCGACAACTCTGCGTTCGAGGAGGTGATGCGGGTGCTGAAGTTCGTGGCCAACAGCACCTCGCTGTCGTCCTCGGACATCTCCAGCGCGCTCGATCTCGCCGGCACGGCGCTCGACGATACCGCGGCGGTGCAGGCAAGGCTGTCCAGCTCGGCGTCCTCGATCGAGACGGCGAGCGCGCGCCAGACCGACTACAAGAGCTACGCCGAGAGCCTGTCGAACGATCTCACCGGCGTCGACGTCGCCGCCATCACCGCGCAGCTCTCGACCTATCAGGCGCAGCTCACCGCGTCCTATTCGGCGATGTCCAAGATTCTCAGCATGAATCTCGCGAGCTATCTGAAATAAGCGAGGCCTATTCGGCGGCGATCCGCTCCATCGCCATGGCGCGGAGCTTTGCGCGCTGGATCTTGACGCCGTTGGCGCTGTCGGTGACCGGGAAGGAGTCCACGACATAGATCCGTGCCGGAACCTTGTAGCCGGCGATCCGCTCGCGCAGGCGTGCCGTCAGCATATCCTGCTGCGGCGAAGTTTTCGCCGGGATCACGAAAGCGACGCAGCGGGCCTGGCCCTTCAGATCGACCGCGACGACCTGGGCATCGGCGACGCCGTCGCATGATTTGAGTTCATCCTCGATCTCGCCGGGCGCAACCAGGAAGCCGCCGAGCCGCATGGCGTCGCCGGCGCGGGTTTCGTAAACGAAGGCGCCACCGCGGATACGGCCGATATCGCCGGTGCGGAAGAAGCCGTCGGTGGTGATCGCATCGCGCGTCGCATCCGGGTTGTTGAAATAGCCGAGAAAGCGCGACGGCGCGCTGATCTCGATTTCGCCGGAGACGCCGGGCGCGGCAAGCGCGCCGGTCTCGGTGTCGCGCACGCGGACCTTTGCGTCTGGCGACATCGGCCAACCGCCGCCCTCGATGCGGTCGGCGAAGGCGTCGCCGGGGCGGGCGATCGAGAACAGCGCCTGCACCTCGCTGGAGCCGTAGAGACCGAACAGCGGCAGGCCGCGCGACTCGGCCTCTGCGGCCAGCTCACGCCAGCCGGGCTGGAACGCGGCAAAGCCACAGACTTCGAGCTGCGGGAACGGCCGTGGCACGTCGGTCAGCGCAAGGATACGGCGAAACATCTCGTCGGAGCCGAAGGAATGCGTGATCTTGCGCTCGCTGAGGATCTTCAGCGCCGGCGTCGCCTCGAAGGCGTCAAGCACGTGGACGGTTGCACCGCTAGCGATGAAACCGAGCAGACTCGTCATGCCAAAAGTGCCGCAGAACGGCAGCATCGCCAACAGCGAGTGACGCTGCTGTGAGAGCTGTAGCGCTCCGGCCACGGCTCTGGCGTGGCTCGCCAGCGTCCGCTGCGAATGCGCGACCAGCTTTGGTCCTTTGGTGGTGCCCGACGTCGTGTAGAGCAGCACGGGCAGGTCGATATCATCCTGGGTTGGGGCCGGCGGGTAGGGCTTGTCGAAGGCATCGAAGCGCACGCAGGGCCATTGCGCGGGGATCGCATCCGCGCCAACCACCGCGAGCTTTTGCAGAGCGGGCACTTCGTCCTTGCCGATGCCGGCGAGGATGGACGCGAAATCGATCGAGCGGAATGCCGCCTCGACCACCAGCAGTTTGGCGCCGGACAACTTCAGGAGATGTGCCACCTCCGCGCTGCGGTAGCGCGTGTTGACGGCGGCGACGATCGCACCCAACCGGGCGGCGGCAAACAGCAGCGCGATCCATTCGACCCGGTTGACCAGCCAGACCGCGACGACGTCGCCCTTGCCGATCCCCTGCGCCGCAAGCCACGCCGTGGTCTGCCCGACCTTTCGCGAAAACTCCGCGCGCGAGACGGGCCTGCCGTCGAACACGAGGACGGGATCGGTGGGGCTCTCCGATCCAATCAGCGATTGCAATGAAACATCGTCGGCGTGCATGGCAACCGGAGTAGCCCGATCGCGCAAACCTGTCTACTTGGTGCCGAACATCCGGTCGCCGGCGTCGCCAAGACCCGGCACGATGTAGCCGTGATCGTTGAGCCGCTCATCGATCGCGGCGGTCCAGATCGGCACATCGGGATGCTCGCTCTGAAACTGCGCGATGCCTTCGGGCGCCGCCAAAAGGCAGACGAAGCGGATGTCGCGGGCGCCGCGGTCCTTGAGCAGGGAGGCGCCGGCGCAGGCTGAATTGCCGGTTGCCAGCATCGGGTCCATCAGGATCACGGTACGGTCGGACAGGTCCTGCGGGGCCTTGAAGTAATATTCCACGGCCTGCAACGTCTCGGGGTCCCGGTAGAGCCCGATATGGGCGATGCGGGCCGAAGGCATCAGCGCCAGCATGCCGTCGAGGAAGCCGACGCCGGCGCGCAGGATCGGCGCCAGCGTGAGCTTCTTGCCGGCGATCTTCGGCGCCCGCATCGGCGAGATCGGCGTCTCGATCTCGACCAGCTCGAGCGGCAGATCGCGCGTCACCTCGTAGCCGAGCAGCATCCCGATCTCGTTCAGGATCTCGCGAAAGCTCTTGGTCGAGCGGTCCTTCTCCCGCATCAGGGAAAGCTTGTGCTGGACCAGGGGGTGGGCGACGACGTTCACGCTGCTCATGCTCATGCAGCCGATCTAGCACGGTTCCGCAAAACTGCGCCAGATCGCCCGGACGTTTTCCGCAAGGGGCGGGCCGGCCTATCCAGGCATCGCAATCGTCGTGCGTGCCCGGTTGCTCGCCTCCTGGGCAGCGGTGATCAATTCGCGGTCGATCGCGCGGGAGCGATCGGGGAAGAACTAGACCCCGAGGCCGCGCGCGGCGAGCGTGATCACGATCGTCAGAACCGCACCCCAGATCAGGCTCAGCGTCATGGTCAGGATGGTCGTGGTGACCGCGTGCTCGAGATGTCCTTTGAGAAACGGCATTCTAGCTATCCGAAGTGGGTGCCGCCGCAAGCCGCACGCCGAGCAACAATGCGCCCATCAACGCCACCAGGATGGCAATCTTGAGCTCGATCATTCCGCACTACCTCGCGGCGAGGCGTGCCACGAGCCTCCTGGCCTGCGCTGCCAGACTGATCAGCGGATTGCCGCGATTCTCGAGGTCGAGCTCGAAGGTCTCGGTGGGAAACACCAGTGCGCGCCGGCGCGCTCTGGCGGTTGGCGAAATCGACGGCCGATCTCTTGAACAGAAACAGGCCGCCGATGCGGCCGCGCGCCTCGCGCGCGACCCAGAAGTCGGCCGTGTTGCGGCCGATGAAGAAGGCCGGAATGGCGGCGCTGATCACATCGGGGTCGAGCGGCTTGACCTCCGCCACAGGCGGCTGGCGGGGCTGGCGATGTGCGGCTTGAAGAGCAATCGCGGCCATTGCGGCCTCCTCACACATTTGCAAGGTCATGACAGCGCTCAGGCGTGAAGGTGCCAGATATAGATCGCGGTCTTCAGCGCGATCAGGGCAGTCAGCACGCTGCCCATCGTGAGCACCGCAAGCATGCGCAAGGCGACGCGCTTGAGCCGGGCCTTGCGCTCCATGGAGATTCGCGCCGGGCGTTCGGCCCAGTTGAGGGATCGCTCAAAGCCCTGTGTCAGCATCGACATGTCGGAAGTCCTTATCCGCGGAGCGACGAGACGGTCGCTCCAATCTGGCTTCCATGATGGGCATCGCGGCGTAGGATTGCGAGATGGGCGAGGCTGCTGTCATATAGGAGCGCCATAAAGGCGCGGTCCATGATGGAATCCGCGCCGGCCGCTTCAGCGCGCCGCGCGAGTTCAGCCGGGCATCGCCCACAAGCTCGCGATCAGCTCAGCCGATATTCTCGCAGGCCACCGGCTCATAGAGCGCATCCGGGGCAGGACGCACGCTGGGAACGCTCGGCCGCGAGGTTTCGACGGCCAGTGCCTGGACCTCCACGAACGCCGACAGCAGCGCGATCGCGAGGTCGCCGTGGCATCCCTCGACCGCGGCATCGAGCCAATCCGGCAGTTCGCGTTCACGCGACAGCGCGCAGTGCCATTCGCCTTCGTCATAGGCGATGCGGCGGACGTGCCACAGCGGCAGCTCGAGCTCCATCAATGCCAAGGCGGCATCGGTCCAGGCCTCTGCATCGATCAGCTGGGTCAGGCGGGCGGTGCGCTCGCTTTGACGGAGCGAGGGGATTCGCCGGCAGGCCTTGTCAATGATTTCGCGCATCAGCGGACCGGTCATGCCTTGCGCATTGCGCAGGCGGTCGCTGAGGGAGGGGGAATCGTAAGGTCGGAAAGCGACGGTCATGTCAGGCCTCCTGGAAGTGGCGTCGGTCAGTCGGCCGGCCTCTTCAGGATGGCGGGAGGGGCATTGGAAAACGAGATGAAGCGGGGCTGGGAGATATAGGAATTTCATAAAGGTGGGATTCGCTGAGGAGCACGATCCTGTTGCCAACCCCTCCGCCGTCATCCCCGCGAAGGCGGGATCCATAACCCCCGGGGGACGTCGCGGAGTGAAATCGATGACCGCGAGTCATCGCCAAACTCCTCCCTGGGGTTATGGATCCCGGATCTGCGCTTCGCTTGTCCGGGGAGTACAGCGGGGGTGGGCGCGCCGACTTGTTTCGATCGCACCTGCCGCCCGGCCCTTTATGAGATTCCTATAACTTCGCCAGAACCCTCGTCTCGAAAACATATGCTCATGGTGTCACTTCAGCACAGTCAAAAGTCCCGTCTGGCTAACGGAAATGCGTCGGGTTTCGCTTTTCGTCGATGCCGCCGGGTCCACGAGAAAGAGTTGCTCCCGGCATAGGGACGCAACGAGGAGCATCCCATGATGGACATTCTCATGCTGGCGCTGGCTGCGGCGTTCTTCGCGCTGGCGATCGGCTACACTTACGCCTGCGAGCGGTTGTGAAGGAGCGCACCATGATCTTCGACTATGCGCTCGCCGGTGCCGTCTCGTTCGGCCTCCTGATCTACCTCACCTATGCGTTGCTGCGGCCGGAACGATTCTGAGCCGTGCTGCTGCTTGTCGAACTGCTGCTGGCGGACGTTGCGCTCGTCGGCTGCCTGCTTGTGGTGCTCCTGCCGCTGTTGCGCCGGACACCGAGCCTGAAGGGTTGATTCCATGACCATGATCGGTTGGCTCCAGATCATTCTCTATTGTGCGATCATCGTCGCGCTCGCCAAGCCGCTCGGCTGGTACATGACGCGCGTGTTCAATGGCGAAAAGACGTTCCTCTCGCCGGTGCTGCGTCCCATCGAGGCCGGCATCTACTGGATCTCAGGCGTCGACGAGAAGCGCGAGCAGCATTGGCTGACCTATACGGTTTCCATGCTGCTGTTCCATGTCGGCGGCTTCCTCATCATCTACGGCGTGATGCGCTTGCAGGCGCTGCTGCCTTTCAATCCGGCCGGGCAGGTCGCTGTGGCGGAAGATCTTTCATTCAACACCGCGATCTCCTTCATCACGAACACCAACTGGCAGAATTACGGTGGTGAAAGCACGCTGTCTTATCTGGTGCAGATGGTCGGCCTGACACATCAGAATTTCCTGTCGGCGGCGACGGGCATTGCGCTTGCCGTTGCACTGATCCGCGGCTTCGCGCGGGCGTCGGTACGCACGGTCGGAAATTTCTGGGTGGACGTCACCCGATGCACGCTCTACGTGCTGCTGCCGATCTGTGTCGTCTACACGCTGTTCCTGGTCTCGCAAGGCATGCCGCAGACGCTCGGAGACTATGTCGAGGCCACCACGCTCGAGGGCGCCAAGCAGACTATCGCGGTCGGCCCCGTCGCCTCGCAAGTCGCGATCAAGATGCTGGGCACCAATGGCGGTGGCTTCTTCAATGCCAACGCCGCGCACCCCTTCGAGAATCCGACCGCGCTGTCGAACTTCGTACAAATGCTGTCGATCTTCGCGCTGGGTGCGGCGCTGACCAACGTGTTCGGCCGCATGGTCGGTAACCAGCGCCAGGGCTGGGCCATCCTGGCCGTGATGGGCGTGCTGTTCGTCGCCGGCGTGGCCGTCACCTACTGGGCGGAAGCGAACGGCACCTCGACGCTCCAGGCGCTCGGCCTCGCGGGCGGCAACATGGAAGGCAAGGAAGTCCGCTTCGGCATCGTCGCGTCCTCGCTGTTCGCTGTGATCACCACGGCCGCCTCCTGCGGCGCGGTTAACGCGATGCATGACAGCTTTACCGCGCTCGGCGGCATGATCCCGCTGATCAACATCGAACTCGGCGAGATCGTCGTCGGCGGCGTCGGCGCGGGCATGTACGGCATGCTGCTGTTCGTCATTCTCGCGATCTTCGTGGCCGGTCTGATGGTCGGCCGCACCCCCGAATATGTCGGCAAGAAGATCGAGGCGCGCGAGGTGAAGATGGCGATGCTGGCGATCCTGGTGCTGCCGCTGATGATCCTCGGCTGGACCGCCGTCGGCGTGGTCTATCCGCCGGCCGTCGCCTCCATGGCCAATGCCGGCCCGCACGGTTTCACCGAGGTGCTCTATGCCTATACATCGGCGACCGGCAACAACGGCTCGGCCTTCGCAGGCCTCACCGGCAACACCTTCTTCTACAACCTCACACTTGCGAGCGCGATGTTCGTCGGCCGCTTCTTCATGATCGTTCCGGCGATGGCGATCGCGGGCTCGCTTGCCGCCAAGAAATCCATCCCGCCGTCAACGGGCACGTTCCCGACCACCGGCGGGCTGTTCGTCGGTCTCGTCGTCGGCGTGATCCTGATCATTGGCGGCCTCACCTTCTTCCCGGCACTCGCGCTCGGCCCGATCGTCGAGCATCTCGCGATGAACGCCGGTACCGTCTTCTGATGTCTGGAGTGACCTCCATGGAAACCATGAAATTGCAAAAGCGCGCGTCCGTCTCGGCGATGCTCGACCCCAAGATCGTCGTGCCCGCGATCCGCGCGTCCGTCACCAAGCTCGATCCGCGGCTCATGATCAAGAACCCCGTGATGTTCGTGGTCGAGATCGTGGCTGCGCTCACCACGGTGATCTTCCTGCGCGACCTCGTCACGGGTGGGGCCAATCTCGGCTTCACTTTCCAGATCATCCTCTGGCTCTGGTTCACCGTGTTGTTCGCCAACTTCGCCGAAGCGGTGGCCGAGGGCCGCGGCAAGGCGCAGGCGGACTCGCTGCGCAAGACCCGCACTGAAAGCCAGGCCAAGCTTCTGACCGGCGCCGGCCGGGATTTCAAGCTCGTGCCCGGCACGAGCCTGAAGGTCGGCGACATCGTGCTGGTCGAGGCCGGGGATACCATTCCGTCCGACGGCGAGGTGATCGAGGGCGTTGCTTCCGTCAACGAAGCCGCCATCACGGGTGAATCCGCACCCGTGATCCGCGAATCCGGCGGCGACCGCTCGGCGGTGACCGGCGGCACCCAG
Organism: Bradyrhizobium sp. WYCCWR 13022; assembly: GCF_030435535.1. Classification (NCBI taxonomy): domain Bacteria; kingdom Pseudomonadati; phylum Pseudomonadota; class Alphaproteobacteria; order Hyphomicrobiales; family Nitrobacteraceae; genus Bradyrhizobium; species Bradyrhizobium sp. WYCCWR 13022. The sequence continues at coordinate 326,898 of NZ_JAUIZJ010000010.1, forward strand.
GTGCTGTCCGACTGGATCCGCGTTCGCATCACGGCTGCGCAGGGCTCGACCTTCATCGACCGCATGATCAGGCTGGTCGAGGGCGCCGAGCGGGCGAAGACGCCGAATGAGATCGCGCTCAACATCCTGCTCGCCGGCCTCACCATCATCTTCGTGTTCGCCACCGTCACCATTCCGAGCTACGCGGCCTATGCCGGCGGTTCGATCTCGGTGATCGTTCTGGTCGCGCTGTTCGTGACGCTCATTCCGACCACCATCGGCGCGCTGCTCTCGGCCATTGGTATCGCCGGCATGGATCGCCTGGTGCGCTTCAACGTGCTGGCGATGTCCGGCCGCGCGGTCGAAGCTGCCGGCGACGTCGACACGTTGCTGCTGGACAAGACCGGTACCATCACGCTCGGTAACCGGCAGGCGACGGCGTTTCGCCCCGTGCGCGGCGTGACCGAGCAGGAGCTGGCGGACGCCGCTCAGCTCGCCTCGCTTGCCGACGAAACCCCGGAAGGACGGTCCATCGTCGTGCTGGCGAAGGAAAAATACGGCATCCGCGGCCGCGGCATGGGAGAATTGGGCGCGACGTTCGTTCCGTTCACGGCGCAGACCCGCATGAGCGGCGTCGATGCCGGCGGGTCATCCGTGCGCAAGGGTGCGGTCGATGCCATCCTGAACTACATCGGCGGCGGTGCCGCGCAGGCGGTCGCCACGGGAAACGCCGTACGCGCTATTCAACCCTCGCCGAATTCCGACATGGCGCGGGAGATTCAGGCAATTTCCGATGAGATCGCCAAGGCCGGCGGCACGCCGCTGGCGGTCGCCAAAGACGGCAGGCTGCTCGGCGTCATCCAGCTCAAGGACATCGTCAAGGGCGGCATCCGCGAGCGCTTTGCCGAACTGCGTCGCATGGGCATCCGCACCGTCATGATCACCGGCGACAATCCGATGACTGCGGCTGCGATCGCGGCGGAAGCAGGCGTCGATGACTTCCTGGCCCAGGCAACGCCCGAGGACAAGCTGAAGCTGATCCGCGACGAGCAGGCCAAGGGCAAGCTGGTGGCGATGTGCGGCGACGGCACCAACGACGCGCCGGCGCTCGCGCAGGCCGATGTCGGCGTCGCCATGAACACCGGCACCCAGGCCGCCCGCGAGGCCGGCAACATGGTCGACCTCGACTCCAACCCGACCAAGCTGATCGAGGTGGTCGAGATCGGGAAGCAGCTGTTGATGACGCGCGGCGCGCTGACGACGTTCTCGATCGCCAACGACGTCGCAAAATACTTTGCGATCATCCCGGCGATGTTCCTGGCGTTCTACCCGCAACTGAATGTGCTCAACGTCATGAACCTGTCGAGCCCGCAGAGCGCTATTCTGTCGGCGATCATCTTCAACGCGCTCATCATCGTCGGCTTGATCCCGCTGGCGCTGAAGGGCGTTGCCTATCGTGCGGTGGGTGCAGGTGCGCTGCTTCGGCGCAACCTCTTGATCTACGGCCTTGGCGGTATCGTCATTCCCTTCATCGGCATCAAGGCGATCGACCTCGTGGTTGTTGCCTTGCACCTGGCCTAACCGTCGTCGCGGGCGCGCAACGCGCGCCTCGCGCCGCGACGAAGAATTGGAGACCCAACATGCTCAGAGAAATCCGCCCCGCCATCGTCCTGTTGCTGGTGCTCACCGCCATCACGGGCCTGGCCTACCCGCTCGCCATGACCGGTATCGCCGGCGCGATCTTTCCCGCCAAGGCGCAAGGCAGCCTGATCGAGAAGGACGGCAAGGTGATCGGCTCTACCCTGATCGGCCAGGAGTTCAAGGACGACAAATATTTCCACGGCCGCCCCTCGGCGACCCTGGCGCCGGACCCCAATGATTCGACCAAGACGGTGTCCGCTCCCTACAACGCCGCCAACTCCGGCGGCTCCAATCTCGGCCCGACCAGCAAGGCGCTGGCCGACCGGCTGAAGGAGGATGTGGACAAGCTGAAGGCCGAAAATCCGAACGCCGCCGTGCCCGTGGATCTGGTCACGACCTCGGCGAGCGGTCTCGATCCCGACATTTCGCCCGAAGCGGCCGAATTCCAGGTGCCGCGCGTTGCCAAGGTGCGGAACATGTCGGAGGATTCGCTGAAGCAGCTCGTCGTCGCCAACACCCAGGGCCGCCTGCTCGGCCTGCTCGGCGAACCCAGGGTTAACGTTCTGGCGCTGAATCTCGCGCTGGATCGTGCCTCCGCGAAGTAGCGCTCTAGGCTGGGGATTTCAGGGTGATTATATTGGCCTGATGGTTCAACAGCGCCGCGATCCCGAACAACGTCCGTCGCCGGAGGCGCTGCTGGAAGCAGCGCGCCGGGAGGAGAGCGCGAGCGGCAAGCTGAAGATCTTCGTCGGCGCCGCCCCCGGCGTCGGCAAGACCTACGAGATGCTGCAAAGCGCCCACGCCAGGCGCAAGGCGGGTATCGACGTCGTGGTCGGCTTCGTCGAGACCCATGGCCGCGCCGAGACCGAGGCACTGGTGCGGGGGCTCGAAGTGGTCCCCCGCAAGCGGCTCGACTATCGCGGCCAGATCGTCGAGGAGATGGACCTCGATGCGGTGATCGCGCGGCGACCGAAGATCGCTCTGGTCGACGAACTCGCCCACACCAACGCGGCCGGAAGCCGTCATCCCAAACGCTATCTCGACGTCGAGGAGCTGCTCTCCCACGGCATCGACGTCTATACCGCCGTCAACATCCAGCACATCGAGAGCCTGAACGACGTCGTTGCCCAGATCACCCATGTGCGAGTGCGCGAGACCGTGCCGGATTCGATCTTCGATCGCGCCGATGCGATCGAGCTGATCGACCTCACCCCCGACGATCTGATCCAGCGCCTGCGCGAGGGCAAGGTCTACGTTCCCAAGCAGGCCGAGCGCGCGCTGGAGCATTATTTCTCGCCAGGCAATCTGACCGCGCTCCGCGAGCTCGCGCTGCGGCGGACGGCCGAGCGGGTCGACGAGCAGCTTCTCACCCACATGCAGGCGAACGCCATCGCCGGTCCCTGGGCCGCGGGCGAGCGCATCCTCGTTTGCGTCAGCGAGGATCCGCGCGCAGCCGGGCTCGTGCGTTACACCAAGCGGCTGGCAGATCGACTGCATGCCCCGTTTACGGCGATCTCGATCGAGACGCGGCGCTCGCTCCAGCTCTCCGAGCAGGAGCGCGACCGGCTCGCCGATACGTTGCGGCTGGCCGAATCGCTCGGCGGCGAGGCCCTGACGATCCCCGCGGTTGGCCGGCGCATCGCCGACGACGTCATCAACTTCGCGCAGGGCAACAACGTCACCCAGATCGTGATCGGCAAGTCGACCCGCTCGCGCTGGTTCGAGATGACGCGCGGCTCCGTCGTGCATGATCTGGTGCGCCGCGCCGGCAATATCAGCGTTCATGTCATTCCCGGTGACGAACTGCCGGACGAGGCGGCACCCAAAACGGCGGTGCAGACCGCCGCGCGGGCCGAGCCGTTCAATCCGCTGCCTTATCTGAAATCGCTCGGCGTCGTGCTGGTCGGCCTCGGTGCCGCCGAACTGTTGCAGCCGCGGTTCGGCATCGAGAACGTCGACCTCGTGCTGATGACCGCGGTCGTCGCGGTCGCGGTGCGCTATGGACTGTGGCCGTCGCTGCTGGCGAGCCTCGCTGCCTCGCTCGCCTATAATTTCTTTTTCCTGCCGCCGGTCTACACCTTCACCATCACGGATCCGACCAACGTCGCTGCGTTCTTCTTTTTCATGCTGATCGCGATCCTGGTCTCGAATGTCGCCGCGCGCGTCCGCACCCAGGCCGACACCGCGATCGGCCGCATCCGCACCACCGAACAGCTCTACGCGTTCAGCCGCAAGCTCGCCGGCACCGCCACCCTCGATGACGTGCTATGGGCCTCGGCCTACCAGATCGCGCTGATGCTGAAAGTCCGCGTGGTGCTGCTGCTGCCGGAGGATGGGCTTCTGACGGTGAAGTCGGGCTATCCGCCGGAGGACCAGCTCGATCAGGCCGACCTCGCCGCCGCCAACTGGGCCTGGAGCAACGATCGCTCCGCCGGCCGCGGGTCCGATACGCTGCCGGGCGCCAAGCGGCTGTTCCTGCCGATGCGCACCGGGCGGGGCCCGATCGGCGTCATCGGCATCGACAACGACCGCACCGGCCCGCTGCTGACGCCGGACCAGCGCCGGCTGCTGGATGCGCTGGTGGATCAAGGCGCGCTCGCGATCGAGCGCGTGTTGCTGGTCGAGGACATGGACCGCGTCAAGCGCACCGTCGAATCCGAGCGGCTGCGCTCGGCGCTGTTGACCTCGATCTCGCACGATCTGAAGACACCGCTCGCCTCCGTGCTGGGCGCGGCTTCGACCATGCGCGACCTCGCCGGGGCGCTGTCCGACACCGAAAAGCGCGATCTGCTCGCGACCGTGATCGACGAATCCGAGCGGCTCAACCGCTTCATCGCCAATCTGCTCGACATGACCAAGCTCGAATCCGGCGCCATCGTACCCAACACGGCGCTGCATGATCTTGGCGAGATCGTCGGCAGCGCGCTGCGGCGGGCATCGAAGATCCTCACCGCGCACAAGGTCGAGCTCGTGCTTTCAGCCGATCTGCCGATGCTGGAGCTCGACGCCGTGCTGTTCGAGCAGGTGCTGTTCAACCTGCTCGATAACGCCGCGAAATATTCGCAGCCCGAGACCACCATTGCGATCAGGAGCCGGCGCGAGCGTGACCAGGTGGTGCTGGATATCGCCGACGAAGGCGCCGGCATTCCGCCCGATGAGCTCGAAAGCGTGTTCGACAAATTCTACCGCGTGCAGAAGGGCGACCATGTGCGCCCCGGCACCGGGCTCGGGCTTGCCATCTCCCGCGGCTTCGTCGAGGCGATGCGCGGCACGATCACGGCTGCCAACCGCAGCGACCGGACTGGCGCCGTCCTCACCATTCGTCTGCCGGTTCCGGCACAGACCCACGCATTGGATACCGCCGCATGAGCGCTGCCCCGATCAAGGTTCTGGTGATCGACGACGAGCCGCCGATCCGCAAATTGCTGCGGATGGGACTGTCGACGCAGGGTTACGAAATCCTGGAGGCGTCGAACGGCAAGATCGCGCTGGAGAAGCTCAGCGAAGAGCCGGCCCTGATCATTCTCGATCTCGGCCTGCCCGATATCCAGGGCCACGAGCTGCTGCGCACCATCCGCGCGCGCAACGAGAGCGTCCCGATCGTGGTGCTGTCGAGTCGCGGCGACGAGGCCGGCAAGGTGCAGGCGCTCGATCTCGGGGCCGACGACTACCTGACCAAGCCGTTCGGCATGGACGAACTGCTGGCGCGGCTGCGCGCCGCGTTGCGGCACCAGCTCCAGGTGCAGGGCGAGCGCCCGGTGTTCCGCACCGGCGATCTTTCGGTCGATCTTGTCCGCCGCATCGTCAAGCTCGGCGAGCGCGAGATAAAACTGTCGCCGAAGGAATATGACCTGCTGCGGGTGCTGGTCCAGCACGCCGGCAAGGTGCTGACGCATCGGTTTCTGCTCAAGGAGCTATGGGACGAATTGACGGATGCACAATATCTGCGCGTCTACGTCCGCCAGCTCCGCCAGAAGATCGAGGCCGATCCGGAGCGCCCGCAATACGTGCTGACCGAGACGGGGATCGGGTACCGGCTGAAGGCGGGGGATTAGGCCCCGCCTTCTTCCGGGCTCGATGCTTTGCATCGCGCCGGAATGACGACTACCCCGCCTTTCGATGTGGCGCCGTCGACCGTTGCGTCTTCCGTGCAGCCCGCCGCCGGCCCGTCGCCCGTCGCCCATGGGACTTCGATGTCGTCTTCTTCCCGCCGCGCCCCTTCAGGCTCTGCTTCAGCGCATCCATCAGGCTGACGACGTTGCTCGGCTTCTCCTCGCGCTCCGGCAACTCGATGGTCTTGCCGCTTGCCTTCCGCTTCACCAGCGCCTTCAGCGCGGCCTCGTAGTCGTCCTTGAATTTGCTCGGGTCGAAATGAGCGGCCTTGGTGTGCAGGATATGTCCGGCGAGCTCGACCATGTCCTTGGTGATCTTCGGGCTCTTGATATCGTCGAAGAACGGGTCCTCGTCGCGCAACTCGTAGGGAAAGCGCAGCGTGGTGCCGAGCAGGCCCTTGCCGAGCGGCTCGATTGCGATGATGTGCTCGCGGTTGGTGAGCACGATCTTGGCGAGCGCGACGCGGTCCTGGTCCTTCATGGCATCGCGGATCACGGCAAAGGCGTCAATCGCGGCCTTGCCTTCGGGCGCGATGTAGTAGGGGTGGTTGAGATAGCGTTGGTCGATCTCCTCGCTCGGGACAAAGCTCTCGATGTCGATGGTGTGGTTGCTTTCGATCTGGGCGGCTTCGAGCTCCTCCGGCTCGATCTCGACATACTTGCCCTTGCGCAGCTCGTAGCCCCGGCCCTTCTGGTCGCTCTCGACGATGCCGCCGGTCTCGGCATCCACCATCTGCTGCTTGAGCCGGTTGCCGGTCTCGCGGTTGATCATGTGAAACCGCGTCTTCTCGGCCGCCGTGGTCGCGGGATACAGCGCGATCGGGCAGCTGACCAGCGAGAGTTTCAACGTTCCTTTCCAATAGGCGCGCGGAGCCATTCCATTCTCCTGTGATTTCAAGGCGTTTTGGAACCCCAACAACCCCATAGGGTTTTGGTTCCGGGTGGGACTTTTGCCATGATAGGCTTCACTGCGATTAGCGAATGCGGGACCGGACGTGCTGCGAAAACTCTCCACCTATCGACAGAAGCGTGATTTCGAGAAGACGCCGGAGCCCTCGGGCGAGGCCGGGGTTGCACCCTCGAAACAGCGGCGCTTCGTGATCCAGAAGCATGACGCCACGCGGCTGCATTACGATTTTCGCCTCGAGTTCGATGGCGTCTTCAAGTCCTGGGCAGTGACGAAAGGGCCGTCGCTCAATCCGCACGACAAGCGATTGGCGGTGGAGGTCGAGGACCATCCGCTCGACTACGGCGATTTCGAAGGGACGATTCCCGAGGGACAGTATGGCGGCGGCACGGTGATGCTGTGGGATCGCGGCACATGGGAGTCCGACAATCCCGAAGCCGGTTTCAAGAAGGGCGATCTCAAGTTCACGCTCAACGGCGACAAGCTGCATGGAAGCTGGGTGCTGGTGCGCATGCGCAATCGCGGCGGCGAAAAGCGCACCAATTGGCTGCTGATCAAGCACCGCGACGAATACGCCAGCGAGGACGAGGATATCTTGGCGGAGGACAAATCGGTCGCCTCCGGACGTGCCATGGCGCAGATCACTAGCGGCAAGGGCCGCGCACCAAAGCCGTTCATGCTGGCGAAAGCCAAGGGCAAGGCCGACGCGGTCTGGCAGTCCGATCGGGCCGAGGAGACGAAAGGGCGGACCGTCAAGCCGGCGCCTCGCGCCGCGTTGAAGAGCGTCAAGTCGTCGAAAAAGAAGGCTACCACCGCGACGACGGCCAAGAAGGTCTCGGAGATGCCGGACTTCGTCGCACCGCAGCTTTGCACGCCGGTCGAGCGGCCGCCGGGCGGCGATGGCTGGTGCCACGAGATCAAGTTCGACGGCTACCGCGTGCAGCTCCGCGTCGAGGACGGCGAAGCCACGCTCAAGACGCGCAAGGGTCTCGACTGGACCGGGAAATTCGCGTCGATCGCGAAGGAGGCCGGTTCGTTGCCGGACGCCTTGATCGACGGCGAGATCGTTGCGCTCGACCATAACGGTGCGCCGAATTTTTCCTCGCTCCAGGCCGCGCTGTCCGACGGCAAGACCGGGGACCTGATCTTCTTTGCCTTCGACCTGCTGTTCGCCGAGGGGCTCGACTATCGTCGCCTGCCCCTTGGCGAGCGGAAACAGCGCCTCAAGACGTTGCTGGAGGCGCGCAAGACAAGATCGAGTCAGATCCGTTATGTCGAGCATTTCGAAAGCGGTGGGGATGCGGTGCTGCAATCGGCCTGCAAGCTCGAGCTCGAAGGGGTCGTGTCGAAGAAGCTGGATGCGCCCTATCGTTCCGGACGCACCGAAAGCTGGACCAAGGCAAAATGCCGCGCCGGGCATGAGGTCGTGATCGGCGGCTACAAGACCACCAACGGAAAATTCCGCTCGCTGATGGCTGGCGTGCATCGGGACGATCACCTCGCCTTCGTCGGAATGGTCGGGACCGGATTTGGTGCCGACAAGGTCAAACGCATCATGCCGTCGCTGAAAGCCATGGAGGCCAGGGAAAGCCCCTTCGGCGGCAGGAATGCACCGAAGAAGACGCGCGATGTGCATTGGCTGAAGCCCGAGCTGGTGGCCGAGATCGAATTCGCAGGCTTCACGGCCGACGGAAATATCCGCCAGGCTGCGTTCAAGGGCCTGCGGCAGGACAAGCCGGCCGAAGAGGTTGAGGCGGAAACGCCCGTCGCTACAGAACTGGTTAAGCCTTCGGCCAGGAAGCGCGTGCCCGCGAAGCCGGCGAAGGGGAACGGCACCGCCGAGGTGATGGGTGTCGTCATCTCGAAGCCGGAGAAAGAGCTGTGGTCGGACGGAGGGGATGGCGAGGGCGTCACCAAGCTCGACCTTGCGCGCTATTTCGAGGTGGTTGGCGCCTGGATGATCGAGCACATCAAGGGCCGCCCTTGCTCGATCCTGCGCGCGCCCGACGGCATCGGCGGCGAAACATTCTTTCAGCGCCATGCCATGCAGGGCACCTCGAACCTGCTCGAACTGGCCAAGGTCTCCGGGGATCGCAAGCCCTACTTGCAGATTGATCGCGTCGAAGGGCTTGCGGCGGTCGCGCAGATCGGCGGCGTCGAGCTGCATCCCTGGAATTGCGCGCCTGACGCCTATGACACGCCGGGCCGCTTGGTGTTCGACCTCGATCCCGCGCCGGACGTGAAGTTCGCCGACGTCGTCGAGGCGGCCCGGGAGATGCGGCAGCGGCTCACTGACGTCGGCATGGACAGTTTTTGCAAGACCACCGGCGGCAAGGGCCTCCACGTCGTGGTTCCGCTGCTGCATGGTGCACGCGACAAGGTGAGCTGGAAGGAAGCCAAGGCGTTCGCGCAAGGGGTCTGCCAGTGGATGGCCGATGACGATCCCGATCGTTACCTGCTCAACATGTCGAAGAAGCTGCGCAACGGAAAGATTTTCCTGGACTATCTGCGCAATGATCGCCTGTCCACGGCAGTGGCGCCGCTGTCGCCGCGCGCACGCGAGGGTGCGAGCGTGTCGATGCCCGTGACCTGGGCGCAGGTGAAGAGTGATCTCGATCCGAAGAAATACACAGTGCGGACCGTGCCGAGCCTGCTGGCGCGATCGAAGGCGTGGGACGGCTATGACGATGCGGCAGCGTCGATCAAGGCGGCGATGAAGAAGCTTGCGGGGAAAAAGTAGGGTGGGTTAGCTGAAAGGCGTAACCCACCCTACGACATCGCACTAGATCCGCCCCATCAGCAGCAGGATCAGCAGAATGACGATGACGAGCCCGAGCCCGCCGCCGCCGTAATAGCCGGTGCCGTAGAACGGTCCGCCGCCGATGCCGCTGAAGCCGCCGAGCAGGGCGATGACCAAAATGATCAGAATGATCGTACCGATAGACATGCGAATCTCCTCCAGCCCTTTGTTGAAAGGGGCGTTGCAACCTGTCCCGTTGTGCGGGGGCAACTTGCCGCATGTTTTAAAGTTCCGGATTTGAAACGGGTCCACAGGTCCCAACTTGCATGGAACCTTTGCGCCGCCACCCGGCATGACTATGTGAGGATCAGCCATCAAAGGGCAGGGCCATGTCAGCACCGCTTGTCGTCTCCATTCCGCATCGTCTCGGCCGCGAGGAGGCGGTGCACCGGCTCAAGAACGGTCTTGGCCGCGCTGCCGCGAGCATTCCCGTGATGCAGGTCGAAGAGGAGCGCTGGAGCGGCGATTCCCTGGCCTTCCGCATCCGCGCACTCGGCCAGATCGCGAGCGGAAAGGTCGACGTCGCCGACGATCATGTCAAGGTCGAGGTGGTGCTGCCGTGGCTGCTGCAACGCTTTGCCGAGGTGGCGCAGGCCACCATCCGCAAGCGCGGGCAGTTGCTGCTGACCAGGGACGAGGGGAAGTGAGCGTCAGGCGCTGGCGCGTTGCCGCGGAGGCCTGATCGCGCTGGCCGCGCGAGCCTCGATGACGGCGGCGGGAAAGTCACCGAAGGCCCGTGCGATCGGAAGCTCGTTGCTCTCAACGGCCGGCACGCTGTAGCCGGTCATGTCGATGGTCGCATCGAAGGCTTCGAGCGTGGGCCACTCGCGGCCACCTTGCGTGAAGGGGGCGAACTGGCGTCCGACCACGACAATCACGGCATTGCGGCCATGGCGGCGGGCAAAGGCGATCACATGATCGGCGTGCGCGCCACGCACTTCGAGCGGCCGATAATCGCCTTGCGTGAAAACGTCTGCGAGACGGTTCCGCAGCTTGAGCAGATGTCGTGTCCAGGCGAGCTTGAGCTGTCCATCGGGCCAGGTTCTCGTCAGCCCGCTCCAGTCCGGCGTTTCCAGCGATGCCAGCGCAGTCTGGCGCGCAGCGAAATCCACCGGGCGGCGGTTGTCGGGGTCGACCAGCGACAGGTCCCAGTATTCGGTGCCCTGGTAGAAGTCGGGGAGGCCCGGTAGCGTCGCCTTCAGCGTGAGCTGGCTCAGTGAGTTCAGCGCGCCGAGCAGTGCGACCCGGCGAGTCATGCTCTGCAATGTATCCAGAAATTCGCCTGACCGCGCCGGATCGAGAATCCTCTCGATAAAGCCGCCCACTCCGCTCTCGTACGCCTCGTGCGGATTGAGCCAGCTCGTTTCCTCCTTGCCCTCGCGCGCAGCTTTCAGCGCATAGGCCTGGATGCGCTCGACGAAGCTGGCATCGTGCCCTTCGAGCGGCCAGGCGCCGAGCAGGGTCTGGTAGAGCATGTATTCGAACGTCGCCGAGGGCGCGCGCAGGGGACCATTCAGTGCGAGATGCGGCGCGTTCAGCACCTTCCAGCGTGCCACTGCACTGGTCCAATCGCCGGGAATTTCGCTCAGCGCCGCGATCCGAGCACGCGCATCCTCACCGCGCTTGGTGTCGTGAGTGGCAGTTGCCGTCATGCCCAGTGGCCATTCCCTGGCACGGGCGCGCATCGCCTCGTGGAAGGCGGGAATGGTGAGCCCGTTGCTCGCGGGATCGCCGCCGACCTCGTTCAGCGCCAGCAACCGGTGGAACTGGTAGAACGCAGTGTCTTCCAGCGATTTCGCCATCATCGGCCCGGTGAATTGCTGCACCTTCAGCGCAAAGCGACGGACACGCGGGGCGCTGTGCGGCGGGCGTCCGGGCTCGAGCAGGTCCATGGTCAGGGCATCGCGCAGGAAGTCGAAGATGCCCTCGTCCGCCGCGAACCATTCCACGCGGGCGCGCGCGATGGTGTCGTCGATCAGCTTGCGGTCGAGCGCGGTCGGGCCGCTATGCGTGAGATAGGTGCGATAGACCGGGAAGTGCAGCACGTAGAGCTCGAGCGCCTGCCGCAGGCTGTCGGCGGAAAAGTCGCGGCTCGAGTAGTGCCCATTGGCGATGCGCGCGAGCAGGCGCGTCAGCACGGTGAATTCGCTGGTCAGCAGCGTCTCCAGCACGCGCCGTTTGGCGTCCTTGACATAAGGCGCCAGCTGCGGCGGACGGTTGCTGATCTGCCGCCAGGTCTCGCCCAGCGCCTCCAGCCCCTTAGGCGCGACCAGCACCTGGGTGATGGCGTTCATCCACTCGTAGCCGGTGGTGCCCTGCACGCCGGCGAAGTGCGGCAGCTTCTCGTGCTCGCACAAGATCTTTTCGATCACCGTGTAGAAGGGCTTTGCGTTGCCCTGCGCGTCGCGCACCAGCCGGCGCAGCCGCTGGCAATATTGCGCGGGATCGCGCAGTCCGTCGATGTGGTCGAGGCGAATACCTTGCAGCTTGCCGTCGGCGATGAGCTGCTTCACCAGCCGGTGCGTGGTGGCGAAAGTGGTAGGGTCCTCGACGCGCAAGCCTGCTAGCCCGTTGACGTCGAAGAAGCGGCGATAGTTGATGTCGCTCGACGCAAGCCGCCAATGGCCGAGCTTGTAGTGCTGCCGCTCCAGCAGGTGATGCAGCGCCAGTGTCTGTGCTGGACGATCCTTTGCCGCGCGATAGGCGGCGAGGCCGTGCGCGATGATGTCGGCGCTGCCGGCGATCTCCTTCAGTTCGGCCTTGAAGGCGGGGGCTTCCTTGCGGCTCGGCCGGCGCAGGCCGGTGTAGCGCGCCGCGAGCGAGTGCAGGCGCTTGCCGGCGACGGTATCGGCGGCATCCGCCTCCTTCACGATCATCCGCAAGATCTCGCCATAGCGCTCCGGCGCGATCGGCAGGCGATGCTCGAAATACCAGGCCGAAAAGCTGCCTTCGTCGGGATCGTAACGCAGCTCGATCTCGCCGCGCTCCAGCGCCTCGCCATAGGATACGCCGAGGATCGGCAGCAGCACGCCGCCGCGGGCACGATAGGGCAATTGGTCCCAGTCGATGTCGAAGGAGACCGCGTGCGGTGAGGCCTGGCCCCATTCCAGCACGTCGAGCCACCAGGGATTGTCGGCAAAATGCACGCCGACATGGTTGGGCACGAAGTCGATGATGAGGCCAAGATCGTGCTGTCTCAGCGCCTCGCTCAGCCGCGCAAAGCCGGCCTCGCCGCCGAGCTCGGGATTGAACTTGCTGTGGTCGACGGTGTCGTAGCCGTGGGTCGAGCCTTGGCGCGCCTTCATGACCGGCGAGGCATAGAGATGCGTGACCCCCAGCGCCTTGAGGTAAGGCACGACAGCCGCTGCCTTGTCGAAGTCGAAATCCGCGGTGAGCTGGAGCCTGTAAGTCGCGAGGGGAATCGCGGGAGGCATATCAACGTCCGAGATGCCAGACGACCGACCAGGGCGGAAGCCGGTCTCCGGGCGCGCCGCCCCAGATCGGCGTGCTCGCGTCGTTGGTGGAATGCGCGATGCCCTCGTCCGACAGATTGGCGGTGAGCCGCAGCGTCGTACCGTCGCCCATGCGCCACTGCGCAGTGAGCAAGCCGCTGTCGGTCGCCTCTGCACCGCCAAAGCGCGCTGCCTTCAGGCGTGGCATGATCTCCTTGTGGCGAAGTGCGAGCAGATCGCGCACCAGTGCGAGCCGCGCGTCCTGCTCCGGTGTGTGGTCGGTCCAGTCGAGCACGGCCGACATCGGCGTGGCCGGATCGAGCGGATCGGGCACCTCGTCGCCGTATTTCGCGTAGGCCCAGGCATATTCCTGCTTGCGTCCATTGCGCACGGCGTCCGCAAGTCCGCCCTCGAAATCGCAGAAGAACGGAAACGGCACTTTCGAGCCCCATTCCTCGCCCTGAAACAGCATCGGCACCATCGGCGCGAGCAGCGTCACCGCGAGCGCGGCCTCGATCTGCCGTGGCGATGCCAGGCTCTCCAGCCGGTCGCCGAGCGGGCGGTTGCCGATCTGGTCGTGGTTTTGCAGGAAATTGACGAAGGTCGCGGGCGGCAGCTCTCCGCTCGCTTCGCCACGCGGCTTCTTGCCCCAGAATTCCGAGATCTCGCCCTGATAGACGAAGCCCGAGGCGAGCGCGCGCGCAAGGTCCATGCGCGGCGTCTGATAGTCGGCATAGTAGCCGTTGAGCTCGCCGGTCAGCATCACGTGCCAAGCGTGATGATAGTCGTCGTTCCACTGCGCGCGATATTTGCCGTTGGGCGGCTCCTGCGCGGCATCGAGCAGGCCGGCGCGGTTGTCGCCGTTCTCGAGCACGAGATGGATGTGCCGCGCCGTCGCCTTGGCGAGCTCGCCGACCGCGATGCTGAGGTCGTGCAGCATCGACTGCTCGCCGGGGATCGCCATGATGTGGTTGGCGGCGTCGAGCCTCAATCCATCGAAGCGATAGTCAGTGAGCCAGGACAGTGCATTCTCGACCGCAAACGCGCGCACCTGCGGCACGCGATAATCGATCGCACTGCCCCACGGCGTGTGTGCGTCGGTGAAGAAGGTCGGCGCGTAGCGGCCGAGATAGTTTCCCTCGGGGCCGAAGTGATTGTAGACGACGTCCAGAAACACCATCAGCCCGCGCAGATGCGCTTCGTCGATCAGCGTCTTTAGTTGTTCGGGGCGGCCGTAGGCACTGTCGGGCGCGTACCAGAGCACGCCGTCATAGCCCCAGCCGCGGCGGCCGGCGAAATCGGCGAGCGGCATTAGCTCCAGCGCCGTGATGCCCGATGCGACGAGATGATCGAGCTTGTCGATCATGGCGCGATAGGTGCCATCGTGCGTGAAGGTGCCGACATGGGTCTCGATCAGCACCGTTTCTTCCCAGGGACGGCCGCGCCAATCCTTCGCGCGCCAATCGAAGGAATCGTGATCGATCACCTCGCTCGGACCGAACACATCGTTCGGTTGGAACGCCGAAGCTGGATCTGGCACGTCGATCTCGTCGTCGATCCTGAACTTGTATTGGCTGCCGACGCGGAGGCCGGCAATCTCGGCAACATACCAGCCATCCTGCCGGCGCTGCATTGCGTGCCGCCGCTCGAGCAGCAGATCGACACGACGTGCACCGGGCGCCCATAAGCGGAACGACACGCCGTCTTTGGTCGGCTTCGCCCCGAAGGATGGCCTCATAACGCCCCCGCGAAGGCGAGCACCGAGCGCGGCGGCGCCTTGCTGTCGCTTCCGGGCAGGAAATCAATGCTGTTCAGCTTGGCATCCGTCGTGTTCAGGATTTGCTGCCAGCTCTTGTATTCGGGCATTTTGGGCAATTTGAATGCGATCTCTTCGGGCGCGGCGTTCAATACGATAAAGATTGCCGCGCTCCCCGGTTCCATCGGCCCCATCACATAAGAGAGGAACCGCCCGTCCGGGAATGTCCAGTCGCTTTCCGTCATCTCGTTGCCCTCGGGCGTCAGCCATAGGGCCCCGTAGGAGATGCCGTCCTTGGGCCGGCCGTCGAGCCATCGATGGCTGCGCAGCTGCGAGAAGCGGCGGCGGATGTCGGCGAGACCCGAGACGAAGTCGACCATGTCGTCGCCCTCCTTGCCGAGATTCTCCCAGCCGACCCAGCCGACCTCATTGTCCTGGCAATAGGCATTGTTGTTGCCGGACTGCGTGTTGCCGACCTCGTCGCCGGCGAGGATCAGCGGAATGCCCTGCGCCAGCATCAGGCAGGCCAGCACGTTCTTGCGCAGCTGCCGGCGCAGCGCGAGGATGTTGGGATCGTCGGTCGGGCCCTCGACACCGCAATTGTTGCTGTGGTTGTCGTTGGAGCCGTCGCGATTGTCCTCGCCATTGGCCTCGTTGTGCTTTTCGTTGTAGCTGAAGAGGTCGGCGAGCGTGAAGCCGTCGTGCACGGTGATGTGGTTGATGCTGGCGCGCGGCCGCCGTCCGTCGTGGTTGAACAGGTCCGAGGACGCCGTCATGCGGCTGGAGATGTCGCCGATCAGGCTGCCTTCGCCGCTCCAGTAGCGGCGCATGGCGCTGCGATAGCGATCGTTCCATTCCGACCATTGCGAAGGAAATGCGCCGACCTGATAGCCGCCGAGGCCGAGGTCCCAGGGCTCGGCGACGAGCTTGACCGTCGCGAGCACCGGATCCTGCCGGATCGCGGTGAGGAACGAGATGCCGCGATCGAAGCCGTTCGGCCCGCGTGCCAGCGTGGTGGCGAGGTCGAAGCGAAAGCCGTCGACGTGGCAGACCTCGACCCAATAGCGGAGCGAATCCATCACCATTTGCAGCACGCGCGGATGCGTCAGGTTCACCGACGAGCCGCAGCCGGTGAAGTCGTCGTAATAGCGCGGGTTCTCACGGTTCAGCCAGTAATAGGAGGCATTGTCGATGCCGCGATAGCACAGCGTCGGGCCGAGATGATTGCCCTCGGCGGTGTGGTTGTAGACGACGTCGAGCATCACCTCGATGCCGGCATCGTGCAGGCGCGCCACGGTCGTGCGGAAGGAATCGAGTGCATTGTCCTGGGCGTAGCGCTGCTCCGGCGCGAAGAAGGACAGCGAATTGTAGCCCCAGTAATTGGCGAGCTTCTTCTCCACCAGCACGCGGTCGTCGACGAAGCTGTGAATGGGCAAGAGCTCGACGGTCGTGACGCCGACTTTCTTCAGATGCTCGATCATCGCCGGCGACGAGAGCCCGCCATAGGTGCCGCGCAGATTCGGCGGCACGTCGTTGCGCTTCTGCGTCAGGCCCTTGACATGAGCCTCGTAGATGATGGTGTCTTCCCAGGGAATGTTGGGCCTTATCTCGCGGCGGCCCCAGTTGAAGGTCTCGTCGACCACGACGGCCTTGGGCATGCCGCGCGCATTGTCGCGCCGGTCGAAAGACAGATCCTCGCGCGCCGAGCCGGTGCGGTAGGCGAAATGCGCATCACTCCAGACCAGCCGTCCGGCGAGCCGCTTGGCATAGGGGTCGAGCAGCAGCTTGTTGGCGTTGAAGCGGTGGCCGTGCTCGGGCTCGTAAGGACCGTGCACGCGATAGCCGTAGAGCTGGCCCGGCGAGACGTCGTTGAGATAGCCGTGCCAGACGTCCTCGGTTCTTTCAGGCAGCTCGATGCGCTCGAGCTCGCGGCGCCCTTGCGTGTCGAACAGGCACAGCTCGACCTTCTGCGCATGGGCCGAGAACAGCGCGAAATTGGTGCCGCGTCCGTCCCAGCTTGCACCGAGGCGCGCAGACGTTCCAGCAGTCAGGCGCATCGGTCAGCTTTCCGGAACGAGGAAGATCGCGGCGAGCGGCGGAATGGTGAGGCGGAGCTCGGGTGCCTTGCCGGCAACCGTCTGTACCTCGCCGATGTTCCCGACATTGGTGCCGCCATAATGGGCGGAGTCGGAATTGAACACTTCTTTCCACTTGCCGGCAAAGGGCACGGGGATGCGATAGTTGCGATAGACATTGGGCGAGAAGTTGACGACCACGAGACACCGTGCGTGCTCGTCAAAACCCTTGCGCAGCCATGCGAACACGTTGCGGTTGGCATCGTCGGTGATCAGCCATTCGAAGCCGGCCTGGTCGCAATCCATCTGGTGCAGCGCCGGCACCGCGCGATAGAGCCGGTTGAGGTCGCGGACCAGCGCCTGGACACCTTGATGATATTTGTATTCGAGCAGATGCCAGTCGAGCGACTGATCGTGATTCCATTCGCGGCTCTGCGCGATCTCGCCGCCCATGAACAGCAGCTTCTTGCCGGGATGGCCGAACATGAAGCTGTAATAGGCGCGCAGATTCGCAAAGCGTTGCCATTCGTCGCCGGGCATGCGGCCGAAGATCGAGCGCTTGCCGTGCACGACCTCGTCGTGAGACAGCGGCAGGATGAAATTTTCAGAAAAGGCGTAGTGCAGGCCGAACAGGATGTCGCCGTGATGATATTTGCGGTGGATCGGATCCTTGCTGATGTAGTTCAGCGTGTCGTGCATCCAGCCCATGTTCCACTTGTAGCCGAAACCGAGCCCGCCGAATTCGACCGGGCGCGACACCTGCGGCCATGCGGTGGATTCTTCAGCCGCCGTGGTCGCCTGCGGGAAGCGCGCGAACAGCTCGGTGTTGAAGCGGCGCAGGAAGTTGATCGCCTCGATGTTCTCGCGGCCGCCATACTGGTTTGGAATCCATGCGCCGGGCGGGCGGCTGTAGTCGAGATACAACATGGACGCCACGGCATCGACGCGCAGGCCGTCGATCGCGTAGCGCTCCAGCCAGAACAGCGCGTTCGACACCAGGAAGTTCGTCACTTCGGTGCGGCCGTAATTGTAGATCAACGTACCCCAGTCGAGGTGGCGGCCCTGGAGCGGATTGGCGTGCTCGTACAGCGCCGTGCCGTCGAAGCTGCCGAGCCCATGCGGATCGTCAGGGAAATGGCCGGGCACCCAGTCGAGCAGCACGCCGATGCCCTCGCGGTGGCAGGCGTCGATCAATGCGGCAAAATCCTCCGGCGAGCCGAAACGGCTGGTCGGCGCATAGAGGCCGGTCGGCTGATAACCCCAGGAGCCGTCGAACGGATGCTCGCTGACTGGCAGGAATTCGAGATGGGTAAACCCCATGTCGCGGGCGTAGGCCGGCAGTTGCTCGGCGAACTCGCGATAGGTCAGCCATTCATTGCCGTCCTTGCGCCGCCACGAGCCGAGATGAACCTCGTAGATCGACATCGGCGCCGACAACGCGTTGATGCCGTCAGGCGCCGGCCGCGGCCGCGGCAAGTGAGCCTCGTCGAACACGATCGACGCCGTCTTCGGCCGCACTTCGCCGGCAAACGCCATCGGATCGGACTTCAGTGGCAGCAGATGGCCGTGTGGCCCGACGATCTCGAACTTGTAGTGATCCCCGGCCTTGGCGTTCGGGATGAACAATTCCCAATAGCCGGCGCCGCGCACCCGCATCGGGTGACGCCTTCCGTCCCAGAAATTGAAATCGCCCACCACGGACACGCGCCGCGCATTCGGCGCCAGCACCACGAAGCCGATGCCGTCGACGCCTTCCAGCCGCATCGGATGCGCGCCGAGCTTGTCGTAGAGGCGCTGATGGGTGCCCTCGCCGAGCAGATAGAGATCGAAATCGGACAGGATCGGCGGGAAGCGGTAGGCGTCCTCGAACTCGACGACATTGTCGCCGAACTTGGCGCGGAGCTGATAGTGTTTCGAGCCGTTCGGTAGAGCGCCGATGAACAGGCCTGATGCGTGGACGCGGTCGAGTGTCGCCACCTCGCCATGGTCGCCGACGGCCTCGACATTGGAGGCCTCCGGCAGGAAGGCGCGCACCACGCTCCTGCCGCCCTCGGGATGCAGCCCGAGATAGTGGAAGGGGTCGGAGTGGCGGCCCTCGATGATGGCGTAGGCTTCGGCAGGCAGTTTAGGCATGGGCTCCGCTCTCGGCACTGGACAGAATGCGAAGCAGGCCGGTCAGTGGCACATGGAGCCCCTCCGGCCGGTGGGACAGCTTGTACTCTACCTCGTCGAACGCTTGATCAAGCAGGAAAAACCTTAATATGCTTTCCGCGGAATGGCCCTCTTTCGGGCTGAGCCGCGGGTCGGTCATGGCCTCGCGATAGGCGGCCAGGAAGGTCGCGGTGGCGTGTTCGCGCCATTCGTCGAGCGCGGCCGTGATCCGGCCCTGTTCGTCACTGCCGCCCGAGAGCGCCCGGTTGAGCGCGGCGTTAACCGAAAGATCAATCGACCGGACCAGGCCAGCGACGTCGCGCGCGGCCGGCAGCTTGCGCCGCTTGTCGGCCAGCGTGAGGTGCGGGTTGCCGTCGAAATCGATGATGAAGATGTCGTCCTTCACGATCAGAGTTTGCCCGAGGCGGAAGTCGCCATGATGACGGATGTTCAACCCGTCGATGTCGGATGGCAAGAGAGCGTCGATGTGGTCCGGCAGGGTCGCGCGCACCGCAACCAGCCGGTCGATCAGCGGCCGGTCAGCCTCGCGGAGGCCGTCCCTGATGTCGGCGAGCCGCTCGAACACGCGCTCGGCCCGCCCCTTGAGGTCGGTTGTCCAGCGCTTGACGTCCGCCTTGCCGATCGGTTCAGGGGCAAGGTCGGTGGATTTTGCGGCGGCGAGCGCCATGTGCAGCTCGGCGAGCCGGCGGCCAATCTGCGTGATGAAGTGGAGATAGGGCGCCTGCTCCTGGGTCTCGCGGGGCGTCTCGTCCACAGGCCCCAGCCGCTGCTCGTCGATATAGCGGTCGAGGTAGCCGGTGGTGACGGCCCAACCGTCGCCCTGGTTCTCGACATAGGCGTGCAGAACGCCGATCGTGCTGCGGCTGTCGCCTTCGACCAGCTCGGCGCTGCCGAGCAGCGCCGGCGTATTGGGGAAGCGAGCGATTTCGGTGAGGTAGCAGCCGATTTCGATCTCCGGATTGATGCCGCTTTCGAGCTGGCGATGGATCTTGGCGACGTATTGGTTGTCGACCAGGGCCGTGCTGTTCGACTGCTCGACCGTGCGGATGCGTGCGGGCTCCTTGATGGTGTACTCGGCGAACCGGCTGGTGGCCTTGAACTCCAGCCGTAGATTGTTTTCGTCCACGACGAGGTTCTGCGACAGGCCGCGCAGGAACAGCCCGATGAAGATCTGGTCGGTAGCGACGTCGAGCAGCGTGCCTTCGCGCGCGCCCTGCCGTACGGCGGCGAGCGCCCTCGGGTTGAAGCGTTCGCGGTCGAAGCGGACCCACTCGATCTGCATGGGCAGCACGTAGCGCGTGGTGACCTCGTCTTGCGTCGTCTCGAAGAACGCGATCCAGGGCCTGTTGTCGCCGATGTCGCTGAACGGCACCGCTGACGTCAGCATAGCTTTGATGTGCTTGGGGTTGTGCTCGGGATACCAGCGTGTCCGCGACAGGAAGCCTGGCAGCACGTCGCGCTCGAACACGCTGCGCTCACGGGCGAGCGACACCCAGTTCGAGTTGACCGGCACCACCAGCGTTTCGAATTCCGGCACCGCCCGCGGCACCACCGGCTCGGATTTGTCGCGCTCCTGGAGCTGGAACCAGTAGAAGCCGTAGGGCCCCAGCGTGATCATGTAGGGCAGCTCGCCGATCGCCGGGAAGCGCGTGCGGCCAAGCATTTCCTGCGGGATGCGGTCTTTCCATGGCGACAGATCGAGCTCGGTCGCCTGCGCGGCGCGCGACAGATTGGCGACGCAGAGGATCACCTCGTCGCGATACTGCCGGACATAGGCCAGCACGGCGCGGTTGGCCGGGCGGATGAAGGTCATGGTGCCGCGGCCGAAGGCCAGCGTCGACTTGCGTACCGAGATCAACCGCTTGGTGGCGCTGAGCAGCGACGAAAGGCTGCGCGACTGCGCCTCCACGTTGACCGAATCGTAGCCGTAGACGGGATCCATGATCGGCGGGGCGTAGAGGCGGGCGGGATCGGCGCGGGAGAAGCCGCCATTGCGGTCGGGGCTCCACTGCATCGGCGTGCGCACGCCGTTGCGGTCGCCGAGATAGATGTTGTCGCCCATGCCGATCTCGTCGCCGTAATAGATGATCGGCGTGCCGGGGAAGGACAGCAGCAGCGAGTTCATCAGCTCGATCTTGCGCCGGTCGTTGTCCATCAGCGGCGCAAGGCGCCTGCGGATGCCGACGTTGATGCGGGCGCGCGGATCGTTGGCGTAGGTGGTCCAGAGGTAATCGCGCTCGACGTCGGTGACCATCTCCAGCGTCAGCTCGTCATGGTTGCGCAGGAAGAGCGCCCATTGGCAGCTCGCGGGGATATCAGGCGTCTGGCGCAGGATGTCGGTGATCGGAAAGCGGTCCTCCTGCGCGATCGCCATATAGATGCGCGGCATCAGCGGGAAGTGGTAGGCCATGTGGCATTCGTCGCCGCGGCCGAAATATTCCTGCACGTCCTCGGGCCATTGATTGGCCTCGGCCAGCAGCAGCTTGCCCTTGGAGTAGGCATCGAGCTCCAGGCGCAGGCGCTTGATGATCGCATGCGTCTCCGGGAGGTTCTCGTTCGAGGTGCCCTCGCGCTCGCAGAGGTAGGGAATGGCGTCCAGCCGGAAACCGTCGACGCCGGCGTCGAGCCAGCGCTTCATCACCTGGATGATGGCGCTGACGACGCGCGGGTTGTCGAAATTGAGGTCGGGCTGGTGCGAGAAGAAGCGGTGCCAGTAGAACGCGCCGGCCTCGGGATCCCAGGTCCAGTTCGACTTCTCGGTGTCGGTGAAGATGATCCGCGTGCCCTGGTATTTCTGGTCGGTGTCGCTCCAGACGTACCAGTTGCGCGCGCTCGAGCCGGCCGGGCTGCGGCGCGCGCGCTTGAACCATTTGTGCTGGTCGGAAGTGTGGTTGACGACGAGCTCGGTGATGACGCGCAGGCCGCGCTTCTGCGCTTCCTGGATGAAGCGCTTGAAGTCCTTCATCGTCCCGAAATCGGGATTGACCGCGCCGTAGTCGCCGATGTCGTAGCCGTCGTCGCGGCCGGGCGAGGGGTAGAACGGCAGCAGCCACAGTGCCGTGACGCCGAGATCCTGCAGATAGGGCAGCTTCTCGGTCAGCCCGGCGAAATCGCCGATGCCGTCATTGTTGCTGTCGGCAAACGCCTTGACGTGGAGCTGGTAGATGATGGCGTCCTTGTACCAGAGCTCATCCACGATCTCGGCAGCCTCGGCTTTCTTGGTGTCGACGGAAGACAGAACATTCATGGCGTGATCCTTACGCCAGGCAGCGGAAGAGCAGGGCCGGATCGCGGTCGGGATCGATACGCAACCTGATCCCGCCCCATTCGATGCGGGACTGTTCGCCTGTCATGAGATTTTCGATTGTCGTGACGGGGCGGCGTTCGCCGCCGACGTCGATGGCGAGGTCGCCGAGGGGCAACCAGAATTCGCGTACATGGCGCGAGAGGGCGATGGCCGCGACGACCATATTGGCCGGCTCGGCTGCTTCCTTGACGAAAGCAATCGTCTCGCCGTCTTCGATGCCGAGGAAGCGCAGGTTCGTGGTCTGCTGGAGCGCGGAATTGTCGTTGCGGATGCGGTTGAGCGCGGTGATCCAGGGCTTGATATTGCCGGGCATGTCCCAGTCGCGCTGGCGGATCTCGTACTTCTCGGAATCCCGATATTCTTCGTGGCCGGGAATCGCCTCGTGCTCGAGCAGCTCGAAGCCGCTATAGAGGCCGTAATTGCCCGACAGCATCGCGGCCAGCGCGACGCGCGACTTGAACATCCAGGCTTCGCCGCTCTGGAGATGATAGGGCAGCAGGTCAGGCGTATTGACGAACAGGTTCGGCCGATAGAAGTCCCGCTCGGGATACCGCGAGAGCTCGCCGAGATATTGCTCCAGCTCCCACTTCCCGGTGCGCCATGGGAAATAGCTGAAAGACTGGGCGAAGCCGAGCTTGGCAAGGCCCTTCATCAGCTTCGGCCGCGCAAAGGTCTTGGAGAACAGGATCACCTCGGGCTGCCGCGCGCGGATGTCGCGGATCAGCCACTCCCAGAACGGCAGCGGCGCAGTGTCGTGATTGTCGATCGCGAAGATGGTGACGCCGTGGTCGATCCAGAACAGCATGGCGTCGCGGAACGCATTCCACAGCCCGATCCGGTCGACGGAGGCAAAATCGGGGATGACGATGTCCGAATAGGGACCATCCGCCACCCGTACCGAACGGTCAGGCCGCCATTTGAACCATTCCGGGTGCTGCGTCAGCCAGGGATGATCCGGCGAGCATTGCACCGCGAAGTCGAGCGCGATCTCGAGGCCGTATTCGAGGCAGGTCGCGACCAGCGCGCGGAAATCCTCGATGGTGCCGAGTTCGGGATGCAGCGCATCGTGCCCGCCCTCCGCCGAGCCGATCGCGTAGGGCGAGCCGGGCTCACCCTCGGTTGCGACGGGCGCATTGTTGCGGCCCTTGCGCCTTGTGCGGCCGATCGGATGGATCGGCGTGAAATAGAGCACGTCAAAACCCATCGCGGCGATATCGGGCACGCGCGCGATACAGTCGCGCAGCGTGCCGTGCTGGCCGGCAACCGCGCTCTGGCTGCGCGGCATCATCTGATACCAGGCGCCGAAGCGCGCTTTGTCGCGGTCGATGACGAGCGGGAAGTTCGGCGAGCGGGTCAGGTCGGGCCGCGCCTGGCTCTCGGCCATGGCCTCGCTCAGCTCATTCGCCAGCAGCGGCGTGACATCGCCGCTGCCGAGATAGTCTTCGCACTGTCTGACGATGACATCAGCGGCGTCCTGTCCCGCGCCATGCGCCTTGGTCAAGAGGCCCGCGCCCTCGATGGCATCGAGCGTGATGTCGCCGCCGGACAGTTGCTTGCGTTCGACCCCGTGACGCCAGGTGGCGAATTCGTCGGTCCAGGCTTCGATCGCATAGACATATTGGCCCGGCTCGGTCGGCACGAACGCGCCGGACCAGCGATCATCGGCATGATGGGTCATCGGCTCGCGCCGCCATTCCCGATCCTGCTCACCACGCCAGACCAGCGCGGCGCTGATGCTGGCATCGCCGTCGCGGTAGATGTCGGCCCACACCTCGACCCGATCGCCCGCGATCCGCTTCACGGCAAAGCGGCCGCCATCGATCAAGGGATAGACGTCTTCGATCAGGAAAGCGCTGCCGGCAGCGGCACTCTCGACAGTTTGAATTGTCTTGTTCACGGTGATGCCATTGACAAGAAAGCAGGAGCCCGTTTCCCTTGTCGGGAACCTACGCTTGATACCAGTATAGAAAGCCGCTTGTGTGTCATTGGTTCCCATGGGAACGGCAGGCGCGGTTTGCGAGTTACCCTTGGCTAACCTCTTCCGCGACCTCGTTAAAATCGATACCCCCGGCCGATCAAAGGCCTGCAAGCTGCGTGCCGAATGGATCTTTTAGCTCAAGCCCGGATCAAGGGCGTCCAATCCGAATTCGTCGATGCCCTCGGCAAGCTGCGGGTCACCGCGCCCGAGGCGCTGAAATCGATCCTCGATGCCCTGCCGGAGAAACGAGTTTACCGTTTCGTCAGCGGGCCGGTCGTGGTTCGCGCGCTGGGCAATCCGCGCACCGAACTTGCGTCCGTTGGCGCGGCGCCGCTGCAGTGGACAATCACCGGCAATGGCCAAATCAGTGAACCCAGTGTGATCGGACAGGGCGAGACGCGCGATCCCGTGATCGCCTGGCCCGCCGGCCTGCCGCTCGGCTATCACCGGCTGACGCTGACCGATGCGGCGGGCACGACGGAAGAGGTGCCGATGATCGTGGCGCCCGAGCGCGCCTTCGGCGGTGATTTCGACCGCGGCTGGCTGCTGGCGGTGCAGCTCTACAGCGTCCGCTCCGACCGCAATTGGGGCATCGGCGATTTCACTGATCTCGCCGGCTTGGTCCGATTGGCCGAGCAGCTCGGCGCCGATGGCGTCGGGCTCAATCCGCTGCATGTGCTGTTCGACGATCATCCGGCCGATTGCAGTCCCTATTCGCCGAACAGCCGGCTGTTTCTCAATCCGCTCTACATCGACGTCGAGGCCATCCCGGAATTCTCCGCCGACCTCGTCCCGGACGCAGCCGCGACCGCCGCGCGGCTGCGCGAGGGTGATCGTGTCCCTTATGCCGACATGGCGGCGCTAAAGTGGCTGGGGCTGCGCGCTGCCTTTGACAGTTTCGTGAAAACCGCGACCGGTGTCCGCCGCAACCAGTTCGATGCCTTCCGCGCCGACCGGGGCGCCTTGTTGTCGCGCTTTGCCTGCTTCGAGGTGATGCGGCATCGTTTCAACGTGCCGTGGTGGGAATGGCCGGTGGAATGGCGGCAGCCGGACGATGCCAAATGCGCCGGCTTGCGCAACGGACCAGACAAGCACGAAGTCGAGTTCGTCGAATTCGTGCAGTGGACGGCGGACAGCCAGTTGCACGCGGCGAAGGCGCTGTCGGCCGAGCTCGGCATGCGCGTCGGGCTCTATCTCGACCTTGCCGTCGGCGTGCAGTCCAACGGCTTCGACGCCTGGAACGAGCAGGCGGCGATCTCGCGCCACCTTGCGGTCGGCGCGCCGCCTGACGTGCTCAACACGGTCGGGCAGGATTGGGGCCTCGCGGGCTTCAACGCGGGTGGCCTCGAGGCGCAATCCTTCGTCCCGTTCGCCGACATGGTGGCCGCCTCGATGCGGCATGCCGGCGCCATCAGGCTCGATCACGTGCTCGGCTTGAAGCGGCTGTACTTGGTGCCCCGCGGTTTCAAGCCTGATAACGGCGCCTATGTGCAGATGCCGCTCGAGGCGCTGCTCGCCGCCGTCGTGCGCGAGAGCGTCACCCACAAATGCATCGTGATCGGCGAAGACCTCGGCACCGTGCCGGAAGGGTTTCGCGAGACCATGCAGGATTTCGGCATCTGGTCCTACCTCGTCATGATGTTCGAGCGCGACGATGCCGGTCATTTCCGCAATGTCGACCACTACCGGCCGAATGCGCTGGTCACGCTGAACACGCATGATCTCTGCACCTATGCCGGCTGGCGCTCCTTCAGCGATCTCAAGATGAAGCGCTCGCTCGGGCTCGATCCCGGCGAGGACGACCAGGGGCGCTGGAATGCGCTCGGCGGGCTCGACGATGTCCTGCGCCAGAACGGCATCAACGCCAACGACCTCTATTCGGTGCTCAATTTCCTGTCGCGCACGCCGTCGCGGCTGCTTGCGGTGTCGATGGAGGATCTGCTCGGCGTGATCGACCAGCCCAACATTCCCGGCACGATCGACGAACATCCGAACTGGCGCCAGCGTCTGCCCATTGCGCTGGACAAGATCGCCTCGAAGGTTGACCTCACGGCCTTGAGAGCCGCGACGCGGGAACGTTCGCTGCACGGCGGGAGTTGATCCGGCGGGGTTTCCAAGGTCCGCTTTGCAAGGCTCGCAACACATTGTCACAGAAGATCGAGGACTATGCGCTGATCGGCGACTGCGAGACCGCAGCGCTGGTCGGGCGCAACGGCTCGATCGACTGGCTGTGCTGGCCGGCCTTTGATTCCGATGCCTGCTTTGCCGCGATCCTCGGCACGCGCGAGAATGGCCGTTGGCTGGTTGCGCCGGCCGACGAGGTCACGACGACTTCGCGCCGCTATCTCGGCGATACCCTGATCCTCGAAACGCGCTTTGAGACCAAAGGCGGCACCGTCGCGCTGGTCGATTTCATGCCGCCGCGCGGCAAGGCCTCCGACATCGTGCGGCTGGTGCGCGGCCTCAAGGGCAGGGTGAAGATGCGGATGGAGCTCGTGATCCGCTTCGGCTTCGGCGTCGACATTCCCTGGGTGCGGCGGATCGACCATTCGCTGATGGCCATTGCCGGCCAGGACATGACGGTGCTGCGCACGCCAGTCGAGACGCGCGGCGAGGATCTGACCACGGTGTCCGATTTCGAGGTCAGGGACGGCGAGACCGTGCCGTTCGTGCTGACCTACGGCCCTTCGCATCTCGATCCGCCCCAGGCGATCGACCCTGAGCTCGCGCTTCAGGAGACCGAGAAGTTCTGGAAGGAATGGAGCGACCGCTGCGATCGCAAGGGCGACTACCATCATCTCGTCATGCGTTCACTCATCACGCTGAAAGCGCTCACCTTCGGCCCAACCGGCGGCATCGTCGCCGCGCCGACCACCTCGCTGCCCGAAAAGCTCGGCGGTGCCAGGAACTGGGACTACCGCTTCTGCTGGCTGCGTGATGCCACCTTCACGCTGCTGGCGCTGATGAACTCGGGCTATTCCGAGGAAGCCCTGGCCTGGCACAATTGGCTGCTGCGCGCCGCGGCCGGCTCGCCCGCCAACATGCAGATCATGTACGGCATCTGGGGCCAGCGGCGGCTGCTGGAATGGGAAGCGGGCTGGCTCGACGGCTATGAGCGCGCCAAGCCCGTGCGCGTCGGCAATGCCGCGCATGCGCAGCTTCAGCTCGACGTCTACGGCGAGTTGATCGACGCCTTCCACCAGTCGCGCATGGCCAAGCTCAAGCTCGATGACGAGGCGACCTGGGCGCTGGAATGCGCCGTGCTCCAGCATCTCGCCGAGGTCTGGGACCAGGCCGATCACGGCATCTGGGAGCGCCGCGGCCAGCCCAGGCATTACGTTTTCTCAAAAGTGATGACCTGGGTTGCGTTCGACCGCGCCATCAAGAGCGCCGAGACGTTCGGCTTCAAGGCGCCGCTCTTGCACTGGCGCGCCCTGCGCGAAGCGATTCATCGCGACGTGTGCAACAAGGGGTTTGACGCGGAGGAGGGGGCCTTCGTCGAGTCCTACGGCTCGAAACTGCTCGATGCCAGTGTGCTGCTGCTCCCGGGAGTCGGTTTCCTGCCGGCATCGGACCCGCGTATCCGCGGCACCATTGCCGCCGTCGAGAAGCACATGATGCGGGATGGCTTCGTGCTTCGCCACGATCCGCGCGAAACCTCGGAGGAGACCCAGCCGATCGAGGGTGCGTTCCTGGCCTGTACATTGTGGCTGGCCGATGCCCATGTGCTCGCCGGCGATGTCGACAAGGCGCAGGCGCTGTTCGATCGTATCGCGGCGCTCGCAAACGATATCGGGCTGCTGGCCGAAGAGTACGACTCCGTCGCACGCCGCCAGACCGGCAATTTCCCGCAAGCGCTGACTCACATCGCGCTGATCAACACCGCGCATAATCTCTCGGCGGCAAGGCACGCCAGCGACAAGCCGGCGATGCAGCGGTCGAAATAGATCGGCGGGGCATGTCCTTCACCTCTCCCCGACGGGGGAGAGGTGAACCATCAGCGGCGACTGACCCGAACGATCAAGCTCTAACCCACCCCGTTCCGCTTCAAAATCATCTCCATCGCCTCGGCAAAACCATCCTGCTCGTTGGTCGCGGTGACGTTGGTGGCCTGGTCCTTGACGCTGTCGGTGGCGTTGCCCATGGCGATCGAGGTGCCGCTGACACGGAACATGGCAAGGTCGTTCTGCATGTCACCGATGGTGGCGACCGCATCCAGGGAAATGCCGAGGCGCCTGGCCATCGCCTCAACGAACGTGCCCTTGTTGACGCCGGGCGGGGTGATGTCGAGATAGTAGGTCTGCGAGCGGACCGCGGTCGCAGCGCTGCCGAGCGCCTGCTGCATCGCTTTCTCGCAGGCCTCGAGGCCTGCCGCATCGGCGCTGGCACCGACGATCTTGCAGGCGCCGGCGAGATACGGCGAAAAATCCGTCACGATGGTCGGGTCGGAGCGGATCGTGTGCTGCTCATGCGCGACGTATTTGCCGCTGGGGTTGTCGATCAGCCATTTGTCGTAGGTGAACAGCCAGATGTCGGCGCCGAACTCCCGCAGGATCTGCAAGCTGCGCTCGGCCGCGTCTTTCGGGATCAGGTGCTGTTCGACCGGATTCATCTCGGGATCGACGATCGACGAGCCGTTGAACGGGCCGACCGGCAGCCACAGCGCCAGCGGCTCGATCAAGAAGCGCATGCCGATCGCCGGGCGGCTGGAGGTGATGGTGAAGCCGATGCCGGCCCGGTGCAGCCGCAGCACAGCGGACCGCGCGCCGTCCGTCAGCGTCTTGTCCTTTGTGAGCAGCGTGCCGTCGACGTCGGAAACGACCAGAGAGATCTTCGTCATGGCAGGACCTTGGAGTTATCCGGCTTTGCTTTTGCCGCCGTCGATTTTCAGCTGCCGTACGATACCGTCGACGATCGCCTCGACCGATTCGTCGATCGAGGCCGTGATGACATGCTCGCTCGCCTCCGGCGGCTCCAGCGTGCTGAACTGGCTGGTGAGAAGCCCGGGCGGCATGAAATGGCCCTTGCGGTGCGCGAGCCGGTCGGCAATCAGCTCCTGCGTGCCCTTCAGGAACACGAAGCGCACGTCGTCACGTCCGCGCAGCAGCACGTCGCGATAGGTATGCTTGAGCGCCGAACAGGCGATGATGACGTGCTCGCCCTCGTTGCAGACCCGCGAGATCTCGTCGGCGATGGCGTTGAGCCAGGGCCAGCGGTCCTCGTCGGTGAGGGGGTGGCCGGCCCGCATCTTCTCGACATTGCTTGCGGGGTGAAAGCTGTCGCCGTCCTCGAACCGCCAGCCGAGACGCTCGCCGAGCGCCTCTGCAACCGTGCTCTTGCCCGAGCCCGACACGCCCATCACGATCAACGCACAAGGTGCTTTAACGCCCGCCACGAATTCCCTCCGGAAGCGCGCCCCTGTCGACCATCCAGACGGTCTCACCATTCGAGCGCGCGCGTAACGCCGGCAGATTCTCGCCATTGAGCAGGCGCGTCAAGATCGGCAGCTTGTCATGCCCTGCAATCTCGAACAGCATCTCGCGGCAGGCCGCCAGCGCGGGAAGCGTCAGCGAGACCCGCGGCACGAAGGGCGCGACATTGGCCTTGGGGACCCCGACTACCCAGCGCGCGGTCTCCTCGACCGCGGGATAGCCCGGGAAGAGCGAGGCGGTGTGGCCATCAGGGCCGGCGCCCATCAGGACCATGTCGAACAGCGGCCGCGCCGGGTCGAGGCTTTCAGACCCATAGAACGCCTTCAGCTCGCGCGCATAGGTTTCGGCACTCTCGTCCGGAGTCTCGGCCGTGGTCGGGATCGGATGGATGTGATCGGCGGGTGCGTTGCGATCCAGAAACGTCGTGCGGGCGACCGTCATGTTGTTGAGGGGATCGGTCGCGGGGACAAACCGCTCGTCGCCGATGAACCAGTGCACGCGACCCCAGGGGATCTTGTCGCGATATGCGTCGCTGCCCAGCAGCTGATACAGCTTCCTTGGGCTCGAACCGCCGGTGAGGCAGATCGCGATGCGGCCAGGATTGGCTGCCATCCGCGCCACGACCCGTTCGGCAGCGGCTTGCGCCATGGCCTCGGCGTCGGCGACGACGATCAGCTTCGGCAGGTCGGCCGCCGCCATCATGAAAACTTCCGCCAGCTGCGGCCGTCGCGGCGCAGCAGCTCGTCTGCACATTTCGGACCGTCGCTGCCGGCCTCATAGGTCTCGATGCCGTTGCTGCCTGCGTTCTTCCAGGCGTCGAGGAACGGTTGCACGGCCGCCCAGCCGGCCTCGATGCCGTCGGCGCGCTGGAACAGGATGTTGTCGCCGATCATGCAGTCGTAGATCAGCGTCTCGTAGCCGGTGGACGGATCGGCGCGGAAATAGTCGCCGTACTTGAACTTCATTTCGACGCCGTCGATGGTGATGCTGGGCCCCGGAATCTTGGCGTTGAACTGAAGCTCGATGGTCTCGGTCGGCGCGATGCCGACGGTGAGGAAGTTTTGCGAGAGACGGTCGACCGTCGTTCCTGAAAACATCGACAGCGGTGCTTGCTTGAACTTGATCGCGACTTCCGTGCGCTTGTGACCGAGCGCCTTGCCGGTGCGAAGGTAAAACGGCACGCCCGCCCAGCGCCAATTGTCGATCATCAGCTTGAGCGCGACGAAGGTCTCGGTGGTGCTGCCGGGTTTGACATCCTCGGTCTTGCGGTAGTCCGGAATCTCGTCGTCACCGATGCGTCCTGCGAGATATTGCGCGCGAACGGAGTTCTTCAGCGCTTCCTCGTGACTCGGCTGCTGGATCGAGGTCAGCACTTCGGCCTTCTCGGAGCGCACGGAATGGGCGTCGAAGCGGGCCGGCGGCTCCATCGCGACCAGCGACATCAGCTGGAACAGATGGTTCGGCACCATGTCGCGCAGCGCGCCGGTGGCGTCGTAGAACCCGCCGCGATGACCGACGCCGAGCTTCTCCTCCACCGTGATCTGGATGTGGTCGATATGGTTGCGGTTCCAGATCGGTTCGAACATCCCGTTGGCGAAGCGCAGCACCAGAATGTTCTGCACCGTCTCCTTGCCGAGATAATGGTCGATCCGGTAGATCTGGTGCTCGTCCATCATCTTCAGCAGCTCTGCGTTCAGCGCCTTGGCCGAGGCGAGGTCGGTGCCAAAAGGCTTCTCGATCACCAGCCGCCGCCAGGCACCGTTCTCCTTCATCATCCCGGTGCGGCCGAGCTCGCGTGCGGTCGGCGCGAATGCGGCCGGCGGCGTCGCCAGATAGAACAGGCGGTTGCCACCGGTGTCCTGGGCGCATTCCAGCGAATCCAGGTGTTCGCGCAGGCGATCGAACGAGGGCGGGTCCTTTGCGTCCGCCTCGACGAAGGTCACGCATTCCAGCAGCTTGCGGGCGATGTCGTCGTCCACGGGCCGCGTCGCGAACTGGCGCAGCCCCTTCGACAGGCTGTCGCGCAGTTCGTCATCCGACTGACCCTTGCGGGCCACGCCGACGACGCAGAATTTTTCCGGCAACAGGTGCTCGGCCGCGAGATTGTAGAGTGACGGCATCACCAGGCGATGGGTGAGGTCGCCGGTGACACCAAAAATCACGAAGGCGCAGTTTTCCGGCTTGCGCTTGGCTTGCGGGTCTTTTGTCACGAACTGATGGCCTTCGCTTTGTTGCTTACTTGGTCTTCGAAGCGTCCGGCTGCTTCGGCTCCTTGTGGCCGCCGAACCCTGCGCGCATCGCAGAGAGAATCTTTTCGGCGAAGGTGTGTTCCTGGCGCGAACGGAAACGGGTATAGAGCGCCGCGGTCAGGACTTCGGCGGGCACCGCCTCGTCGATCGCCGCATTCACGGTCCAGCGTCCTTCGCCGGAATCTTCCACGAAGCCGGAGTATTCGGCGAGCTGCGGGCTGTCGGCGAGTGCGGTCGAGGTGAGGTCGAGCAGCCAGGACGGGATCACGCTGCCGCGCCGCCAGACTTCGGCGATGTCGGCGAGATCGAAATCGTAGCGATGATCGGCGGGCAAGGCGTCGATGTTGGCGTTCTTGAGGATATCGAAGCCTTCGGCATAGGCCTGCATCAGGCCGTATTCGATGCCGTTGTGGATCATCTTGACGAAATGGCCGGCGCCAACAGGGCCGGCATGGATGTAGCCCTGCTCGATGCGGGGATCGCGTCCATCGCGTCCCTCGGTGCGCGGAATGTCGCCGGCGCCGGGTGCGAGGGCGGCGAAGATCGGATCGAGGCGGTCCACGACGGGCTTCTCGCCGCCGATCATCATGCAATAGCCGCGGTCGAGACCCCAGACGCCGCCTGACGTGCCGACGTCGACATAGTGGATGCCGCGCGCCTTCAGGGCCTTGCCGCGACGGACGTCGTCCTGCCAGAACGTGTTGCCGCCGTCGATGATGACGTCGCCGTCCTGCATCACGCCCGCGATCGTCTCGATCGTCTGCTCGGTGATGCGGCCCGCAGGCAGCATCACCCACGCCGTGCGCGGCCGCTCCAGTTTCGAGATGAACTCTTCCAGTGTTGCCGAGCCGACCGCGCCGTCAGCGGCAAGGCCGGCGACGGCCTTGGCGTCCTTGTCATAGACCACGGTCGAATGTCCGTGGCGCATCAGCCGGCGAACGATGTTGCCGCCCATCCGGCCGAGGCCGATCATGCCGAGTTGCATGTGAGAGATTCCCTTAATTCAGTGCGTCGTTGAGCGCGGCATTGAGCGCGGCGAGACCTTTCTTCAGCGGCCCCTTCAGGTGCACCCGCAGCGCGCGCCGGCCGCGCTCGGTGAGCACGTCGAAATCGCCGCGGGCCTGCGCCGCCTTGATCACGCCGAAGCTGGCCTTCTGGCCCGGCACGGCGAGATCCTTGGCGTCGTCGGCGGTGATCTGGAGGAACACGCCGCTGTCGGGCCCGCCCTTGTAGGCCTGGCCCGTGGAGTGCAGGAAGCGCGGGCCGAACTCGGCGGCGGTCGCCAGATGCCGCTTTTCGAGCACGGCCGTCCGCATCTCCTGGAGCGCCTCGATCGTGGCCTTGTCGCGCGCGATATAGCCGAGCAGGGCAAAATAGTCGCCGCGCCGCGAGCGCGTGATATGCGCCTTGAGCCAGGAGGTGAGGTCGCCATTGGCTCCCATCGTGCGAAGCGCGGCGGCGTTGGTGTCGTTGGTATAGAGATCGAATTCTTTGGTGCTGACGACCGGCTCTTCGGGCGGCAGCGCACCGGTCTTCTCGTAGGCCGACGTCAATTCGCGGGTCTTGGTCTTGGCTGCTTCCACGTCGGGCTGGTCGAACGGATTGATGCCGAGGATCGCACCCGCCACCGCCGTTGCCATCTCGAAGCGGAAGAACTCCTGACCGAGATGGTCGATCGATTTCATCACGATGCGCACGACGGGGTGACCGGCCGCCTCGAGCGCAGCGAGCTTTGCGTCATGGCCGGCATCGGCCTCGCCTTCGGTGCGGATGTCGATGAAGAACCGGTCCGTACCGTAGACGGAAGGATCGCCCAGCGGCTCGCCGTCGATCGGGATCAGGCCCTTGCCCTCCTTGCCGGTCGATTCCGCGATCAGCTGCTCGGCCCAGGCGCCGAAATCGGCGATCTTCTTCGACGACAGGATCGTCACCTTGTCGCGGCCTTCGAGGCCGGCGAGGCCCATGGCAAGACCGAGCTGCACGCCCGGGTTCTCGCTCGGCGGCACGTCCGGTCCGCAGGAGCGGGCCATCGAGAGCGCATGCTTGATGAAGGTCTTGACGTCGATGCCAGCGGTGGCCGCGGGCACGAGGCCGAACGGCGACAGCACCGAATAGCGGCCGCCGATCGAGGGCTCGCCATGGAAGATGCGGGCGTAGTTCAGCTTCCTGGCCGCCTTCTCCAGCGACGATCCGGGATCGGTCACCGCGATGAAGCGGAAGCCGGTCTTGGCCTTCGGGCCGAGCGCCTGCGCGACGCGCGCGTGGAAATAATCCTTCATCGCGTTCGGCTCGGTGGTGCCGCCGGACTTGCTGGAGACGATGAACACCGTGTTGGCGATGTCGATCTTGGCCTCCATCGCCCGCACCTGTGCCGGATCGGTGGAATCCAGCACGTGCAGCTTCGGGAAGCCCGCCTTCCGCGCAAAGGTCTCGGCCAACACTTCGGGGCCCAAGCTCGATCCGCCCATGCCGAGCACGACGGCGTCGGAGAATTTCTGGCCCTTCACGCGGCTCGCATAGTCCTCATAGTCGGCGACGTCGGCCTTCGCCGCGCTGTCGAGCCAGCCGAGCCATTTGTTCTCGTCGGTCCCGGTCCAGACTGATTTGTCGCGCTGCCACAGCCTGCGGATCCTGGCCGATGCGCGCCATTCCTCGGTGCTCTTGGCCACGGCCTTGCCGAGGCCGTCGCCGAGCGAAAGCTGCTGGCGGTCGATCGCCGGCCCGAGCACGGTGGCGCGCTTGTGGGCGACCGCGCCGTAGAGCTTGTCGGCGGCGTCGGCGAACAGCTTGACGCCGTCCTTGACCAGTTCCTCGGTGATGGCGTCGAGCGAGATGCCGGAGCGCTCCAGCTCGTCCAGCACCCGGTGGGCGTCCTCGACATTCTCCTCGAGGCTGTCGCGCGGCTTGCCGTGGTCGCGGAACGCATCGAGCGTTGCCGGCGGCACGGTGTTGATGGTGTCGGGGCCGATCAGCTCCTCGACATAGAGCACGTCGCTGTAGTCCTTGTTCTTGGTCCCGGTCGAGGCCCACAGCATGCGCTGCGGCTTGGCGCCCCTGGCGGCAAGCTTCTCCCAGCGCGGCCCCGAGAACAGGCGCTTGTAGTCCTGGTAGGCCACCTTGGCGTTGGCGATCGCGATCTTGCCCTTCAGCGCGGCGAGCCGCTCCTTCTCGGACGGGTCATTGGCGCGGGCGATCTTCTCGTCGAGCTGCTTGTCGACCACGCTGTCGATGCGGCTGACGAAGAAGCTCGCCACGCTCGCGACATGGGAGG
Source organism: Bradyrhizobium sp. WYCCWR 13022 (assembly GCF_030435535.1). NCBI lineage: Bacteria > Pseudomonadati > Pseudomonadota > Alphaproteobacteria > Hyphomicrobiales > Nitrobacteraceae > Bradyrhizobium > Bradyrhizobium sp. WYCCWR 13022. The sequence continues at coordinate 362,029 of NZ_JAUIZJ010000010.1, forward strand.
GGTTGCCGCCGCCGGCGACGTATTTTTCGAGGCCGGCAATATAGGCCTCGGCGACCTGGAGATAGACCGCCTTGGAGAACAGCAGCGTGATGTTGATGCTGATGCCATCGCCGATCAGCGTCTGGATCGCCGGCAGGCCCTCGACCGTCGCCGGCACCTTCACCATCAGGTTCTTGCGATTGACGTCCTTCCAGAGCCGCCGTGCCTCGGCGACCGTGCCTGATGTGTCCATTGCCAGATAGGGCGAGACCTCGAGGCTGACATAGCCGTCACGGCCTTTGAGTTTGTCATAGACCGGACGCAGCACGTCGGCGGCGTTCTGGATGTCCTCGACCGCGACCGCCTCGAACAAATCGGCCACGGTCCGGTCGCCGCGCTTCAGCGCCTTGCCGATCGGGGCGTCGTATTCGTCCGAGCTGCCGATCGCCTTCTCGAAAATGGAGGGATTGGAGGTGACGCCCTTGACGCCGTCGGTGTCGATCAGCCGCTTCAGGTCGCCCTTGGCGATGAAGCCGCGGGCGAGGAAGTCCAGCCAGACGGCTTGTCCGTGCTTTTCCAGTTCTTTGACGGGATTCATGGTGCTTTTTATCTCCAAGCCTGCGGGCGGAGGGGGTTTCCGCGAGGGTCCTGACGCGCTATCCTTTAGCTCACATGCTCCCGGGAGGGAACCAATCCAGGGCGTAGGCGTCATACTCTCAGTTTAACTCCGTCGCGATCATGGCGATCCAGGCGGCAGTCGCGGTTTTGCGTAATAAAAATTTGGCCGGGATGGTCGGCCGATGTCTTGTTGCGTGAGGTCGGTCTGTCGCGTCGGAGTGTCATCGGTGGATCATCGATCCGCCTGATCGTCATAGGCTGGGTCGCGAATGGCCATGCTGGGGGAAAGCATGCACGCACGTCCTGATGGCGTTGTCATCGCCGATAGCCGGCAATCGATCGCGCCGGCCGTCTGCATCGATGCATCCCATGATCTCGAAATCGGTCCATGTGTCATGCGCCTGCGGCTGCTGGTCGCGGCGGGCTTCGCGATGACGCTGTTGAGCGCAAACCTCGCCTTCGACTGGTGGGGCCACATCGGCGGTTACGACGGGGCGGTGGGTTATGTTGGAGTCGCGCTGTTCGGTCCCATCACCGCCTGGCTGATCTGGCTGCTGCCGACCGAACGCGGGCCGGTGGTGATCGTCACCCCCTATGGCATCCGCGACTTGCGGATCGGCAATGAATTTCTGCTCTGGGAGTTCATCTCGGATATCTCGGCCGAAGACATCAGGGGGCACAAGGCGATTGTGCTGACCCCGACGCCCGCCTTGCAGCGGCAGCTCGCTTGCATCCGCACCGCGGCGCGCTGCAAACCGGACCGGATCGTCATCCGTTCGGAGGGGCTGGCGGCCGATTTTGACACATTGCTGCGCGCTTGCCGCGATTGTCATGCTGCACGGAGCCAGGCCGCTGCGGGCACTCGAGCCACCGCAATGCAGCAGGAAGATGAACGCGGCACGCAAGGCATTGCCCTGCAAGCGTCATAAGTTTGCCGCTCGCGGATTGTCATGTTGCAGTGCCGGAGAGGCTCGCCCCGGTATTGCCCGGATGTGGCGAGCCAGTGACAAATTCTGGAAATACGCCAAGATGGTTGGAGATTCGCACAAATTACAGGCAAGTGCCTGTTCGTAGTTCAGCGAGTGCCTACCTTGTGCGTTGCGTCGTGTTGGCACCCGGGTGTCCAATGATCGTCATGTGCTCACGCTGATTCGAGAAGCGGCCTGAGGAACGGTCCAGTAACTGCTTTCGTTTCAGCTTGTAGCGGAACTCACGCGGAGAGGGATCATGTACAACGATTCTCTATTCAACGCTTTCGCTCGGTCGTTCGAGGCGAGAAGCCAGCACGACATGTCGATGGCGGAATACCTGGAATCGTGTCGAAGCGATCCCATGAAATACGCGAACGCGGCCGAACGGTTACTAGCGGCGATCGGCGAGCCTCAAACGATTGACACGGCCAAGGACCCACGCCTTGGCCGTATTTTTTTGAACCGCACGATCCGAACCTATCCGGCCTTCGCCGGCTTCTACGGCATGGAAGAGACGATCGAGCGCATCGTCGGATTCTTCCGGCACGCAGCGCAAGGTTTGGAAGAGCGCAAGCAGATCCTCTACCTGCTCGGCCCCGTCGGCGGCGGCAAGTCATCGCTCGCCGAGCGGCTGAAGTCGCTGATGGAAGTGCATCCGATCTACGTGCTCAAGGCCGGCGACGAACTCTCGCCGGTGTTCGAGAGCCCGCTGAGCCTGTTCGACCCCGATCAACTCGGGCCGATGCTGGAAGAGAAGTACGGCATTCCGCGCCGCCGCCTCACCGGCCTCATGAGTCCGTGGTGCTACAAGCGGCTGGAAGCCTTCGGCGGCGACATCTCGCAATTCCGCGTCGCCAAGATTCAGCCGTCGCGGCTGCGCCAGATCGCGATCGCCAAGACCGAGCCGGGTGACGAGAACAACCAGGACATCTCCTCGCTGGTCGGCAAGGTCGATATCCGCAAGCTCGAGACCTATGCGCAGAACGACCCCGACGCCTACAGCTATTCCGGCGGCCTCAATCGCGCCAACCAAGGCGTGCTCGAATTCGTCGAAATGTTCAAGGCGCCGATCAAGATGCTGCATCCGTTGCTGACCGCAACGCAGGAAGGCAATTACATCGGCACCGAGAATATCGGCGCGATCCCGTTCACCGGCGTCATCCTCGCGCACTCCAACGAAGCGGAGTGGGCGAGCTTCAAGGCCAACAAGAACAACGAAGCCTTCATCGACCGCATCTGTGTGATCAAGGTGCCCTATGTCCTGCGGGTCACCGAGGAGCAGAAGATCTACGAGAAGTTGATCCAGGGCTCCGAGCTGGCATCGGCGCCGTGTGCGCCGTCGACGCTGGAGACGATGGCGCGGTTCTCGGTGATGTCGCGCCTGCGCAAGCACGAGAATTCCACCGTGTTCGGCAAGATGCGGGTCTACGACGGCGAGAGCCTGAAGGAATCCGATCCGAAGGCGCGCAGCGTCCAGGAATATCGCGATGCCGCCGGCGTCGACGAAGGCATGGACGGCGTCTCCACCCGCTTCGCCTTCAAGATCCTGGCAGCGACCTTCAACCACGACCCGCAGGAAGTCGCCGCCGACGCCGTGCATCTGATGTACGCGCTCGAGCAATCGATCAGACGTGAACAACTGCCGGAGGAAGTCGAGAAGCGCTATCTCGAATTCATCAAGGCCGAGCTTGCGCCGCGCTATGCCGAGTTCATCGGCAACGAGATCCAGAAAGCCTATCTGGAATCCTACTCCGATTACGGCCAGAACCTGTTCGACCGCTACGTCGACTACGCCGATGCCTGGATCGAGGATCAGGACTTCAAGGATCCCGACACCGGCCAGTTGCTCGATCGCGAACTGTTGAACCAGGAATTGACGAAAATCGAGAAGCCGGCGGGCATCGCCAACCCCAAGGATTTCCGCAACGAGGTCGTCAAATTCTCGTTACGCTCCCGGGCCCAGAACGGCGGCAAGAATCCGACCTGGACATCCTATGAGAAGATTCGCGATGTGATCGAAAAGCGGATATTCTCCCAAGTCGAGGACCTGCTTCCGGTCATCTCGTTCGGTTCGAAGAAGGACGGCGAGACGGAGAAGAAGCACGGCGAGTTCGTCGCACGCATGGTGGAGCGCGGCTACACCGAGCGTCAGGTTCGCCGACTGGTCGAATGGTACATGCGCGTGAAGCAAGCCGGTTGAGACGGATGAGAAAGTGGCCATTCACATTATTGACAGGCGCCTGAATCCAGGCGGCAAGAGTCTCGAGAACCGCCAGCGGTTCTTGCGTCGGGCCAAATCCCTGGTGCAGGGCGCCGTCAAGAAGACCTCGCAGGAACGCGACATCAAGGATGTCCTGGAGGGGGGTGAGGTCACGATCCCGCTGGACGGCATGCACGAGCCGCGGTTCCGCCGTGAGGGCGGGACCCGCGACATGGTTCTGCCCGGCAACAAGAAATTCATCGAGGGCGATTATCTCCAGCGCCAGGGCCAGGGCAGCGCCAAGGACTCGGGTCCGGGCGAGGGCGACAGCGAGGACGCCTTCCGCTTCGTGCTGAGTCGCGATGAATTCGTCGATCTCTTCCTTGACGATCTCGAATTGCCGGACCTCGCCAAGCGCAAGATCGCGCAGACCGAGAGCGAAGGCATCCAGCGCGCCGGCTACACCACGTCAGGTTCGCCCGCCAATATCTCGGTCAGCCGCACCGTGAAGCTGGCGCTCGCCCGCCGCATCGCGCTCAGGCGTCCCAGCAAGGACGAGATCGACGAGCTGGAAGCTGCGATCGCAGCCGCCACCGACGAGGACGAGCGTGCCGAACTCGTCGCCCAGCTCGAAAAGCTGAAGGCGAAGACCAAGCGCATCCCCTTCATCGATCCGCTCGACATCCGCTACCGCCGCTACGAGAAGGTGCCGCGGCCGGTCGCGCAGGCCGTGATGTTCTGCCTGATGGACGTCTCCGGCTCGATGTCCGAGCACATGAAGGATCTGGCGAAACGCTTCTACATGCTGCTCTACGTGTTCCTGAAGCGGCGCTACAAGCATGTCGAGATCGTCTTCATCCGCCACACCGACCGCGCCGAGGAGGTGGACGAGCAGACCTTCTTCTACGGCCCGGCCTCGGGCGGCACTCTGGTTTCCAGCGCGCTGCAGGCGATGCACGAGATCGTGCGCGAGCGCTTCAATCCGTCGGACTGGAATATCTACGCGGCGCAAGCTTCCGACGGTGACAACTCCTATTCCGACGGCGAGCTCACCGGCCTCTTGCTGACCGAGAAGATCCTGCCGGTCTGCCAGTTCTTCGCCTATCTCGAGGTCGGGGAGTCAGGTGGCAGCGCCTTCGACCTCTCCGATTCCTCGCTCTGGACTCTCTACGAGCGCCTTCGCAACGGCGGCGCACCGCTCTCGATGCGCAAGGTCTCTGAGCGCAGCGAGATCTTTCCGGTGTTCCACGATCTGTTCCAGCGCCGCGAAACTGCCCAGGAGAAAGCCGCTCCATGACGGAACGCTTGTTCGAAGGCGCCGATTGGGATTTCCACACCTTGCAGCGCATCACCGATGCCTGCGAGGAGGTGGCGATGAAGGATCTCGGGCTCGACGTCTACCCGAACCAGATCGAGGTCATCACCGCCGAGCAGATGCTGGATGCCTATTCGTCCGTCGGCATGCCGCTGTTCTACAAGCACTGGTCGTTCGGCAAGCATTTCGCGTATCACGAGGCGTCGTACCGCAAGGGCCTTATGGGCCTTGCCTATGAGATCGTCATCAACTCCTCGCCCTGCATCTCCTACCTGATGGAGGAGAACACGGCGACGATGCAGACGCTGGTGATCGCGCACGCCGCGTTCGGCCACAACCACTTCTTCAAGAACAACTACCTGTTCAAGCAATGGACCGATGCGGAAGGGATCCTGGATTATCTCGACTTCGCCAAGAACTACGTCATGCAGTGCGAGGAGCGCTATGGCCGCGCCGAGGTCGAGCGCACGCTGGACGCCGCGCATGCGCTGATGTCGCACGGCATCGACCGCTATCCCGGCAAGAAGCAGCTGGATCTGCGCGAGGAGGAGAAGCGGGCAGGGCGCCGCCGCCAGCACGAGGAGGAAGTCTTCAACGACCTCTGGCGTACCGTGCCCAAGGGCGCCTCGAAGGCCCGGACCGCGATCTCGCTCGAACGGCGCCGCAAGCTGCTCGGCCTGCCGCAGGAAAACCTGCTCTATTTCCTGGAGAAGAGCGCGCCGCGCCTCGCTCCCTGGCAGCGCGAGCTGCTGCGCATCGTCCGTCACATCGCGCAATACTTTTACCCGCAGAGCCAGACCAAGGTGATGAACGAGGGGACGGCGACCTACGTCCACTATCGCATCATGACCAGGCTGCATCAGCAGGGCCGCATCACCGACGGCAACTTCCTCGAATTCCTGGGCTCGCACACCAATGTGGTGTTCCAGCCCGAATTCGACGATCCGCGTTACTCCGGCTTCAATCCCTATGCGCTCGGCTTTGCCGTGATGCAGGACATCGAGCGCATCGTCACCAATCCGGAAGATGAAGATCGCGAGTGGTTCCCTGACATCGCCGGCAAGGGCGACGTGATGGGCGTGCTGCGCGACGTCTGGGCCAATTACCGCGACGAAAGCTTCATCGGCCAGTTCTTGAGTCCGAGGCTGATGCGGCATTTCCGCATGTTCCACCTCCACGACGATCCCGAGGAGCGCGCCGGCATCCGGGTCGACGCCATTCACGACGAGCGCGGCTTCCGCCGCGTCCGCCGCGAGCTGGCGCGGCAGCACGATGTCGGCTTCATCGACGCCAACATCGAGGTGGTCGACGTCGATCTTTCCGGCGACCGCCGGCTGATCCTGCATCACCGCGTCATCAAGGGCGCGCAGCTCAACGAGACCGACACCAAGCGCGTGCTCCAGCACCTCGCCGATCTCTGGACCTACGATGTCACGCTGATCGAGGTCGATGCCAACGACAAGGTGCTGCGCGAATACGTCGTCAGCCCACGCCCGATCCCGGCGGCGGTGGCGTGAGGCCGCTGATTGCGCGGCGGGATGCGCGTGAATGTGCCCTCGCCCCTTGTGGGAGAGGGCAACGACGCTGGTAGATGCAAATTCACTGGGGTGAGGGGTATCTCTCGGCATTTCCCTGCTGATAGAGACCCCTCATCCGGCGCTTCGCGCCACCTTCTCCCACAGGGGGAGAAGGGAAGACGTCCGTGGCTGTACTCCTATTCGGAACGCTTTGCCGGTTTCGTCTTCGACATATTCAGCTCCACCGCCGCGCGGATCAGCGCCTTCAACGCCTTCTCGTTGATCTTCGCGCCCTCGCCGATGTCGATCGCGCGCCGCACGTTGCCGTCGAGGCTGGAGTTGAACAGGCCGGCCGCATCGTCCAGCGCCGCGCCCCTGGCAAAGGTCAGTTTCACCACCGCCTTGTAGGTCTCGCCCGTGCAGATGATGCCGTCGTGCTCCCACACGGGAACGCCGCGCCATTTCCATTCCTCGACGACATCAGGATCGGCCTCCTTGATCAGCGCGCGGATACGCTTCAGCGTCTCGCCGCGCCAGTCGCCGAGCTCCTTGATCCGGCCGTCGATCCGCTTCGAGGGTGACGGGCCGTCCGCCTCCTTCACGCTGCTCTTCTTTGCGGTCACGGCTTTCTTCATGATCGTGCCTCGTTCACGCTGCTGCGACGACCAAGATAGGGCTGAGCAAACATGTATAGCCCGGTCGCAAGCAGTGGAATCAGCGGCACGAAGGCCATCAGGCCAATCCACGTCGCTTGAATCCGCATGGTCAGCGCAACGATGTTGGCGATGACGGCAAGTGTGAAGGCAATCGACAGCCAGCGATGGATCTGCCTGATCCACATGTTCGAACTCATCTGAAGTCTCCTCCGCGTAAAATCGGGATGGACGTCTGGGCCGGACTATTCGGTCCGCGCCAGCAGCTCGTCCAGCTTGGTGAAGAACTGCTTCCAGCCGGCATGCGCGCCGCCATAGGCCTGCTTCTGGCTGGGACGGAAGCCTGCCTGCTCGACGCGCAGATGCGTGCCTGATCCTTGCGGCGTCAGCGTGAACGTCACCACACTCTTGAGGTCGTAGGCCGCATCCTCATGCGTGAAATTCCAGGTGTAGGCGAGGGAACGCTGCGGCTCGATGGCGAGCACCTCGCAGTCGAGCACGCCGCCCCATTCGCCGCGCAGATTGAAGCGGTGACCGACATCAGGCTTGAAGTCGTTCTTCATCAGCCATTCCTCGATCAGGTGCGGCTGGGTCAGCGCCCGCCACAGCCTTTCAGGTGGATAGGCGAATTCGCGCTCGATGATGACGGAACGTGTTTCGGTCGCAGCTTCGGTCATTGGTCCATCCTCTTCAGGAGATCGTCGAGCGCATCGAGCCGGTTCTGCCAGAACCCGGCCATCTGGCCGGTCCAGTCGATCAGCGGATTGAGCGCACCGGGCTGCGCGCTGTAGTGGGTCTGGCGTCCCTCGTGGCGGTCGCGCACCAGGCCCGCCTGTTTCAGCGCGCCGAGATGCTTTGACACCGCCGGCTGGGAAACCCCTGACAGCGCCGTCAGTGCCCCGACCGTCTGCTCGCCCTCGCGGCACAGCCGCTCGAAGATCCCCCGCCGTGTCGGGTCGGCGAGCGTCCGGAACAGAAGATCGGGTGTGGTGGACATGCAAAATCCATAACTCAAAGGTTATGGATTAACTCATAACCGCAGGGTTATGGGTAAGTCAAGTGCCTCTCCACCGTCATTGCGGAGGACGAGATGACCCTTCGCGGCTCACGGCCGCAAATACAGATACCCCTGCGACTGAAGTTCGGCCAAACGAACCACGCCGCCTTTCTCCGCACTCACGAATCCCGGCAGCAGATCCTTCAGTGTGATGTTCTGCGCCTTCATCGTGTTGCCGCAGGCGGCGAGCTCGACGCCGTCCTTGGAGAAATCGCCGATCCGCTTGCTGATATCGGGATTGGCTTGCGCGGAGTGAAACGCCTTCAACGCCGGGCCGTGGATCACCAGCGCGAGCGTGACATGGTCGGGGCCGCCGACGCCGTCGATGTGGTTCTGGATGTTGCCGAGCACGAAATTGACCTTGTCGGCGTCAGCGAGGTGATAGACGACCTTCAGCTTGTCCGGTTTGTTATCTGACTTTTCAGTCGCAGCCGTTTCAGTTGCAGCCTTGGCGCGCGATGCGGCAAAGGCTGCGCCCAGCGCCGAGACGGTGCTCCACAAGATGTTCCGGCGGTTCATGGCGATCTCCCTCAATTTTGCTGAGAGACATATCACTTGTGGCGCAGCGCGGCGAGTTCCTTGCGGTCGGTCACGAGCGCGGCGCACTCGCTGTTGTCGACCCGGTCGAGCCGGAAAATCCCGTCGTCCTGGCCTGCGACCAGCGTTCGGTCTTCATCTTCAGTCGGATTGTCGTGCAGCCAGATCCTGATGCTTTCGAACCGCACGATGGCTGACTTGTCGTCCTTCGACAGAGCAATGCCGAGGCCGCCGCCCTCGCAATCGACGCCGCAGCCGAGGCGGACCTCGTTGCCGTCCTTGGTGAATACCGCGTGGTGGCAGGAGCCGCTGGAGTCGAAATCGCTGCTGCGGTTGCGATAGCGGAAGCCGAGCCGGAACGAGTTGCGCAGCTGATTGTCCACTTCGTAGGTCTCCGCCGAGACCAGCAGCTTCATCGAGGCGACCTTCTGCTTCGGATGCTGCGCCAGATGTGCGGCATCGTAGCGGCGGACGAAGCAAGCATAGGCCGTCTTGCCGGGCGGTCCCGCATAGATGCGCGCGTTGAAGGCCTCGGCCTCGCTCGCGGTGGCCTCGTGGATGTCGCCGGCCTCCTCGGCCCGGGCGACGCCGATGAAGGCCACAAAGGCCAGCGGAAGGATGAGGGCAAGCTTCATGATGACACCGGGGCTTCAGCCATGGACGGCCCGCATCGCGCGGCGAGGGCCAACTGGCCGTTAGTCGCAAGCCGCGCATGGCGCGTTCAACTGCGCTCCGGCAGCCTCGCGCAAGGTTCCAGGCTTCCCCCTTGCGCAGGAGAGGTCAAGGACCGATGCCGGTAATGCGTCACCGCAGGCTGGCGTTGATCTTGTCCAGCACCGCCGAGCCCGGGCACAGCGTGTCCGCTTCCAGCGTGTTGAGCGGCGTTTCGACCGTGTTGAGATGGCTGTGCAGATCTTCCGCGTCCGGGTCGACATAGAGCAGCCCGGTGACGATCTGGCCCTTGGCCGCGTGCTTTGCGAGGAAGGTCTGGGCGCCCAGCCGGTCATGCGGATCGTAATCGGCGTCGATCTTGCGCAGCGCGATCTTGCTGCCGTCATGCTGCTCGACCACCTGCACCGTGCCTGGCGCATAGTCCACCGCGATGGGATCGCGGCCGACCAGCACGTCGAGCCGGTTCACGGCATCGTTGTGCTCGCGGACGTAATCAAAACTCTTGGTCGAGCCGGCGTGGTTGTTGAAGGCGATGCAGGGGCTGATGACGTCGATGAAGGACGCGCCCCTGTGCCGGATCGCGGCCGCGATCAGCGGCACCAGCTGGGTCTTGTCGCCGGAGAACGAGCGCGCAACAAAGGTCGCCCCCAGCTGCAATGCGATCGCGACCAGGTCGATGGCGTTGTCGGTGTTGGTCACGCCCTTCTTGCTCTTCGAGCCGCGGTCGGCGGTGGCCGAGAACTGGCCCTTGGTCAAACCATAGACGCCGTTGTTCTCGACGATATAGGTCATGTTGACGCCGCGCCGGATCGAATGCGCGAACTGGCCGAAGCCGATCGAGGCGGAATCGCCGTCGCCGGAGACGCCGAGATAGATCAGGTCGCGGTTGGCGAGGTTGGCGCCTGTGAGCACGCTGGGCATGCGGCCGTGCACGGAGTTGAAACCGTGCGAATTGCCGAGGAAATAATCCGGCGTCTTCGACGAGCAGCCGATGCCGGAGATTTTTGCCACCCGGTGCGGCTCGATCGAGAGTTCGTAGCAGGCCTCGATGATCGAGGCCGTGATCGAGTCGTGGCCGCAGCCGGCGCACAGCGTCGAGATCTTTCCCTCGTAGTCGCGGTGCGTGTAGCCGAGGTCGTTCTTCTTCAGACCCGGATGATGGAACTTCGGCTTGGCAATATAGGTCATGACACGGCCTTGCGGAGCGGGGTCACCTTGAGGTGATCCTGGTGGTCGCCAATGGCTTTTGCGATGAAGCGCGCGGTGATCGGGGTGCCGTCATAGTGCACGATCGGCACGAGGCGGACGGGATCGATGCCGTTCTCGTTGACGATGAGTTGACGGAGCTGGCTGTCGCGGTTCTGCTCGATGACGTAGACGAAGTCGTGCTCGGCGAGGAAGCTCGCCACGCTGGAGTGGAACGGGAAGGCGCGGATGCGCAGTCGGTCGAGCTGATGCCCGCGCGCCTCGAGCAAGCCGATCGCCTCGTCCATCGCCGGGGAGGTCGAGCCGAAATAGATCACGCCATATTTTGTCGGCCGTTCGGCATTGGCCTGCAGCGGCCGCGGCACCAGGTCCTGCGCGGTCTCGAACTTGCGCACGAGCCGCTGCATGTTGTCGGCATAGACCGAGCCTTCCTCGGAATAGCGCGCATAGCGATCACGCGAGGTGCCGCGGGTGAAGTAGGAGCCCTTGGTTGGATGTGTGCCGGGATAGGTACGATAGGGGATGCCGTCGCCGTCGACGTCGAGATAGCGGCCGAAGTCGCGACCTTCTTCCAGCATCTCCGCGGTCATCACCTTGCCGCGGTCATACTGCTTGGCATCGTCCCACTTCAGCGGCCGGCAGAGCCGATGGTTCATGCCGATGTCGAGGTCGAGCATCAGGAAGATCGTGGTTTGCAGCCGCTCGGCGAGATCGAAGGCGGCCGCCGCGAACTCGAACGCCTCGGCCGGATCTTCCGGGAACAGCAGCACATGCTTGGTGTCGCCGTGCGAAGCATAGGCGCAGGCGATGATGTCGCATTGCTGGGTGCGGGTCGGCATGCCCGTGGAGGGGCCGGCGCGCTGGATGTTCATGATCACGGCCGGGATCTCGGCAAAGTATGAGAGGCCGATGAATTCGGTCATCAGCGAGATGCCGGGGCCAGAAGTGGCGGTGAAGGCGCGCGCGCCGTTCCAGGAGGCACCGATGACGATGCCGATCGATGCCAGCTCGTCCTCGCCCTGAACGATCGCATATTTCGCCTTGCCCGTTTCGGGATCGTGCCGGTACTTCTTGCAGTGGGCGGTGAAGGCTTCCGCCACCGACGAGGACGGTGTGATCGGATACCAGGCGCAGACGGTTGCGCCGCCGTAGACGGCGCCGAGGGCGGCTGCGCTGTTGCCCTCTATGAAGATGCGATCGCCGACCTTGTCGGATTTCTTCACCCGCAGCCCGATCGGGCATTTCAGGTTCTGCAGAGCCCAGTCGCGGCCGAGATGCAGCGCGTGGACGTTGGAGGAGAGCAGCTTCTCCTTGCCCTTGTATTGCTCGCCGATCAGTTGCTCGATCAGTTTCGGGTCCATCTCGAGCAGCGCACTGAGCGCGCCGAGATAGATGATGTTCTTGAACAGCTGGCGCTGGCGCGGATCGGTGTAGGTCGAGTTGGTGATGGCGGTGAGGGGAACGCCGATCACGGAGATGTCGTCGCGGAATTTGGTTGACGGCATCGGCTTGGTGGAATCGTAGAACAGATAGCCGCCCGGCTCGATGCCGGCGACGTCCTTGTCCCAGGTCTGCGGATTCATCGCCACCATCATGTCGACGCCGCCGCGGGCGCCGAGATGGCCGTCTTCGGTCACGCGCACCTCGTACCAGGTCGGCAGACCCTGGATGTTGGAGGGGAAGATGTTGCGCGGGGACACCGGTACGCCATGGCGCAGGATCGCCCGCGCGAACATCTCGTTGGCGCTGGCCGAGCCCGAGCCGTTGACGTTGGCGAAGCGGACGACGAAGTCGTTTACGCTGCTGATCGGCTTTTTGTCGGACATGTCGAACCTGCGTGAGTCATCTCGATGAAATATTTCTGCATGTCCCAGGCCCCGGTGGGACACCGCTCGGCGCATAGCCCGCAATGCAGGCAGACGTCCTCGTCCTTGACCATGACGCGCCCGGTCTTGAGATCGGAGGAGACGTAGAGATCCTGGTCGGGGTGCGGCGAGGGCGCCTTCAGCCGATGGCGCAGATCGCCTTCCTCGCCATTGTCGGTGAAGGTGATGCAATCCATCGGGCAGATGTCGGCGCACGCGTCGCACTCGATGCAGAGCGAGGTCGAGAACACCGTCTGCACGTCGCAGTTCAGGCAGCGGTGCGCTTCGCCGAGCGCGAGCTTGACGTCGTAGCCGAGCTCGACCTCGGTCTTGATGTCCTTCAGCGCGATCACCTTGTCGCGATGCGGCACCTTGAAGCGCTTGTCGATCGAGATGTCGTTGTCATAGCTCCATTCGTGGATGCCCATCTTCTGCGAGGAGACGTTGACCTCCGGCAGCGGCCGTTCGGTGATGTCCTCGCCCGACAGCATCTTGTGGATCGACAGCGCCGCATCATGACCCTGCGCCACCGCCCAGATGATGTTCTTCGGACCGAACGCCGCGTCGCCGCCGAAGAACACCTTCGGGTTGGTCGAGACGAAGGTCTTCGGGTCGACCTTGGGCATGTGCCACTTGTCGAACTCGATGCCGCAATCCTGCTCGATCCAGGGGAAGGCGTTCTCCTGGCCGACCGCGACCAGCACGTCGTCGCAGGGAATGGTCTGATCGGGGTCGCCGGAAGGCACGAGGTTGCGGCGGCCTTTGGCGTCATATTCGGCCTTGACGTGCTGGAAGGTGACGCCGATGAGCTTGCCGGCGACATGCTTGAACGCCACGGGCACCATGTAGTTGAGGATCGGAATGTCCTCGTGGATCGCGTCCTCCTTCTCCCAGGGCGAGGCCTTCATCTCCTCGAAGCCGGAACGCACGATCACAGTGACTTTCTCGCCGCCGAGGCGGCGCGCGGTGCGGCAGCAGTCCATCGCCGTGTTGCCGCCGCCGAGCACGATCACGCGCTTGCCGATCTTGTCGGTGTGGCCGAACGACACGGACGAGAGCCAATCGATGCCGATATGGATGTTGGCGGCGGCTTCCTTCCGACCGGGAATGTCGAGCTCGCGGCCGCGCGGCGCGCCGGAGCCGACGAAGATCGCGTCGTATTTCTCCGCGAGCAGCGCCTTCATGCTCTCGATGCGGTGACCGCCTTTGAACTCGACGCCGAGACCCAGGATGTAGCCGGTCTCTTCGTCGATGACGGAATTGGGCAGGCGGAATTTCGGGATCTGTGTCCGCATCATGCCGCCGGCTTCGGGATCGCCGTCGAACACGGTGCAGTGATAGCCGAGCGGTGCGAGATCGCGCGCCACCGTCAGCGAGGCGGGACCGCCGCCGACGAACGCGACGCGCTTGCCGTTCTTCGCGGTCGGATGCGGCAGGCGCTGCTTGATGTCGTCCTTGAAGTCGGCGGCGACGCGCTTGAGGCGGCAGATCGCCACCGGTGTCTCCTCGACGCGTCCGCGGCGGCACGCCGGCTCGCACGGACGATCGCAGGTGCGTCCCAGGATTCCGGGAAACACGTTCGATTTCCAATTGATCATATAGGCGTCGCTGTAGCGGCCTTGCGCGATCAGTCGGATGTATTCGGGAACCGGGGTGTGCGCCGGACAGGCCCACTGACAATCGACCACTTTGTGAAAGTAGTCGGGGGCCGCGATATCGGTCGGTTTCATTCCTACCCTCGTCCGCGCAGGCTCAAAGACCCGGCGGCCTCTTCTTGAGCTTGTCGGACGCTTAATGTGCGTCGATCTGGTTTCTGAATGACGTCATCGGGTTAGCTTATTGGAACGGTTCCGAAGTACAACGCCAAATTTGCGCGCTTCCCCGCTTTCATGGGAGCTGCGCGCGTACAGCATTAACGGCCTCAAGCAAGATGCGTGCGGTGCAATATGTTGCAATGCGGATAGACGCTCAGCGGCTCGCAATGTCGCCCTTTGCGAGATCCCACATCAGGTTGTAGGTGCCGACGGAAACGGGCAGCGGGAACGGCGCGGCGGCCGGGCCGGTGAAGCGTTCGGCAATGACGGCCGAGACCGCGCCGACATGCGTGCCATCGATCAGCACGAACCAGTCGCGTGCACCTTCGTTGCGCACGGCTGGAATATCCGCCGTGGCGCCCGACAATTCCGCCTCGCTTTCGAGCAGATGCATCGAGATGATGCTTGCGCGGTCTTGTGGCGCCAATTTTTCTTGCAGTGCATCACGCCATGCGCCGGCATTGTCCGGCGTGGGGCGCAGCCGCACCAGGCCGAGCGCGGCGCCGCGGCCGGTGCCCTTGCTGATGGTGATGCGTGCGACCACGCGCAGCATGTCCTTGAAATGCGCCATGGTTCGCCGCGACCATTCGGTCTGGTTGGCGAGCCGGGCGCGGTAGGCGGGACTGTCGAGCACCTCCAGCGTCGCGGTCGAGTACAGCGAGAGATATTTGGGATTGGCGGCGTGCGCGACATAGCGGCGCGCCTCCAGAAAGCCATCGATCGCGACGCGCTCTTCCAGATGCTCGCGATCGTACCAGCGGTTGAAATCGGCTTCGTCCGCTGCGTCGATGTTCATCGACGTCAGCAGCATGCCTGTCCCGGCGAGCGGCATCGTTCTTGTTGCCCTTGCTTTCGCGCGTCAGCGCGCGGCCTTCGACGCGAGATCGGCGATCGACTTCATGACCGCGTCCCGCACGCCGGCATCATAGAGCGAATGTCCGGCCTCTTCCACGATCCTGACCTCGGAACCCGGCCAAGCTTTTGCGAGCCGCGCGGATGTCTCAGGAGGGCACAACAGATCGTAGCGGCCCTGCACGATGATGCCGGGAATGCCTTTGAGCCTGTCAGCGTTTCGCAACAGCTGGTCTTCGCTCATGAAGGAGTTGTTGATGAAATAATGCGCCTCCATGAACGGCGTCGCCGGCAGCGTGCGCCAGACGTTGAGCGAGGCGAGGTCGATCCGCGTCTTGGCCGCCTTGTGCTCCGACAGCGCGCGCTCGGTATCGTGCCATGCGCGCGAGGCCGGGCCGTGCACGGCGGGATCGGCATCGAGGATGCGGCGATAATAGGCTTGTACCGGTTGGGCGCGCTCTTCCGGCGGCAGCACGCTCAGAAAATCCTCGTAGAGCGCGGGATGGAATTCTGCCAGGCGCGAGGTGAAAGCGGTCTCGACTTCGCCTTGCGTGCCCAGAAACGTCGCACGCAGCGCAATGCCGGAAACGCGCTCGGGATGGGCCTCTGCATACGCCAGCGCCAGCGTCGCGCCCCAGGAGCCGCCGACCACCATCCAGCGTTCGAATCCGAATTTTTCGCGGATCTTCTCCATGTCCGCGATCAGATGCGCCGTGGTGTTGTGCTCGCGCGAGCCCTTCGGCCGGCTGCGGCCGCAGCCGCGCTGGTCGAACAGCACCGCATGCATGCGCTCGGGATCGAACAGCCGGCGGTGATCGGGCTGGCAGCCGGAGCCGGGGCCGCCATGCAGATAGACCGCGGGGATGCCGCCGGCGCAGCCGACGCTTTCGACATAAAGCTCGAAGCCGTCGCCGACGTCGAGCATGTCTGAGGTAAGCGGCGCAAAGGGATCGGCGCGTCTGGCCGCTGTGCCAGCGTCGGCGTCAGGCATCATTCCCGGATTCCAGGGTGCCGCCGGCGAAGTTGCGGTAGAGGAAGCGGTTGGTCTCGCCCTCGGCCTCGCGCTCGGCCTGCTTGAAGATGGTCTCGTGCAGCGGCGACAGCGCGCAGGCAGGGTCGGTGTTGGCGGCATCGCCGGTCAGCGCGAAGGCCTGGCAGCGGCAGCCGCCGAAATCGATCTCGCGGAATTCGCAACTCTTGCAGGGCTCCTTCATCCAGCCGGTGCCGCGATAGCGATTGAAGGCCTCCGAGTTCTGCCAGATCCAGGCGATCGAATGGTTGGAGCGCACCGATTCGAACTCGAGCCCGGTGATGCTCTCGGCGGCGTGGCACGGCAGCACCTTGCCGGCGGGCGAGATGTTGAAGAACTGCCGGCCCCAGCCGCCCATGCATTTCTTCGGTCGCAGCGCGTAATAGTCGGGCACCACGTAGTCGATCGCGAGCGTGCCCTTCAGCCGCTCGCGCGCCTCCTCGACGATGCGGGTGCATTCGTCGAGCTGCGCCACGGTCGGCATCAGCGCGGCGCGGTTCTTCAGTGCCCAGCCGTAATACTGCACATTGGCGACCTCGAGCCGGTCGGCGTCGAGATCGATGGACATCTGGATGATCTCGGGGAGCTGGTGCAAATTCTGCCGGTGCATCACTGCGTTGACGGTCAGCGGCAAATCCAGCTCGCGCGTCCACTTCGCGACTTCGAGCTTCTTGCGGTGGCCGCCCTTGTAGCCGGCGACACGATCGGCGAGGCCTTCCTCGATGCCCTGGAACGAGATCTGCACGTGGCACAGTCCGGCGTCCGCAAGCTCGCTGAGCCGCTCGCGCGTCAGCAGCACGGCAGAGGTGATCAGGTTGGTGTAGAGGCCGACGTCGCTGGCATGCTTCACCAGCTCGACCAGGTCTTTCCGCGCCGTCGGCTCGCCGCCGGAGAAGTGCACCTGCAGCACGCCGATCTCGGCGAGCTCGCTCAGCACCTTCTTCCATTCGTCCGTGGTCAGCTCCTTGCCCGAGCGGTCCAGCTCGACCGGGTTGGAGCAATAGGGACATTGCAGCGGGCAGCGATGGGTGATCTCGAGCAGCACGGCGAGCGGGATGCCGAAGGTCTCCGCCGTCGAGCGTTGCTTTTCCAGCACCGCGAGGCTGTCGCCGGCATCAGGCGGGACGATTGGGAGCACATCGCTCATGGCGTCTTCTCCCTGGCCTCCGTGAGAAAGCCCTTGTCGGCGAGATCCTGCAGCATGGCGATGACATCGGTCAGGATCGCCTCGCGCGGAGCCGCGTATTTCGCCGCCAGTTGATCGGACACGTCGCCGACATTGCGCTTGCCGTCGCAGAGCTGCAAGACCTCGACGGCGATCTCGTCGGGCGCCAGCACGCGTTCCGGCGCCAGGATCACCCAGACCTTTCGCGTCTCGTCGTATTTCAGCTTGGCATGCCGCGGCAGCACGGGGCGGCTTGCCTCGCTGACGCTGATGTTCCGCGGCCCGGCCATCGTTGCGATCCCTCAACTCGCCTTGGGCACGAACGCGCCCGGCGGAATGTTGCCCTCGACATAGGCGTGCTGGAGCGCATCGAGCTGCACCCACAGCACGTTGGTCTTGAAGATCAGCGCGTTGCACACAAGCGCGCGCTGCTCCGGCGTCGTCGCATGGGTCCTGACATAGTCGAGCGCGAAGTTGGCATCGCGCGGCGCCTGCGTCAGGCGGCGCTTGAAATAGCTCATGATATCAGGATTGACGAAATCGTAATGCTGTAACATGCCGGCGATGCGCTCTTCGTGAATGCTCGGCGCGAACAGCTCCGTGAGCGAGGAGGCGATCGCCTCCAGCGGGCTCTTCTCGCGGCAGTAATGGACGTAAGCCTCCACCGCAAAGCGCGTTGCAGGGAGAATTCCCTCGGTCGATTCCACATAGGCCGTGTCGAGCCCGAGGCCTTCGGTCAGCTTCAGCCAGCGCTCGATGCCGCCTTCGGAGCCGACATCGCCGTCATGGTCCTCGATGCGGTGGCGCCATTCCAGGCGCGTGGCGCGGTCGCGGAAGCGCGAGATCACCACGGCGTCCTTGATCGGGATCGTGCTCTGGTAATAGTAGCGGTTCAGCGCCCAGGCCTGTACCTGGCCCTTGTTCAGCTTGCCGCCGTGCAGCAGCTTATGGAACGGATGCAGGCTGTGATAGCGCGTCGCGCCGATATGGCGCAGCGTCGCCTCGAGCTCTTCGGCCGAATTCAGCCTGATGTCCTTGCCGATCGAGAGCGCAGTCATTCCAGTCATGTTTAGTCCAGTCTTGGACGTGGCATTCACAGCACGATCTCCGTTCCGTCGGCCGGTATCTGCCATCCCGCCGCCTCGGCAATCTTACGTTCGGGCGAGGCGGGCAGCAGCGCCGGGTTCGAGTTGTTGATATGCAGAAATATCTTCCTGTCGATATTGAGGTCTGCCAACCGTGCAATCGCACCGTCGTCGCCCGACATTGCGACGTGGCCCATGCTCTTGCCGGTCTTGTGGCCGAGCCCGGCCCTGATCATCTCGTCGTCCTGCCACACCGTGCCGTCGAAGAACACCAGCGCCGCACCGTCGATCTCGGCCTTGAGCGCGTCGGTGATTTCGGCGCAGGCGGCGATGAAGTAGAAGCACTTGCCTGATGACTTGTCGGTGATCTTCAGCCCCAGCGTATCGCCGTCGCCGCTCTCGCCGCCGGGATGCGCCTTGCCTTCCAGATACCAGGCCGACTTGCCGGGCACCGCGAAGGCCAGCACTTCGAGGCCTGAGCGCGCGCCGTCGGGCAACCGTGGCTCGAACGGCTCGCTGATCCCGATCGGCTGGCGCTTGACGTTCTTCTCGTTCAGCACGTTGAAGATGCTGTTGCTGGCCAGGATCGCCAGCACCTTCTCGTGCGCATAGACCGTGAACGGCGAGCCCTCGCGCATCGACAGCAGGCCCGCGACCGCATCGACCTCGCTGTTGGTCAGGATCACGCCTGCGACAGGCGTGTGGCGCAGCGCGCCCGCCTTGGGATGGAGCTGCGGCGTGGCATTCAATTGCTGGCGCAGATCAGGGGAGGCGTTGATCAGAAACCAGTGCTCGCCGTCGCCGCTGAAGGCAACCGAGGCCTGGGTTCGAAAAAGCTCATGTCCATGGCTGCGGGCCGCGCGGCAGCCCTGACACCCGCAATTCCATTGCGGGACTCCGCCGCCAGCCCCGGCGCCCAGGACGACGACGCGAAGCATGATCCGTCTCCTGGAGGCAACGTCGCGAGGTGGATCTCAGGCCGTCACGGTTTCCATCGTGCGGAAACGGATCGTGACAGAAAGACCCACCTGCGCAGAACGCATACTCACCAACCGCTCACTTGCGGGTGGCGCTCACATACATGTTGATTTCCATGCCGCAGGGCACTTCGACGATCTTGGGGGCTTTCCAGGCCATCTCGGCTCTCCTTATTCGCGAATTCGGACGTATCCGCCCGGGGTTAAATTACTGCGGGCGTGAAAGTTCGCCAGTGAAATTTTCCCGAGCATGGGCATGTTGCGTCGCGAAACTCGGCTGGGGAACAGTACTTTCTGGTGATACGGCCTTGCGTCTGGCGCATTCGGTCGCGAACCCTGTCCTGATAAAGCAGTTGTGAGTGCAGTGCAGCTTTCAATCCGGTACAGGCGGCTCTAGCTGGATCTCGTGATGCCCAAATATTTCTTCAACACCCGTATCGGCGATGAACTGATCGTGGACCCCGACGGCGAGGATCTGCGCAACCCCGATCGCGCCTGGGAGGTCGCCCGCCAGATGATCCTGGAGGTTGTGAAGTCCGAAGGCGCCCAGCCGGCCCTGCTCGAGGCGGTCATCGAGGTGACCGACGACGACGGCGAGATCGTGCTGGAGTTTCCCTTCAGCGAGGCCCTGCTGGATATGCCGGACGAGTCGGCGACGAGGCACTAGGCGAAAGGGCAAGTTGCGAGCGTGGCGGGGAGGTGAGCCAACTTGCTCCCCTGCGAAATCCGCATGGCTTTGCCGCGGTCCCGGCGCTAAAAGACGCCGGTCACACGGAGCACGTCATGCAAGATCTCTGGCGCCTGTCGGCTGCCGACCTCGCGACCCTCGTCAGGTCCAAAAAAGTATCCGCCCGGGAGGCGGCCGAGGCCGGCCTCGACCGTCTGGACGCCGTCAATCCCAAGCTCAACGCCGTGATCGACCACCGGCCGGAGGACGTGCTCAAGCAGGCCGACGCCGTCGATGCGGCCATCGCCCGGGGCGAGGACCCCGGCGTGCTCGCGGGCGTGACCGTCACCATCAAGGCCAATGTCGACCAGGAAGGCTTCGCCACCACCAACGGCCTGAAGCTCCAGCGCGACCTGATTGCGCGCGAGGACAACCCTGTCGTCGCCAATTTCCGCAAGGCCGGCGCGGTTCTCCTTGGGCGCACCAATTGCCCGGCCTTCTCCTATCGCTGGTTCACCACCAACCTCGTCCATGGCGACACCAGGAACCCGCGCGATGCGTCGCTGACCCCCGGCGGCTCGTCCGGTGGCGCCGGCTCGGCGGTCGCGGCCGGCATCGGCCACATCGCCCACGGCACCGACATCGCCGGCTCGATCCGCTATCCCGCCTATGCCTGCGGCGTGCACGGCCTGCGTCCGACCCTCGGCCGTATCCCCGCCTTCAATCCGGCGCTGCCGGAGCGCCCGATCGGCCCGCAGATCATGGCGGTCTCGGGTCCTTTGGCCCGCACGGTCAACGATCTCAGGATTTCGCTCGCCGCGATGTCGGCCCGCGACGTCCGCGATCCCTGGTATGTGCCGGTGCCGCTGGAAGGCCCCGCGCGCGAGAAGCGCGCCGCGATCTGCCTCAACCCGGACGGCCTGGCCACCACGCCTGAGGTGAAGGCGGCCGTGACCGACGCCGGCAAGCGCCTCGAGCGCGCCGGCTGGACCGTCGAAATGATCGAGAACACCCCGCCGATGCGCGAAGCGGTCGAATGGCAGCGCAAGCTCTGGCTGGGCGATGCCTTCGAGGCGCAACTCGAAATGGCGGAGCGCGAGGGCGATCCCGGTGCGCTGGCGTGCCTGCGCGGCAACCGTGCCAAGGTCACGCCGATGGACCAGGCCAACTACGCGAAGGCGCTGACCCGCCGCGCCACGCTGACCCGCGACTGGATGCTGTTCTTCGAGAAATACGCCGTGGTGCTGACGCCCGTTTCCGGCGAACTGCCGTTCCCCGATCATCTCGACCGCAAGGACGCCGCCTCCTTCGAGCGCGTCTGGGAGGCGCAGCTGCCGCAGATCGCGACGCCCTTCATGGGATTGCCGGGCCTCGTCGTCTCCACCGGCCTCGTCGGCAAAACGCCTGTCGGCGTGCACATCGTCTCCGGCCGCTATCGGGAGGATCTGTGTCTGCTCGCCGGCGAAGCGATCGAGGCGGGCGGCGTGCCGCCGTCGCCGATCGATCCCGTGGGTTAGCGATGTCTGATCTCTACGACTTCAAGGCCAATTCGCTCGCGGGCGAAGAAGTGTCGATGCGCGCCTACGAGGGGCAGGTGCTCCTGATCGTCAACACCGCGAGCAAATGCGGCTTCACGCCGCAATATCGTGGGCTGGAAGATCTGCACCGCGACCTGTCACCGCGCGGCTTCTCGGTGCTCGGCTTTCCCTGCAACCAGTTCGGCGCGCAGGAGCCGGGGCAGGCGGCCGAGATCCAGGCGTTCTGCTCCACCAATTACGACGTCACCTTTCCGCTGTTCGAGAAGATCGACGTCAACGGCGCCCACGCGCATCCCTTGTACGAGTACCTGAAACGCCAGCAATCCGGCCTCTTGGGCGCCTCCATCAAATGGAATTTCACCAAATTCCTGGTGGACCGTGCCGGCCAGGTGATCGCGCGCTACGCGCCCACCGCGCGGCCGGAAGGATTGCGGCAGAAGATCGAGACCCTGTTATGAGCGAGACATCAATGAGCGAAGAATTTCCGGACCGCCTGTCGGTCGACCCCAACAGCCCCTATTACAACGCCGATATCCTCCAGCGCGACGTCGGCATCCGCTTCAAGGGCGTCGAGAAGACCAATGTCGAGGAGTACTGCATCAGCGAAGGCTGGGTCCGCGTCACCGCCGGCAACGCCAAGGACCGCTACGGCAACCCGCTGACCATCAAGGTGCACGGGCCCGTGGAGCCGTATTTCAGGGACAAGAAGTAAGCACCTCAAGCTCTCTCCTCGTCATTGCGAGGAGCCCTCGCGACGAAGCAATCCGGAATCCATCCGCGGTGACAGACCGGATTGCTTCGCTTCGCTCGCAATGACGAAAGGAATCCCCCATGTCCGTCCGCATCGTCGACGTCCGCGAAATCACCAAGCCGATCTCGTCCCCGATCCGCAACGCCTATATCGACTTCACCAAGATGACGACGAGCCTCGTCGCCGTCGTCACCGATGTGGTGCGCGACGGCAGGCGGGTCGTCGGCTACGGCTTCAACTCCAACGGCCGCTACGGCCAGGGCGGCCTGATCCGCGAGCGTTTTGCCGCCCGCATCACGGAGGCCGATCCGAAGTCGCTGCTCAACGTATCAGGCGACAATCTCGACCCCGACAAGGTCTGGGCCGCGATGATGACCAACGAGAAGCCGGGCGGCCATGGCGAGCGCTCGGTCGCGGTCGGCACCATCGACATGGCGGTGTGGGATGCGGTGGCGAAGATCGCGGGCAAGCCGCTGTTTCGTCTGCTGGCCGAGCGTCACGGCGTCAAAGCCGACCCGCGCGTGTTCGTCTACGCCGCCGGCGGCTATTACTATCCCGGCAAGGGCTTATCGATGCTGCGCGGCGAGATGCGGGGCTATCTCGATCGCGGCTACAACGTCGTGAAGATGAAGATCGGCGGCGCCGATATCGACGAGGACCGCAAGCGTATCGAGGCCGTGCTGGAAGAGATCGGCAAGGACGCGCAGCTTGCCGTCGACGCCAACGGCCGCTTCAATCTCGAGACCGGCATCGCCTACGCCAAGATGCTGCGCGACTATCCGCTGTTCTGGTACGAGGAGGTCGGCGATCCCCTCGACTACGCGCTGCAGGCCGCCCTCGCCGAATTCTATCCCGGCCCGATGGCGACGGGCGAGAATCTGTTCAGCCACCAGGACGCCCGCAACCTCATCCGCTACGGCGGCATGCGCCCCGACCGCGACTGGCTGCAATTCGACTGCGCTTTGTCCTATGGCCTGTGCGAATACCAGCGCACGCTCGAAGTGCTGAAGACCCACGGCTGGTCCCCCAGCCGCTGCATCCCCCACGGCGGCCACCAGATGTCGTTGAACATCGCGGCGGGCCTCGGCCTAGGGGGCAACGAGAGCTACCCCGACCTGTTCCAGCCCTATGGCGGTTTCCCGGACGGCGTCCGCGTCGAGAACGGCCACATCACCATGCCCGACCTTCCGGGCATCGGCTTCGAGGGCAAGTCCGATCTCTACAAGGAGATGAAGGCGCTGGCGGAGTAACGGCGGTCGTTGGACTACGACGACTGCGCTATCCACTCCTCTTGGAATCTTCCCCACGCTCGCAATGGCGTGGAAAGAGCGTTTGCCCCCTACGACAACCGCATGTCCAGCAGCCGTCGCCCTTCGCCCTTCAGCAGCTTCTTCACTGCGCTGGAGGCAACGACCTCGCCGTCATTGGCGTAGGCTTCGTGGTTCTTCTCGATGTCGTCGAGGCGGTAGAGGTAGTTGACCATCACGCCGGCGGATTCGCGCAGGCCCTTGGGCGAGAGGTCCCCCAACCAGTTGATGCGCTCGAGGCGCGCGCCGTTGCCGAGGTGGAAACGGGCGACGGAATCGATCAGGCGGCCCTTCGCGGTGCGCGCCTTCAGGAAGTAGTGGGCGGCGAGCGGCTCGATCACGCCGCGCAGCTGCGCCGTCGTCTCCGGGTTCTCGAACCATTTGGGATCGTCGAGGCGCTTGAGGATCTCGCGGTCCTCCTCCGACAGCGGCAAATCCTTGTCCTGCTTGATCCATTGCATGAAGCCCGGCACCGGCGACAGCGTCACGAAGGTGTCGAGCTTCGGCGTTTCGCGGCGCAGCTCCTCGACCACCTGCTTGATCAGGAAGCTGCCGAAGGAAATGCCGCCGAGACCGCGCTGGGTGTTGGAGATCGAATAGAACACGGCGGTGCGCGCCTTCTCGATCGGCAGGTGCTGGCGATCGACCGCCAGCAGCGGCGCGATCGCGCCGGGAATCGTCTCGGTCAGCGCCACCTCGACGAAGATCAGCGGCTCGTCGACCATCGCCGGATGGAAGAAGGCGTAGCAGCGGCGGTCGACCGGATCGATGCGGCGGCGCAGATCGTCCCAGTCGCTGATCTCGTGCACGGCCTCGTAGCGGATGATCTTTTCGAGGATGTTGGCCGGGGTCGACCAGTCAATCCGGCGCAGCACGAGAAACCCCCTGTTGAACCACGACGAGAGAAGATGCGAGACGTCGCGGTCGAGCGCGGCGAGATCGGTGTGTCCGTTCATCATGCCGAGCAGGTCGGCCCGCATGGCGACGAGATCGCCGGTGCCGCCCGGCGCGCGGTTGAGGCGGCGGATCAGCTCCTGCCGCCGCGGTTCCGAGGCGAAATGCAGCGCGCTCGCGTCCTCGTCGCTCGGTTGAGTGCGCCATTTCTCGATCGCCTTGGTCAGGCGCTCGTGGTCCGGGCCGAAATCGCGCACCAGCCCTTCGAAGAAGGCGCGGCGGCCTGCCGGATCCAGCTCCTGGTAGATGTCGAGCACCTCTCGCGCCATGGCGGTGCCGGAGGCCTCGCCCCGGCCCGACAGCAGCGCGCCGCAGAGCTCGATCAGCCCGTCGGCATCCTGCTTGGCGTCAGTGGCATCCCCCCGGCGCAGCAGCGTGCGGCCGCGCTCGGAAATTGTGGCGAGCAGGTCGGAGAAGAAGGCATTGGCCATCTGGGCTTTTCGAATCCGGGTTTGTGCGGTGCGGAAGCTTACACGGGATTTAGGCGGATGCCGATCACAATCAAGCGGTGGAGTTTTGTATCTTTAGTGGTGCCATGCATCCCCGAAGACGCAGTCATGCCCCGGTCAGGCCGGGCGATGACACCGAGTGCGTGGCAAACTCCGTCGGCGTCCGTCCCGTCACCTGGCGGAACGCGGCCGAGAACGCGGGCACGCTGGCATAGCCGAGCTGCGTCGCGAGCTGCTTCACCGACACATTCGCGTCGGTCGACAGCCTCCGGATCGCCGCCGCGATCCTGGCGCGCTGGCACCAGCTCTTGAAGCTGAGCTGTGTCTCCGTCGAGAACAGCCGCGACAGCGTGCGAGCGGAGGTGCCGACTTCGCGCGCGAGCGTGTCGATGTCGTGGAGCCCGGTGGGATCGTCGAGCACGATCATCGCGGCGCGCCGGCAGCGCGGCTCGTGCGGCAGCGGCACGAAGGTCGCGGAATCCTCGGCCTGGTGCAATTCCAGCATCACCAGGCGCACCAGCAGCTCGGTGCGTTCCTCGGTGTTGCGCGGGTCGAACAGCGCCAGGATCGCCTGGTTGAGCAGCGGCGACACCCGCACCACGAATTCCCGGGTCAGTCCCTCGTAGCGCTTTTCGCGCTTCAGCCAGGCCACGTCGAAATACAGCGTGCGCATCTCGATGTCGGCGAGCAGGTCGATGGCGTGCTGGAGCCCGGCCGGCACCCAGACCGCACGGTCCGGCGGCACCAGCCAGCGCCCCTCGGGCGTGTTCACCTGCATCGTGCCCTTCGCCGCATAGATCAGCTGGGCCTCGCGATGCA
The DNA here is from genome assembly GCF_030435535.1 of Bradyrhizobium sp. WYCCWR 13022. NCBI lineage: Bacteria > Pseudomonadati > Pseudomonadota > Alphaproteobacteria > Hyphomicrobiales > Nitrobacteraceae > Bradyrhizobium > Bradyrhizobium sp. WYCCWR 13022. The sequence goes on from NZ_JAUIZJ010000010.1 coordinate 388,027, forward strand.
TGTGCAGGTCGATCCGCATGCCTCTCGGATAGTCGCGCGCGACCAGGTGCACGCCCGCGGTGGAGCGGTGGTTGCCCTGGACCTCCCTCAGGATTGGCGTTTCCAAGACAGTCATTGGCAGCATCCCGTCATGGCTCCGACATATAACTCATTTCGGAGCAGGAGAGGATTCCGAATGAACAGCCCCGTCAGGGTCATCAGTTTCGTCAATGCCGGTCATTTCATCGACCATTATGCGATGCTGATCTTCGCCGCCGCCGTGATCATCATGGGGCCGGCGCTCGGCATGGCCTATTCGGAACTGCTTCCCTACGCGACCCCCGGCTTCATCGCCTTCGGCGCGGGCTCGCTGCTGACCGGCTGGCTCGGCGACCGCTGGAGCCGCCGCCACATGATGCTGATCTTCTTCGTCGGCATCGGCGCCTCCATGATCTCGGTCGGCTTCGTGCAGACGCCGGTGCAACTCGGCGCCGCGCTGCTCGCGATCGGCGTGTTCGCCTCGATCTATCACCCCGTCGGCACCGCGATGATCGTGTCCTATGCCGAGAGACTCGGCCGCGAGATGGGCATCAACGGCGTCTGGGGCAATCTCGGCGTTGCCTCCTCGGCGCTGGTCACCGGCGTGATCGGACAGTATCTCGGCTGGCGCTTCGCCTTCATCATTCCCGGCATCGTCACCATCCTGATCGGCATCGCCTTCGCGATGCTGGTCGTGCACGAGGACCGCAAGGGCTCGAAGCAGGCGGCCGCGCAAGCGCGCGTCGCCAAGCAGGACATGTGGCGCGTGGTGCTGTCGCTGCTGATCGTCGTGATCGCGATCTCGACCACCTTCAATGCCGTCACCGTGGCGCTGCCAAAGCTGTTTGCGGAGCGGCTCGCGGACCTGACCAGGAGCCCGGCGCTGTTAGGGGTCATCGCGGCCTGCGTCTACGTGTTCGGGGCGATGACGCAGTACACGATCGGCCGGCTGCTCGATCGCTATTCCCTGAAGACGGTGGCCTTGCCGCTGTCCTTCATGCTGGCGCCGTTCCTGTATCTGGCCGCAAGCCTGAACAATCTGCCGCTGATCCTGGTGTCGATCGGCATCGTCATGGGTGCGTTCGGCCAGGTCACGGTGAACGACGCCATGGTCGGCAAGTACACCAGCGAAGAATGGCGCTCGCGCGCCTACGCCGTGCGCTATTTCATCGGCTTCACCGCGGCCGGCGCGTCGGTGGGCCTGGTCGCCTGGCTCTACGAGCAGGGCGGCTTCGTCACCATGCTGCACGCGTTTGCGGGCCTGTGCCTGCTGGCGATCGCCGCCGCGATCATCCTGCCCCGCGAGATCAGGACGCCGGCGGCGGCGTGAGCGAAGGCGCGCGCTCAATGTTTCGGGTTGCGGCCGCGGATGTGGTCGAAGCCCTGCTTGATTGCGGCGAAGCGCGCTTCGACGATCGGCTCGAATTCGAGGTCGGTGAAGATATATGGCCAGTCGTTTTCGACGCCTTCGCGGACGAGTTCACCGACATAGAGGGGATCGATGCCCTGAGAGACGCGTTCGCGGATCAGGTTGATCCGCTCGGCGACGGGGCCGGAAGTCGGCATGGCAGGAACGCCCTCCTCGAAGCGTTTGGGGACATTGCGCCTCGAGTTGATGATTTGAGTGCGGATGAACCCGGGACACAGCACCGATACGCCAATTCCGCGGGGCGCGAGCTCCTGCCGTAGTCCCTCGGACAGCGCGACAACGCCATACTTTGAAACGTTGTATGCAGTGCTCGCCCCTGAAATCAGGCCAGCGATCGAGGCTGTGGAGACGATATGTCCACCTTCGCCATGCCGTTCGATCAACGGCCCGAAGATCTCGATCCCCCAAATGGTCGCCATCAGGTTGACGCCGAGGGTCCAATTCCACGACGCCTCGGTCCAGGCCCCATAGGGCCCGCCGCCGCCGACGCCCGCATTGTTGACGAGGATATGCACCTTGCCGTAGCGGGCAGTCGTGGCTTCGGCGGCCGCCACGAGTTCGGCTTTGAGTGAGACGTCGGCTTTCACGCCCTCGACATCGACGTTGGTGAGCTTCAGTTGCTCGAGCGCTGCGGACAGAGCCTCTTCTTCAATATCGCAAAGCATGACCTTCGCCCCCGCCTGGGCGAAAGCGGTCGCGATCCCCAGGCCGATGCCTGACGCTGCACCCGTCACGAACGCGGTCTTTCCAGCGAGTTCTTTCACGCGCATTCTCCTCCGGCAAGCCGAGACTTTTGCACTGAAACTTCAGGTTGTTTCCGGAGGGCATATGATCGCACTTTCGAGCGATTTGGAAGCCTGCCGGATGTCCGCGTCTGGCCGCGCGGTGCCGCCATGGGCGTCGACCGTATCCAGGCCGACCACCTCTCCTTCGGCGGCGTTGCCGACGCGGTGCTGCGGCAGTCGAAGGTCCCGGTGCTGCTGGTCTCCAGCGGCGAGGCGCCAAGCGAGAAGGCCTGAGCGACGCTGCGCTCGCAATGACGGAGGGGGCAGGTCACGAACGCCTCCCATGATGCCATTATGCCGGTGTTTTGCCCGACGGTGCAAGCAATTTTCGGCAAAATCGAATATCTCGCGCCATTTCAACCCCATGTCTACTGTGCATGGGGTTGTTTTGGCGATTTCGTCCGAGCAGCCTCTAGGACTTCAGGACTTCAGCGGCCGCATTCGCCTTCGGCGCCTTCTTCGAGGCGCGCCAGTTCTCGAAGCGCTGCACCACCACGAAGAAAGCCGGCACGAACAGGACCGCGAGGCAGGTCGAGGCCAGCATGCCGGAGAACACGGTGATGCCGATCGACTTGCGCGCGCTGGCGCCGGCGCCGGTCGCGAGCACCAGCGGGACCACGCCGAGAATGAAGGCGAACGACGTCATCAGGATCGGACGGAAGCGCGCGCGTGCCGCCTCGATCGCGGATTCGATGATCGGCTTGCCGTCGCGGCCGTGCAGCTCGAGCCCGACCTCGACGATCAGGATCGCGTTCTTGGCCGACAGCGCGATCAGCAGGATCAGGCCGATCTGGCAATAGAGGTTGTTGTCGATCTTGAGGCCCGAGAGGATCAGCATCGGCCCGAGCAGCGACAGCGGCACCGCGAGGATCACCGAGATCGGCGCGTACCAGCTCTCATACTGGCCGGCGAGCACGAGATACACCAGCAGCATGGCGAGCCCGAACACCCAGTAGATCTGGTTCGAGACCGCCTTCTCCTGGTACGACATCGCGGTCCATTCATAGCCGGTGCCCTGCGGCAGCGTCTTGTCGGCGATCTCCTCCATCAGCTTCAGCGACTGGCCGGACGAGTAGCCCTGCGCCGGCAGGCCGATCACGGTCGAGGAGGGATAGAGATTGTAGAGGCTGATCAGCGACGGCCCGGTGGCCGGAGTGATCGTGGCGACGGTGCCGATCGGGATCATGTCGCCGTTCGAGTTGCGCACCTGCATGTTGGCGATGTCGCGCTCGGTGACGCGGAAGGCGGGATCGGCCTGGGTGTAGACCTGGAACACGCGGCCGAACTTGTTGAACTGGTTGACGTAGGACGAGCCGAGATAGGTCGACAGCGCCGCGAACACCTGGTCGGTCGTCACATGCAGCGTCTGGGTCTTGATGCGATCGATCTCGACGTTGAACTGCGGCACCGACGAGCGGAACGAGGACTGCACGCGCTGGAGCGCGCTCTGGCTCTGGCCGTTGCTGACCATCGCGCCCGTGATCGCTTGCAGCTTGGCGAAATCGCTGTTGCCGTCGCGAAGCTCGACCTGCATCGAGAAGCCGGCCGCGTTGCCGATGCCCTGGATCGGCGGCGGCGGCAGCACCAGGGTGCGCGCCTCCATGATATCAGCGACCTTGTCGTTGAGGCCGTAGACCAGCGAGCGCAGATCCTCGCCCTTGCCGCGCGACTCCCAGTCCTTCAGGATGATGTAGGCGACGCCGGCATTGGCAAGGCTGGCGCTGTTGTCGAGCGCGGAGATGCCGGCGATGGTGATGACCTGCTGGACGCCGGGCGTGCCCTTGATGATGTCGGCGGCCTTGTCGAGCACCTTCTGGGTTCGCTCCAGCGAGGCGCCGTCGGGCAGCTGCACGGCCGCGATCAGATAGCCCTGGTCCTCGATCGGCAGGAAGCCGGTCGGCACCCGCGACAGGCCGTAGCCGCTGCACCCGATCACGACGAGCGCGAACGCGACCGAGATCGTCGCGTGCTTCACCAGGAAGGTGATCAGCCGGGTGTAGCCGCGCTCGACCTTGTCGTAGACCGCGTTGAAGCCGCGATAGAAGAAATTGCGCTGCTCCGGCGGCGCTGTCGGCCGTAGCCACAGCGCGCACTGGGTCGGCTTCAGCGTCGCGGCGTTGATGGCCGACAGCAGCGCGGTCGCCGCGATCACCAGCGCGAATTGCGAATAGATCCGCCCGGTGAGACCGGCGAGGAACGAGGCCGGCAGGAACACCGAGATCAGCACCAGCGTGATGCCGACGATCGGCGCGAACAGCTGGTCCATCGCACTGATCGCGGCGTCGTGGCCGTTCATGCCCTTCTCGATATTGTGGGCCGCGCCTTCCACCACCACGATGGCGTCGTCGACCACGATGCCGATCGCCAGCACGATCGCGAACAGCGTCGACATGTTGATGGTGAAGCCGAGCGCCGCCATCGCGGCGAAGGCGCCGATGATGGTGACCGGCACCGTGGTCGCCGGCACCAGCATCGCGCGCCAGTCCTGCAGGAACACCAGGATCACGACCAGCACCAGCAGGCCGGCCTCGATCAGGGTCATGTAGACCTCGTGCACCGAGGCGTTGACGAATTTCGTGGTGTCGAACGGCGTGTCGTATTTGATGCCCTCGGGAAACCGCTTGGCGAGCTCCACCATCTTCTTCTCGACGGCCTGCTCGACCTCGAGCGCGTTGGCGCCGGGAGACTGGAATACGCCGATGCCGGTGGCCGGCTGCTTGTTCAGCGAGAAGATCTGGCTGTAGGTCTGCGCGCCGAGCTCGACCGAGCCGACGTCGCGCACGCGCGTGACGTCGCCGCTGGTGCCCGTCTTGACGATGATGTTCTCGAACTCGCTGGTGTCGTCGAGCCTTCCGTTGACGTTGAGCGTGTACTGGAACGCCTGTCCCGGCGGTGTCGGCGGCGCGCCGACCTGTCCGGCCGAGACCTGCTGGCTCTGCTGCTGGATCGCGTTGATGACGTCCTGCGGCACCAGGCCGCGCACCTGCAGCTTGTTCGGATCGAGCCAGACCCGCATCGAATACTGGCCGGCGCCGAACACCGTGACGTTGCCGACGCCGGGCAGGCGCGAGAGCTCGTCGCGGATGTTGATGGTGGCGTAGTTGCTCAGGTAAAGGCTGTCGAACGTCTTGTCCGGCGAGGTCAGCGTCACGAACAGGAGGATCGAGGTCGACCGCTTCTGCACGGTGACGCCCTGGTTCTGCACGGCGGACGGCAGTTGCGACAGGGCGCTGGAGACGCGGTTCTGCACCAGCACCTGCGCGAAGTTGAGGTCGGTGCCGATCTTGAACGTCACGGTCAGCGTGTAGGTGCCGTCGGAGCCGCTGTAGGACTGCATGTAGAGCATGTCCTCGACGCCGTTGACCTGCTGCTCGATCGGCAGCGCGACGGTGTCGATCACGGTCTTGGCGCTGGCGCCGGGATAGCGCGTCGTCACCTGCACCGTCGGCGGCACCACATCAGGGTATTGCGCGACCGCGAGGTTGAACAGCGCGACGCCGCCGATCAGAATCATCAGCAGAGCGATGACGTTCGAGAGGACGGGCCGTTCGATGAAGAACTTTGAGATCATGACGCGCGGCCTCTCACTTGCCCGAGGCCTGCGGCTGCTCGATCTTGGTCTGCTGCGGGTCGATCTTCTGGCCCGGGATCACGCGCAGCAGCCCCGACGTGACCACACGGTCGTCGGGCTTCAGGCCGCTCTCGATCACGCGCAGGCCGTTGTCGGCGGGACCGATCTGCACCTTGCGCTGCTCGACGACGTTGTCCTTGTTGGCCACCAGCAGATAGCGCCCGCCCTGGTCGCTGCCGAGCGCCGTATCGGGGACGAGGAGGGCCTCCTTCTCCTGGGTGAAGGGCACGCGGACGCGGACGAAATAGCCTGGCAGCAGCACCCGCTTGTCGTTGGGCACGATGCCGCGCACGGCGAGCGTGCCGGTCGACGAGTTGAGGGTCGGCGCGACGTAGTCGAGCTTGCCCTCATGCGGATAGCCGGTCTCGGTCTGCAGGCCGATTTCGATCGGGAGCTGCTTGAGATCGGTCGCGGTCATCCCGCGGCGTTGTGCTTCGGCGCGGATGCGCAGCACGTCCTGCTCGTTGACGGTGAAGTTCACATAGATCGGATCCATCGCGACGATGGTCGCGAGCTGGGTCGGGGAGGAGACGCCGACGAGCTCGCCGATCGAGACCAGATGTGCGCTGACGATACCGTCGAACGGCGCAGTCACCTTGGTGTAGCCGTAGTTGACCTCGGCGAGCCTGGTGTTGGCCTGGGCCTGCTGGAGGTTGGCCTGGGCGTTGTCGCGGGTCGATGTCGAGGTGTCCAGGGTCGCCTGCGAGACCGCCTGTCGCTGCACCAGATCGGCCTGCCGCTTGTAGTCGGCCTCGGCCTGCTTGAGCGAGGCCTGTGCGCCGGTCTCGGCGGCCTGCGCCTGGTCGAGCTTGAGCTTGTAGGTTTCGGGTTCGATCGTGAACAGCTGGGTGCCCTGCTTGACGAAGGTGCCGTCGGTGTAGTCGATCGTTTGCAGAAATCCCTGCACGCGCGCGACCAGATCGACGCTCTTGATCGGCGCGGTGTTGCCGGTGGCCTCGACATAGCGCGTGAGCGGGCGCTGCACCGGCGTGGCGACGTCGACCTTCGGCGGCGGCGGGGCGACATACGCATTCTTGTCCTCGCAGCCGGCGAGGGCAGCCAATGCGGCCAAGGCAGTCAGCGCTCGCCCGATCTGTCGCCACTCTTCGTTCCGATGTGCGAGAGAAGCGGGATTCGCGCAGGTCATTCGATGGCCCCCGATGATTGTCTGTCGGAGCGGCAGGCTAGCAACAAATCACCGGCCGTGGAACACCATAGCCATGGCAGTCACAGCCCTTGCGTTGCAGGGAGCGGCGTGACCTTTGACAGATTTGTCACGATAAACCGCTTTTCACCGAGCGCATGATCGACCAGAATTGTGTCAAAGGCCGCATGCCCTGGCGCGAGGACCGACTTCAGGCAATCGGACAGCACAAGAAGAAACGCGAGGAGACGATGATATGCCAACGCCATTCCGGTCGGCCTGCGCCGGCCTCGCTCTTGCCGCCACGGTCGCGATGCCCGCGCTAGCCGATGGCCTGAAAGACGAGATCGCTCCGACCGGCAGACTGCGGGTCGCGATCGCAATCAGCCCGGCGGGCGGGGCGTTCTGGTCGACCAAGACCGAAGCCGGCTATGCCGGCGTGCCCGTCGACCTCGGCAAGGAGATGGCCGCCCAACTCGGCGTGCCCGTCGACTATGTCGTGTACCAGAATTCCGGACAGATCACGGACGCCGCCGGCAAAGGCGCCTGGGACGTCACCTGGTTGCCAAAAGATCCCGAGCGCGAGACCAGGATGATGTTCGGCCCGATCTACGAGGTCGCGGACGCCACCTATATCGTCAAGGCGGGGTCGAGCGTCACCAGTTTCGCCATGCTCGACCAGCCCGGCATCAAGGTCGCGGCCGTCAATGCCACGACCACGATGCGCGGCGCCGTTGCGCATCTGAAGAATGCGAAGGTCACGGGTTATCAGACCTATGATGAAATCTTTGGCCTGCTGAAGGGCGGCGAGATCGATGCCTTCGCGCTGTCGCGCGACCAGCTCAACAAGATGGCGCAGAAGATTCCGGGGACCAAGGTGCTCGACGAGACCTTCAAGAAGACGGTGACCGCCGTTGCCGTCCCGCTCGGCCACAGCCAGGCTCTGGCGTTCGTCACCAGGTTCATGAACGAGGCCGTAACCAACGGCACCTTGCGCAAGGCCTATGATAACAACGGGCTGAAGGACGCGCCGATCCGCACCGAATAGGCCGGCCATATTGGATTTCGCCGGGCACACATGCATGGACACTGGATTGCAGCTGCGATGGTGTCGCTGGTCTTGACGATGCAGAGCGCTCAGGCCCAACCGCTGACGATGGATCCTGAAATGATCGTCCCCGTTGCCGTCCCGGTTCGGCATGGAGCCGCCTGCGTCCGATGTGCCGCCCGAATGCCGCCGCGGCGCGGCCGACAAGATCAAGCAGCTCTGGCTCGATGCCGACAATGACCGCCTCTACAAGCAAGAGCTGATCGGCGAAACGGCACCTCCGCTGCCCGAGTCCGGTCACCTCGAGATCGAGCCGCCGCGGGCGAGGCGAGCCTGTGAATAATTTTGTCCGAACAACTGCGCAAAATGTGTTTGCGTCAAACTGACACAGCTCTGTCACCCGTGATCGCTAGGGTTGCCGGGTCAATCCCTCGGGGCAAACAGAGATGAAAACCAAATTCTTGACGACGGCTGCGGTTCTCGCGGCCGCGACGACGCTTGCCTGCAGCATTCCGGTGTTCGCCGACGATTTCGATCGTGACCATGATCGCAATCATCATGCGCATCACATGCACACCGAAACGCCGATCAAGCATCTCGTGGTCATCTTCAACGAGAACCGTTCGTTCGACCATTATTTCGCGACCTATCCGCATGCCAGCAATCCCTCGGGCTCGATTCCCTTCGTGCCGAAGCCGCATACGCCGAAGGTCAACAACCTCGCCAACGCCAATCTGCTGGTGAACAATCCGAACACCAATCCGGCGAACGGTGCTGGCGCGACGGACCCCTTCCGGCTCGACCGCACCCAGGCCAACACGCAGTCGCAGAACCACGCCTACACCGCGGAACAGCAGGCCTATGACAACGGCAAGGCCGATCTGTTCCCGAAATATACCGGACGCGGCACCTCGGGCGGCGTCGGCGCGTTCGGCACCACCGGTCAAGTCATGGGCTATTTCGACGGCAACACCATCACCGCACTCTGGACTTACGCGCAGCACTTCTCGATGAACGACAATGCCTACACCGACACCTACGGTCCGTCGACGGTCGGCGCGCTGAACGTGATTTCGGGCCAGACCAATGGCGCCGTGGCCGTGCTCGGCAATGCAGCGACGCAAATCATCCCGGACGGGCAGGGAGGCCTCACGGTGATCGGCGATCCCGGTCCCGCTTATGATCCTTGCAGCACCCCGGGATACACGACGCAGGTCACGATGACCGGCAAGAACATCGGTGACCTCCTCAACGACGCCGGCATCAGCTGGGGTTCGTTCATGGGCGGCTTCGATCTGGCCGTGACCAACGCGAACGGCACGACCGGCTGCGCGCGCAGCACGTTCTCGACCGTGGTCGGCGCTTCCAAGGCGGACTACGTCCCGCATCACGCCTGGTTCCAGTTCTACAAGTCGACCGCCAATCCGAACCATCTGCGGCCCAGCTCGGTGCAAGCGGTCGGTCACACCTACGAGAAGGACGGCAAGACCCTCGATCCCGCCAATCACGGCTACGACCTCGAGGATTTCTACGCGGCCGTAAAGGTCGGCAATTTCCCGGCGGTGTCCTACGTCAAGCTGCCGGCCTACCAGGATGGCCATGCCGGCTATTCCGATCCCCTCGACGAGCAGCAGGGCATGGTCGAGCTGATCAACTTCCTCCAGAAGCAGCCCGAGTGGCGCGAGACCGCCGTCATCATCACCTACGACGATTCCGACGGCTGGTATGACCACGCTTACGCCAGGTCGAGCAGCGCTTCCTACGACCCGACCGCCGATCAGCTCAACGGTGCCGGCCAGTGCGGTCTCGGCGTCACCAAGCAGCCTCAGCTGCCCGGTGTCGGCGGCAAGCCGGTGAACGGCCGCTGCGGCCCCGCGACCCGCGTGCCCTTCATCGTGATCTCGCCCTACGCCAAGACCAACTTCGTCAGCCACGCCGCCATCTCGCAGGCCTCGGTGGTGCGGTTCATCGAAGACAACTGGCTCAAGGGCAAGCGTCTCGGTGGCGGTTCGTTCGATGCCACCACCGGGTCGATCATGGACCTGTTCGACTTCGAGCATGATCACAGCCATGACTTCCGGACCGACGCGCTGTTTCTCGATCCGACCGCCGGCACGGTCATCGTGAGCCCGCCGGACGAGCATCACCACCACTAGCCCAACGGTACGCATTTGATGAACAGCCGCTCCATGTGGCTCCTCGGCGCCGGCCTGCTCTGTCTGGCCGGCGCCGTCCTTGCTGCCGAGACGGAGGGGCTTGCGGAGGCAAATCTGGTCGGTGCGAATCCGAATCCGGTTCGCCTCATGCGTCCGCCGGTCGCGCCGCTGTCCGCGATGGCTCTCCTCGGCAAAGAGATCTTCTACGACGCCTCTCTGTCGTCCTCAGGCAGGCTCTCCTGTGCGTCCTGCCACAGTCCGGATCACGCCTACGGCCCGCCGAACGACGGGCCGGTGATGCTTGGCGGCATCGACCTGACGCGGCAAGGCGCACGCGCCGTCCCGTCGCTGACCTATCTGGAGCGCCAGCCGAATTTCAGCATCGGGCCCGACAAGGGCGATGACGACAACACCATTGATCTCGCGCAGATGGCGGCGCTCGGCCAGCAGTCCGTGCGCACGACCAAGACCGCGGGCGGCACCGGCGCGTCGGCGAACATCGTGCCGCAGGGCGGCCTGTTCTGGGACGGCCGTGCCGACACGCTCCAGGATCAGGCGCTGTTCCCGCTGCTCGATCCCAACGAGATGGACGGCGGCAGCGCCGAGATCGTCGCGGACAAGCTGCGGCACGCGCCTTATGTCCGGCGCTTCGTCGACCTGTTCGGCGCCGGCGTGCTGAGGAACCAGCGGCTGCTGATCGCGGAAGCGATGTTCGCGGTGGCGCGCTATCAGGTCGAAGAGCCGAGCTTCCATCCCTACACCAGCAAGTACGATTACTGGCTCGAGGGCAAGGCGCGGTTGTCGGAAAGCGAATTGCGCGGCCTGCAAGTGTTCAACGACCCCGACAAGGCCAATTGCGCCGGCTGCCATACGTCGGCGCCGACGCGCGACAGCCTGCCGCCATTGTTCACCGACCATCAGTATGAGGCGCTCGGCGCGCCGCGCAACGCGGCGCTCGCCGGGAATCGCGATCCCAATCATTTCGACCTCGGCGTCTGCGGTCCGCAGCGCACCGATGTCGCCGCGCAGACGCAATATTGCGGCACGTTCCTGACGCCGACGCTGCGCAACACCGCGACGCGTCATGCCTTCTTCCACAACGGCGTCTTCAAGACGCTCGAAGAGGTGCTCGACTTCTACAATTTCCGCGACACGAATCCGGAAAAGGCGTTTCCGCGCATTGCCGACGGCACGGTGCGCAAATACGACGACCTGCCCGAAAAGTATCACGCCAATGTCGACGTGACAGATCCGCCCTTCGATCGCCATCCCGGCGACAAGCCGGCGATGACGGAGCGGGACGAGGTCGACATCATCGCATTCCTGAAGACGCTGACCGACGGCTACAAGCCGGAGAATTAACGACCCTTGATCTCCGCGTATTTCACCATGGCCTTCTCGAACTTCCGCTTGAACAGCCACATCGCACCCAGGATCTCGCGGAAAGTCGCCGAGCTTCGCGCCCGGTCCATCTTGCCGAAGGCGAAGATGCTGTTGTTGCGCAGGTGCTTCATGATGGTGGGATTGGATACCCGGTAGTTCAACAGGTCGCCTGATTTGAGGGCCGATCGCGTCGGCGTCGGGATGATCTGGATCAGCTCGAACAGCTTCATCTGCTCGATCGGATCGGGCAGCGTCTTCACGATGACAGGGATCCCGGCAAACAGTTCCGCATGCGCGTTCATGAGGCCGTCGCGCACGTTGGTCCAGTGGTTGAAGCGGCGATCGGTGCCGCCGGACCGTGCTTCTTCCTTGTCGTCGCGCGCATTCAGTGCGGGATCGGCGGCCGCGATCGTACCCTTGATCGCCTCCCATTTGCGCTGACCGTTGCGGTCCTCGGACGGGCCGGTCTGGAAGCTGCCCATGTAGCTGTTCGAGCGCGCATTGCGGACGTTCTGCTTGCCGTTCGTCTCCGCATAGAACAGTCCCAGGCTGATGAGGCCCGCGGCGTCGGCGTCAACGGGTTTGAGCCCCTTGGCGCGTGCGATCGCAGTACCGAGGTCGACGACGTCCTTGAACGGCGTCGCCGAATTCTGTGCGCTCGCGGGCGGCGCCTCCATGACGTCGAAGATGTCGGCGTATTCGTCGACCAGCGGTTCGATCGCAGCATCGAAATAGGCCGGCGGAATCCCGAACTTGTTCGGTTTGCCGATCCGCGACGGCACGGCGTCGGTGAGATCCTTGTAGGTGCTGATGACAGCGACGCGTGCCAGGTAAAGGGCCTGGCCCGGCAGGTTCGGCAGCTTCTGCTTCGCCTCGATCTGGCGGCGCCGCTCGGCCAGGATCGATTTGAAATCGCCGAGCGCGCGATCGTAGGCGGCTTGCGCCTCCGACTGCGCCGGCGTCAGCGCTTGCGCCTGGCTCGTGGCCGCCGCCGTGAAGAGCAGCCCAAGCACCGCCATGACTGTGGCGATGTGGCGTCGTCGTTCCATGGCTGCCTCCCACGTCCAGGAGATTCGCTGGTCATGGGATCGTAAGCATCAAACCCGCGGCCTGGCGAGCCGCAAATCGGGCTCTCCGATCTCATCCCGCCGCCCGATACTCCGGCGCCGACGCGAGGAACCTGGCATAGTCATCAGCGTCCGGCGGGAGGAAGTGTCCGGCGGGTCCGCCGCGCTTCTGCGTCTTGGCGCCGATGTCGGCCATCAGCTCGTCGAAATGACGGTAGTGATACGGCGCGACGCAGAGGCCGCCATAGACGCCCGCGGCCGGCCGCTCGACGCGCTTGAAATGCAGCATCATCTCGATGTTGTCGCGCATCTGCTGCGCCGTCGGCTGGTTCTCGAGTTGCCCATCGGCATAGCGCACCAGCCAGTTGGCGGCGAGGTCGGCGCAGAGCACGGTGCAGAACGACGAGTTGAAGCCGACGAAGCCGAGGTCGGGCAGATCAGGATTGGCGATCAGGCGATAGAGCCGGTACTGTCCGTCCGCATCGACCAGCTTTTGCCGATAGGCGTCGGGGAGGAAGGGTACGCCGAGCTTGTAGCCGATCGCGAGCACGGCGACATCGGCACCGATGCGCTCGCCGCCGCTCATCACGATGGTGTCGGCTTCATAATGGTCGAAGCTGCCGAACACGGCCTTGATGCGGCCGTCGGCGACCATCGGATAGAAGCCGGGCGTGGCGATCGGGACCGAGCAGTTGACGCCGTCCTCGATCCGCTCTTTCGGCACCATCTTGCACTTGTTGAGCTTGAGCTGCGCCTTCAACAGGCTCTCCAGCCCCCGCCAGTTCGCCCAGATCAGCGGCGCGGCGAGGCGGTACGCGAGCCGCGACATCGTGCCGATGCCCCAGCCCGGGAACATCTCCTCCTGTGCGCGGATGTAGAGGATGCGCTTGAAGTTCACGAGCCCGCCGATGAAATAGGGGATGCGCCAAACCGGCTCGCGCATCACGATGGTGACCTCTCGCGCGCCTGATGTCACAGCGTTCACCGCAATGTCGGTCGCCGATTTCGATCCGCCGAGCACGACGACGCGGCGCCCCTTCGCCAGCGTGGCATCGCTGTATTTCGACGAGTGCAGGATCTGTCCGCCCTGGTCCAGGAAACTGCCTTCGCCGCGGCAATGCAGCTCGCGCGGCTCGTTGAATTGTCCAGTGCACACAGCGACGAAATCGAAATCCTCGTTCGTGATGGCGCCGTCCTTGCCTGATAGCGCCAGTGTCCAGCCCGGTTTGCCGTCGGTGCGCCGCGCCATGCCGGCGACCGCAGTATCGAGGCGCAGCATGCGGTCAAGGCCGAAGCTTTTGGCGTAGTCGGCGAGATAGGCGTGGACCTGCGGCCCGGTCGGCCATTCCGGATAGGCATCAGGCATGGCGCGATCGGTGTAGCGATAGAGATCCTTCGGGCTTTGCGTCTGCACATCGGGATAGGAGCGCGCGGGCTCCCAGACGCCGCCGAGATCGGCGCTGCGTTCGACGATCGTGACGCGGTGGCCGCGGGTGGAGAACGCCTTTGCGGTGGCGAGGCCGGAGACACCAGCGCCGATCACGCAGACATGCTTGGGGCTGACCATGGGATGGCTCGCAATCGATGTGTTTTGCGCGCAAGCGGCCTCGTTCGGCCGCAAGGCGCGGCCGGCGGAGCTGCAAGCAGATGAAATCGGACGAGGAGGCGAGGCGCCTAGTCGTTCGCCTCGGGCGGCAGGAAGTCGACCTCGTGCAGCGCCGAGATGCGTACGACTTCGGCGGGGTCGGTCAGATTGTGCAGCTGGTTGAACAGCGCCTCCAGCTTTTGCATCGGCGAGACCCAGAACAGCGCGCGGCACGGCTTGTCGGACTTGTTGAAATAGCCATGCGGGATGCCGCGGGGCATGCGCACGAGATCACCGGCATGAGCCTTGACCCAGACGCCGTCGAGCTTGAGGTCGAGCGTACCTTCCTGCACCAGGATGAACTCGTCCTGGGTCGGGTGGATGTGCACCGGCACGAACTGGCCAGGATCGCTGTTGGTCTCGAACGCGAAGGTGGAGTCGGTGACGGCCTTGGGGAAATACACCTGGCCAAGGATGTTCCAGGTCTTGCCGCCGTAGCCTGTGCCGTTCGCGGTAATGCCCTTTTCGAGTGTAGTCATGGCTCGCCTCCTGTTGAATTCCGGCGAGGATGGAGCTTCGGCCACGTGCGGGCGGCTGTCTATCCGCTAAACGAATCCGGACATGGCTGTTGCCATGCAGCACGACGATCTTGCGACATGACCCTTTTCGCGCCCTGCGAACTATTATAGGCTTAAAGCAATTCCGCGACGCGAAGCGTGGTCTATGATGTCCGCAGCCGTGCTGGAAATGAGCGCAAGGCCACCCGCATCCGAACGGCTTGCGGCCTTCGCGCGCGTCGCCACCGACGATGTCGATGAGGCGGCCGAACAGATCGGTCGCATCTTCTGCCCGCATGATCTCAAGCCCGCGCAGGCCCGTGCGTCCGGATTCTCCGCCCGGCACAATTGCGCGGCGTTTGAAGGCTTTTCCATCAACTACGTCAGCTATGGCGGGACAGTCAGCATCGATCCCGGTTGTCTCGACCGCTTCTTCCTCGTGCAGATCCCGCTCACGGGTACCGCTCACATTTCTGCGGGCACCGGCGGCTTCGATGTCGCGCCTGTCAAGACGGCGTCGCTGCTATCGCCGACCATCCCGACCAGGATGATCTGGGCCGAATGTGCGCAGATCATCCTGCTGCTCGACCGCCGCATGGTCGAACAACGGGCTGCGGCGCTGTCGGGCCGGGCGGCCGGCGCAGTCGAGTTCGATCCGGTCATCGACCTGAACGCGCCCGAAGGGCTTGATCTCCGGGCCCGGCTCGATGAGTTGATGCTGCTCGCCGAGCGTCTCGGGCCGTCCGGCCTGATGTCGCCGGTCGCGATGGCGGACTGGCGCGAGGCGCTGCTCGATCGCCTCCTCACTGGCCAGCGGCACGGCCTGTCGGATGCGATCAGGACGTTCTCGGGGCAAGCCGAGCGCCTGCCGCGCGCGCTCCGCGCCGCGCGGGACTATCTTGCGGACAATGCCGACGAGCCGCTCGACCTCGCACAACTCGCCTGCGCGTCCGGCGTCGGCATCCGCGCGCTTCAGCTCGGCTTCCGCCGTCACTTCGGGGTGTCGATCTCGGAGATGCTGCTCGATATCAGGCTTGCCAGCCTTCATGCCCGGCTCGCGCAAGCGCCACCAGACATTTCCATCACCGGCATCGCCTTCGATCTCGGCTTCACCCATCTCGGTCGCATGGCCGGTGCGTACCGCGCAAAATTCGGCGAGACGCCGTCGGCCACGCTGCGACGGCGGATGAGCTGACAGCGGTCATTAGTTCCCGCGATCGTCGCTCGTTTGTTTGCGCAAGAAGCCTTCGACCTCGGCCTGCACCGAATAGGGCGTCGGGATCGCATCGCCCGCGGCATCGACGGCGGTGTCGAGCGAGCGGCGCAGCATGCGTGCGAGCTCGGCCTTGCGGTATGGCTTTGTCAACAGCGGTGCGCCCATGGTGGCGCCGCCCGGCGCGTGCTGGGAGTCGTGTGCGTAGCCCGACGTGAACAGCACCCTGAGCGACGGCCGCGCGGCCACCATCCGGTCGGCGAGCTCGCGCCCGTTGATGCCGCCGCCCATCACGATGTCGGTGAACAACAGGTCGAACGGCGTGCCGTCGGCCGCGATCTCAAGCGCTTCGGTGGCGTTGGCGGCGGGGATGACCTTGTAGCCGAGGCTTTCGAGCTGCACCGTGACGTAATGGCGGACGTCGCGGTCGTCCTCGACGCAGAGGATGGTCTCCGTTCCGCCGACGATCTTGCGCGCATCATAGCTCGCGGGGCGAAGGGCGCTGGTTTCGGCCTTCGGCAGATAGATCGCGAAGGTCGTGCCGCGGCCTTCCTCGGACCTGACCTTGATGCCGCCGCCCGACTGCTTGACGAAGCCGAACACCATGCTGAGCCCGAGGCCGGTGCCCTTGCCGACCTCCTTGGTCGAGAAGAACGGATCGAAGATGCGCTCGACGATCGCCTGCGGAATGCCGGTGCCGGTGTCGCCGATCTCGATCTCGACATAGTCGCCGGGATATCCGGCGCCGACTGCGACGGCTTCGCGCACTCCGAACACCACGTTGCGCGTCGTCAGCATCAGGCGGCCGCCCAGAGGCATCGCGTCGCGGGCATTGATCGCGAGGTTGAGCAGCGCGGAGGAGAGTTGCCCGCGGTCGGCGAAGGCGAGCCAGATATTGCCGTCGAACTTCCGCACGATCTCGATCTTCTTGTCGAAGGTCGCCAGCAGCAGCTTTGAAAGCTCCTCGAGCAAATCGTTGACGTCGATCTCGGCCGGATGCAGCGCCTGCTTGCGCGCAAAGGAGAGCAGGCTCGAGGTCAGCGCCGCGCCGCGATCGGCGGCCTCGCTGATCAGCTTGGCGATGGTGGCGAGCCGCGGATCGTCCTTCACGGCGTCGGCGAGGATCTCGATCGTGCCCGTGATCACCGTGAGCATGTTGTTGAATTCATGCGCGATGCCGCCGGTGAGCTGGCCGACTGCTTCCATCTTCTGGGATTGAATCAGCTGCTCCTCTGCGGCGCGCTTCTGCGTGATGTCCTTGACGAAAACGTTGATGATGGTGCGGCCACCGAGGCGGAGCGCTGTGCTCGACGCCTCGATCAGGATCTCGTCGCCGTTGCGGTGCACGAGGCTCGCCTCGAAGCGGATACCGATCGGGGTGTCGGACAATTCCGGCAATATTCGCATCATGCGTTGTCTGAAGCCCGATCGCAGCGGCTCGGCGACGAGCAACTCGACGACGTCGGCGCCGATCGCCTCGGCCCGCGACCATCCGGTCAGGGCTTCGGCCTGGAGGCTCCACTCCAGGACGATGCCGCGGTCGTCGGTCTGCACGAAGGCGTCGAGCGCGGTCTTGATGACGGCTTGCGTCATCTGCGCGCTGTCCGCGCGTGCCTGCAGCTGCTCGGCCAGTCGCGCGTCGAAGTGCTTGTTCCGTGATGTCGCGATGCTGCCGGCGCAAAGGCGCGCAAGCAGCACCGCAGCGGCCGCACTTGCAAGCAGGGCAACGAACTGGGCAACGCCGAATCCGGGTCCGGTCACGGCATAGGAGGCGGAGAGAGCCACGGCGGTCACGACGGCCTGCGCGGCCATTGCTGATGTCAGAAGCCCCCTGAGTTTCATGCTCTCGTACCACCGACGTCAGCCGCGGACCCTCAACCATCCGCCCAGTCGCACGAGTCCGGCTCCCTGTGAGCTACAGACTCCCTGCGGCGGCGTCGAGGGCAAATTCTGGCGCTATCTGGGCGAGATATTCCGAGGGCGTCAACCTGGTGGCGAATCGGTTTGGCGCAGGGTCGTGACCCAAATCACCCGTGCCGCCTGCTGGGTCGGGTTGTCAAACATGTGCGGCACGATGCTCGGGAAACGAAAACTGTCGCCCGCTTCCAGCACGTGGGCCTGGTTGTCGAGCCACAGGCGGAGGCTGCCGGAGAGGATGTAGCCGGCCTTCTCGCCGGTGTGCTGGAGGAAGTCGGTGCCCGAGGAGGCGCCGGGATTGAGCGTCAGCTCGTAGAGCTCCATCTGGCCCTTGCCTTCCGGCGTCAGCGCTTCCTTGACGACGCCGCTGGCGGTGAGGCGCAGCAGGCGCCTGTTGTTCTTGCGCACGATGTAGCGCTGCACATCGGCGGCGGGATCGCTGGTCTCGAAGAAATAGGAGATCGGCACGTCGAGCGCGATGCTGAGCAGGCGCAGCGTGCGGATCGACGGCATCGCGCGCGCGCGTTCGAGCTGGCTGATCATGCCGTTGGAGAGGCCGGTCTTGTTGGCGACGTCCTGGATCGAGAGACCCGCGCGCTGGCGCAGCAGCCGCACGGTCTCGCCGAGGCGCTGGTCGACAGCATCGTCGGTTTCGATCGTCGGGGTATCCTTCGGACCGTCAGTGTCGCCGCGACCATCCATGTCGCTCTCCCAAGCATTTCCGCGCCGCCGGATTGGCCGGCGGCGGTGTGAAAAGGTCGCGCATCCTAGCAATCTGATTGACAGCTGTATTTAGTCATGATGAACTTTTGGCTGAAAAATTTAGAAGCACTAAAGCCCACTCCTGTCCCTTTGCCGGGGTCCTGGGGCGCGGGAGAGGTGCCGCGTGCGGGAACGGAGACTGGTCATGGCAGATGACACCGGCAAGTTCAGCGTTGGCGGACTGCATCATCCCGGCATTCCAAATCGCCGACAATTCTTCCAGCTTGGCGCCGGTGCCGCCGCGGGATGGACGCTTTCGGGCAGCGCCCTTGCGCAGACCGAGCGTCCGGGCACTCCGCCGGACAAGCCGCGCGGGCAGGTGATCGCCGCATTGTCGCAGGAGCCGACCGTCTTTCATCCCTTGATGCCCGGCATCGAAGTCGACCAGGGCGTCTGGTGGCAGGTGTTCTCGCCGCTCTGGTTCATCGATCCCGACGGCAAGTTCGTGCCCGACCTCGCGAGCGAAGTCCCGACGGTCGAGAACGGCGGCCTGTCGGCCGACGGCCTGACCTGGAAGATCAAGCTGCGCAAGGACGTGAAGTGGCACGACGGCACGGCCTTCACGGCGGACGATGTCAAATTCTCGCTCGACCTGATCAACAATTCCGATTTCCGCGCGCGCAGCCGCGTCGGCCACAGTCTGGTCAAGGACATCGAGGTCGTCGGGCCCGACGAGATTCATTGGCGAATGGAAGCCGCCTATTCGCCCTATATGTCGATCTTGGGATCGCTGACCTTCATCGTGCCCAAGCACATCCTCGAGAAGGTGTCCGATCCGAACGCCTCGCCGTTCCACAACGCGCCTGTCGGCACCGGGCCGTTCCGCTGGGGCGAGCGCGTGCCCGGCGACCATATCCTGCTCAATGCCCACACCGGCTATCACGGCAAGGGACCTTACGTCGAACGCGTGGTCTTCAAATACATTCCTGACCTCACCGTCCTCTACACCCAGTTCCGCACCGGACAGGTCGACTACACCGGCTTGCAGGGCATCCTGCCTAACTTCGTGCAGGAGGCGAAGACGCTGAAGGCGCGCAAGATCGTCGTTTCGTCGACGTCCTCGGTGGAGCATATCGCCCCCAATCTGGAGTTCGGGCCCTTCGCCGATCACGCGGTGCGCGAGGCGCTCTATCTCGCCATCAACAAGCAGGCGATCATCGATGCGCTGAACTACGGCCTGCCGACGCAGACCGAGAGTTTCGTGCCGCAGCAGGCGTGGTCGTTCCAGCAGGGTCTGCCGCAGCACAAATACGATCCGACCAGGGCCAACGCGCTGCTCGATGCCGCGGGGTGGGCTCGTGGCTCCAGCGGCGTGCGCGAGAAGGGCGGCGTGAAGCTCGAATTCACCAACTCGACGACCGCAGGCAACGCCGTGCGCGAGCAGACCCAGCAGCTCCTGATCCAGGGCTGGCGCGCGATCGGCGCGAGCATGCGCGTCAACAACATGCCGGCCGCCGTGATCTGGGGCGACTTCTGGCAGCAGTCGAAGTTCAACTCGGTGATTGTGGGCGTGAACTTCATGCTGGGCAGCGATCCCGACGTGACGCCACGGTTCGGCTCCGGCGCGATTCCCGCCAAGGGCGGCCGCGGTTACAACACCTATCAATACCAGAGCGCGGAGGCTGATCGGCTGCTCGCGCAAGGCGCCAGGCAATTCGATATAGCGCAGCGCAAGACCACCTATGGCGACCTGCAGAAGCTGATCCGCAACGACCTTGCGATCCTGCCGCTGTTCCAGGGCTTCATCGCCGAGGGCGTGAAGGAAGGGCTGCAAGGCTTCCGACCCAACATCAACACCTCGATCAACTGCTGGAACATCCGCGAATGGTACTGGGCCTGATGCCTCAGGCCGGCTGGATCGCCTGAGATGGCCCGTTACGTCCTCAATCGCCTGGCGCAGGCGGTGATGCTGCTGGTGATCGTCTCCGCAATCGGCTTCGCTCTCCTGCATCTGGCGCCCGGTGGTCCGCTGTCGCAATTCGCGGCCTCCGCGCAGATGACGCAGGAGGATCTCGACCGCGTCAGCAAGCAGCTCGGGCTCGATCGGCCGTTGCCGATCCAGTATCTCGATTGGTTCGGGCGCATGCTCAGGGGTGATTGGGGCAAGTCCTATCGCGACGGCGAGGCGGTGCTGTCGGTGATCTCCTCGCATCTCGGCGCCACGCTGGAGTTGATGACGACGGCGACCATCATCGCCGTGCTGCTCGGCTGCTGGATCGGCATATTGGGTGCGCTCCGCCGATATTCGTTGTTCGATTCGCTCGCCACCGTCGGCGCCATGATCGCGCTGTCGATCCCGACCTTCTGGTTCGGCCTCGTCACCATCTACGTCTTCTCTGTGACGCTCGGCTGGCTGCCGGCCGGCAACCGCGAAACCGTCGGCGACGGCTCCTTCCTCGACCTGCTGCATCATCTGATCGCGCCGGCCATGGTGCTGGCGCTGGTCGAGACCGCGATGTGGGGCCGCTTCATGCGCTCCTCCATGCTCGAGGTCATCAACCAGGACTACATCCGCACCGCGCGTGCCAAGGGCATGCCGGAATGGCGCATCCTCACGGTGCATGCGCTGCGCAACGCGCTGCTGCCGATGATCACGGTCGCGGGCCTGCAATTTCCGACGCTGCTCGGCGGCGCGCTGGTCGCGGAGACCGTGTTCACCTGGCCCGGCATGGGCCGGCTGTTCCTGGATTCGATCGGCTATCGCGATTATCCCGTGGTGATGGGCATCCTGATGTTCTCGGCGACGATGGTGCTGATCGGCTCGCTGATGGCCGACATCCTCTATGCCGTCGTCGATCCACGTATCCGGGTGAGCTGAAGCGATGGCGACCGCAGTCCTGTCCGCCGCTCAACCCACACCTGGCCAGGGCGCCTGGCGACGCTTCTGCCGGCATCGGCTCGCTCTCGCCGGCGCCGTAATTATCGTCGTCCTCGTGCTCGGCTCGGCGTTCGGTCCTTATCTCCTGCCGTTCGACGACACCTATATCGACATCATGAAGCGTTTCGCACCGCCGTTCTCGGGCGCGCACATCCTCGGCACCGACGAACTCGGCCGCGACGTGCTGGCGCGGTTGATGATGGGGGCGCGTGTCTCGCTGTCGATCGGCTTCGTCGCCATGGTGATCGCGATGGTGGTCGGCATCGTCGTCGGCGCCTTCGCCGGCTTCTATGGCGGTGTGGTCGGTGCAGTCCTCATGCGGCTGGTCGATGCCGTGCTGTGCTTTCCGACCATCTTCCTGCTGCTGGCGCTGGCCGCGCTGACCGAGCCCGGCCTCATCGTCACAACGGTGCTCATCGCGGCCACCGCCTGGATGAGCGTGGCGCGCGTCGTCGAGGCCCAGATGCGGTCGTTGCGGGAGCGCGAGTTCGCGGTCGCCGCGCTTGCCTTCGGATCCTCGAACCCGCGCATCATGTTCCGTGAGCTCGTGCCCAACGCGATCGCTCCGATCATGGTGGCCGCGACGCTCAATATCGCGAACGCGATTTTGCTGGAATCCTATCTCAGCTATCTCGGCTACGGCATCCAGCCGCCGGCGGCGAGCCTGGGCAACATGCTCAACAATGCGCAGATCTATCTCACCAGCGCGCCCTGGCTTGCGATCGCGCCGGGTGTCGTCATCACGCTGGCGGTGACGAGCTTCAACTTCCTCGGTGACGGCCTGCGCGATGCGCTCGATCCGCGGATGAACATCCCATGACGAAAAGCCTCGAACTGATCTGCAGGAGTGCATCATGTCCCCGCCGCTCAACCGTATAAGCAGCGACGAACGCCTGCCGGCGCAGGCGGATGTCGTCGTCATCGGCGGCGGCGTCATCGGCGTCTCCGCGGCCTATCATCTCGCCAGGAAGGGTCTCTCCGTCGCGCTGGTCGAGAAGGGCCATGTCGGCGGCGAGCAGTCGAGCCGCAATTGGGGCTGGTGCCGCCAGCAGGGCCGCGCGCGCGAAGAGATTCCGCTGGCGCGCGAAGCGCTGCGGCTTTGGGAGGACATGCAGAACGACGCCGGTGTCGATGCGGGCTTCCGCCGCACCGGTGTGCTTTTCCTGACCAAGAGCAAGGACGAACTCGCGAGCTGGGAACGCTGGGCCGCGGTCGCGCGCGAGATGCAGGTGCACTCGACCGTGCTGACGCCGGCCGAAGTCGCCGAGCGCATGCCCGGGAATACCGACAAATGGGTCGGCGGCCTGCACACGCCGAGCGATGGACGTGCGGAGCCGTCGATGGCCGTGCCTGCGCTCGCCACCGCTGCGCGAAAGCATGGCGTCACCATCCACCAGGGCTGCGCCGCGCGCGGGCTGGAGACCTCAGGCGGGAAGGTCAGCGCCGTCGTCACCGAGAAGGGCGCCATCAAAACCCAAGCCGTGCTGCTGTCGGGCGGCGCCTGGTCGTCGCTGTTCTGCCGCCGTCATGGCATCGAGCTGCCGATCGGTCTCGTCAATGCGACTGCATGCCGAACCACGCCGGCGCCGGAGATCACCTCGGGCGCACTCGGCACCGATCTCTATTGCATCCGCCGCCGCCTCGACGGCGGCTTCACGCTGGCGCTGCGCAATCGCGGTACGGTCGAACTGTCGCCGGACCTGTTCCGCTATGCGCGCACGTTCTGGCCGACCTATTTGCATCGCAAGAACGGATTGAAATTGTCGTTCGGCAAGTCGTTCTTCGATCAGATCGTGCGCGGCACCGGCTGGAGCTTCGACAAGCCGTCGCCGTTCGAGACCGAGCGCGTGCGCGATCCCGCGCCCGACATGTCGCTGGTCAATGCCGCGATGGCTTCGCTGATCAAGGCGAATCCGGAGCTGAAGGACATCGAGATTGCGGAAGCTTGGGGCGGCACCATCGACTGCACGCCGGATACGATCCCGGTGATCTCGCCGGTCGATGCATTGCCGGGCTTCTTCCTCGCGACCGGCTTCTCCGGCCATGGCTTCGGCATCGGTCCCGCGGCCGGCAAGCTCGCCGCCGACATCGTCACCAACGCGACGCCACTGGTAGATCCTGCCGCCTACAGCCACAAGCGCATGATCGACGGGCGCCGGCTCGCGCCGGTCAGCCCGTTCTGAGGGCTGCATGAGCGTCCTCTACAAGGCCAACATGTTGCGCGGGGCGGAGTGGGCGACCTTCTTCGCCGAGCGCGCGCCGCAAGTGCCGTTCCGGCTCTGGCCTGACATCGGCGATCCCGCCGACGTGCGCTATCTCGTGGCGTGGGTGCCGCCGGAGGACATCGCGGCGACCTTTCCAAACGTCGAACTGGTCTTCTCGGTTGGAGCCGGCGTCGACCAATTCGATGCAACGAAACTCCCGGCGCACATTCCGCTCGTACGCATGCTGGAGCCCGGCATTGCCGAGACCATGGTGGAATACGTCACGATGGCGGTGCTGGGCCTGCATCGCGACCTCCTGCACTTCATCCATCAGCAGAAGGAACAAGTCTGGCGCGAGATCCGGATCACGCCGGCCAAGCGCCGGCGCGTCGGCGTGATGGGGCTCGGTCAGCTCGGGCAGGCCGTGCTCGAACGGCTCAGAGGATTCGACTTTCCGCTATCAGGCTGGAATCGATCGCCGCGCGAGATCGAGGGCGTGATCTGTTACGCGGGCGCGGACACCTTGCCGGAATTTCTCGCGCAAGCCGACATCCTCGTTTGCCTGCTGCCGCTGACCGACGAGACCCGCGGCATCCTCAACGCAGATCTGTTCGCGCGCCTCCCGCGTGGGGCGGGGCTCGTCAGTGTCGGACGCGGCCCGCATCTCGTCGAGGCCGATTTCCTCGCCGCCCTCGACAGTGGTGCTTTGTCCGGCGCGGTGCTTGATGTCACCGATCCCGAGCCGCTGCCATCAGGCCATCCGTTCTGGAGCCATCCGCGCATCCTGCTGACCCCGCACAATGCCAGCATGACGAGCCCGGATACCGCGGTCGATTTCGTGTTGGACGTCATCGCGCGTCACCGCCGCGGCGAAGCGCTGCCGGGGCTGGTTGATCGCAAACGGGGTTACTGATGAGCATCGGCGCAACGAGACCCGACCAAGTCGTCGCGGAGGCACAGTCGCCCGTGCTGACGGTCTCGGACCTTACCACGTCTTTCCTGCGCGATGGGCAATGGATTCCCGTCGTTCGCAGCATCTCCTTCGACATCGCGCCGCGCGAGACCGTGGCGATCGTCGGCGAGTCCGGGTCGGGCAAGAGCGTCACCGCGCTGTCGATCATGCGGCTCCTTCCGAAGGAGAGTGGCCGTAGCGAGGGCTGCATCACGCTCGCCGGCCGCGATCTCCTCGCGCTCCCCGAAACGACCATGAAGGACATCCGCGGCAACGACGTCGCGATGATTTTCCAGGAGCCGATGACGAGCCTCAATCCGGTACTCACGATCGGCTTCCAGATCGCGGAAGCGCTGATCCAGCACCGCGGTCTGTCGCGCGCGGCGGCGGAGGTCGAGACCATCCGTCTGATCGACCGGGTCCGCATTCCCGCGGCAAAGTCGCGCTTTCACGAGCATCCGCATCGCTTTTCCGGCGGCATGCGCCAGCGCGTGATGATCGCGATGGCATTGGCCTGCAAACCAAAACTCCTGATCGCGGACGAGCCGACCACCGCGCTCGACGTCACCATCCAGGCCCAGATCCTGGAGCTCTTGAAGGAGCTTCAGCAGGAGGAGGGGATGTCAATCCTCTTCATCACCCACGACATGGGCGTGGTCGCCGAGATCGCCGACCGCACCGTCGTGATGTATGGCGGGCAGGCGGTGGAGACCGATGCGACCGCGCGTATCTTTGCCGCGCCCTCGCATCCCTATACGCGCGCACTGCTCGCGGCCGTGCCGCGGCTCGGCTCGATGGACGGCCGCCCACGCCCGATGCGCTTTCCCATCGTCGACAAGGTGACGGGCACCTCCGACGAGCCGGCTGAAACGCCTGATACGGTCTCGACCGTCGAGCGGCCGCTGCTCGAGGTCTCGAATCTCACCACGCGCTTCCCGATCCGATCGGGCCTGTTCGGCAAGGTCTCGGGTCGCGTCCACGCGGTCGAGAACATCTCCTTCACCTTGCGCGCGGGCGAAACGCTGGCGCTGGTTGGCGAGTCCGGCTGCGGCAAGTCGACCACGGGCCGCTCGATCCTCAAGCTGACGGAGCCCGACGCCGGCACCGTCCTGATCGACGGCCATGACGTGCTCGCCATGACCGGCCGCACCTTGCGCGACTTCCGCAGGCACATGCAGATCGTGTCTCAGGATCCGTTCGCGAGCCTCAATCCGCGGATGTCGGTGGGAACGGCGATCGCAGCCCCGCTGCTCGCCAATGGCCTCGCAACCGCTGCGCAGGCGCGTGAGAACGTCGCCGACCTGCTCGTACGCGTCGGCCTCACCGCCGACATGGCCGCGCGCTTTCCACATGAATTCTCCGGCGGTCAGCGCCAGCGCATCTGCATCGCACGCGCGCTGACGCTCGGACCGAAGCTGATCGTCGCGGACGAAGCGGTCTCCGCGCTCGACGTTTCGGTCAAGGCGCAGGTCGTGAACCTCATGCTCGACCTGCAGGCCAGCATGGGCCTCGCCTATCTCTTCATCTCCCACGATATCGCCGTGGTCGAGCGCATGAGCCACCGCGTCGCCGTGATGTATCTCGGCGAGATCGTCGAGATCGGCCCGCGCGCATCCGTGTTCGGCAATCCGCAACATCCCTATACGAAGAAGCTGATGGCGGCGGTGCCGGTGCCGGATCCCGCGCGCCGCGGCAGCAAGCGCGAGGTCGCCAACGACGAGATCAGAAGCCCGGTGCGCGCGCCCGACTATCAGCCGCCGGCCCGGCAATATCGCGAAGTGTCGCCCGGCCACGTCGTGCAGGTCTGGGGCGAGGAGTGGTCGGCCTGAGGCGATTGCGCTCTACGAGTTCACATGCACGAAATCCCGCAGCAGCGGATAGATTTCGTTGTTCCAGCGTTTGCCGGAGAATACGCCGTAATGGCCGACGCCGGCCTGCATGTGATGGACCCGGCGATAGGCGCGGACGCCGGTGCAGAGGTCCTGCGCCGCGAGCGTCTGGCCGATCGAGCAGATGTCGTCCTTCTCGCCCTCGACCGTCATCAGGCCCATGCGGCCGACGGCCCTGGTGTCGACGGGGCGGCCGCGATGCATCAGCTTGCCCTGCGGCAGCAGGTGCTCCTGGAACACGTCGCGCACGGTCTCGATGTAGAACTCGGCCGGCAGATCCATCACCGCGAAATACTCGTCGTAGAAGGTCTTGATGCTCGCCGCCTTCTCCGTCTCGCCCTTGGCGATGTGGTTGGCGAGATCCATGTGCTGCTTGATGTGGCGCTCGAGATTCATCGAGACGAAGGCGGTGAGCTGCACGAAGCCGGGATAGACCTTTCGCAGCGCGCCACGGCACTGCACCGGCACGTAGTTGATCAGGTTGCGCTCGAACCATTCGATCGGCTTGCTTTTCGCGAAGTCGTTGACCTTGGTCGGCTGGATGCGTGTGTCGATCGGACCCGCCATCAGCGTCAGCGTCGCCGGCCGCGAGGGATGATTGCCCTCGCACATGATCGCGGCGGCAGCGAGCGCCGAGACCGACGGCTGGCAGATCGCCACCATGTGCGGGCGTGGGCCCAACTGGCCGAGGAAGTCGATCAGGTGCTCGGTGTAGTCGTCGAGTCCGAAGCGGCCCTCGCTGCGCGGAATGTCGCGCGGATTGTGCCAGTCGGTGATGTAGACGTCGTGGTCCTGCAGCAGTGTCTTCACGGTGCCGCGCAGGAGCGTTGCGAAATGGCCGGACATCGGCGCCACCAGCAGCATGCGCGGCTGCTCGCTGATGCCGTCCTTTTTGAAATGCAGCAGCGAACCAAACGGTGTGGCGTAGGCGATCTCCTCGGTGACGCCGACCGCGCGGTTGCCGACCATCACGCTGTCGATGCCGTAGGCCGGCCGGTCATAGGTGAGGGTGGAGCGCGAGATCAGCTCCAGCGCTGCCGAGAGCCGGCCGACGACCTGGTCCGACATGCCCTGCGGTACCAGATTGAGGAATTTCAGCGCGGACGAGGCTCCGGCCCGCCATGGCGCTGTCAGGTCCATCTGATTCTGAAAAGCCTGATAATACATCGACATCATACTGAAGCGCCCACCTGTCCGCTGCCGCCATGCAATATCGGAGCCAGACAGGCGGTGGCCGCCCCTGGAATTGGCACGTCGCTTGCTGCGCGTTTGGCCGGAAACGTGAGGGAAGGGCCCTATGGCGAAGGCGACACTGACCATCAGCAGCAAGAACTACTCGTCCTGGTCGCTGCGTGGCTGGCTGCTGACGAAGTTCTCCGGGCTTGATTTCGAGGAGATCATCACGGCGCCGGACGATGCCTCCGCGCGCGCCGAAATCCTGCTGCTGTCGTCCTCGATCCTGGTGCCCTGCCTGCGGCATGACGGCGCCACGGTATGGGATACGCTCGCGATCGCCGAATATCTCAACGAGGCGATGCCGGACGCAGGGCTGCTGCCTGATGATCGCGTGCAACGCGCGCATTGCCGCTCGATCTCAGGCGAAATCCATTCCGGCTTCACGACGCTGCGCGCCTCGCTGCCGGTCAATCTGAAGGGGCATTTCCCCGGCTTCAAGATCTGGTCGCGCGCGCAGGCCGACATCGACCGCGTCTGGTCGATCTGGCGCGAATGCCTGGCGAAATCAGGCGGGCCGTTCCTGTTCGGCGAGAAGCGCACCATGGCGGACGCGATGTACGCCCCCGTGGTGACGCGCTTCGTCACCTATGACGTCAAGCTCGAGCCGCGGCTGAAGGCCTATGCCGATACCATCATGGCCATGCCCGAGATGAAGGAGTGGATCGCGGCGGCGAGGGAAGAGCCGGCCGAGATCGAGGAGCTCGAGGTCGAATATTAGGCAGGCGACGCGGCGCCTTGCCTGTTTCCGGGGCGCTGGCATCAGGCCGCCTCGCCGGCCTCTATGTCTTTGCCAACGTTAACTTTTGCCGAAGGTATTGGCCGAGCGCCGATCTTGCGCCGCGCAGATATTGTGCGCCTCGGCGACGCCTTGTCGACATCTAGCCGTGAACAGCCGCGTACGGGGCCACCAAGCCGATTCGGACGTGATTCGTTCGGGGCGCGTTCCATTCGTTAAGGCGGAGCGCGGCCCCGTTGCATTATGAGACAGAGGCGGCCTTCAGGCCGAGTGTTTCAAACGCGGCCGGCGCCAGCCGATGACGGTGGCTTCCACCGCGATGCCGGCCTCGTGGTTCTGCCAGCGTCCCTCGACATAACGGCAGGCAAACGGCAGTTGATACGTCCCGCTGTGGTCCTCGCACAGCACTTCGAGTGGCAGGCCAGGCGGCGGTTCTCCGGCGCCATCGAATTCCGCCAGACGTCTTTCGCGCGTTGCCATTCCAGAAATCTCCCCTAATCAAAGCCACGGAAAGAGCGCCCACTTTTTCCGCGCACGGTTTAATGCTCCCCGTCCGAGGGAACGGCCCAAGCTCACCGCGAGAATGCGGTGCCAATGTGGTAGCCTCGAGCGGCTGTGCGCCATCGGCGCACATTGCCGTGATCGATTTGATGAGGAACCTGAATGCCGCGCCGGATCGCTGCTGCTTGTTTCGCTATGTTACCTCTCGTCGCGCACACGCCGGTGCGCGCGCAGGACGTCCCCGGCATCGAGATCTGCACGGTCGAAAAGACGATGGAGCGGCGCACCAGCTGCCTGCAGAGCAACGTCGATTTCCTCCAGAAGACCATCACGAAACTCAACCTCGATCACCAGCAGAAGCTCGATGCTGCCATCAGGCAGATAGATGCACTGAAGGTGGCGCTCACGAGTTTGCAAAAGACGATCGGCGATCTTCAGGCGGCGCAGGCAAAGACGGCCGAGGATTTGAAGAAAAAGCAGGACGCGCCGCCGCCGAAGGATGCGAAGGACAAGTAACGTTTGACCGCAACGCCGATCAAACGGGGCATCTCGCGATCGTCTAGACCGGCCTTGCTTCGAACGAGAGCCCTAACCCATGAACCCAGCTCAGCGCGCGCTCTGGTACATCGAAAGCCATCTGGCCGAGCCGATGACGCTCGACGAGATCGCGGCGATCGGTGGCGTGTCGCGGTTCCACATGGTGCGTGCGTTTGCCGCAGCCACCGGTCTCCCGGTGATGCGCTACGTGCGGGCACGCCGGCTGAGTGAAGCGGCGCGCAGCCTTGCCAGGGGCGCGCCGGACATTCTGTCGCTGGCGCTGGAGGCAGACTACGGCTCGCACGAAGCATTCACCCGCGCGTTCCGCGACCAGTTCGGCACCACGCCCGAAGCGGTGAGGGCGGCGACGTGCACCGGCCAGCTCAAGCTTCAGGAGCCGATCCTGATGGAGTCCTCCATGCTCGACAATCTCGACGCCCCCCGTTTCGAAACCGCAAAAGCCTTCCTCGTCGCCGGCCTCGCCGAGCGCATCGCCTGCGACAACGGCGCGGCCATTCCGGGCCTGTGGCACCGCTTCCACCAGGAGGTCGCCGACATTCCCGAGCGCGTCGGCAACGTGGCTTACGGCGTCTGCTGCAACGGCGATGATTCCGGCAATTTCGACTACATCGCCGGTGTCGAGGTCGCCGATTTCTCCGACCTCGCGCGCCGCTTCGGCCGCATCCGCATCCCCGAGCAGCGCTACGCGGTGTTCACCCACGCCGACCACGTCGCCTCGATCAGACGCACCGTCAACACGATCTGGAATCAATGGCTGCCGGCCTCGGGCTACAAGGCAGCGGATGCGCCGAACTTCGAGCGCTATGACGAGAAGTTCGATCCGGTGACCGGCAATGGCGGCTTCGAGATTTGGATACCGGTCAGGGAGTAGCGCGCAACGCTGGCATACCATCCCGCTTGCTTGGCAAGGGAGATCGACTTTGTCATAACCGCTGGCAAAACTTGCCAGCGGGGCCCGTGCCGGACATCCCGAGCAAGCCATAACAAGCAGCCGGGAGGGTCCCCAATGTCTGACATCCGCGTCCTCGCCACCGACCTCGAATTTCCCGAAGGCCCGGTGGTGATGCCGGATGGTTCGGTGGTGCTGGTGGAAATCCGCGGCCAGCGCCTGACCCGCGTTCATCCCGACGGTCGCAAGGAGATCGTGGCGAAAGTGCCGGGTGGCCCGAACGGTGCGGCGCTCGGTCCCGACGGAAAAATCTACATCTGCAACAATGGGGGATTCTCCTGGATTCCGACCCGCAACATGATCATGCCGGGTCCGCAGCCCGAGGACTATCTCGGCGGCTCGATCCAGCGTGTCGACCTTCAATCCGGCAAGGTCGAGATCGTCGTGACCAAATGCGGCGAGCACGATCTGCGCGGTCCGAACGATCTGGTCTTCGACAAGCACGGCGGCCTGTGGTTCTCCGACCTCGGCAAGCGCCGCGCCCGCGAGATGGATGTCGGCGGCATGTACTATCTCAAGCCCGGCATGACTGACATCGTCGAGGTCGTGCACGGCATACTGCCGGCCAACGGCATTGGTCTCTCGCCGGACGAAAACACCGTCTACATCGCGGAGACGCCGACGGCGCGGCTCTGGGCCTATGAGCTCTCCGCGCCCGGCACGCTCAAGCCGCGCGACGTGATCTATCGCGGCGAGCGGGGCAAGCCGATCTGCGGCCTCGGCGGCTATCAGATGTTCGACTCGCTCGCGGTGGAAGCAGGCGGCAACGTCTGTGTCGCGACCCTCGTCTCCGGCTGCATCTCGGTGATCGCGCCCGACGGCACCCTGGTCGAGCAGGTCCCGACCGGCGACCGCGTCACCACCAACATCGCCTTCGGCGGCCCCGAGCTGAAGACCGCCTACATCACGCTGTCAGGCAAGGGCGAACTCGTCGCCATGGACTGGCCGCGCAGCGGTTTGCCGTTGAATTTTTTGAATAAGTGAGAATGTGTTGAGCCGGCATTCTGAACGTGCTGTACAAATTCCGCCGTCATTCCGGGATGCGTGCGCAGGCACGCAGGCCTGGAATCCATAACTCCGGCACGTGGATATGGATTCCGGGCTCGCCGCTTCGCGGCGCCCCAGAATGACGATCAGTCGTTTTCTTGGAGACAACCTCAATGCCCTGGCCCGATCCCGTCACCCTGCGTGGACAGCACGCCCGTCTCGAGCCGCTGTCGAAAGAGCATCGCGATGGCCTGATGGAGGCCGTGAAGGACGGCGAGCTCTACACGATCTGGTATACCGCGATCCCGACGCCGGAGAACGTGGCCAAGGAGATCGACCGTCGTCT
Source organism: Bradyrhizobium sp. WYCCWR 13022 (assembly GCF_030435535.1). NCBI lineage: Bacteria > Pseudomonadati > Pseudomonadota > Alphaproteobacteria > Hyphomicrobiales > Nitrobacteraceae > Bradyrhizobium > Bradyrhizobium sp. WYCCWR 13022. The sequence goes on from NZ_JAUIZJ010000010.1 coordinate 419,958, forward strand.
TGGCCTCCAGGCTGCGGGCTCGATGCTGCCGTTCACCGTGTTCGACGCCGGCGGCAAGATCGTGGGACAGACCACCTACATGAACATCGATGCTGCCAATCGCCGCGTCGAGATCGGCTCGACCTGGTATGGCAAGAGCGCACAGCGCGGACCGCTGAACACACAGTGCAAGCTGCTGCTGCTGACCCACGCCTTCGAGACGCTGAACTGCATCGCCGTGGAATTCCGCACGCATTTCTTCAACCACCAGAGCCGCCGCGCCATCGAGCGTCTCGGCGCCAGGCAGGACGGCATTCTGCGCAGCCACCAGGTCGCGCCGAACGGCACGCTGCGCGATACCGTCGTCTACAGCATCACCGCCGCCGAATGGCCGACGGTGAAGGCACATCTGAACTATCAACTCAACGAAAAGCCACGCTAGGGGCGGCCGAGGCATCATGGATAGATTTGACTATGTAATCATCGGCGCGGGCTCCGCCGGTTGCATCCTCACTTCCAGGCTCAGCGAAGACCCGAATGTCAGCGTCTGCGTGCTCGAGGCGGGACCCTCCGACTGGCACCCCTACATCCATCTGCCTGCGGGTTTCATCAAGACCTTCCACATGAAGAGCATCAACTGGGCCTACCAGCAGGAGGTCGGGCCCTATACCGGCGGACGCAGCATCTACGCGCCGCGCGGCAAGACGCTCGGCGGCTCGTCCTCGATCAACGGCCACATCTACAACCGCGGCCAGCGCATGGATTTCGACACCTGGGCGCAGATGGGCAATCGCGGCTGGGGCTATACCGATGTGCTGCCTTACTTCAAGCGGCTGGAGAAACGGGTCGGCGAGGGCGACAGCACCTTTCGCGGGCGCGACGGCAATCTCACCGTCACGACGATGGACTGGCGCGATCCGCTCTGCGAAGCCTTCATGGAAGGCGCGGTCTCGCTCGGCATTCCCCGTAATCCCGATTACAACGGCGCGAAGCAGGAGGGCGTCTCCTACTGCCAGCGCACCATCGACAAGGGCCTGCGCGTCTCCGGCTCGACCGCGTTCCTGAAGCCTGCGATGAAGCGGCCGAACGTGCACGTGCACACGCACGCGCATGCGACCGAGATCATCTTCGAGGGCAAGCGCGCCGTCGGCGTGCGCTACACCAAGGGCGGTCGCGGCGGCACTCCGGTGGAGGTGCGCGCCAACAAGGAGGTGATCCTGTCCGGCGGCACCTATAATTCGCCGCAGCTCCTCCAGCTCTCCGGCATCGGCTCGCCCGATCTGCTGCAGCAACACGGCATCGCCGTGCGTCACGCGCTGCCGGTCGGCGAAGGCCTGCAGGATCATTACGCCCCGCGTACCGTGGCGCGCGTCAAGGACATCAAGACCATCAACGAGCTTCGTCGCGGTTTCTCGCTGTGGATCGAGGCGCTGAAATGGGCGACCGCCCGCCGCGGCCTGCTCTCGCTGTCGCCGACCATGGTCTATTGCTTCTGGCACTCGGGCGAGAGCGCCGACAGCTCCGACCTCCAGCTCACTTTCACGCCGGCCTCTTACAAGGAAGGCGTGCAGGGCCAGCTCGAGGACGAGCCCGGCATGACGGTGGCCTCCTGGCAGCAGCGCCCGGAGAGCCGCGGCTATGTCCGCATCCGCTCGAATGATCCGTTCGCGGCGCCGATCATCCAGACCAATTATCTCGATGCCGAACTCGACCGCCGCGTCATCGTCGGCGGCATGAAGCTCGCGCGCAACCTGCTGAAGAGCGCGCCGCTGTCGCCCTATTACGCCTACGAGGATTTCCCCGGCCCCAACGTCAACACCGACGACGAATTCCTGCATGCCGCCACCGAGCGCGGCACCACGACGTTCCACCCCGGCTGCACCTGCCGCATGGGCCCGGCGGATTCATCGTGGGCCGTGGTCGACGACCAACTCCGCGTCCACGGTCTCGAAGGCCTCCGCGTGATCGACGCCTCGGTCATGCCGCGCATGATCTCGGCGAATTTGAACGCCTCCACCATGATGATCGCCGACCGCGCCTCGGACCTCATTCGCGGCAAGGCCCCAATGGAAGCCGCGCGCATCCCGGATGCCGCGGTGGCGTGAGAAACACCCGCTTCTATGGATGCGGAAGGGAAAGAGGTGGGTTACGCTGAAGCTACCCCACCTCACGAGCTCTACACATGGAAAGGCGGCAAATGCCTCAAACCGGCGCCGAGCGACAATCGGTTCGCCAGATGGCCATATGCGGCCTCGTCTTTGTCTGCACCGCTATTTCGGTTGGTCTGCTGTTACGCGTGGGTTGGCGGGATTGGACCTTGTTTGCCGGGCTCTGGGCGGCAATGTACTTCATGGGCGGAATGCGATGGTTTCCTTGGGGCACGCCATTTCGCAAGGCGTTCTCAGCCGGCGTGTTCGTCGGCACGGTACTTCCGGCTCTTGAGTGGGCAGCGAAATTGCAGGCCTCATAACGTCGGGCAAAACACCCGCCACCCCGTCAACCCCTCTCCGCAAAAATATTCCACTTTACCGAAATTCGGAATTGCGGCATAAATCGAAACAGCCCGGCCCGACGATGAGGGGCGGTTCGCGAGTCGTTCGAAGCGCGGGCCGGGTTGCGGTGGACGCGGTAGCGTCGGCACGAGATGGGACGGGCAGGGCGGGTAGTCCCCGTGAGCCCGAGACCCGCGTGTGAACGAACGGCGCTGTCAGGTTCGTCTCGCCGACATTCTTTCGGTGCGTGTGCACGCCGCCGAGGGACCCTGTGGTGTCGATGGACGCGCGTACGGCAAAACCGTGTGGTCCTGGCCGTCGTCGCTACGGTCAAGCTTTCGCGGAGGTGCAGGAATCCCAACCGGGTGAACTGCATCGTCAATTCGCGGGGTGAGGGAGGCCAGAGGGAATTCGGCTCCCGGGAGAGCACGGCATAAGCCGTCGAACCACTGCGTAGGGAAGGCCGTGTGTTCGGCTTCACCTGTATGCCGCTGTGCATTTCTCATTGCGCTACATGCGCACAGCGGACCGTGGGTGCCAGCCGGCACCCGGCCTTCCCTGCGCCCTCCGTTCGAAGAGGGTGCGACAGACGAAGCAAAGCTCGGGCGAGATGCGCCGCGAGGACGCGAAGGTGTGTCTGCGCCACCCCCTTACTGTCATCCGTGCGGCCAGCGCGCAATTGCGCACCAGGACCGGGCGATCCATTATTCCAGAGCTTGTTGTGATTGAATCGAGAAGCCGCGGCGTACCGGATGCCCCGGTCAAGCCGGGGCATGACACCGTCAGTGTGGCTGCAGCGACGTGCGACCGCAGGAGCGCTCGCCCTTACACTTCACGTCGGCTCAAGAATGCCAGTCGCTCGAACAGATGCACGTCCTGCTCGTTCTTGAGCAGCGCGCCGTGCAGCGGCGGGATCAGCTTGCGCGGGTCGCGCTCGCGCAATTGCTCGACGCTCATGTCCTCGTTGAGCAGCAGCTTGAGCCAGTCGAGCAGCTCCGAGGTCGACGGCTTCTTCTTCAGGCCGGGCACCTCGCGTACCTCGAAGAAGATGCGCAGCGCCTCCTCGACCAGGCGCTTCTTGATGCCGGGGAAGTGGACGTCGACGATGCGGCCCATCGTGTCGGCGTCCGGGAACTTGATGTAGTGGAAGAAGCAGCGGCGCAGGAAGGCGTCCGGCAGCTCCTTCTCGTTGTTCGAGGTGATCATCATGATCGGGCGCTGCTTGGCCTTGATGGTCTCGCCGGTCTCGTAGACATGGAACTCCATGCGGTCGAGCTCGAGCAGCAGGTCGTTCGGAAATTCGATGTCGGCCTTGTCGATTTCGTCGATCAGCAGCACCGGGCGCTGCTCGGCGGTGAAGGCTTCCCACAGCTTGCCGCGCTTGATGTAGTTCTTGATATCCGAGACGCGCGCATCGCCGAGCTGGCTGTCGCGCAGGCGCGACACCGCGTCGTATTCGTAGAGGCCCTGCTGCGCCTTGGTGGTGGACTTGATGTGCCAGGTCAGCAGCGGTGCGTTCAGCGCCTTCGCCACTTCCTCGGCCAGAACAGTCTTGCCGGTGCCGGGCTCGCCCTTGATGAGGAGCGGGCGCTCCAGCACGATCGAGGCATTGACGGCGACCTTGAGATCGTCGGTCGCAACATAGTCCTTGGTGCCCGTAAATTTCATTGCGCGTCCTTGTTGGTCGTCGGCCGGAAGAGCGCCCCGGTCGCGACAGGGGAGCGGCCGCACGCGGCACCCGCTCCTGGTTCGGTCAGGCTTTCAGGCCCGTCTTATCAGCGAAAGGATGACCAGCACAATCACCGCGCCGATCGTGGCATCCACGATGGCGCCGATCGTGCCGGTGGCGAGCTCGATGTGCAGTTGGGGCAGCACCCAGCCGGCCACCAGCGCGCCGATGATGCCGACGACGATGTTGCCGATCAGCCCAAATCCCGCCCCGTGGACAATCTTGCCGGCCAGCCAGCCGGCGATCGCACCAATGATGAGCGCTGCGATAATTCCCATTGCAAACGTCCCCAAAACAAACCTGTGACGCCCTCAATTCTAGAGCAAATAGCCTCCCGGTCCAGCGCCCGGCGCTGCCCTCCGCCCCTTGACGTTCGCCCCCCGACGGGCAATCTGTCATCCATGTTCCTGCAATTCTTCACTTCTCTGCGCGATGCGCAGGTCCCCGTGACGCTGCGCGAATACCTCACGCTGATGGAGGCGCTCGACGCTGATCTGTCGGACTATTCGGTCGAGAATTTCTACTATCTGTCGCGCACCTCGCTGGTGAAGGACGAGCGCAATCTCGACAAGTTCGACCGCGTGTTCGGCACGGTGTTCAAGGGGCTGGAAAGCCTGCTCGACGCCATGGAGAAGGCGGAGATCCCCGAGGAGTGGCTGAAGAAGCTCGCCGAGAAATACCTCAGCGAGGAGGAGAAGAAGCAGATCGAGGCCATGGGCTGGGACAAGCTCATGGAGACCTTGAAGAAGCGCCTCGAGGAACAGAAGGGCCGGCACCAGGGCGGCTCGAAATGGATCGGTACCGCCGGCACCTCGCCGTTCGGCGCGCATGGCTACAATCCCGAAGGCGTTCGCATCGGCCAGGAGAAGAACCGCAACAACCGCGCCGTGAAGGTCTGGGACAAGCGCGAGTTCAAGGATCTCGACGGCAATGTCGAGCTCGGCATCCGCAACATCAAGGTGGCGTTGCGGCGCCTGCGCAAATTCGCGCGTACCGGCGCGCCTGACGAGCTCGATCTCGACACCACCATTCGCGAGACCGCCAATCACGGCTATCTCGACGTTCACATGCGCCCCGAACGGCGCAATGCGGTCAAGCTCCTGGTGTTCTTCGACATCGGCGGCTCCATGGATTCGCATATCGAGCAGGTCGAGGAGCTGTTCTCGGCGGCGAAGAGCGAGTTCAAGCACATGGAGTATTTCTACTTCCACAACTGCCTCTATGAAGGCGTGTGGAAGCAGAACAAGCGCCGCTTCACCGATCGCACGCCGACCTGGGACGTGCTGCACAAATACCCGCACGACTACAAGGTCGTGTTCGTCGGCGATGCCTCGATGTCGCCTTACGAGATCATGGTGCCGGGCGGCTCGGTCGAGCACGTCAACGAGGAGCCCGGCTCGGTCTGGCTCGACCGCATCATTCGCACCTATCCGCATACTGTGTGGCTCAATCCGGTCGCGCAGAAGCACTGGGACTATTCGGAATCCACCGCCATCATCAAACGGATCTTCGCCAACCGCATGTACCCGATCACGATCGAAGGTCTGGAGAATGCGATGAAGGAACTGACGCACTAGCTGTAGGCGCGGCCGACAAGAGGGAGAAGCATATGCCCCAAAACATCACCCGCGGCATCAAGGCGTTGATCGACGAGGCCAATGCCGAGATCGAGACGCTCTCCGCCGTGGACGCCATCGAGATCTCCAAGAACGGCGACGTCGTCATCGTCGACATCAGAGACCCCCGCGAGATCGAGCGCGACGGCCGCATCCCCGGTGCGTTCTCCTGCACTCGCGGCATGCTCGAATTCTGGATCGATCCGCAGAGCCCGTACGCCAAGCCGATCTTCCAGGAAGACAAGAAGTTCGTGTTCCACTGCGCCGGCGGCCTGCGCTCCGCGCTCGCGGCCAAGACCGCAAAGGACATGGGCCTGAAGCCCGTCGCCCACATCGCCGGCGGCTACGCCGCCTGGCGCGACGCCGGTGGGCCGACGGAGCAGTGGGAGCCGAAGAAGAAGGGGTGAGGAGGAGCTGTTGCGCTCTCCACTCGTCATTCCCCGCGAAAGCGGAGAGTCCAGTACGCGGCGGCCTATCTGTTGAGTCACGGCCGTCTCGGGGTACTGGATCGCCCGTCAAGCCGGGCGATGACAGCAGAGTTCGACGCGTGCTGCTTCCATCTCGCTCGCGCTGTGCGCGCCCCGGAATGACCACAAGGAAAGACCAATGACCGCCGCCGATCCCCTCGTCTCCACCGAATGGCTCGCCGCCCACATCAACGACGCCAACGTCAAAGTGCTCGACGCCAGCTTCAAGTTGCCGGGCGTGCTGCCGCTGCCGAAGGATGATTATCTCGCCGCGCATCTGCCTGATGCCGCGTTCTTCGACGTCGATGCGGTGTCGGATCACTCCAACCCGTTGCCGCACATGTATCCGAGCGCGGAGCAGTTCGGCCGCGATGTCGGCAATCTCGGCATCTCCAATGCCGACACCGTCGTGCTCTACGATGCCGGCGGCTGGGTCGCGGCGCCGCGCGCGTGGTGGATGTTCCTGGCCTTCGGCCACGGCAATGTGCGCATCCTCAATGGTGGCCTGAAGAAATGGCGCGCCGAGGGACGCCCCGTGGAGAGCGGCGAAGTGAAGCCGAAGGCGGCGACGTTCAACGCGAGCTACGATCCGAAGCGCGTGCGCAGCATGCAGCAACTGGTCGCCAACGTCGAAAGCCGAGCGGAGCAGGTGATCGACGCGCGCGCCGCCGACCGCTTCGAAGGCCGCGCGCCCGAGCCGCGCGCAGGCATCCGCTCCGGTCACATCCCCGGTGCGCGCAACGTGCCTTATGGCCAGCTGTTCGATGCCGCGACCGGCACGATGAAGCCGCTCGACGATCTGCGCGCCGCCTTCACCGGGGCTGGCGTCAAGCTCGATGCACCAATCGTCACGAGCTGCGGCTCCGGCGTCTCTGCCGGCGTGCTGACGCTCGCGCTGTATCGCTTGGGCGTTACCGACACCGCGCTCTATGACGGCTCGTGGTCGGAATGGGGCCAGGAGAAGGGCCCGCCGATCGCGATCGGGCCGGCGTAACCCCGTCGCGAGGTCAGCGCGCGCGGGCGGCCGTCGTGGCGAGCGTCTGCTGTTGCTGGCCGAACGGATCGAGCGCCTGCTGGATCTGCTGAGGCGGCGGGCGTCGCACGATGCGGTGACGCTTCTTGGGCTTGTGCGCGCGCGGCTTGCTCTCGGGCGCCGTGCTGGCGGCCTTCGGTTTCGCCGGCGCGAGGTCGTTCAGCGCCGCAACCCTTGCCGCGGCAAGGTCGCTCACGCGCGATGCCAGTGCCGGTGTCGCGGTTCGCGGCACGTCGGTGGCGGACAACGTTGGGGCCGGCGTCGCCGCGGCGATGGAGACGGTCGTGTCGGCCGGGGTCAGTGTGTCGGTGGGCGCGGGAGCCGCGGTCTCGATCGGGGCTGGCTCGGGAGCCGGCGCTTCGACGGCGGGTGTAGTCGTCTCTGCAGCCGGCGCAATGGCAGCGACCTGGGCCTCGGGCTGGGTTTCGAGCATCACTGCGGCCATCTGCTCGGGGCCGGTCTCGACCGCGGGCAGCCCGATGCTCGGGATTTGCTCGGGCATCGCAAGCGCCGCCTCATTGGCATCAGGCGGGGCCGGCTCCACGCGCAGCGCTGCAAGCACCGGCTGGGCCGGTTCGGGGCTCTGCGCGAACACCTGCTCCTGCGGACCGTTCCGCCAGGAGGGGTTGCTGACGTACTGCTCGTGGCTCGCCCGCAGCAGCGAGGCGGCGCCCAAGCCGAACACCAGAATGGAGGTAGACACCAGGATCGCGGCAAGCAGGAAGCGAAAGCCGGGAAGCATCGACGGATTGCGAATTTCCGCCCCGGCGGCGTATGGCCAGGGCCCATGAGCCATCTGAACGCGGTGACGGTACTGGGTGCCGCGTTCGCCACGCAGGAATTCGAGCTCAAAGCGGTGGCGAATCAGGCTGATTCGACCATATCGCAACGTCTCTGCGCCGTTCCGTAAAAATCAGGGCTGATGCTCCGGCAATCTACGGCAAAATGCGATTTCCGCCCCGTGATGCAACGGAGCAACTGTGTGCGATTGCATCACAAATCGCTAAATCAGGCACAGATCAGCAGGTTATGTCTTGAATGTGCCGCTATCTTCGGTCATGTGGCCGTCAACGGCTCGGACGGGGCCCGGGGACTTACAAGAGCGATGATGATCAAACATTTTCTGACGATATGCGCTGCCGCAACAGTCGCTGCGGCGGGAACCTCGCTTGTGCAGGCCCAGAGCTATCCGGTTCAACAGGCGCCGAGCTATGGCGCTCCGAGCGAATACCGGCCCGGCGACCGCACCCCGAATTTCGACTCGCTGGAGGATGACGACGACGCGCAGGCCTCGCTGCCGCCGCCTGGTCCGGCCGACGACCCGCGCTACGGCCGCCCGGCCGGCGCTCCCCCGGTTTATTCGGCCGCCCCGCCGCAGGGTCCGGTGATGTCCCCGGATGATCCGCGCTACGGCCGCCCGGCCGGCGCTCCCCCGGTTTATTCCGCCGCTCCGCCGCAGGGACCGGTGATGTCTCCCGATGATCCCCGTTACGGCCGGCCCGCAGGTCCGCCCCCGGTGATCTATGGCGATCGCTCGGGCCAGGCGCCCGGCAACGACGGCATGCGTCCGCCGGAAGCCGTCGGTGGTCCGGCCGCGACCGGCGCGGTCTCGCCGCAGCCCGGTGCCGATGGCCGGCCGATGTCGGTCGCCTCGTTGCCGCCCGAGGAGCAGCCTGACGCTGCACCGGCGCAGCTTCCGCCGAACCTGCGTCGTCAGGAGGTTGCGTTCCAGACCAAGGAGCCGGCCGGCACCATCGTCGTCGATACCCCGAACACCTACCTTTATTACGTCCTCGGCAATGGGCGCGCGATCCGCTACGGCGTCCGCGTCGGCCGCGACGGCTTCACCTGGACCGGCGTGCAGAAGATCACCCGCAAGGCCGAGTGGCCGGATTGGCATCCGCCGGCGGAAATGATCGAGCGCCAGCCCTACCTGCCGCGCTTCATGGCCGGCGGCGAAGGCAATCCGCTCGGTGCCCGCGCCATGTATCTCGGCTCGACCGTGTATCGCATCCACGGCACCAACCAGCCTTCGACGATCGGCAAGTTCGTTTCCTCCGGCTGTATCGGCATGCTCAACGAAGACGTCTCGGATCTGTTCGACCGTGCCAAGGTCGGCACCCGCGTGGTCGTCTTGCCGGGTAATCCGCCTCCGGGCACGACGACCGCTTCGGCGGCACCTGCGCCCGGTCAGGCGCCGATGGCCGCCCAGGCCGGTCCGGTCCCGGGTACGCAGCCCACAGTCGTGCCGCCGCTGCCCGCGCCGGTCACCGTGCGCTAGGCGCTTCGAGATATCTGGAATTGAGAAGGGCGTGCCGTCGGCACGCCCTTCGTCGTTTGAGGTCGGTGTCGTTCAGGCCAGCTTTCGCGGCAGCTCACGGCCCTTGGTGAAAGCGTCAATCGCCTCGACCATCTGGCCGTAATGGATGCGCAGCCCGTCCTCGGTCGCGTAGCCGAGATGCGGCGTCAGCACGAGATTGTCGAGCTTGCGGAAGGGATGGTCGACCGGCAGCGGTTCGACCGAGAACACGTCGATGCCGGCGCCGGCGATCTTCCGTTGCTGCAAGGCCTCCAGCAGCGCCTGCTCGTCCACGATCGGCCCGCGCGCGGTATTGACGAGGAAGGCGGTCGGCTTCATCCGCGCAAGATCCGCACGGTTGACGAGGCCGCGCGAGCGATCGCTCAGCACCACGTGGATGGTGACGATGTCGGCCTTGGCGAACAACTCCTCCTTGGTGGCATAGCCGACGCCGGCGGCCGCGCACTTCTCCGGCGTCAGGTTCGGGCTCCAGGCAATCACGTTCATGCCGAACGCCTTGGCGACGCCCGCCATCTTGGTGCCGAGCTTGCCGAGGCCGATGATGCCGAGCGTGAGGCCCTCGATCTCCACGCCGGCAAAGGTCTGCCAGGGTTCGCCCGCATGCATGCGCGCATTCTCGCGGCCGATGCCGCGGGTCAGTTCCAGGATCAGGCCCATGGTGAGCGGCGCGGTCGGGTCGCGCGAATATTGCGTACCGCCGATCACGACGCCGCGTTCCTTCCCAGCCTCCATGTCGATCGCGGCGTTGCGCATGCCCGACGTGAGCAGCAGCTTCAGCTTTGGCAGCTTGTCGAACAGGCTCCTCGGGAACGCGGTGCGCTCGCGCATCGCGCAGATGATGTCGAAATCGGCGAGCGCGCTGGCCGCGGCCTGCTCGGAGGCGAAGGGGTGGCTGAACACGGTGGTGTCGATGCGGTCGGACAGTTTCGACCAGTCGGCGACGTCGAGGGCGAGGTTGAAATAGTCGTCGAGAATTGCACAGCGCAGCCGCGTCATCAGCGTTCATCCATGGCCAGAGTTGACGGCGAGAGGTGAGACGCCAAGCGGAAGGCGCCATCGTCGGAACCGGGCCATGGTTGCGCGCAATCAGCCTCGCGCGCAAGCAGTCAGGGTCTTCAAAAGTCCGATAGGGAGAGAGGGGCTCAGAGATCGCGGGGCTTCAGCCGGATCGGCGCATCCATGCCGTGCTTGGCGCGCCAGGCGGGACCCGGGCCGCGCATGTAGTGCAGTTCGGGCCGGTAGGGGTTGAAGGCCGTGGCGAAGAAGCTTTTCCAGAAACCCTTGACCTCGGAGACGAGCGTGGAGGCGCGGCCGGCTCCTGCCGGAACGGGAAGGGAGTTGGTCTCGATCAGAGCCATGATAGGCCTCGCTGTGCTCCCCATTCATTCTGAGCAGGGGGCGCTGTTTCCGCGCGAAACCGAGCTTTGGCCTGATTTATTAAAAGATGGTTTCAATTGTCCGGAATGGGGTCCGGATGGTGTCCGACCAGTATTCATCCGTGGTGAACGGAGGGAAAACATTGCCCTTTGGGGGCGGGATCGCTACATCGCTGGCTAAGCAAATCTCCTCAAATCGAAGGTTTCACGGGACCGATGGCGCGCCAGTTCGTCTACTTCATGGAAGGCCTGACCAAGAGCTACCCGACCCGCAAGGTGCTCGACAACATTCGCCTCAGCTTTTACCCGGACGCCAAGATCGGCGTGCTCGGCGTCAACGGCTCCGGTAAATCGACCCTGCTCAAGATCATGGCGGGCCTCGACAAGGAATATACCGGCGAGGCCTGGGTCGCCGAAGGCGCCCGCGTCGGCTATCTCGAGCAGGAGCCGCAGCTGGACCCTGCTCTTTCCGTCCGCGAGAACGTCATGCAGGGCGTCGCCAAGCAGAAGGCGATCCTCGACCGTTACAACGAGCTCGCGGTCAACTATTCGGACGAGACCGCCGATGAGATGACCAAGCTGCAGGACGAGATCGAGGCCCAGGGCCTCTGGGATCTCGACAGCAAGGTCGACCAGGCCATGGACGCGCTGCGCTGTCCGCCTGATGATGCCGATGTGACCAAGCTCTCCGGCGGTGAACGCCGCCGCGTCGCGCTGTGCCGCTTGCTGCTCGACCAGCCCGAACTTTTGCTGCTGGACGAGCCGACCAACCATCTCGACGCCGAGTCGGTGTCGTGGCTCGAAGGCCACTTACGCAACTATCCCGGCGCGATCCTGATCGTCACCCACGACCGCTACTTTCTCGACAACGTCACGGGCTGGATCCTCGAACTCGATCGCGGCAAGGGCATTCCCTACGAGGGCAACTATTCGTCCTGGCTGGTGCAGAAGCAGAAGCGCCTCGAGCAGGAAGGCCGCGAGGACGCCGCGCACCAGAAGACGATTGCGCGCGAGCAGGAATGGGTTGCGTCCTCGCCGAAGGCCCGCCAGGCCAAGTCGAAGGCGCGCTACCAGCGCTATGAGGAGTTGCTCAAGCAGGCCAGCGAGAAGCAGACCCAGACCGCGCAGATCATCATCCCGGTCGCCGAACGTCTCGGCGCCAACGTGGTCGACTTCGAAACTCTCAGCAAAGGCTATGGCGAACGCCTCCTGATCGACGATCTCACCTTCAAGCTGCCGCCCGGCGGCATCGTCGGCGTGATCGGTGCGAACGGTGCCGGCAAGACCACGCTGTTCAAGATGATCACCAAGCAGGAGACGCCGGACAAGGGCACCATCACGGTCGGCGAGACCGTGCATCTGGGCTATGTCGACCAGTCCCGCGACGCGCTCGACGGCAAGAAGACCGTGTGGGAGGAGATCTCCGGCGGCAACGAGCTGATCCTGCTCGGGAAGAAGGAAGTGAATTCGCGCGGCTATTGCTCGTCGTTCAACTTCAAGGGGGCCGACCAGCAGAAGAAGGTCGGTGCGCTCTCCGGCGGTGAACGCAACCGCGTCCATCTCGCCAAGATGCTGAAGTCCGGCGCCAACGTTCTGCTGCTCGACGAACCGACCAACGACCTCGACGTCGATACGCTGCGTGCGCTCGAAGAGGCGCTGGAGGATTTCGCCGGCTGCGCCGTCATCATCAGCCACGATCGCTGGTTCCTCGACCGCATCGCGACCCACATCCTGGCCTTCGAGGGCGACAGCCATGTCGAATGGTTCGAAGGCAACTTCCAGGATTACGAGAAGGACAAGATGCGCCGGCTCGGCCAGGACAGCATCATTCCGCACCGCGTGAAGTACAAGAAGCTGACGCGGTGATCTCGGCATGATGCGACGGACGCTCATCGCTGCGGTGATCGCGATCACCTGCTGCTTGTCGTCCGCCAGCGCCTCCGACGCCGCCTTCTCGCAGTTCATCGCCTCGCTCTGGCCGGAAGCCCAAGAGGCTGGCGTCTCGCGCGCGACGTTCGACCGGGAGACGCACGGGCTCGAGCCTGACTACAAGCTGCCTGATCTGATCCTGCCGGGACGACCTGCGACCGGCGCGCCCTCGCAGGCCGAGTTCGTGCAGGTGCCGGCCGACTACGTCAGGGAAGCCTCGATTGCGAATCTCGCAAGCGAGGGACAGCGGCTGCTCCAAAAATACAGCGCCGCGCTGACGAAGATCGAGAAGAGCTCCGGCGTGCCTGTGACCGTCATGCTCGCGATCTGGGGACGCGAGACCGATTACGGCCGCTATACGCTGCCTTATGATCTGGTTCGCGTGCTGGCGACGCAGGCCTATGTCGGCAGGCGCAAGGATACTTATCGCAACGAGTTCATCCTCGCGCTGAAGATCCTCGGCGAGGGCGCGGTGACGCGCAAGGACATGCGTTCGTCCTGGGCTGGTGCCACCGGGCTCACGCAGTTCCTGCCGTCCGAATATTACAAGCACGGCGTCGATTTCGACGGCGATGGCCGCGTCGACATCTGGCACTCGGTACCGGATGCGCTGGCCTCTGCTGCGCAGCAGCTCGTCAACAAGGGCTGGCAAAGCGGCCTGCGTTGGGCCTATGAGGTGCAGGCACCCGCGAAGGTCGATTGCACGACGGGCGTGCCCGAGCTGACCAAGCCGATCGGCCAGTGGCTGCGTGAAGGCTTTGTACCGGTGCGCGGCCAAAAGCTGAGCGCCGCGGAACAAGCGCAGCCGGCTTCGTTGCTCCAGCCCGAGGGCATCTATGGTCCAGCGTTCCTGACCACGAAGAACTACTTCGTCATCAAGGAATACAATTTCTCCGACCTCTACGTGCTGTTCGTCGGTCATCTCAGCGACCGCATGACGAGCCCGTTGCCGTTCGCGACGCCATGGTCGGCGTCGAAGCAATTGCGCACGAAGGACGTCGAGGCTATGCAGCGCGGGCTCACGCGCGCCGGGCTCTACAAGGACAAGATCGACGGCAAGGCCGGCATGCAGACGCGCGCGGCTCTCGGCGCCTATCAGAAGTCGGCGGGGCTCAAGGTCGATTGCTGGCCGAGCGAAGCGGTGCTGCGGTCGATACTGGCGACGCGCTGACAAGTTGGTCAAAGAAAAAGCCCGGCCGAGAAACTCGGCCGGGCTTGGATCTCGGCGCTTGGTCAGCGCCGTGCGATCAGATCAGTAGCAAACGCGAACCGGGCGAACGACCCAGCCGTAACCGTCCCAATAGCGCTGGCGCTGCCAGTAGCAGGGCGGCGGGGGCGGGCCGGGCTCGGCTACGTAAACCGGACCACCATAGGCCGGACGGCTCGACGCGATGGCGCCGCCGATGATCGCACCGCCGAGCAGGCCGGCAGCAATGCCGGCGCCGACGCCGTCATGGGCTTGGGCGGACGGCGTGGCGGTCACCAGCGAACCGGCGACTGTCGCAACCGTGAGGGCGGCAACAATAGTCTTCTTCATGCTCTTGGCTCTCCTGAGAGAAGGACGTTCCTTGTTAGGAACGTCCGGGGTTCAAAGGTTCACGCAGACTCTAATGGAATTGGCCTTGCAGCAAGGAAGCGCGCAAATGGTCAACCCACGGTAAACGCACACGCAGCTGTGACGAGGAAAAGCGGTCTTTTTCGGGCCTTGAGATGAACGGCGCATCCATAGCGAACCGGCCCAACTGAATCAGCTCGAGCGAAGCGGTTTAACGCGCCTCAGCCGCAGACTCTGACGCGGCGGACACGCCAGGCGTAGCCGTCCCAGAAGCGCTGCTTCTGCCAGACGCAGCCGCCGCCGTAATAGTCGTCGGCGACGTAGCCGGGTCCCGGCGCGTAATAGCGGGGCGGATAGTAGCCGGGGCCGTAACCCGGGCCATAGGCATAGCCTGGTCCGGGTCCGTAATAATACGGAGAGGCCAGGGCGCCGCCGACGATGGCACCCCCAATGATCCCGGCAGCGACGCCGGCAGCGACACCGCGTTGCGCATGGGCCGGCGTTCCCGCGGCCAGAACCAGGGTGGCGGCGGTAGCGACCGCCATAAGCGATTTCTTCATTGGGGCGACCTTTCACGGCAAGCGCGGAACTCTTGCGGCCAAAGTTCCATACTTCGCTTGAATGATCAATGAACGGACGGTCGGCCGGGCGCGACCAAATGTTAGAAATGGCGGCTTTCCAGCCCGGGAGGCGACGATGAATGTCCTGACCAATGCCCTGATCGCCCTTGGGGCTGTGGGTGTGGTTGGCTATGCCCTGATGACCCATTTCCAGAACCGCGCCCCGCGCCCCCGCGCCAGGGCGGGTGGTGACGGCGGAGGCAGCGATGCCTATTCGGATACGACGAATGACGGCCTCTCGCTGGGAAGCTGGTTCTCAGGCGACAACTCGGGAAGCTCGACCGACGGCGGGAACTGCTCCACCAGCGACAGCGGGAGCAGCGGCGGAGATTGCGGCGGCGGCGATGGTGGGGGAGGCGGGGGCGGCGACTAAGACCGATCAGCACATCGCCTTGATCCAGCGCAATTCCCATTTTTAGAGCCGTTCTAGGCTGTATGCGGGCTAGTTTGGAATAGCTTAAAATACCGGTTTTTCCTTTTGCATCCGGACGACCCCTTAAATATCGATGATGACGCATCACCGAAGGGCCTACCGCTTCCATGATCGTTTGTTCCTGTAACGTGCTGAGCGATGACGACATCCGCGCCGCCGTCGCCGAGTCCGACGATGCTGTGCGTCATGCCAAGCAGGTCTATGGATGCCTCGGGTGCAGCGCCGAATGCGGTCGCTGTGCGCGGACGATCAAGACCATCATCGACGAGGCGCTCGGTCCTTGTGCGCAGTCCTGCTGCACCGGTTGCCCACATAGCCACACGGTGGCTGCGAACGACGAGACCGCCGAACCCGCCGAGTTCGCCCTCGCGGCCTGCTGAAATCTTCCGCATTCCCGGCTGAGCTTTTCCGCAGCTGCGTCCCCGCAGCCGGTTGCCCTCGTGTTTGATCTCAATTAGAAGCGTTCTAAACCGGTTAGGGCCGATTTGGACTGCAAGAGCTGGAGTGAACCATGCAGGGCGACGCAAAAGTCATCGACTATCTCAACAAGGCGCTGCGTCACGAGCTGACTGCGATCAACCAGTACTGGCTGCACTACCGCTTCCTCGACAATTGGGGCCTGCTGGACATGGCCAAGGTCTGGCGCAAGGAGTCCATCGAGGAGATGGAGCACGCCGACAAGCTCACCGCGCGCATCCTGTTCTTCGACGGCTTCCCGAACATGCAGGTGCTCGATCCCCTGCGCATCGGCCAGAACGTCAAGGAAATCATCGAGTGCGATCTCGCCGCCGAGATGAGTGCACGCGCGCTCTACCAGGAAGCGGCGACCTATTGCCATGGCGTCAAGGACTACGTCACGCGTGACCTGTTCGAGAAGCTGATGAGCGACGAGGAGCACCACATCGACTTCCTCGAAACCCAGCTCGATTTGATCGGCCGCATTGGCCTCGAGCTCTATACCCAGAAGCACGTCGGCGGGCTCGAGGGGGAGGGGCACTAAGCTCCATCGTTAGCCGCATAGTTACGAGGCCGTCCCGACTTTCGTCGGGACGGCCCTTTTTGTTCGAACGTCCCGTTACAGCTGTGTCTTGTAACGCTCCTCCACGATCTCCTGGCTCTCCGGCTCGCCGAGATTGGTCTGGTCGTGGATGACCTCGCTGATGCTCGGCATCACCGAGCGCTGCACCTTCTCCGGCGACCACAGTTTTGAGCGCATCAGCGCCTTGCCGCAGTGGAAGTAGACTTCGCTGACGGCGACGCTGAGCACCGCGCGCGGCGGTTTGCCGAACTCCACCATCGTGGCGAGAATATCCGGATCGGCCGAGAGCGTGCCGCGCCCGCCGACGCGCAGCGTCTCGTCGATCCCGGGCACGAAGAACAGCAGATGCACAAAGCCCGACCCTTCGACGACGTTGCGAAAACTGTCGATGCGGTTGTTGCCGGCACGATCGGGCATCAGCAACTGATTGGGGCCGGCGACGTGCACAAAGCCGATGCCGCCGCCGCGCGGTGAGGCGTCGACGCTGCCATCGAGTCCCGATGTCGCGAGCACGCAGAACGGCGACATCTCGATGAACATCTTCGCATGCGCATCGATGGCGGGACGCGCTTTCGCGATCACGCGCTGGGTCGGCTTCGCATAGAGGGTGGCGAGGTCTTCGGCGCAAAGGTCGGTCACGAGAGTCTCCCTGATTGAAGCTTCGAGGATATCACTCTCCGGCCTGGCCGCTATCCCTCTTGTGGCGCCGCCACGGCCAGTCGATCACGTCGGCACAGTACAGCGCCCACCAGATCAACACCGGCTGAAGCGCCAGCCTCGGCCCATGATAGAACCAGCTGTTGGGGATGGGCGGAAGGTCGATGCCCTCGATGGCGTGCTTGATGTTCGCAGGCCACACGCAGAGCGCATAAAGCGCGAGCGCGACGCCGGCCCACCAGCGCAGGGGTTTCGTTACCAATGCGATGGCGCCTGCAATTTCACAGACGCCGGTGACGAAAATCAATTGCGTTGCTAGCGGAACCCATGACGGTGTGATCGCAAGCAGCTTGTCCGGAACACGGAGATGCGCAATGCCGGCAGCAAAGTAGAGCGCCGCCAGCACGAAGCGCATTGCAGCGCGGGTTCGAACGTTTGCAGAGACCATCAGCTGACCTAGCACGCGAGGTGCCAAGACGCCATCGCGCGCGCTGCACCGCGTCCGCAGGCACGAAGCAGCTGATGATGATGGCGCCGCGGTGGTGGACGTACCACACCACGGCTTGACCGACCGGATTGCCGCGATCACGGATGATGGCACGCTCAGGCACCTCCATCCATTGTCCCTCGATCGGCACCCAGTATGCACCTTTGCGCACGTCGTAGTCGGTGCGGTGGCCATCGGAGATGTCGCAGCAGGGTACGCCGTTCGGCGTGATCACGCTCTTGAACCAGGCGCGGATGTCGGGTGGGACGCTGTCGTACTGACCATTGTCGAACGCGAGCGCGGTGCCCGCCATCGCGGCGAGCCAAACGCACAGCGCTGGCCTGTGCATGCAAAGCCCCTCATCGCGTTTTCGATTCGTATCGTTGACGCGATTAAGCCCGAGCCGCCGGCTCATTGCATGCTCAAATAATATGCGGCGCCGAGGCGCCGCATATGATGCGTTGCGATAGCGGGCCAGCTCCGACGATGTCTACATCGTCCGCTGCGGTGCGGTTTGCAGCAATTGTCGGACCTGTTCGCTGTAGAATTTTGCGTTGCCGGTCGTGCCATGGCCGCGCGTCTCGGTGCTCGCGGGGATGAGGTACAGCTTGCCGTTCTTGACCCGCTTCATTGCGGCATCCGTGATCCCGGTCTCGGGCGGATTGCGCTCGTCGTCGGCGGAATCGATCAGCAGCAGCGAGGCCTCGATAGCCTCCAGCTTTTCGGCAGCGTTGTAGTCATGCGAGGACTCCCATTGATAGACGTAGTCGTTCGCGTCAGCGGTAATCGACGTTGCCAGCCGCTCGTCGACGATCTTGTCGGCCTTCGCCGCGGTCGGCGCCTGTTGCTGATAGGCGAGCGTGCCACCGATGCTGGCGATGCCATAGGCGGTGATCGCATACTTCATCATCCGTGGCTGGCTGGTGTAGTTGCCGCCGTTGTAGTCGGGATCGTTCCTGATCGTGTCGAGCATGATCCGTCGCAGCATCCAGTTGCGTGACGCCATCTCGGTCGGTTGCGAGGCCATCGGTACCAGCGCGTCCATGTCCTTCGGATATTTCTCGCCCCACAGCCACGTCTGCATGCCGCCCATGGAGTTGCCGATCACGAGCCGCAGGTGCTTGACGCCGAGGCCTTCAGTCACGAGGCGATGCTGCGCCTCGACCATGTCGTCGTAATCGTATTTCGGAAAGCTCGTCTTCATGCCATCGGAGGGCTTCGACGACTTGCCGTGGCCGATCGAGTCTGGGAGGATGATGTAATATTTGGACGCGTCGAGCGGTTGGCCGGCGCCGAACAATTCGCCGGCGAAGGCGGGGCTCAGCATGCTCGCGCCCGAGCCGCCGGTGCCGTGCAGCACCAGCACCGGCTGTCCGGTCGGTTCGCCGACCGTGGTGTAATGCAGCTTCAGTTCCGGCATGACCTCGCCGGTGTGGAATTTGAAATCCTTGGCGACCCAATCGCCCTGCTTTGGCGCCGGGTAGTCTGCCGCGAATGCTGATGCGGAAACGGACAGCAGAACGGCCGACAGCGCTGCACAATGAGCTTTCATGTTCCTCTCCCCAGGCGGCTCATATCCGGCGGCCGCGTTGGTGTGGACCTTAGCAGAAGTGGGCGGAACGATGTAGGATTTCGGCTTGGCCGATCGTCTATGAGGAAACCACCGGAGAGACTGCATGTGCCGCAACATCAGGACGCTGTTCAATTTCGAGCCGCCGGCGACGGAGGATGAGATCCATGCCAGCGCGCTTCAGTTCGTGCGAAAGCTCTCCGGCTTCAACAAGCCGTCGCAGGCCAACGAGGCGGCCTTCGACCGCGCGGTGGCCGAAGTCTCGGAAGCGGCGCGAAAGCTGCTGACCTCGCTGCACACCCACGCGCCGGTGCGCGACCGCGAGGTCGAGGCGGAGAAGGCAAAGGAGCGCTCGCGGCTGCGGTTCAGCTAGCGGGCCAGCAACGCCCGAGCGTGATCTGGCTCACGGAAGCGGTGGCCGTCACGCGCGATGGTGTCCGCCGGGGTTTTGACAGCCCGGAGCACGATCATGAGCCGCCACCTTATTCCCCTGAAAGCCGGTGCCATCGTTTTCACGCTGTTGTGGACCGCGTGGATGATGTGGTGGAGCGGCTCGTTCTCGAGTGCGAATGTGGTGATCCTCGCCGTTTGCGGGGCGGCGGTCGGCTATCTCTGGTACCGCGCCATGCGCTGGCAGTTCGAGCGCATGGGCATGTTGCCGCGACACGAGGATCAAGCGAAGTAGCCGCACCTAGTCCCTGTGGCCGTGCTTCTTCTTTTTCTTCTTTTTCTTGTGGTCGTCGCCTTCGTCCTCGTTGCTTTCGTCGTCGGCGGAGGCGTCGTCAGCTTCGTGCACGGCGGCTTCGAGCGCAGCGCGCTCGGCGGCCTCCTGCTCGCGCTGGCGGCGGCGTTCGTCCCAGGCGTCGAACAGCTGCTCGAGCCACGGCAGCACCTGCTCGATCGACGGCAATCGGCCCGGCGGGCCAGCCTCGCCGCGCGGGCCCTGAGGGCCGGCAGGTCCTTGCGGGCCCGCACCACCTTGCGGTCCGGCTGCGCCCCGCGGGCCGGCCCCGCCCGTCTTGCCCGGCAGACCGGGCTTGCCCTGCGGTCCGGCCTTTCCGACCGGCCCAGGCTTGCCCTGCGGGCCCGGCTTGCCGCGGGCGCCGTCCGGGCCCCGCTTGCCCGGATGACCTTGCGGCCCCGGTCGTCCCGGTTCGCCCTGCCGTCCGCGCGGACCCGGAGGTCCCTGCCGTCCCTGATCGTCTGCCACGCCGATGCTCCTTCTGCGCACGCAAGCTACTTAGCGGCGTTTGACGACAGCAGCAATTCCGCGCGCGCCTCATGCCGGGCTTGATCAACATCAATCGGTGCCTGGGTGCGCCGTGTCATTGATCGCGCACGGCACAATTGTTGCGAGGAGCGGCCAATGCGCGCAGCGTGGAAAATCCTTTGGCCGTCGGCAATCACCCTTGCCGCGGCTGTTGGCCTGGCGCATCTGCTGGTGCCCGATGTCGTGCCGGTCGGCTACGCCGAACAGCCGCAGGCATCATGGGCGATACTGACCGCCTTCGTCCTGCGCGCGATTGCGTTGACCGCGGCCTGGGTCGCGATCATCACGTTGACGCTGCTGATCGGCGCCAGGCTGCATCAGATGCTCTTCCGCGCAGATCGCGCGCGGAGTGACCGCACCGTGATGCGCTAGTCATGATAGGCCGGCACCACGATGCCGGAGGCCGCATAGATTTTGATCTTGTTGCGCAACGTGCGCACCGACAGGCCGAGCACGCGCGAGGCACGCGTGCGGTTGCCGTCGCAGCGCGCGAGCGTCTGGAGCACGAGCTCGCGCTCGACCTCGCCGACGGTCGCGCCGATCAGCAGCGGAACGATTTCATTGGGTGCAAGGAACTGCGCGCCCTGCTCGGGCGCCGCGACATGAACAGTGGTCATCAACACACTCCCCGATCAACGCCCGCTCCCATCGTTGGAAGCGGATCGAGAACAAACGACCCCCAAGCCGCATATCCTAGCCGTAAATCTACGGTGGGTGGGTTTGGTTAACGAAAGGTTAATTCCGCAGCATCGCACGAGATGACCTTGGGAATGCCGCGATCGCGCCGCGATTGGCACGAGATGCATAGCGATGCGGACTCATCTCGCTCACACCGTGCGATATCCGCCGTCCACCATCACGATCGTTCCAGTGACGTAAGACGATAGATCCGACGCGAGGAAGATTGCAGGGCCCACGATGTCCTCGGGCTTGCCGGTGCGTGCGAGCGGCGTGTGATCGACGAAGGCCTGCACCAGCGCCGGATTGGTCGCGCGCACGTTGGCGTTGATGTTGGTTTCGATGAAGCCGGGGCCGATCGCGTTGACGCGCACGCCTTCCTTTCCGAGCTCCACGGCGAGCGCCTTGGTGAAGCCGAGCACGCCGTGCTTCGAGGTGGTGTAGGCCGCCGAGCTCGGCGTGCGCAGATGCACGAAGGACTGGATCGAGCCGATATTGACGATGCGGCCCTTGGCGGCACGCAAGGGTGCGAGGAAGGCCTGCGTCATGTTGAAGACGCCGTTGAGGTTGAGCGCGATGATGTCGTTCCAGTCCTTCGCCACCGTCTCGGTGTCGGCGGTGAAGGCGTTGCGGCGGGTGATGCCGGCATTGTTGACGAGGATCGAGACCTGCCCGACCTTGTCGGCGACTTGCCTGGCCAGCGCAAAGCAGTCGTCGCGCCTGGTGACGTCGAGCGCAAAGCTCTCGGCCTTGCCACCGGCCTTGCGGATCTCATCGGCGGCCTCCGCGACCGTGTCGGCGTTGACGTCGAGCAGCACCACCTGCGCGCCCTCGCGGGCGTAGCCGGCGGCGATTGCCCGGCCGATGCCGGACCCGGCGCCAGTCACGACGGCGGTGTGGTTTGCGAGCAAAGCCATGGCAATTTCCTCCCGGATTCGTTTCTAAGTTTCATGAAAGGCTAACTCGAAATTAAGGGGTCGGAAACGGCAGCCTTGGCATACTCATCTTCATTGCTAAACGTTGCGCGCATGATGGAACGACTCGAATCCTGGAAATTGGCGCTCGAGCGCCTGCGGTCGGCGGACACGGCCGATTGGGCCGAGGCCGGCCGGCTGGTGGCCGAGATCGTCAGGATGAGCACGGATGCCACGCTGCGGCAGGCCGCCGAGCAGGCGCTGCCCGTGCTGCGCCAGGCCGCAGACAATGACGATCAAGGCGTGACGCTGGCCGCCCGGCGCCGCATCGGCGTGATCCTGGATGTCGTCCACGATTTGACCGCGCCGCGCTTCGGCCGCCGCAACGCCGCTCCGAAGAAGCTGTCCAGCGAGGATCGCGCCCGCAAGATGCTCGGCCTGCCGCTCGCGGTGCAGCTCACCTGCGACGACATCAACCAGGCCTATCGCCGCGCCGCCAAGGGCATGCATCCCGACCAGGGCGGCAGTGCGCAGGCTTTCATCGACCTTTCCGCCGCGCGCGATGTCTTGATTCATCCCGGCGCGCACAAGGACGCCTGAGAGCGCTGAGCTCTCGTTCACGCTGTTCGGACAAGGCCGCCAATGGCCTCGTTCAAAAAAACGACCGGGCAAGGATGCTGGCATCGCATCCTTGCCCGGCCCTTGTCGTCCGCCGATCGAATTCTTACCAGCTGCAGTGACCGGACTTGAGCGCGCTATCCTTCATCGCGAGCGCGTCGAGGAAGGAAGGCACGGAGGCGCTGGCGCGGTGGTAGCCGGCGGGCCACGGCGTGGTCGGAATGCTCTCGTCCCAGATCTGGCACAGGCCGCTGTCCTGCCAGCGGATCAGGTGATAGCCGGCTTCGGCCGGGCTTGCTGCCGCGAAGGCGACAGCGGCAAGACCGGCGGCAGCGCAGAGCATGGAAATACGACGCATGGATCAGCTCCTCGAATTGAAAGATGTGATGCGCCTCCCGACAATGACGGGGAGGAGGGTGCGGGGCGCTCCTCAGCGTGCGCCCCGGACAAGAGGTGAGTAGTTCCGTCTGCTGATCAGGTTCAAAGCGGCCGCGCGGCAAAATCGCGGAATTCGCCGGACGAGATGGGCGGCTCAAAAGGAAAGGGCGGGCTGCTCGCGCAACCCGCCCTCAAACAGAATTGGCCCGACAGCTCAGAGCGTGCAGCGGCGCTCGCCGCGCATCTTGATCTGGAGCTCCGAGGCCTGGGTGAAAGTCGGGAACGGCTTGCTGACGACCTTGTAGGTCGACGCGCCCCACTGGAACGGCTTGTACTTCAGGTCTTCGTT
The DNA here is from genome assembly GCF_030435535.1 of Bradyrhizobium sp. WYCCWR 13022. NCBI lineage: Bacteria > Pseudomonadati > Pseudomonadota > Alphaproteobacteria > Hyphomicrobiales > Nitrobacteraceae > Bradyrhizobium > Bradyrhizobium sp. WYCCWR 13022. Next base: position 443,467 of record NZ_JAUIZJ010000010.1, read on the forward strand.
CCAGACCTGGCAGATGCCGGTGTTGTCCCAGCGGATCACGTAATAGCCGACCTTCGCGGAGGCGGGCACGGCGAAGACGGAAGTGGCGATACCGGCAACGGCACAGAGGGCGAGAACGCGACGCATGAAAAATCTCCTGATGACGGCGTGACGCGGATGACGGCGTGACGGGCAAACTCGTGCGGCAAAACCGCCCGTCTTGCAAGCCGCAGCAGGGCTGTTCACGGATATGTCAGGCGCATGGCTGCGGACGCGGCTTGACTATGCCTTGGCCAGCGACGCCACCGCCTCGATCTCGATCAGCATCTTCGGATCGGGCAGCGCCTGCACCACGCAGGTGGTGCGTGCCGGATAGGGCGGCGGCCCGAACGCGCCGGCATAGAGCGCGTTCATCGCGGCAACGTCGGCGGCGCGGGTCAGCAGCACGTTGACCTTGACGAGGTCGCGCATGGTGGCGCCGGCCTCGTCCAGCACGCGCTTGACGTTGACGACGACATTGGCGAACTGCGCCTCGAACCCGTCGGGCAGCGCGCCGCCAGCGTCGAAGCCGGGAATGCCGGAGACGAACAGCAGGTCGCCGACGCGCGTCGCAAAGGACAGCGGCGGCGCCTTGACGTGCGGCGGGGGCGCGAAATGCTGGATCGGCATGGGGACCTCGGGGTGATGGAGTTCTCGGAAAGCCTAACCGTGTGCGGGGCGGGCTCCAACACAAAACGCGAAAACAACCCCATGCACAGTAGAAACGATTGGACGAATCTAATTTCGGGAATGCAGAAATATTCATTGACCCGTCGGGCAAAACACTGGCAGGATGACATGATGGGATGACGCGGGTGTCCCATCCCCCATCATGTTGCCGCCGTGATCGATCGGATAGATTGCAGCGTCTGATTCGTTCGTCCCTCCCTTGAAAAATAGCCCCGGAGACGCCCCATGAAGATTGCTTCCACCCTGCGTGCCGCGCTCGTCGCCATTGCCGCTCTCGCCGGCCTCTCGACCGCGGCGCAGGCCGACGGCGGCACCGTGGTGCTGACGATCTACAAGGCGGGCTGGTTCATCGGCGGCTCCGGCGGCTCGGGCGTGCTGAACTTCCACGGCCGCTCCTATGCGCTCTCGACCGGCGGGCTCGACTACGGCCTCGTCTTCGGCGGCTCCAAGACCGTGCTGCGCGGCCGCGTCTCCAACATCGTCAGGCCCTCCGACGTCGCCGGCGTCTACGGCGCCGCCGGTGCGGGCCTTGCCGTCGGCCGCGGCGCCCGCGCCATCGTGCTGACCAACCAGAAGGGCGCGGTGCTCGAGCTGTCGGGCACCCAGGTCGGCTTGATGGCGAACGCGGATCTGAGTGGGCTTGCGATCACGATGCGGTAGAGGACGGTGCCGTGGGGTGGGTTGGGCGAAGCCTAACCCACCCTACAAGACCGCGGACGACCCGCTCACCATCGCATGAACCCGCTCGCAATGCGCGACGAGGTTCTTGTTCGCGGCGACGAACGCCTTCAGCGGCGTCGGGATCGGAAAATAATAGATGTTCGCGATGAAGCCGTAGATGCCGGCATCTACGCTGGTTGGCCGCTCGCCATCGACGAAACCGTTCGCGGGCACGATCTCGGCCAGCACCTGCAGATCGGCAAGTCCCCGCGCGTAGGCCTGCTCGGGCGTGTAGCGGCCGATGCCCTGGTAGTGATAGCGCTGCGCGTTGTACGCCTTCGCCTTCTCGAATCCTGTTACGTCGATCTGCGGATGCTGCGCGATGAAGCCGTCGCGGAACGACGGGTAGTAGCGCTCGTCCTTCCAGCGCGAATAGGACATCACCCAGTAGAGATCGTCCAGCATCCGCGTGACGAGATGATGGGTGCGGCGCTGCGCCGGAGACAGCGCGGCATCGATGGTCAGGCGATATTTCGCGATCGCATGCGCGATGATGGTTTCGCTGTCACCGATGGTCTCGCCGTCGTCGACGATGTAGGGCAGCTGCCCGCGCGGCGCCGCGGAGGCGTCGAACACATGCTCGTGCACGAACGGAACGCCCGACAGTTTCAGGAAGGCGTAGACCTTGAGCCCGTAGCCGTTGTTGTCGGCGACGCCGAACAGGTCCGGGTAGGAATAGAGGGTCAGCATCGACGTCACGCTCCCTGGCTCGCAATTGATAGAATCAAGCTCTGTCGGCGGTCCGGCACCTCTCCCCAGCGGGGAGAGGTCGGATTGCTTTGGCGCGCCATTGCGCGCCGGAGCAATCCGGGTGAGGGGCCGCAGCGTCAAGTTAAACTGTAACCCCTCACCCGGATCGCATCTATCGATGCGACCCGACCTCTCCCTGCGTGAGAGGTGATCGGTTTCCGGGCCTCCATCGAGTCAATCAATCTCAGCGCGCCGATTGCTCGGCCTTGTCGTCCGTCGTGTTCGCCTGCGCGCGCTTGCCGGAGCGGATCATCAGGAACGATCCTGACGCTCCAGGCAGCCGCCAGCGCCCGTCGATCTCGGTCGCCTCGCCGTTCATGATGCCGTCGTAATGGACGGTGTCGAAGCCGTAGCCCGGCGGCTCGTAGCGTTTGACGAACGACACCACGCTGCCGGCGCGATGGCCCGTGATCGAGGCATTGTGGGTCCGTACCGGGCAGCGCGGATTGGAGCAGGGTTCTGTGACGCTGCCGCCGATCGCGCCGCCGGCCTCGATCAGCGTCGCCGTGAACGTGACCATTCCCGTGCCGGGCTGGATGTATGTGCCGTCCCAGACACCGGAGAGATCGTCGCTCATGGCAGCGGCTTCCTCGACATGATCTGCGCCGGTTGAGGCCCGGCTGTTTGACGCCCTGAGTTCCTTCCACCCAAAGTCGTATCGCTGCCACCACGGCCTTGCAATAGGCCGCGCGCGACGTCGATCGAGGAGGATGGGCGGTTTCATCCGGTGAGTGGATCGGGGACGGGTCCGAAAAATTCCCATGCAGCTGTCGGAACGATGCACCCGGCCGCGTCCTTGGCAGTGTGGCTTGCAGCCGCGCGCCCGGTCCGAGACGAAAGGATATTGCATATGACCTCCATCACGCCGTTTCTCTGGTTCGACAACAACGTTCCGGAGGCCGTCGGCTTCTACAAATCGGTGTTCCCGAACGCGAAAGTCGAGATCGTGAGCGACTTCATGGCGGTGTTCGAGCTCGAAGGACAGCGCTTCCACGCACTCAACGGCGGGCCGCAATACCGTTTCAACGAGGCGGTGTCGTTCTTCATCAGCGTGGAGACGCAAGAGGAGGTGGACTATTTTTGGGAAGCGCTCACTGCCGACGGCGGCGCGGAATCGCGCTGCGGCTGGCTCAAGGACAAGTTCGGCCTGTCCTGGCAGGTGGTGCCGTCAGCGCTCGGCCGCTATCTCGGCGATAGCGACCGGACCAAGGCGAACCGCGTCATGCAGGCGATGATGGGGATGCGGAAGATCGTGATTGCCGATCTGGATAAGGCGGCGGCGGGGTGAGGGGTGACAGTGCCGTAGGGTGGGTTAGGCGAAGCCGTAACCCACCACATCTGTTGCCGCGGAAGCTGGCGACTGCGCTTTGCGCAGCCGCGAGCTAACCCACCCTACGAAGCGCATCTTCGCCAATCCGCCTTGCATCGCTATACTGCTGCTCATCAGCAGGATGGTGATCTCATGGCAAGAGAACTGGAAGGCAAGGTTGCCGCCGTAACCGGCGCCGCATCGGGCATCGGGCTCGCAAGTGCCGAGGCGATGCTGGCCGCCGGCGCGCGCGTGGTGATGGTCGATCGCGACGAGGCGTCGCTGTCGGCGCTCTCAAGCAAGCATGGCGATGCCGTGATCCCGCTGGTCATCGACCTCCTCGATCCCTTGGACTGCGCAACGCTGCTGCCGCGTATCCTGGAGACCGCAGGACAGCTCGACATCTTCCATGCGAACGCGGGCACCTATGTCGGGGGCGATCTGGTCGATGCCGACGTCTCCGCCATCGACCGGATGCTGAACCTGAACGTCAACGTCGTGATGAAGAACGTGCACGACGTGCTGCCGCACATGATTGCGCGCGGCACCGGCGACCTCATCGTCACCAGCTCGCTGGCGGCGCATTTTCCGACGCCGTGGGAGCCGGTCTATGCCTCGTCCAAATGGGCGATCAACTGCTTCGTCCAGACCGTGCGGCGCCAGGTGTTCAAGCACGGCATTCGTGTCGGCTCGATCTCGCCCGGCCCCGTCGTCACCGCGCTGCTCGCGGACTGGCCGGCCGAGAAACTTCAGGAAGCGAGAGATTCGGGCAGCCTGCTGGAGGCCGGCGAAGTGGCTGAAGTGGTGATGTTCATGCTGACGCGCCCGCGCGGCATGACCATCCGCGACGTCGTGATGATGCCGACGAATTTCGATCTGTAGGGTGTATGCGGGATGCCTTGCCGATGAACCGCGAACATCTGGCTGTCGCCTATGCGGCACCTGGCCGCCACTATCACAATCTCGCGCATATCGAGGATTGCCTGGCCGCGCTCGCGCGGGTTGGCGGTCTTTCGGCCGCCGAGCGCGAGATGCTGACGGAGGCGATCTGGTGGCATGACGTCGTGTACGATCCGACCCGGTCCGACAACGAGGAACGCAGCGCCGAGCTCGCCGAGCAGCACGTCCGCGGCGAGCTTCGCCACGAGGTCGGCCGCCTCATCCGCCTGACCAAGACGCACGATGTGGATGCCAGCGATCGCCTGGGCGCGATCCTGATTTCGATCGACCTCAGCATTCTCGGCGCCGATCCCGCGCACTACGACGCCTATGCTGCCGCGATCCGCCGCGAGTTCAGTCATGTCAGTGAAAGCGATTATCGCGTCGGCCGCGCCCGGGTGCTCCGCCGTTTCGCGGCGCGCGAGGTGATCTATCCCGACCCGGATTTCGCCGCGATGTACGACCGCCCGGCCCGAGCAAATCTCGCGCGGGAGCTGGAGGCGCTGGGGCAGGATTTTGCCTAATCCTCAGTGTCGTCCCGGCCTAGTGCGCAATTGCGCACGGGGGCCGGGACCCAAAACCACAGGGAGTGGTTGGGGGCGAAGCTGGCAACTCCGAGTCTTCGCAAAACTGCTGCTGCGGCGTATTGGTCCCGGCCTTCGCCGGGACGACGCGTGAGTGTGCCGCGCTGCCGGTGGCTTACCTGAGCGCAGCAACCCACCTTCCCAACTCCCGCCACGGCTCCAACGTCCAACGCCCGGACGCCGCACCCGACGGCGACGGCAGCACGAAAATCTCCGGCGAGCTGTCGTCTCGCGGCTGCCGCCCCAGCACAATCCCGCTCGACGGCTTGCCATAGAACAAACTCGCCGCCTTCTTGCTCGTGAACGCAATCGTCTGCGGCCGATATTTTTCCATCTTCGCCCTGAAGCCGGGCACGTCGATCGTCTCAGCCGCGATCTGGTGATCCATCCCCGCGCCCGACTTGGACAGATCGGTGAAGCCGATCCCGAGCGCGATCAATTCCGCAAACTCACTTGGCTGATACCGCCGCGGCGTGATCCCGGCCTCGTGGATCGCGCGCCAGAAGCGGTTGCCGGGATGCGCATAGTAGTGCCCGAGCTCCGCCGAGCGCGTCGAGGCGGCGGTGCCGACGAAGACGAGGCGGAGGTTGGGGCGGAGTTGGTCGGGGAGGCGGTGGATGGTAGCACGTGGCAAATTACAATCCGTCGCATGGCAGGATGAGAGCAGCCGAGCCAGAGAGAAGCTCAACCAATAAAGGATCCAGTTTTTAATTGTTTAGGTGCCGCTTGCCGCGAAAGCTCTTCCTCGATCTCTTTTCGGTACCAATCGACGAACATGGATCGCGTTCTTCCTAAGGTCGCCCAGATCGCCTCGTTGACTGCCGGCCATTTCCCGAGATGCTTTGCAAGTGCGAGCAGGAGGTTTCCACGAGACATTGGGTATTGTCGGGTGAACAGCTTTGGAACGAGCGAGGCAACGATCCGTTCATCGGAAGACCACTCTGTATTTAGCAGAAGTCTCCTTATTTCTTGGACGGTCCAGTCGGCAAACTTGGCTTTATCGCCTTGATACCGCAAAAGAGCAGACTTTCCCACAGCCGGGTTATCGAGGATCGATGCTACTAAAATTGCAACGCGTTCCTCTTGGCGGCGAGTGCGAGAAATTTGCTCCAGCAAAGCTTCGATATTCTGTCCAATGTCGGCTCCATAACTACCTTCCGACAATAGGGTCGTCGGTCTTGCATTTGGTTCCGGCTCAAATTCGAGCAGAAGTTTCGCGAGAACCTTTGGGAGATCGATGGCGGCTTGATCTTGTTGGGTGAGAGCAGATAGGTCGAACGTGATTATTCCATTAGTGGTTATCTACCCACTCTCGGAAATCTGGCCGACCGCCGGTTAATTTCGCCATGTGTGTTGTCTACTTTGCATCGCAATGTCCTGACGATGCCACCGGTCGATCCCACCTGCAACCGGAGAGCGCAAAAAAACCGGGCTTCGCCCGGTTTTGATGCTAGTTACCCAGAATGGCGGATGAGCCCTCACAACACCCGATTACTCTCCTTCACCTTCTCCGCATCCAGATAAACGCTTGAGCCCATCTCCTTGAACTTCGCGCTCATCCTGGCCATGCCGTCCTCGGCGGTGCCCTGCATCGACATGCCGACGCTGTTCGGATCGTTCAGCGTCGCCGCGTAGTCGCGCACGTCCTGCGTGATCTTCATCGAGCAGAATTTCGGGCCGCACATCGAGCAGAAATGCGCGACCTTGTGGGCTTCCTTGGGCAGGGTCTCGTCGTGGAAGTTTTTCGCGGTGTCAGGGTCGAGGCCGAGGTTGAACTGGTCGCTCCAGCGGAAGTCGAAACGGGCGCGGGAGAGCGCGTCGTCGCGCAGCTGGGCTGCCGGGTGGCCCTTGGCGAGATCGCTGGCGTGGGCGGCGATCTTGTAGGTGATGACGCCGGTCTTGACGTCGTTGCGATCGGGTAGCCCAAGATGCTCCTTCGGCGTGACGTAGCAGAGCATGGCGCAGCCGAACCAGCCGATCATGGCCGCACCGATGCCTGACGTGATGTGGTCATAGCCCGGCGCGATGTCGGTGGTCAGCGGTCCAAGCGTGTAGAACGGCGCCTCGCCGCACTCCTTGAGCTGCTTGTCCATGTTGATCTTGATCTTGTGCATCGGCACGTGGCCGGGGCCTTCGATCATGACCTGGCAGCCCTTGTCCCACGCAATCTTGGTGAGCTCGCCGAGCGTCTCCAGCTCCGCGAACTGGGCGCGGTCGTTCGCGTCGGCGATCGAGCCGGGACGCAGGCCGTCGCCGAGCGAGAACGAGACGTCATACTTGCGCATGAGGTCGCAGATCTCGTCGAAATGGGTGTAGAGGAAGCTCTCCTTGTGATGCGCCAGGCACCACTTCGCCATGATCGAGCCGCCGCGCGAGACGATGCCGGTGACTCTGGCAGCGGTGAGGTGGATGTATTGCAGGCGCACGCCGGCGTGGATGGTGAAATAGTCGACGCCCTGCTCGCACTGCTCGATCAGCGTGTCCTTGTAGAGCTCCCAGGTCAGCTTGACCGGATCGCCGTTGCACTTCTCCAGCGCCTGATAAATGGGGACCGTACCGATCGGCACCGGCGCGTTGCGCAGGATCCACTCACGCGTGGTGTGGATGTTGCGGCCGGTCGAGAGGTCCATCACGGTGTCGGCGCCCCAGCGGATCGCCCACACCATCTTCTCGACCTCTTCCTCGACCGACGACGTCACCGCCGAGTTGCCGATATTGGCGTTGATCTTGGTCAGGAAGTTGCGGCCGATGATCATCGGCTCGAGCTCACTGTGGTTGATGTTGGAGGGGATGATGGCGCGGCCGCGCGCGATTTCGCTGCGCACGAACTCCGGCGTGATGAAGGCGGGCACCGCGGCGCCAAAGCTCTCGCCGTCGGCAAGGGCTGCTTCCGCGCGCTCGAGCTGCTGTTTGCGACCGAGATTTTCGCGGGCGGCGACGTAGATCATCTCCTTGGTGATGATGCCGGCGCGGGCGAATTCGAGCTGCGTGATCTTGTGGCCGTCGAGGCCGCGCAGCGGCTTGTGATAGGCGGCAAAGGAACGCGCGGCGTTGTCGGTGGAGACGCTGCCGTTGTCCTCGGGCTTGATCTGGCGCCCGTCATATTCCTCGACGCCGCCGCGCTCCAGCACCCACGCCTTGCGGCCGCGCGCGAGACCTGCGTTGACGTCGATGGTGACATCGGGATCGGTGTAGGGGCCCGAGGTGTCGTAGACCGGCAGGTTCGGCTCGCCGGCGCCCTCGGAGAGGATGATCTCGCGCAGCGGCACGCGCATGTCGGGCGCGGCGTCGGGCGATGCGAAGATTTTTCGCGACGAGGGCAGCGGGCCGGTAGTGACGGCGGGCACGGTCTTGTCGGGGTTGGAGCGGATGTTCATGGGATCCTCCTTAACTCAGTTCGTTGGTGTCGCTGCGCGAGCGTCGATTACAGCTGTCATCCCCGCGAAGGCGGGGATCCAGTATTCCAGGGGCGGTGATGGGATACGGAGAAGCCGCGGCGTACTGGATCGCCCGGTCCTGATGCGCAATTGCGCATAAGGCCGGGCGATGACGGTTGAGGGTGTGGAGAGAGCGTGCGCATCACGCAGCCTCCTTCTGGCCGAGCCATTGCCGCACCCGCGCATCGGGATCGGCATTTTGGGTGACGTCGGACACCACGGCGATGGAATCGGCGCCCGCGGCAAAGATCTCCGCGGCGTGCTCGAACTTGATGCCGCCGATCGCAACCAGCGGGATGTTGCCGATGCGCTTCTTCCATTCCGTGATCTTCGGAATGCCCTGCGGGGCGAAGCGCATCGATTTGAGCGTTGTGAAGAAGATCGGGCCGAGCGCGACATAGTCGGGCTTGGCCTTGAGCGCGGTTTCGAGCTCCGCGTCGTCATGCGTGGAGACGCCGAGCGACAGGCCGGCTTCGCGAATGGCCTTGAGGTCGGCGTCGGCGAGATCCTCCTGGCCGAGATGCAGATATTTCGCGCCGGCGACGATCGCCGCGCGCCAATAGTCGTTCACGACGAGCTTGGCTTGCGTGCCCTCGGTGATCGCCAGCGCGTCGGTGACGATCTGCAGCGCGTCGGCGTCGTTCAGCTCTTTCGCGCGCAGCTGGATGGTGCCGACGCCGAGCTTGGTCAGGCGTTCGACCCAGTTGAGGCTGTCGACGACAGGGTAAAAGCGATCAGGATACGCGTTGCGATCAGGATACGGCATGCCAGAACGGGGTCCCAACGACAGGGGTGGAGGGGGAGGCGAAGTCGCGAGCGTTCATCAGCCCGGCCTCGTATGCGGTGCGGCCCGCCTCGATACCGAGGCGGAAGGCATTCGCCATCGCGACGGGATCGGCGGCCTTGGCGATGGCGGTGTTGAGCAGCACGGCGTCGTAGCCGAGTTCGAGCGCTTCAGCCGCGTGGCTGGGTGCGCCGATGCCGGCGTCGACCACCAGGGTGATGTCCGGCAACCGCTCGCGCAGCAGCTTGAGCGCATCGCGGTTGATGATGCCCTTGGCGCTGCCGATCGGCGCGGCCCACGGCATCACCACCTTGCAGCCGGCATCGACCAGGCGATTGGCGACCGATAGATCCTCGGTGCAATAGGGGAACACTTCGAAGCCGTCCTTGATCAGGATGGTGGCGGCCTCGACCAGGCCGACGACGTCGGGCTGCAGCGTGTCGTTGTCGGCGATGACCTCCAGCTTGATCCAGCTGGTGCCGAACAATTCGCGCGCGAGTTTTGCGGTGGTGACCGCTTCGCGCACGCTGCGGCAGCCCGCGGTGTTCGGCAGCACCGATACGTCGAGCTCGCGGATCAGCTTCCAGAACGCATCGCCCGTCTTGCCGCCGGCGGATTCGCGGCGCAGCGACACCGTGACGATGTTGGAGCCGGAGGCGCGGATGGCGTCCTGCATGATCGCAGGCGATGGATAGAGCGCGCTGCCGATCAGCAGGCGCGAGGCGAAGGTCTTGCCGTAGAAGGTCACCATGGCTTCACCCTCCCTGCCGCGGCGTGATGATCTCGATCTCGTCGCCGGCCTTCAGCGCGGTCTCGGCCCAGCGGCTCTTCGGCACGACGTCGTAGTTCAGCGCGATGGCGAAATGCGTGCCCTCGTAGTCGAGCTCGGAGAGCAGCGCATCGACGCTGGCTGAACTGATCTCACGCTGCTCGCCGTTGACGATCACGCGCATTGCATCACCTCATTGTCGATCTGACCGCGCTCGACAAAGCTAAGCGTCAGCTCGGCGAGGGCAGGGGCGATCAGGAAACCGTGGCGGTAGAGCCCGTTCACGCTGATCTTGCCGCCACGCACGCCGATGCGCGGCAAATTGTCGGGATAGGCGGGACGAAGGCCCGAGCCGAATTCGACGATGCGGGCTTCGCCGAATGCCGGATGCACGGTGTAGGCGGCACCCAGCAGTTCCAGCGCCGAGCGGACGCTGACGCCGGTGTCCTCGGCCTCGATCGAGGTCGCCCCCAGCATGAACAGATTGTCCTCGCGCGGGATCACGTAGAGCGGCCAGCGCGGATGGATCAGGCGCACCGGGCGCGACAGCTGCACCTCGCCGGTCTCGATCAGGATCATCTCGCCCTTGACGCCGCGCAGCTCGCTCTGCTCGTCGCGCGCACTGATGCCGCGGCAATCGATCACGATGCCATCAAGGTCGGCGGCACGGACGTCGCTGCCGAACTTGATGGTGCCGCCGGCGGCCTTGATGCGTTCGTGCAGTTTCGGCAGAACGCGCCGCGGCTCGACATGGCCCTCGGTCGGGAAGAACAGCGCGTCACGAAAACGGCCCTCCAGCGACGGCTCGAGCGCGGCGAGGCCGCTCGCATCGAGCCGGTGGTGGCCCTCGGTCATGCGGGCAAAGCGCTCGAAATCGTTGCGCTCGCGCGGATGGGCGACGACGAGCGAGCCGTTGAACGGCGTATCCGGCAGCTCGCGCCGCCAGATGTCGAGGGAGCGCTGGCCGAGCCTGGAGATGACGGGTTCGGCGACCTCCGCCTCGCAGTAGGGCGCGAGCATGCCGCCGGCCCAATGGCTGGTGGCATCGGCCATCGCCGCGTCGCCGCGCTCGTGGAGCGTCACGGTGTGGCCGGCCTGCGCGAACAACAGGGCCTGCCAGGCTCCTGCAATGCCTGCGCCGATGATGGATACCGGTGAATCCGGTCGCTTGGTCGTCTGCAACATCCCTGTCCCTTCGCCGGCATGACCCGGATCAGGTTCAAAGGGTCACCGCGGTCCTGGGCGGGCTTGCCCATTTAGCGGTATCTCAGCTCCTCCTCGGAGCACCCCTCGGAACGGCTCTAATGTAGGCTTGTGGAGGCCTGTGTCAACGCGTTTGGCTGGAACGGGGGATTATCTGAGCGACTGCGCCCGCGCGTTGCGGACGTGCAGGCTGAGCTTCCTGTGCGGCGCGGCGCCGAACATCGGCTGCGGATTGCCGTTGGGCTCGAGCTGGGGCTCGAAGCTCGCCTGCTGCAGGGCCTGCCGGCGCTGCTGCTTTGCAACGTAGTAATAGCCGCCCGCGAAATAACGCACGGCTCGGTCGTGGTCGCCGTTGGCGGCGTGATAGGCGCCGGCGAGGTATTTGACGGCATAGGTGAGATTGGTGTTGGGGTCGCGGAGACCTGCGGCATCGCCGGTGTAGCCGAGGCCGCGGGCGGTCGCGAGCTTGATCTGCATCAGCCCGATTGTGCCGCCATGGCCGACCAGGCCCGGCTGATAGCGGCTCTCGCGCATGATGACGCGATGCACCAGCGCCTCCGGCACGCCGTTGGCGCGCGCATGCATCGCGACCATCTCGGCATATTCGGCCTGGCCCGCGACTGCGGCCTGCGATGACACCAATCCGGCCGCGAGCAGCGCGGCGATGCGTAAAATCTTCATCTGAAATCCCGGCTTGCCTGAATGGCCTGCGCCCGGCCGCCGTTAGGCCTGCCGAACGCGGCGATGATGTGACCAAACGCCGCCGCTGACGTTTTTGCGGCGCAGAGCCGCGGTTACGACGCAATGCCGGCGCAGAAGTTCCCTCAGGCAGACAACTCGCGGCAGCGAGCCTGTCTATTCGCGTCAGCCCGCGAAAGCGAGTATGAAGCGCCCTGCGAATCGGGAGAGGTGCCATGACAAAAACAACCATGGTCGACACCCATAGCGGCGACATGTCCGGACAAGATCTGCCCACACAGAACCCGTGTGCCCAGTGCGGCGCGCCGATCGCGCAGCCCGACTGGATCGAGCCGGGCGAGGGACGCGTGTCCTATCTCTGGACCTGCCACGCCTGCAATTATCGCTTCGAGGCGATCGCGATCTTCGACGAGCCCAAGGTTGTCGAAAAGGCTGCCGAATATCCGCCGCTCGCGGCGTAGGGCGCTGTCCTAAGCCGCCAGCCGCGGCTGCTGCCAGACCGGCAATTGCATCCGCACGATCAGCCCGTGCGGCTGGCGGTCGTGCAGCGACAGCTCGCCGCCATGGGCGAGCGCGATCGCGCGCGCGATCGACAGGCCGAGGCCGAAGCCGGTGGAATCGTCCATGGTGCGCGCGTCGTCGCCGCGCACGAACGGCTCCAGCATCTCCTGCTTGCGCGCATCCGAAATGCCGGGACCGTCATCCTCGACGTCGATGACGAGCCTGGTGCCGGCGACGTCCAGGCGGATCGTCACTTCCGCACCGAAGCGTACCGCGTTCTCGACGAGGTTGGTAACGCCGCGATGCAGATCGTCGGGCCGCGCGGCGGCGGTCGCGGAAGCGGGGCCCTCGTAGTGCACGACATGGCCCATGTCGCCGAACTGGTCGGCGACGAGTTGCAGCGTGCTCGCGATGTCGACCAGCGTGATCGCCTCGATCTGGCGGTCGTTGCGCAACAGCGACAGCACGCTCTCCAGCATCGAGCGCATCTGGTCGAGGTCGATCAGCATGCGCTTGCGGTTGCCCTCGTCCTCGATGAACTCGGCGCGCAGGCGCAGCCGCGTGATCGGGGTGCGCAGGTCGTGGCTGATCGCCGCCAGCATGCGGGTGCGATCCGACATCAGCCGCGCGATGCGCTCGTGCATGCGGTTGAGCGCGCGGGCGACCGAGCGGATCTCCTCCGGGCCGCGCTCGGGCAGCGGCTCCGCTTCGCCGTCGAGGCTGAAATTCTCGGCCGCCTTGGCAAAGGACGACAGCGGCGTCGCCAGCGCGCGCGCCGCCCACAGGCCGAGCACGGTGATGCAGATGAAGGCGGTCATCAGCGTCACCAGCCACGGCGCGCCCCAGAACCAGGGACGCGGACCGTTCTCGACGTGGCCCGCGATCATGCTGCCGTCGGGCAACTCCACGCCGATGCGATAGGCGTCGCCGTCGGGCGAAAGCCGTCCCACCTTGAAGCCGTAGCCGAGGTGGCGGCGGATCCCGTGCAGGTGCTGGCTGTCGCTGTCCGCGACGATCGTCGCCGTGCCGGGCGCGAGCGTCTCGATCCGGAGTTTCGGGAAGGCGCGGACCAGATCGGCGACGAGGCGCGGACGATCGCTCTCGGCAGCTGAATTCAGCAGCAGCGCCGCATCGGTCAGTTGATGGGCACCGTCCGGCGGCGCGTCCGGACGGTCGGGCCGGCTGATCAGGAAGGCGGTGGTGACGACGAGATGCAGCGCGACGGTCGAGGCCAGCACCAGCGCGGCGATCTGGCCGCCGATGCCCTTGAGGTGGAAGAACCCGAACGGCCTCATCGTCGCACGCCCTGTCAGTTGCTCAGGGGCGTCGTAACCGCTTCCGTTCTGGGCGTAAACAGGTAACCGCCGGAACGCACCGTCTTGATGATGGTGGGGTCGGCCGGATTGGGCTCGATCTTGCGGCGGATGCGGCTGACCAGAACGTCGATGGAGCGCTCGAACGAGCCGGTGTTGCGGCCCTGCGTGAGATCGAGCAGGCTGTCGCGCGACAGCACCCGGCCGGGACGCTCGCAGAAGGTGCGGAGCAGGTCGAACTCGGCGCTGGTCACCGCGACGCGGGCGCCTTCCGGATTGCGCAGCTCGCGCAGGCGCAGATCGATGCGCCAGCCTTCGAAGGCGAGCGTCGAGGCCCCCTCGATCGAGCTTGCGGCCTGGGCGGAGGCCTGGCGCCGCAGCACCGCGTTGATGCGGGCGAGCAGTTCGCGCGGGTTGAACGGCTTCGGCAGGTAATCGTCCGCGCCCATCTCGAGGCCGACGATGCGGTCGACGTCCTCGCCGCGCGCGGTCAGCATGATGATCGGCGTCTGCGCCTCGGAGCGCACCTTGCGGCACAGGCTGAGACCGTCTTCGCCGGGCAGCATGACGTCGAGAATGATGAGGTCAACGCGGTGGTCGGCCATGGCGCGCGACATCTCGCGCCCGTCGCTCACAGCGGTCACGTTGCAGGAGTTGTTGCGCAAATATTTCGCAATCAACGTCCGGGTTTCGCGGTCGTCCTCGACGACCAGGATGTTGGGAGAGGGAATGGCCATGGGCCTTGTTTGTCCAAGATTCGGGCCAAAAGGCGAAGATTTTTGTTTCCGTTTGTTTCGGAATGTATTTCCGCAACAAAGGGCAACGACTGCGTCGTCGTGCGGCAAGGTCCCGTTAAGCCCGTTAACCATACCGTGGCGCAGTTGCGTCCGAAACCCCGCAAAAACCACGGTGCCATCCATGACTTCGATTTCGGCGGCTTCCGCCAGTCATCACCAGTCGCCGCTCCAGCGGCTACAGCAGGAATTGCAGTCGGAAGTGTCCGACGGCACGATCTCGTCCTCGGACCAGTCCGCGCTCACGACCGCCCTGCAAGACATCGACACCGCGCTCCAGCAGAGCCGCTCCAGCGATCAGTCCAGCGGCACCAGGCCGTCCAAGGACGGGCTGAAATCCAAGATCGACGATCTCATCTCGAACGAGGTCTCGAGCGGGACGCTGACGTCGGATCAGGCCGACGAACTGAAGGGCGTGTTTCAGTCCGCCTTCGCCAAGGGCCCCGGCGGTCCCGGTGGCGCGGGCGGCCCGCCTCCCGGTCCGCCGCCGTCGGATGACGGCTCTTCGGATTCCTCGTCGTCGACGGATTCGACGAGCAGCAGTTCGACCGACAGCAGCACGGCCAAGATACTCGAGCAGTTTCTCCAGGCGTTGCAGCAGTCGCAGTCGTCGAACTCCTCCTACGGCGCCGACGGCACGACGAGCGCGTCGAGCAGTTCGGATTTTTCGGCGCTGCTGATCGACTACAAGAGCTGACCTGCGCGACGCTGGTCGGCGCGTTCCTCGCCGCGATCGTGCTTCACCCAGGGCGCATGATCGTCGGCGGGGAACTGTGCATCTCGCACGTTCCCGAGCAGGAACTTCTGCTCGCGCCGCTGCACCGCGATGGCGCAACGAAATTGCCGCACGCTAGGAACTGCGCGTGATCGTGGCTGTTCTCTCCGCACAAGTTTTCTGCTGAAGGAGAGGACAACAATGTTGATGAAATCGATCGCCGCCGGCCTTGCCGGCACCGCTCTGCTTGCGACCGTTGCGTTTGCGCAAAATCCGGCCGCCACCACCACGACCACCACCGACAAGTCGCCAACGGCTTCGACGGCGACGACCACGACGACGAGCGCGTCGGGCGAATGGCGTACCTCGAAGATGGACGGCGTCAAGGTCTACAACGAGGCCAACGAGAACATCGGCTCGATCAACGACCTGCTGATGGACAAGAGCGGCAGCATCAAGATCGCCGTGATCGGCGTCGGCGGCTTCCTCGGCATGGGCGAGCATCTCGTCGCCGTGCCGTACGAGAAGCTGAAGTTCGTCAACGAGGCCGTCGCCTCTACCACGACGACAAACCCGAACGCCAAGCCGGCCGCGACCACGACGACCGGCGCTGCGACCAGCACCGAGAAGACGACCACGACCACGAAGAGTTCGTCGTCGAAGTGGTATCCCGACCACGCCGTGTTCAATGCGACCAAGGACCAGCTGAAGAACATGCCCGAGTTCAAGTACTCGGAGTAATGCGGATCGCGTGAGTGCCGAAACGAAGCGCGCCCGGTTTTCACCGGGCGCGCTGTCGTGTCTTTTGTCACTGTGAAGAGCCCGCGACAAAATTGCAGAGCAATTTTGCGCTGGTGCGACGAAGCGATCCAGACCGTCGCCGCAGAGGGATTTTGGATTGCTTCGCTACGCTCGCAATGACGGCGGAATAGAGCCAACCTCACTTCACCAGCGGGCAGCCGCCCTTGTCGAGCGGGCGGAAGGCTTCGTCGCCGGGCACGGTGGCGATCAGCTTGTAGAGGTCCCACTCGCCCTTGGATTCCTCGGGCTTCTTCACCTCGTACAGATTCATGTCGTGGACCATGCGGCCGTCGATGCGGATCTTGCCGTTCTTGGCGAAGAAGTCGTTGATCGGCATCTTGCGCATCTGCTCCATCACCTTCGGCGCTTCGTCGGTCTTGATGGCCTCGATCGCCTTCAGATAGTGCATCGTCGCCGAATAGAGGCCGGCCTGGATCATGGTCGGCATGTGGCCGACCTTGTCGTTGAAACGCTTGGAGAAGGCGCGGGTCTCGTCATTGGTGTCCCAGTAGAACGCATCGGTGATGATCAGGCCTTGCGTCGCCTTGATGCCGAGCGAATGAACGTCGGTGATTTCCATGAGCAGCGCGATCATCTTCTGGCCGCCTTGCGTGATGCCGAACTCGGCGGCCTGCTTCAGCGCATTGGTGGTATCGCCACCGGCGTTCGCCAGCGCGACCACCTTGGCCTTCGAGGCCTGGGCCTGGAGCAGGAACGACGAGAAGTCGGACGAGTTGAGCGGGTGGCGGACGTCGCCGAGCACCTTGCCGCCGCTCTCCTTGACGACGTTGGCGGCGTCGCGCTCGAGCGCCATGCCGAAGGCATAGTCGGCGGTGACGAAGAACCAGGTATCCTCGCCGCGCTTCACCATCGCCTTGCCGGCGACATTCGACAGCGCGTAGGTGTCGTAGGTCCAGTGCACCGTGTTGGGTGAGCAGGCGACGCCCGTGATGTCGGAGGAGCCACCGCCGGAATTGATGTTGATCTTGTTCTTCTCGCGCGTCAGTGCCGAAATCGGCAATGCGACCGATGAGGTCGGCACGTCCATGACCGCGTCCACCTTGTCGTTGTCGTACCAGTTGCGGGCAATGTTGACGCCGACGTCGGGCTTGTTCTGGTGATCGGCGGACACGACCTGGATCGGGACGCCCGCGACCTTGCCGCCGTAATCGGCGACGGCCATCTCGACGGCGGCGAGCGACCCCTTGCCGGTCGCGTCGGCATAGAGGCTCGACATGTCGGTGAGCACGCCGAGCTTGACGACGTTGTCGGAAATCTGGGCCTGCGCCGTGCCGCATGTTGCGGCCATGGCGAAGCTGGCCGCGACCGCGGCGATGAGTTTTTGCATATTGTTCTCCCTCAGTCTTGTTGTTGGGGTTTTGTTTGCGGGGACTGTTCTAGCGACAAACCGGCGCTGGGGCAAAGGCCGGGGAATTGCGAGGTGGGGTGAGAAATAAGGTAGTGCTCTCCGTCATTCCGGGGCGCGCGCAGCGAGAGCCCGGAATCCATCGTGCCGCAGCGACGGTGGGTGAATGGATTCCGGGCTCGCGCCCAAGAGGGCGCGCCCCGGAATGACGTTGGGGGCGCTCAGCCGCCGCCCTTGAGCCGCTCGTTGCGCCGGCGCAGGGCTTCCAGTGTCGCGAGGAGGATGACCGAAACCGTCGTCAGGATCACTGCGGCCGCCGTGATGGTCGGGCTGATGTTCTCGCGGATACCGCTGAACATTTCGCGCGGCAAGGTGCGCTGCTCCGGTCCCGCCATGAACAGCACGATCACGACCTCGTCGAAGCTGGTCGCGAAGGCGAACAGGGCGCCCGATGCCAGGCCCGGCAGGATCAGCGGGAGGATCACACGGCGGAATGCTTGAAGCGGCGATGCGCCGAGCGAGGCAGCGGCGCGGGCGAGGTTGGTGTCGAAGCTCTGCAGCGTCGCGCCGACCGTGATCACCACGAACGGCGTTGCGAGCGCGGTGTGGGCGAGAATCAGGCCGAGATAGCTGCCGGTCAGCCCGATCGGCGCGAAGAAGAAATAGAGACCGACCGCGGTGATGACACCGGGCACAACGACCGGCGACAGCACGAAAGCCAGCACCAGCGGTTTGAACCGGCTCTTCCATTGCGCGAGCCCAAGAGCTGCCAACGTCCCGAGCGCCATCGATAGCAGCGTCGAAGCGACACCGATGATCATGCTGTTCTTCAGCGAATTCATCCAGCGCGGCGAGGTGATGAATTCGTCGTACCAGCGCAAGGAGAGGCCCGGCAGCGGATAGGTGAGATACGAGCCCGAGCTGAAGGACAGCGGCATGATCGCCAGGATCGGCGCGATCAGGAAGACGAACACCAGCGCGGAGATGACCATGGTTGCGGTCCACGCGATGCGCTGGCTGGGTGTGCGCAAGGAGGGAGCGTCGCTCAATTCTTCATCCCTCCCGCGACCTGCTGGCCCTGCACCAGCTTGCCGTAGACGAGGGCGAGCAGAATTGTGGCGAGCAGCAGCACTGCCCCCAGCGCCGAAGCCAGGCCCCAATTGGCTGTTTCGGTGGTGTAGAGCGCGATGAAGTAGCTGATCATCTGATCGGCGGCGCCGCCGACGAGGGCGGGGGTGATGTAGTAGCCGAGTGCAAGGATGAAGACGAGCAGGCTGCCCGCGCCGACGCCGGGCAGGGTTTGCGGCAGATAGATCCGCAGGAAGGCGGTAAGGGGCGGCGCGCCGAGCGAGGCGGCGGCGCGCATATACGCCGGCGAGATCGCCTTCATGCTGCTGTACAGCGGCAGGATCATGAACGGCAGCAGCACGTGGGTCATGGCCACGCAGACGCCGAACCGGTTGTAGATCAGGCGCAACGGCTCGTCGATGATGCCGAGCCAGTGCAGGCTGTCGTTGACGACACCCTTGCTCTGCAGCAGCACGATCCAGGCGCAGGTGCGGACCAGGAGCGACGTCCAGAACGGCAGCAGCACGAAGATCATCAAGAGGTTCGACTTGCCCGGCGGCAGCGCCGCGAGCAGATAGGCGACCGGAAAGCCGAGTATCAGGCAGAGCGCTGTGACACCGAGGCTGATGAGGAAGGTACGGGCGAAAACCTCGCGGTAGATGGCCTGATCCGGCGGGGCTGCGACGATCGCGCCGTCCGCGTTCCTGACGAGGTCGAGCGCCCCCAGAAGGTAGAAGCTGGTGACCGGGCCACCGGCGTCCTTGATCGTCGTCCAAGTTGCGCGTTCGCGCCAGGCTGGGTTGATCTTGCCCAGCGTCTCCCTTGCCGTGCCTGCTTCCGGCACGGTCTTCAGATTGCGTGCGGTGCCGATGAGGATCGTGCGAAAACCGTTCAGGGCGTAATTGAGCCGTTTGGCCGCGATGGCGATGGTGCCGGCGGCGCGCGCCGCCTGGATGTCGCTTGCCAGCGCCGCGTATGTCTTTTCGTCCGGCAGATCCTTGCCATCCCAGCCGGCGAGAGCTGCGATCGTTTGCGGCAGAACCTGGCGCACCTCCCGGTCATCGACTGCGTGCCACAGCATGCCTGCGATGGGCCCGGCGAAGGTGAACAGCAGAAACAGCAGCAGCGGCACAACCAGCGCCAGGGCCTTGAACTGACGTGCGCGCTCCGCCCGCTTCAGGCGGCGCTTGAGCGGCACGCTGGTCTTGCTATCGGCGCCGGTCAGGGACGCTGCTGTCATGAACAGATCATTCCGGGCAAGGGACTGGGCGCAGGCGAAGGGTATCCACTCTCTGCCTGCGCCACGTGCCGGTTCGGTCGCGCGCTACTTCGCGGCCCATTTGTTGAAGCGCTCGGTGAGGCGGTCGATGTTCTCGAGCCAGAAGGCGACATTGATCTCGACCGCGTTCTTGATGTTGTCGGGCGCGGTCGGCAGGTCCTTCAGAACCGCGGGCTGCAACAGACCGGCCGCGTCCTTGTTCGAGGTGCCGTAGGCGATGTTCTCCGACAGCTTCGACTGGTTCTCCGCCTTGCCGGCGAAATCCAGGAACTTGTAGGCGGCGTCCTTGTTCGGGCTGCCCTTCAGGATGACCCAGCTGTCGAGGGTGAACAGCGCGCCGTCCCACACCATGCCGAAATTCTTCTTCTCGTTCTTGTTCGCAGTATCGATGCGGCCATTGTAGACCGAGGTCATCGCCACCTCGCCGGAGGCGAGCAATTGCGGCGGCTGCGCGCCGGCCTTCCACCAGACGAGGTCGCCCTTGATGGTGTCGAGCTTCTTGAACGCGCGATCGACGCCCTCGTCGGTCGCCAGCACCTTGTAGACGTCCTTCGGCGCGACGCCGTCGGCCATGAGAGCGATCTCGAGCGTGGTCTTCGGACCCTGGCGCAGGGCGCGCTTGCCCGGAATCTTCTTCGCGTCGAAGAAGTCGGCCCAGCCCTTGGGCGCGTCCTTCAGTTTGTCCTTGTCGTAGCCGAGCACGAAATCATAGAGGATGGCGCCGACACCGCAGGGATTGACCGACGGCTTGATATAAGCACCCTCGCCGCCGATCTTGGAGTAATCCAGCTTCTCGTACAGGCCTTCTTCGCAGCCGACCGCGAGCTCGTCGCTCTCGACCTGGACGACGTCCCAGGTGGCCGCGCCGCCCTGCACCTTGGCGCGCAACACGCCAACGCCGCCGTCCCAGGACTCGTCGTTCATCGGCACGCCCGATGCCTTCTTGAACGGCTCGAAATAGACCTTCTTCTGGGCATCCTGATAGGCGCCGCCCCACGACACGACGGTGAGGTCTCGGGCGTGCGCCGATGTGGCCAGCGCAGCGCCGGCGGTGAACGCCGCGACGAAACCCAGAGCAATCTTGCCAGTCTTGCGCTTCAGCATGGTCCTTGTTCCTTCTTCATATGCGTTGCGGTTGAAGTCGAGCGATGCAGAATTCGTTGGGATCAGACGGGATCGAGCGCGAGGCAATCCTCGGGGCGGAAGGTGATGAAGACGCTTTCGCCAGGACTCAGGCTGTCATGCGCGCCCGGCTGAAGCTTGACCATGAACTCGGCATTCCCGGCGACGTCGAGCACGGCCAGCGCGTGGTCGCCGAGATAGATGGTGTTCTGCACCTTGGCCGGCAGCCGGTTCGGTCCGTCGCTGGAGGCGCCGTCAGCGACAATCGCGATGCGCTCCGGCCGCACCGACAGCGAGGTCGCTGCGCCCGCGCCTGAGACGTTGACCGCACGGGCCATGACGGTGCCGCCCGCCGCCAGCGCGACGCGGCAATAATCCTTGTCTGATGTCTCGACGGTGCCATCAAGCACGTTGTTCTCGCCGACGAAATTGGCGACGAAGCTGTTCACCGGACGCTCGTACAGCGCGTCGGGCCGGTCGATCTGCTGCACGATGCCGTCGTTGAACACGGCAATGCGGTCCGACATGGTGAGCGCTTCGCTCTGGTCGTGGGTGACATAGACGACGGTGATGCCCATCGTCTCGTGCAACTGCTTGATCTCCAATTGCATCTGCTCGCGCAGGCGCTTGTCCAGGGCGCCGAGCGGCTCGTCCATCAGCACGAGCTGCGGATTGAAGACCAGCGCGCGGGCCAGCGCCACGCGCTGCTGCTGGCCGCCGGACAGCTGCCCGGGCCGCCGCTGCGCCATCGTTTCCATCTTGATCATCCGCAGCGCCGCCTTGACGCGTTCCTGCGTTTCCGCCTTGTTCGTCTTGCGAACGGACAGCGGGAAGGCAACGTTCTCCTCGATCGTCAGGTGCGGAAACAGTGCATAGTTCTGGAACACCATGCCGATGTCGCGCTTGTGCGGCGGCATGTTCTTGATCGGGCGGTCCGCGAGGTAGATCTCGCCCTGGGTCGGAACCTCGAAGCCGGCCAGCATCATCAGCGTGGTCGTCTTGCCCGAGCCCGACGGGCCGAGCAGGGTGATGAACTCGCCCTTCCTGATGTCGAGATCGAGGTTCTTCACCACGAGATGCTCGCCATCATAGGTCTTCTGAATGCCGGAAAAGCGCACCAATGCCGGCGCAGGCGTGACCATGCCGGCTTCCATGTTGTCCTCGCGTTGTCGCCTACGATGCTGTCGGCACCTCGTTCGAGGTTGCGGCGATCAGCTTAGCATCCTCCAACGAGAATGCCAGCGGCGCAAGCGACAAGAGGCTGCGCGGATTCCGTGCATGAAAGCGCGCTACATCCCCGACAGCTTGGAGACGTACACGTTCAGCGTACCGCCGGCTTCAGCGACCACGCGCAGCGTCTTGGAATCGAAGGCGATGTCGGCCAGCGTGAGGCTGCTGATATCGGCCTCGACCTTGACGCCGTCCTCGCTCTTCTGGAAGTCGGCGATGACGGCGGCGATCTTCTCGCGCGCGTTGGCGGCGATCGGCTTCAAGTCGAGCGTCGCCTTCTGCACCAGCGCCTGCTGCATCTGCGGTACCACTGCACGGGCGGCAGCGCCGAGCAGGCCGAACGCCGCCTCGGATTCCACCGCGAGCTGGATGTCGGCAAGCCGCAGCGTCTGCTGCGCCTGGTCGAGCATCGGCCGGCCCCAGATGTGCACGGTCGCCTCGGCGCCGAGCCCGAGCCAGCTCTTCTTTTCCTTGGCGCGCACCAGCAGCGAGATCAGCAGCCGCTCGCCTGACGGGATCACGTTGACGCCCTTCACGGTGACCTCGACCGGACCTGAGCCGTCCTCGGGATAGGTGTGGCCGACCATCTGCGCCGCGATCAGCTTGTTGATCTCGGTGAAGGGCACGTCGATGGGCACGCCAATGTTCACGCCGGTGCCGGTCGGCGGCACGATCGAGATCTTGTCGGGGAACGGGCAGTCCGGCTTGGTCTGCGTCGAGGTCACGCGCGTCTCGGCCTCGAGGCCGAGCAGCAGCGTGACGGCCTGCGCATCGACGCGCGGCTGCGCCGCGATCGCGCGGGTCGGCTTCATCTCGAGCCAGAGCGGCGGCAGCGCAGCCGAGGAACCGCTGCCTTGCAGCGGGATCGAGCGGCAGGCCTTGGCCCATTGCAGCTTCGCGTTCTCGCGCAGGCTGGGATCGTTGCGGATGCGCTCGGCGACGACGTTGAGCTGCTCGCCGACCGTCTTGTCGATCAGCGGCTTCACCTGCGCGGGCACGTTGACCTTGGCGCCGGCGACGTTGAGGTTGGTGTCGCCGAGATTGACCTGCGCGCCGAGATTGGGCTCGAGATGCCAGGCAGCCGCGAGCTTCGGGCGCGAAGTGACGACCACGCTGCCCTTGATCTCGGCGCTGGCGTTCAAGTTCTTGATGTTGACCGCGCCGATCCGTTTCGCCGCGTCGCCGCCGAGCACGCTGCCCAGCGCATCGCCGAGCGCGCCGGTGGCTTTCGCCGACAGCGAGCCCGTCACGTTCAGCTTGCCGGTGATCGGCGTCGACAGCGTCAGCACGTCCTTGTCGCCGGTCGCCGACATCGGTCCGCGGGAGGCGGTCCAGCCGATATCGGCGTCCTGCAGGATCTGCGAGATCGGGTTCTCGGCCTTGCCGGCGAAATTGCGCGGTGCAGCCTTCTCGGCCTGCTCCCGGATCGCCGACAGCGCAATCGCGACCGGCGCCACCACGATCGAGCTCTTGGACACCGGCGGCAGCGGCGGCAGTTGCGCGACCGGCGGCGCCGAATTGGTCGCGCGCGGCGACAGCAGGTCCATCACCTTCAGGCTGATGAAAAACGATGACGCCAGCACCGCAATGGCGATCAGCACAGTCTTCAAGTTCAACGTCAGACGCATCGATCCCCCAAGCCGCCCCGACAGAGGTTTTACAGGGCAGGCGAGGAGGGCGCTAGAGCGCACCGGTGGGGTGGAATTGCGGCAAATGGGTTAACGGCTGCGACCGCGTGCTAGCTGCGCCTGGGGCGGCGCACCGCTCTCACCTTGCCGGAGGCGCCGCCGCCGCAGAACAGGCGGTCGCCGCCGTCGGATTCCAGCCCCGAAACCATCGTCCCCTCCGGCATATCGACCTGCTCGAGCACCTTGCCCGTGTCAGGGTCGATCCGCCTGATGTCGCTGTCGTCGCCTTCCCAGGTGCCATGCCACAGGTCGCCGTCGACCCAGGTCACCCCGGTCACGAAGCGCTTGCTCTCGATGGTGCGGAGGATCTTGCCGGTGTCGGGGTCGATCTGATGGATCCTGCGGTCGCGGTATTGCCCGACCCAGAGCGAGCCTTCGGCCCAGGCTAGTCCCGAATCGCCGCCACCGCCCGGCGCGGGGATCGTGCCGAGAACCGCGCCGCTCGCCGCGTCGATCTTCTGGATGCGATCCTCCGCGATCTGGAACAAATGGCGGCCGTCGAATGCCGTACCCGCATGCGCGGCGACGTCGAGCGAGCGCGCGACCTTGCCGCTCTCGGGATCGACCGCATTCAATTTGTCGCCGGACGCGAACCAGACATGCCTGCCGTCATAGCTGACGCCATGCACGGCCTCGACGTCCGGAAATGGTCCGTACTCCCTGACGATCTCGGCAGTGGAACGCTTCATTGGCTCGACCCCTGTGATGCGACCAGCCTACGCCTTTGCCAGCGGCGAGGGGAGTAACAAGCCTGTCGGGAATCCCGGCACCGGCGGGGTCATCCAGCGCCGCGCGCGGCCGTGTCCGAACGACTGCACCTTGTTCGATCGCGCGAGTTCCTCGAGCGCCCGCTGCACCGAGCGCGCGCTCATTCGAAGCGCGAGTGCGAGCGCCGAGCTCGACCACGGCTCGCCGTCGGCGAGAATGGCAAGGACCGAGGCGTGCTTTTCCTCGACCGGGCGTGCCAGCACGATGACGTCGCGCGTCTTCTTTGGGGCCAGCTCGAAGCCCTGCCTGGTGGCGCTTATCCCGGCGAGCGGCTTGAGCTGGGTGCGGAGCCGCCCGATCTCGACGCGCAGCCGCGCGCGGTGGGACTCGTCGACGTGCTTCGCCTGGAACGCGCCCGAGATCAGCGCCTCGCGCGAGACATCCGCGGGCCATGCCTGCGCCAGAAGACGGGCGAGCGCGAACAGCACCGGTCTTGTTCCGAGCGATACGGCCGTGCCCTGCCTGCGCACGACGTGATGGAAGGTGTCGACGACGAGCGCGGTCGATGTCGCGAGGCGCTCGACCTCGCCGAGCAGCAGCGGGTGCTCGCTGCCGCGCGCGATCAGGCGTGCGGCCGGTGTGTTGAGGATGAGGCTCGCGCTGTCGACCTCGGCGACGAGCGCCGGGATTCCGGCTTGCAGCGCCGCCTTGCCGGCGCGATCGAGCGCGGCGCGGGCATCCCTGGTTTTCAGCCGCCTGATGGCGATGCCGGCAACCACGAGATCGCGAACGACCAGGGATGCAGGCGGCAGCGGAGAAGCTCCGATCTCGGCCAGCGTGCGCTCGGCCTCGTCGATCCTCCCGAGCAGGAGCAGGCGGCGCGCCTCGATATGGCCTGCATGGGCGGCATTGGCGAGATCGCCATGGCTCGCGAGGCTCGCGCGTGCGCCAGCGAGCGTCTTGGCCGGCCAGCTCAAATCGCGCGAGACCAGCGCGATCTCGGCCTCGGCCACCACGCACCGCGCACGCGCCACCGCCTCTCGCGGTCCAAAAGCGCGGGCGGCGCTCCGCAGCAGCGTCTTGGCTTTGGCGAGATCGCCGAGCTGCGCCATCGCGATGCCGCGCAGCGCCAGCGACGGTGCATCGTTGCGCAGTGCGACGCGGTTCAGCGCGCCTAGCGGATCGCCGGCCTCGAGCGCCCGTGCTGCAGCCGTGATCAGCGACTCCATGAAAATCCCGCCACACTTGTTACTCCCACCGCGCAACCGCTTGGTGCGAGAACTCGCCCACGGCCGACGATGTGCGGTGAGCGAGAGATTTGGAGAATCATGATGACGTCAGCAGACAAGGCAGGGACGAACGGACAGACCGCCATGCAGACACCGCCGGTGGTGTCGCCGCAGGACTGGGAGGCAGCCCGTCAGCAACTGCTCGTGAAGGAAAAGGCGCATACCCGCGCCCGCGATGCACTCGCCGCCGAACGCCGGCGCATGCCGTGGATGGAAGTGGACAAAGCCTACGCATTCGAGGTGCCCTCGGGCAAGGCCAGTCTGCTCGACCTGTTCCAGGGCCGGCGCCAGCTCATCCTGTACCGGGCCTTCTTCGAGCCCGGCGTGTTCGGCTGGCCCGACCATGCCTGCCGCGGCTGCTCCATGGTGGCCGACCAGGTCGCCCATGTCTCCCATCTGAACGCCCGCGACACCACGCTGGTGTTCGCCTCGCGCGCCCCGCAGGCCGATATCCTCAGGCTGAAGAAGCGGATGGGCTGGGAGATCCCGTGGGTCACCATCACCGACAGCTTTGATGCCGATTTCGGCGTCGGCGAGTGGCACGGCACCAACGTGTTCTTCCGCGACGGGACGCGCATCTTCCGCACCTATCTGATCAAGAGCCGCGGCGACGAGCAGATGGGCGGCACCTGGAACTATCTCGACATCACCCCGCTCGGCCGCCAGGAGCCTTGGGAGGACTCGCCCCCAGGCTATCCGCAGAGCCCGACCTACAAATGGTGGAACTGGAACGACAGCTACGAGGCGGGAGCCGCGCCCGACAAGAAATGGGTCGAGGTGTCGGACGCCGGCGAGATCGCGCTCCGTGCCAAGGGCGCGCAGTGAGCGAGACCCATCCCGCCGGCGCCCGCCCCGACGGCGGCAAGGCCGCATCCCACCTCGCCCGATGGCTGGGTCTCGCGGCCACGCCCACCTTCGCGATCATGGCCGTGTTGACGGCCATGATCGGTGGCGGCCCGGCGGACATGCTCTGCGCCGCCGGTCACGGGCTGTCGCTCGGCGGGATGGTGCCGATGTATCTCTTGATGAGCGCGTTTCACTCGGCGGCGTGGCTGCGGCTGCTCTCGGGGCGGTCGTGAGCGACGAGCGCGAGAGCAAACAAAAACGGCCCCGACATCGCCGGGGCCGTTCGTATCTCAATCTTGTTCGTGCGCTGCGTTAGCGAAGCTCTGCGCGGCGCTCGGTCATCGGCAGCACGATCACCTTGGTGCCGACGTTGACGCGGGCGTAGAGGTCGGTGACGTCGGCGTTGGTCAGGCGGATGCAGCCTGAGGAGACGTGCTTGCCGATCGTATCGGGGGCGTTGGTGCCGTGGATGCGGTAGACGGTGCCGCCGAGATACATCGCTCGGGCGCCGAGCGGGTTACCGGGGCCGCCGGCCATGTGGCGCGGCAGATAGGGCTGGCGCTGGATCATTTCCGGCGGCGGGGTCCAATCCGGCCACTCGGCCTTCTTGGTCACCGACTGCGTGCCCGACCAGGTGAAGCCGTCGCGGCCGACGCCGATGCCGTAGCGGATCGCCTGTCCGTTGCCGAGCACGTAATAGAGATAGGTGTTGGGCGTATCGATGATGATGGTGCCCGGCGCCTCGCGCGTCGCGTACGAAACCGTTTGGCGACGGAAGCGCGCCGGCGTCTCGACGGCATCCTGATCCTCAGACGGCGCGGTCTGGTAGGTCGGTGCAGAATAGGGCTGGTAGGGTTGAAGCGGCTGCGGCGCAGTCATCACCGGCAGCGGCTGGAAGAACGGAAACAGCTGCACGGGCGCGGCCTTGGCCGGGCCGGCAAATGCAATTGCAGCAACGGCCACCGCACTGACGGCAACGGCGCGCGAATACGTCTTGAACGTGTCCAGATTGAACATTGGTCGCCCCTGTTTGCGTGGTGTTTCTTGGTCACCCCGGCACCGTTGCGGTGCTCCGTTGCCTAATTCCCTAACGGAAAGAAGTTTCGGGACGTTTGCGCGGAAAACCGAAAACGGTTTCATCGCGGCAAGGATTGTTTCATGACAGTTTCGTGGCCGGGCGGACGCGTTAACGAACAAAACAGCGGGCCGACACTTCTGTGACGTCACACGCCTGAAATATCCGTGGTTGATGGTCCTCAGCCGAGAATCATCAAACTCTCGGGATTCCCCAATGCGGGTATTAATCGCGACTGACGCCTGGCATCCGCAGGTCAACGGTGTAGTCCGCACGCTGACTTCGCTGGCTGCCGCCGCCAAGGCCCTCGATGTCGAGATCGACTTCCTGACCCCTGATGGCTTCCGGTCCTGGCCGCTGCCGACCTATCCGGGCCTGCGCATTGCGCTGCCTTCCGGCAAGGAGATCGCGCGCCGGATCGAGAGGTGCGCGCCGGAAGCGCTGCATATCGCCACCGAAGGCCCGATCGGCTGGGCCGCGCGGGCCTATTGCCGCCGCAACGGGCTCGCCTTCACCACCTCCTACACCACGCGCTTTCCGGAATACGTCTCGGTACGAACGGGCATTCCCGATGCGGTCGGCTACGCCGTGCTGCGCCATTTCCACGATGCCGCCGCGATGACCATGGTGGCGACGCCGTCGCTGCGGCAGGAACTCGCAGGCCGTGGCTTCAAGCGGCTCGGCTTCTGGGGCCGCGGCGTCAACACCGAGCTGTTCCACCCCGATAGCCCGGCCAAGCTCGACCTTCCGCGTCCGATCTTCATGACCATGGGCCGCGTCGCCGTGGAGAAGAATCTCGAAGCGTTCCTCTCGCTCGATCTGCCCGGCACCAGGGTCGTCGTCGGCGACGGCCCGCAGAAGGCGGCGCTCGAAAAGAAAAACCCAGATGCAGTCTTCCTCGGCGAGAAGAAGGGCGCGGATTTGACTGCTCATCTCGCGGCCGCCGATGTCTTCGTGTTCCCGAGCCTCACCGACACGTTCGGCGTCGTGCAACTCGAAGCGCTCGCCTGCGGTACGCCGGTTGCGGCGTTTCCGGTGACGGGCCCGAAGGACGTCATCGCCGATCATCCGATCGGCGCGATCGACAGCGATCTGCGCGCCGCGTGCCTGCGCGCGCTCACGATGTCGCGCGAGGCCTGCCGCCACTTCGCGCTGGAGCGCTCGTGGGAGAACAGCGCGCGCCAGTTCGTCGGCAACCTCACCTCACTTCAGCCCAGCCGCGTCCTGCGCGCCTCGCCTCGGATGGCGCGGCGGCCGGTGCGCGGTTGATCCATATTTGACCCACAGCGAGAACCTCATCGATGGCTAAGATCATGAACCTTGACGGCACCCAGCAGCTCGACCTCACCCGTGGCTCGGTCGAGCAGGCCTATGACCGCTGGGCACCGGTTTACGATCTCGTGTTCGGCGGTGTGTTCGCCAAGGGCCGCCAGGCCGCGATCGCAGCCACCAACAAGATCGGCGGTCGCGTGCTCGAAGTCGGGGTCGGCACCGGCATCTCGCTGCCGCTCTATGCCCCGAACCTGCGCATCTTCGGCACCGACATTTCGGACGCGATGCTCGACAAGGCGCGCCGCCGCGTCAGCGAAGGCAACCTCAAGAACGTCGAGGGCCTCGCGGTTATGGACGCGGAGAAGCTCGAATTCCCCGACAATTCCTTCGACGTCGTGATGGCGCAGTATGTCGTCACCGCCGTGCCGAATCCGGAGAAGGCGCTCGACGAATTCGCCCGCGTGCTGCGTCCGGGCGGCGAGCTGATCATCCTCACCCGCGTCAGCGCCGATACCGGCATGCGGCGCTTCATCGAGCAGAAGCTCCAGCCTGTGGTGCGTCCGCTCGGCTTCCGCACCGCCGAGTTCGCCTGGTCGCGCTACGCCAAATGGCTCTCCGGCGCCAAGGGCATCGAGCTCGCGGAGCGCCGCCTGATTCCGCCGCTCGGCCATTTCTCGCTGGTGCGCTTCCGCAAGGTCGACATCGCCAAGGCGGCTTGAGCACGGCTGCAGGAGCGGCGGTCATTCCGCCGCTCACGCGTTCGCGTGCGTCACCGCGTCGCTGCACATCGTCACATGACAAAATGATGATGTCACACGGCGTACATCGAATCCCTGTAAATCCTGAACCCGAAAGCATTTTGGGGGAGAGCATGATCAAGAACTACCTCGAGCAGCTGCGGATCCAGCGCTGGGACGACCATCGCTACTATCACCACAGCCGCATCAACCAGAGCCTGCACTTCGTCAGCGCGCTGAGCTTCCTCTTTGCCTATGTCTGGCTGTTCGTCGATCCCATGATCTCGGCGCTGGTCGGCTGGCTGGTCTCGATGACCTCGCGCCAGGCCGGTCACTTCTTCTTCGA
The DNA here is from genome assembly GCF_030435535.1 of Bradyrhizobium sp. WYCCWR 13022. Lineage (NCBI taxonomy): Bacteria > Pseudomonadati > Pseudomonadota > Alphaproteobacteria > Hyphomicrobiales > Nitrobacteraceae > Bradyrhizobium > Bradyrhizobium sp. WYCCWR 13022. Next base: position 473,519 of record NZ_JAUIZJ010000010.1, read on the forward strand.
GCCGCACGATTACGACCACATCAACCATGCGACGCACGAGTACAAGGAAGAGATCAAGGTCGGCTACAACCTTCAGCGCAAGGTGGTGCTGATGGCGATCTGGGCGGCATCGCCGCTGGTGCTGTTCGTCGATCCGACGCTGTTCGGCCTGTTCACCCCCTGGGCGAGCGCCTCCGACTTCGTGCGGCAGGTGGCCAAGATCTGGCTCGCGGTCGGCGGCGGCGGTCTCCTGTTCCGCACCGTGCACCTGTTCTTCATCCGCGACGTCGAGACCGGCCTCGTCTGGATGACCAAGATCCTGACCGATCCCTTCCACGATCTGATGCTGTATCGCAGCGCGCCGCTCGCCTTGATGCGCGGCGAGCTGATGGACCCCGGCCTGCATCTCAACCCCGAGCACACGCTGGGCCTCGTCTCCGAGCCCGCGCTTGAAGAGCAGCACGCCTGATACGCCGCTACCCAGACCGCGAATGTCTACGGTTTACGTCATGCCCGGGCTTGTCCCGGGCATCCACGTCTTGGAGTTCATGCGCGGAAACGCGTGGATGGCCGGGACAAGCCCGGCCATGACGGCTTCGGAGTACGCAGCCTCAACGCCCGAAGCGCCTGGCCAGCATCTCTTTCAGGATCTGCCGCTTGATGTTCTTGTTGGTGAGCACGCCGTCGTGCCACCAGAAGCCGTCGGCCTTCATCTTCTCGGCGGCGCGGACGAAGCGGTCGGCGACCTCCGCGAAGTCAGCGTCGGTATAGTTGAGGCTGAAGATCAGCCGGCCGGTACCGACCCAGCTCAGCGCGAGGCCCTCGGCGCGCAGGTAATATTGCAGCATCCAGTTGTAGCGGGACGGGGTGGTGTATTTCACCGTCCAGATCGACGAGAAATTGGCGAACTGCACCGGCAGCCTGGCGTCGGTCATCATCTGGTTGAGCTTCTGGACGCGGCCGTTCCAGGTCGCATCCAGGCCGTCATAGATGGCGCGGAAGTTCGGGCTGGCGAGCCGGCTCAGGAACTCGTCCATCGCCGTCATGACATAGGGATGCGAGTTGAAGGTGCCGCGGGCGAAGCAGATGTCGGCCGGACGATCGTCGCGGAAGCGGCGCATCAGCTCACGCTTGCCGCAGACCACGCCGACCGGGAGGCCGCCGGCAAGGCTCTTGCCGTAGGTCACCATGTCGGCCCTGACGCCAAAATATTCCTGGGCGCCGCCGGCCGCGAGACGGAAACCGACGAAGACTTCGTCGAAGATCAGGACGATGCCGCGCTCGGTGCAGATCTCGCGCAGCTTCGTCAGCCATTCGGTGTAGGCCGCGCGATCGAAATTGCCGCCGCGAGAGGAATCAACCAGCGAGGAATCGCCGGGCGCGTTGACGTTCGGGTGCAGGCCCTGCAGCGGATTGACCAGCACGCAGGCAATGTCCTTGCGCGTCTTCAGCACATGCAGCGTCTTCTCCGACATTTCGGAGAGGGTATAGGTCTCGTGCGCGGCAATCGGATTGCCGACGCCGGGCTGCACGTCGCCCCACCAGCCGTGATAGGCGCCGGCGAAGCGAACCAGATGCGTGCGCTTGGTGTGGTAGCGCGCGAGGCGCACCGCCTGCATCACGGCTTCGGTGCCGGACATGTGGAACGAGACCTCGTCGAGCCCCGAAATCTGGCAGAGCCGCTGCACGTTCTCGAGAATGACGGGGTGGTAGGGACCAAGCACGGGGCCGAGCGCGTGCGCGCGCCTCTCCGAGCCCTCGATGCATTCCTTGTAGAAGTCGTTGCCGAAGATGTTGACGCCGTAGGAGCCCGTGAGGTCGTAGGAGGTGTTGCCGTCGACATCGGTGACGGTAACGCCGCTCGAGGATTCCATGAAGGTCGATGTGCCCAGATGCTCGCGAACGAGGCGCGAGAACTGGAACGGCACGCGGTAGCTTTCGGTGAAGTTGAGATCGGAGATCGTCTCGGCCGCTTCCTTCGTCATCGCGCGACCCCTGGGGTAGCGATCGGCGTAGAGCCTGGCGAGACGGAAAAAGGCGTCCTTGCGTTGGGCCACGATGTTCGCCGGCGCGCCGTCGCAGCCGAAATATTTATCACCGTCAAACTCGTAGAACGGCAGCAGCTTTGCCACCCGGCGCGACATCTTGGAGTGCCCGGCGAGCGAGCGATGCTTGGCGCGGGACAGTTCGACCCGCGCCTTGATCTTCGGGAGGACGGCGGCAGCAGACGCTGCCGCGGCCACGGACATCGAGAGAATCGGGAGTGTCGTTTCCATGACAACAAGCGCTAATACTGTGAGCTGACAGATTCATGACAGTCAAAGCCCTCATCGCCTCTTTCACCCAGCAGGAAGACCTCAACTTCCTGCTGACCAACCGCATCCCCCGCGCAGCGCTGACCCGCTTCATGGGCTGGTTCTCCAAGATCAGGAATCCGCTGGTGCGGGACTTCTCGATCGCGCTGTGGAAGCTGTTCTCCGACCTCGATCTGTCGGAGGCGCGCAAGACACATTTCACCAGCCTGCACGACTGTTTTACGCGCGAGCTGAAGCCGGGCCTGCGTCCGTTCGATCCGGATCCTTCCGTGGTCGCAAGCCCGTCTGACGGAATCGTCGGCGCCCATGGCCGGATCGCCGACACTGAGCTGTTCCAGGTCAAGGGCGCGCCCTATTCGCTGCTCGATTTGCTCGGCGATCCCGCGCTGGTCGAGCAGCATCGCAACGGCAGCTTCGTCACGCTGCGGCTGACCTCGAGCATGTATCACCGCTTCCATGCGCCTTATGATGCGCATATTGAGCGCGTCACCCTGATCCATGGCGACGTCTGGAACGTCAACCCGATCGCGCTGAAGCGGGTGGAGCGCCTGTTCTGCAAGAACGAGCGCGCCGTGATCCGCACGCATTTGTTGACCGGCGAGGCCGTGACGCTGGTGCCGGTGGCCGCGATCCTGGTCGCCAGCATCCGGTTGCACTTCCTCGACATGGTGCTGAACGCGCAGACCAGGGGGCCGGTCAATTTCCCCTGCGATGTCGATGTGACCAAGGGCGAGGAACTCGGCTGGTTCGAGCACGGCTCGACCATCATCATCCTTGGGCCCGGTGATTTTGCGTTCTGCGACGGGATCGCGGAGGGGACGCGCATCCGCGCGGGTCAAGCGCTTCTTCGGCGGAACTAGTCTTCATTCCGCCGCGTCCGGCGTCTATATCGTCCATGGGGACAAGTCGACGACACGGCGGGATTTCTGATGGCGCGGGCGCCGGTGATGGCGGCGGGAGGTATTGTGCTGCGGCGTGGCGACACGCCGCTGATCGCCATCGTGCGGCAGCGCAAGCGCAATGAATGGGTTTTGCCCAAGGGCAAGCTCGACGACGGCGAAACGCCGAAGGAGGCCGCGCACCGGGAGGTGCTGGAGGAGACCGGCCACGACGTCGCCATGCACGAATTCCTGGGCACGATGGCCTATCAGTCGGGCGGGCGCTCGAAGGTCGTGCATTTCTGGCGGATGGAAGCCGATGGCGGCCCTGTTCGCAAGCTGATGAACGACATCAAGTCGGTCGACTGGCTGACACTCGATGACGCGCTCGCGCGTCTGTCGCGCGAATATGAACGCGCCTTTCTCACCCAGGTCGGCCCGATCGCGATCGCGGCGGCCGGCCTCGCGCCGTCGCCAGCACCGACGCCAACGCTCGCGGCCGACGATATCGATGCGGCCTTGCAGACGCTCACACCAGCCGAGGCTGCCTCTGTCGACGAATTGCGGCACGGGTTGTTGCAGAAGGTAAAGGCCTGGCTGCGCGGCGAGGCGTGAGCTCTTCTGTTCGTCTCTCTCCACGTCGCGATGACGGAGAGGGAGCGGAGCCTTCCAGCCTATCGCTTTTTCTTTTCCTTCGGTGCCGGAGCCAGGGCGGGCTTGCGCGGCGCGGCGGGGCGTAGCGCGCCGGGCAGGCGTTGCAAGCCAGGCTGGCGCGGCGCAGCGCCTTGTTGCGGCTGGACGCCCGACTGCGTGCCGGGCTGCAATCCAGTGCGTGGCTGGGCGGCCGGCCGTCCGGCACCCTGCTGTTGACCGGGCCGCTGTTGATTCTGTCCCGGGCGTGGCGTGCCCGGCTGCACGGCGCCGCCTTTGCGCTGCGGCTGCTGCGTGCCCGCAGGCGTTCCCTGACGGTTCGGCGCGGCACCCGGCTGCTGCTGACCCGGACGGTTGTCCTGACCGCGCCGACCGTTCGGCCGCTGCGGCTGCTGTTGGTTCGGTGCCGGGTTCGGACGCAATTGCCGTTGCTGCGGCGGCTGCGCCGGTTGCGGAATCCGGCTCACTGCGGCCGGGTTGGCGCGGCGGAAGTCGCGTTGCTCGGTCACGATCTGGCGGCCGGTGGTCTGTGCGGCGTGCACCTGGCTGACGAAGCCGCGGTCGCGCGCGATCTGCTGCGGCGGAATCGTGATCGGCACTGCGGCGAAGCGCATGCCGCCCGGGCCGCCGGCACCTGGCCGGATCGCAAAGCCGCTCGCGGCTTGCGTCAGCGAGCCGAGCCGCGTGCCGCTGGCGCGGTCGTTGACGTCGATGTGGCCGACGCGGCCGTCGGCATCGGGATAGAGCTTGATGTTGACGTTGCCGGCGCTGGTCGCGGCCGCGTTCTCGGGCACGTCGACGACGCCGGTGGTGCCGCGAATGCCGAGTGTCGCGGTCGGTGTCGCGATCTTCATGTCGCCGGTCCTGGCCACGGCTGCGGCGACGAAGGCGACCGTACCCTTGCCGATGTCGAAGATCGCCGAATTCTGCTTGCCGCCGTCCTCATAGACATAGGTGTCGATGGTGATCTTGGCGCTGGCGGACAGGTTGAACGTGGTGGCGTCGTTGAAGGTAATGCCAAGCGAGGAGTTCGAGGACGTCTGCACGATGTCGTTGAGATAGATGTCGTCGCGCACCTTCAGCGGATACGAATTCTTGTCGCGGATCACGGTTGCGATCCCCGTCACGGTGGCGACGTTGCCGATCGGCTCGACGGTGGTCGCCTGCGCATCGGCGGCCGGCGCTGGCGAGGCCGATGGCGCCGTCGTCGATTGGGCCTGCGGCTGCGCTTGTGCCTGGACTTGTGCGAGCTCGATTGCTTCGGTTGCGCACGCGCTGCCCGCGCCGGCCAGCGGAAGCGCCAGCAGCGGCAAAACGAACACGAAGCGGCGCCAAGCCACCATCAAAGCCACGAATGAGGTCCCGGTGAGAATGCGAGGCGAGATCGGCCGATATCAGCCGGAGATTGCTGAATGGCGGATGAACGCCCGTCGTACGGGACCGGCGAACGTTCAAACGCCACGTCCCGATATCGGGACGTGGCGCCACTCGGGAACGAGACCCTTGCCAGCGGCGATGCGTGTGGCCTCAGCTCACGCGCTTCCAGGTCTGGCCGCCGCAGAACATGCCGCCGAAGGCGCAGCCCTGCACGCGCATCGCGTTCGGGCCCTTCATCGCGATCGTCGAGTCGTAGTTGCGGCCGGAGTTCGGATCGTGGATGCGGCCGCTCCACTTGGCGCCATCGGGCTTCATGTTGATCAGGATCCGTTCGTTGGTCTTCTCGGCATAGCCGCAGAGATTGGTGCCGCACTGTTCGACGCGAACGTTGCCCTTGTTCTCCTCGGTCGCCCACACGCCGATCGGTGTGTTCGCCGCCTGCACGGGAGCCGGCGCCGGTGCCGGTGCCGGCGCAGCGGCAGCAGGTGCGGGGACGGCAACAGGAGCGGGGGCTGCAACCGGCGCAGGCTGCGTGGTCGTGTCGACGGACGGTGCGGCGGCAACGGTCGGGGCAGGGGCGGCGGGCACGACAGCGGGTGCGGTCGGCGCGGCGGCCTGCACTGGCGCAGCCTGAGCGGGCTGTTGCTGCACCGGAGCCGGCGCGGGGGTGGCCGTCGTTGCCGGCGGCGTGGTGTCGTCATCGTCCTTGGAGCCAAGGCCGTTGAGGTTGATGTTGTTGAGCCTGATCGGCTTGTTCGACAGACCCGGCGCCACGATGGTGACGCAATCGAGCGAGGCGCAGTTGCGCGGCGTCTCGATGCGGATGCGCTGGCCGTCGATCTGGAACGAGAGCGAATTGCCGGCATGCGCGGCAGCGCTCGAAGCCAGGAAGAGCGCGGCGGCGGCGATGGTGAGCTTGTTCATGACAACCTCCTGATGGCGTGGGTCCCGAGATGGACTGAAGTCGGTCGTGGATCGGATGTGGTTCGACCCTATGCCGACGCCGACCGGCCTTCTGTGATGGACGTCACAGCTGCTTTCTGGGTGCGCCGGCGCAAATTCGTCCGCCGGGGGAAGGGCTGCAGGCCCTGTCCAATTTGTAATCGTCCTGCACCGAACCCGCATTTGCCTTGCAAGCGACCGATGGCTGACGACGCATGCAAGGAGAGTGCGCATGAAGCGCATCGGCAGACATTCTGGCCACATCGCTGCGTTGCTGACCGGCAGCGCGATCTCGGCTCGCGCCGATACCGACATCCGAACCAATGTGCTGAAGCAGAAGCGGGGCGAGGACGCGCTGAATGTCGACAGCTCGTTCTGCGACGCGCGGCTCGGCGGCGCGGCCGGCATGGTTAAGGAAAGCTGAACCCGACACGTTGAAGAGTCTTTAAGTAAATTCACCGAACGTGCGCGCATGACGCGCGGAGTTCGTTTGTATCTCGTCGGCTCCATCGTCCTCGTTTCGCTCGCGGGTTGCGGACGCGGCTTCTTCCAGGCCGAACGCGAACCGTGGCGGGCCGAGGCCGAAGCGGCGTGCCTGAAATCAGGCGCCGTGAAAGAGAGCGCCGACATCGTCCGGATCGATCCGATCTCCGGTCCCGGCATGTGCGGAGCCGAGTTCCCGCTGAAGGTCGCCGCCATCGGCGAACCCTCCGCCAGCTACGGTTTCGCCGACGAAGATCTGCGACCACCAGGCAGCATCGGCAACCAGCCGCGTTGGCCGGTGCGGCAGCCGCAATCGAACTATCCGGCATCCGGCTATCCGCAGCGATCGAACTATCCTGAAAGCGCGGTGCGCCAGCCCGCCGGCTATGGCGCATCTTCGGGTCCGGTGTCGCTCAGCGCACCCGGCGTGGCGCCGCAGGAAGACGAGATCGATTTGCCGCCCGAGGGCACGGACGCCGCAGGCGCTGCGCGCTACATGAATGCGCCGAGCTATCCGGCGCGTCAGCCTGGTCCCGGGCCGTATTCGCAAGCGCCTGCGCAACCGCAATTGCCGCGGCTGGGTCCCGCGCAAGGCAATCCCGTCACCGCCGTCGGTCCGGTCGCGGTGAAGCCGACTGCGACGCTCGCCTGTCCAATCGTGTCCGAGCTCGACCGCTGGTTCGCCGACACCGTGCAGCCCTCGGCGATGCGCTGGTTCGGCGCCCGCGTGGTCGAGATCAAGCAGATCTCCGCCTATTCCTGCCGCGGCATGAACGGCAATCCGCACGCCCATATCTCCGAGCACGCCTTCGGCAACGCGCTCGATGTCGCCGCCTTCACGCTCGCCGACGGCCGCCGCATCACCGTGAAGGACGGCTGGCACGGCATGCCGGAAGAGCAGGGGTTCTTGCGCGACGTCCAGTCGGGCGCGTGCGCGCATTTCACCACGGTGCTGGCGCCGGGCTCGAACGTCTATCACTACGATCACATTCACGTCGACCTGATGCGTCGCGCCAGCCGCCGCCTGATCTGCCAGCCGGCCGCAGTCTCCGGCGAAGAGGTGGCCGCGCGCGCGCAGCGGCGCAATCCGTACGCGAATTCGCGCGATCCCTACGTGACCGGCTCGCTCGGTGCGCGCAAGGGCAAGCACGACAAGGTCAACGAGGAAGACGAGTTCTCGGACGAATAGCCGAAGCGCGATCCGACATGCCCGCCGACATCGTCCGCTATCTCACCCACCCGCAGTTGCAGATCGACCCTGATGTGCCGGTGCTGCTCTGCCATTATGCCGGCCATGCCGTGGATCGTGTCCACGATCAGCCGGCTGGCGGCGGGAATATCTTCGCCTTCGCGCGCGAGACACGTCAGGTCCTGCATGGCTGGCGCCGCATGGACGATCCGGACCTGCCGTCCACACACTGAGGCCAGTCTGCTCAGCCCGCGCTGCCTCTTCGGCAAACCGCATCTCGGGCGCAAAAATTTGCGCGTTCGAGATTTTCGTCCAAGGCATTGAACTGCAATCGCTAATCTGGCCATGGCGGGCTTTTCCGGCGGTTGGCACGGTCGCTGCAATGAGGGTGCTGCAACGAAGCGGCGCGGCCGGCGCCGTGAGTCAACGGAACCCGTCATGCAGATGTCTGTCACCCCGCCTTATTCCGATCTCGAGCAGCGCGTGCTGTCGCGCATCACGGAAGAGCGCTGGCTCGAACTGGCGTCGGAACTGATCCGCACCGGCCAGCCGCGCTCCGGCAATCCGCTCGATCCCGACCTGCCGCCCGCCGAGGAAGAGGCGATCTCCATGCTGGTCGCCGGCAAGCTCGAAGCTCTCGGCATGGAAGTGACAAAACACAGCGCGCAGCCGCATCGGCCGAACGTGCTCGGCGTGCTGAAGGGACGCGACGGCGCGCCCTCGCTGATCCTCAACGATCATCTCGACACCTATCCGGCCGTCGAGCCTCACAAATGGCACATGACGGATTTCGATCCGTTCAAGGCGACGCGTCACGGCGATCGGCTCTATGCGCGCGGCACCTCCGACACGCGCGGCAATCTCGCGGCATCGCTGCTCGCGGTGCAGGCGTTGATCGAAGAGGGCGTGAGGTTCGAGGGCACCTTGATGTGCTGCTACACCGTCGACGAGGAGCGCAACGGCACCGAGGGCTCCATCTACATGCTGAACAAGGTCGGCCTGACCGCCGACTACGAGATCACCGCCGAGCCGACGGCGTGGGGCGACGTATCAGGCGATTGGGGCATGAACCTCTCGGTCGCCAATTCCGGCCATTGCCTTGTCGAGGTCACGGTCGAGGGCATCAAGTCGCACATCTGGCGGCCCGACATCAGCGTCAACGCCATCATGGAGGCGGCCAAGCTGCTGCCGAAGCTGAAGGAGATGGCGTTCACTCACGTGCCCAGCGAATTCATGGGGCACACGCCGCCATGCTGCTCGGTGGTGCGCATTCGCGGCGGCCTGCCCGGCGAGATGCAGTTTTCTCCGGATGCCTGCACCATCACGCTCGCCGTGGTCGGCATCGTGCCGGGCATGACGCTGGACAGCGTGATCTCCGACATCGAGCGCCTCGGGCAGGCGACGTTCGCGGGCGTCAACGACGTCAAGGTCGTGGTGCGCCAGGTGCCCGGTTCGCTGTTCGTCAACGCAACCGAGCCGGTACCGGTCGAGGAGGAGCCCTGCCGCTCCTTGCGCGCGGTCTACCGGCGCCTGCTGGGCCGCGAGCCCGGCGTCAACCGCAAGAACGCCTTCAACGACACCATCCGTTTCCGCGAGGCCGGCATCAACGCGGTGACCTTCGGTCCCGGCGAGGACGGCTGGGCCGTCGACAACGAGAACATCTCGATCACCAAGTCGGTGATGGCGACGCGGATCTATGCGCTGACCATCATGCAGATCCTGGGAGTTCGCACATGAGCGTCGAGGCTAGCCCCATGGCCATTCCGATCTCGGCCGATCGCACGCGGCGGGGTACGCTGCGATTGAGACTGCCGAAGGTCTCGCGATCCGTTCTGCTCTCGGCGCTCACCATCGTCGTGCTGCTCGCGGCATGGATCGTCGTCACAGAGATGGGCTGGGCCAACGAGCTCTTTCTGCCGAAGCCGCAGGCGGTGTGGGCAGCCTTCATCAAGACGATGACCAAGGGGTATCAGGGTGCGACGCTGCTTCAGCATCTCGGCGCCAGCCTGTATCGCATCCTCGTCGCCTTCTCCCTGGCCTGCCTGATCGGCATCCCGCTTGGTGTTCTCATGGGCGTCTCGCGCAATGCGCGCGCACTGCTCAATCCGCTGATCGAGTTTTACCGGCCGTTGCCGCCGCTCGGACTCTATACGCTGCTGGTGATGTGGCTCGGCATCGGCGAGAGCTCGAAGCTGTCGCTGCTGTTTCTCGCCGGCCTGCCGGGCATCGTGATCTCGACGATCCAGGCCGTCACCAGCGTCGATCCCGTCTATGTGCGCGCCGCGCAATCGCTCGGCGCGACACGGCGCCATCTGCTGTTCCACGTCTATCTGCCGGCGGCGGGCCCTCTGATCCTTGCGGGCATGCGTATCTCGCTCGGCTTCACCTACACCGTTCTGGTCGCCGCCGAGATCGTCGCGGCCTCCGCCGGCATCGGCTGGATGATCTGGGATGCCGCCAAGTTCCTGCTGTCCGACGTCGTGATCATGGGCCTGATCGTGCTGGGCCTCACCGGCGTCGTGCTCGACCTGATTATGCGCGGCATCGCCAAGCTTCTGATGCCGTGGGCCTGAATTCAATCCAAGGGGAGATCCACATGATGAAGAGACTCGTTGCCACGATCGCACTTGCCACGCTGGCGCTCACGACGACGGTTCGCGCCGAGGACAAGCCGGCCAAGATCACCGTCGGCTATCTGAACCTGGTGAACGCGCAACTCGTGACGAAGCATCTCGGCCTGCTCGCCAAGGAGATGCCGGGCGTCGACATCAAATACGTCAAGGTCGGCGGCGGCGGCGACATGCTGCGCGCGATCGCCGGCAACGACGTCGACTTTGGCGGTCTCGGCAATCCGCCGACCGCGATCGGCGTGACACGCGCGCTGCCGATCAAGGGCATCTTCGTCGTCAACATGCTCGACTATGTCGAGGCGATGGTGGTCCGCACCGACAAGAACATCACCTCGCTCAAGGACCTCAAGGGCAAGACCGTCGCCGCGCCGTTCGGCTCGACCACGCATTATCTGCTGCTTCAGGCGCTGAAGGACGAGGGTGTCGATCCCGCCTCGATGAAGATCCTGGACCTCGCCCCCTCGGATATCGCAGCGGCCTGGCTGCGCGGCGACATCGATGCCGCCTGGTTCTGGGAGCCGAACCTCGACAAGGCCGTGAAGAACGGCGGCAAGATCCTCATCACCTCGGGCGAGATGGCCAAACGCGGCTACCCGACCTGGGACATCGGCGTCGTCATGAATGCGTTCGCGGACAAATATCCCTCCTATGTCGAGAAGTTCCTCAAGGCCGAATGCGAGGGGATCGATTTCTGGCTGAAGAATCCGGCGAAGACGGCCGAGATCATCGCCGAAGAGCTGTCGCTGCCGCTCGAGGATGCGACGCGCATGATGAAGGGCACCGGGATGGTTCCCTGCAACAAGCAGCTCACCGGGGAGTATCTCGGTTCATCCGTGAAGAAGGGCAAGTTCGTCGATACGCTGGTGGCGACCGCCGACTTCCTGGTGAAGCAGGAGCGCCTGCCGAAGCTGCTGCCGCGCGCCGACTTCGAGGCGTTCATCCAGCCCACCTATCTCGAGAAAATCATCGGCCACTGAGGCCAGCGCCGGCGGGCCAGTCTCGCCGGCATAGTCCCGTTCCTGCAGGCACATGACCGCCATGGATATCTCGCCCAGCCATCTCCGCGCCGCTTATCGCAGCGGCGCGCTGAAGCCGTCCGATGTTGCCGCGCATGTGTTGTCGCGGCTTGCCGACGCCGACCAGAGCGGGGTCTGGATTTCGAAAGCCCAGCCCGAGAAGGTCATGGCTGCTGCGCGTGCGATGGATGCGCGCGTCGGTGAGATCGAGAGGCTGCCGCTCTACGGGCTGATCGTCTCGGTGAAGGACTGCATCGATGTCGCGGGCGAGCAGACCAGTTCGGCCTGTCCGGAATTCGCCTATGTTGCGAAAGACACCAGCCCGGTCGTCGCGGATGCCATCGCCGCCGGCGCGATCTACATTGGCAAGACCAATATGGACCAGTTTGCAACCGGCCTGGTCGGCGTGCGCTCGCCCTACGGCATCGCGCGCAACCCACACAATCCCGACTACATTCCCGGCGGCTCCAGCTCCGGCGCGGCGGTGTCGGTCGCGTCAGGCACGTCGTCCTTCGCCTTCGGCACCGATACCGGCGGATCGGGCAGGGTGCCGGCGTCCTATTGCGGCGTCACCGGCTTCAAGCCGGCGCCCGGTGCGTTCAGCCAGCGCGGAATGGTCTATGCCTGCCGAAGCTTCGACACGATCTCGCTCTACACGCAGACGCCGGGGGACGGCTATGACGTCTATCGCGTGCTGGCGCGACGCGATCCCGAGGACTGCTTTTCGCCTGACGATTTTGCCGGCTGGAGGGAGTAGGCATCGCCGGCGCGGCCGCTTCGGATCGCGACGCCGCGTCAGGACCAGCTCAGGTTCTTCGGCAACGCGGAGACGGAGCGGCTGTTCGGCGACGGGCTTCGCAAGCTGCGGCAGCTCGACATCTCGATCGCCTCTGCGGATTTTTCGCCGTTCACTTCGATCAACGACCTGATGTTCTTTGGGCCGTTCCTCGCCGAGCGCGATGTTTCGGTCGGCGCATTCCTCGACGCCAATCCGGATGCCGGCGTCAGGATCGTGCGGGATCTCGTCATCGGCAGCCGGAAGTTTACGGCGGCTGACACCTATCGCGCGCTCTATGAGGTCAGGGAAGTCCAGCGCATGCTCCGTGACTTCTGGCAGATCCACGACGCGCTGGTCGTGCCGACGGTCGGAACCGTGCTCAGCATCGACGACGTCGCGCGGGATCCGCTGACCGCCAATTTCAACAACGGCTACTACACAAACTACGCCAATCCGCTCGGGCTTGCCGCGATCGCGGTCCCGAACGCGGTGACCGGGGCCGGCGTGCCCTATGGTGTCACGTTTCTGGCACCGGCGGGACGGGAACGCCTGCTCACCGACCTCGCCTGCGCATTCATGGGAGCCGCAGCCCGTTCCTGATATCTGCGTCGCGTTGCAATCCGACCGGAGACCTCCTAGCCTTCGAGCCGTCACTCGAAGGGAGATCGATCGTGGGGCGCAGTCATGCGCATGAGGTGGCCGATCCAGGTGAGCCTTCAGGCGAGCCATGCGCCGAGGTGCAAAGGGCCGGGACCGGACGTTATGTGCTGAAGGCGCTGGGCAAGGCCGATCTCGACCTGGTGATGCGGACCGGCCGGCAGGCCACCTACCAGAACCGCGAATATCTGTTGCGGGAGGGGGAGCCCGCGAACGGCGTCCACGTCATTCTGAGCGGAATCGTCGAAAGCACCCATGCCGGCACGCAGGGACGCGAACTGATGCTGGCGACCTGGGAGGCGGGCGACTTCGTCGGCGCGCCCTACATCCTCGGCGATCACCGCCATAGCTGGTCGGCCCGCGCGCTCGGGCGGGTCGAGGCACTACATCTCGACCAGATTGCAATCCGCACGCTGATCGCACAGTCGCCATCGTTCGCGGTTGCGCTGATCGAGTGCCTCGGCTTCAAAGGCGAGACCTATTCGATGCTGGCGCAGACGCTGGCGGGACAGAAAGCGGCCGAACGGCTGGTGCTGCTGCTGGTAAAGCTGTGCGAAAACGCCGCGCAAGACGAGAACGGACCGATTTCGCTCGGCCGCATCACGCAAGCCAATCTCGCGCGCATGATCGGCGCGACACGGCAGTCGATCAGCCTGATCCTCAGTCGCCTGCAGGACGACGGCATCATCTCGACCGGCCCGACCAAAATGGTCGTCAACGATCTCGCGGCGTTGAGGAAGCAGGTCAGCGACTAGATGAATGACGCGGCAACGATGACAGGTATCGATTTCGAGCGCATTGTGGATCGCATCCATGAAGCCGCGACGGCTCCGGAGCTGTGGCCGGACGTTCTGGAAGAGGTCGCGCATGCCGCTGGTGCGCATGGCATGGTCATGATCACCTCGGACACCGATCAATGGGCCGGCGTCTGGAACGGCGTCGTGACGTCGCCGTCGATCCAGGAGGCATTCTCGGCGTTCATGAGCGAGGGCCTGTCCAGTCGTACGGAGACGACACCCAGGCTCCTGGCGCGGGATCACCCCGGCTTCGTCAGCGAACAGGACGTCTTTTCGCTGGAAGAATGGGAACGCGACCCATATCGGGAGTGGAACAAGAAATGGGGCTTCGAGCACGCCTGCGCGACCGCCGTCCACAGCCCCTCCGGTGAGCTCATTGTTTTTCACATGGAGAGATTGGCCGGCCGGCCCGCGTTTTCACGGCAGGATCTCGAATTCCTCGACCGGTTTCGTCCCCACCTCGCGCGGGCGGCTCTATTGTCGACGCGCTGGCGCCTCACCCGGATGCGGGCGGCGACCGAGGCGCTGGCGCTCGTCGGTCTGCCGGCGCTCGCGATTGCGCGCTCCGGGCGGGTCCTGGCGGCGAACGTCCTGATCGAAGGCATGACGGAGGTCTTGCGCTGGTTGCCCAGAGACCGGGTCGCGATCAGGGATGAGGCGGCTGATACCCTGCTGCGCGCCGGCCTGACTCAACTCGGGTCGCCGCTCAACAAAGCCGTGTGTTCCTTTGCCGCGCGCGGCGCAAACGACCAGGAACGGCTGGTCTTCCATCTCGTTTCGATGCCGGGCGAGGCGCGCGATCTCTTCGATGGGGCCGTCGGCCTCCTCGTCGTAACGCCGGTGACGACGCCCCAGGCGCCGAGTCTTGCGTTGATTCGTGGTCTTTTCGATCTCACCCCGAGCGAGGCGCGCGTTGCGCGCGGAATCGCACAAGGACAGACCATGGGCGACATTGCGGCACATCACGGCTTGAGCCGCGAGACGATACGCACGCAAATCAAGGCGGTCCTCGCCAAGACCGGCACGCGCAACCAGAAGAGCGCGGCCGCGCTCTTCGGTGCAATTCCCAAAGTGCCACTGAACGATTGATCCCCAAGCGTTCGGTTGCCCCCGATTCTCGCCGATGCGCGGCCCTTTTCACCCGAATGGGTGAAGACACGGCCGGTTTCTGCGGGATCAACTTCGCCTGAATTGGGAGTTGGACGAAAAGCCGCACGGATGGAGCGACCCGAGTTTCAGTTTTTCGAAGTGGCTTTGGCGCAGCGCAGGCGCAGGACATGGGCGTGGAGCATCCGTACCAGCCAGGGGGAGGTCGTGATGCGCGGCCGGGGAGCGAGCCGGCCGGCCGCGAAGTACCAGGCCGACAGAGCGCTGTTCCTGCTGCTGCTGACCGCACCCTATCGATCGCGGCTTTCGGCGTAATCTAGCGGGCGCCATTCGTTCAGGAACGCGCCTGCGACACTGCGGAACGCTGCCGGGAACGTCAGGTCGAGGTCCGCTTCGACGGTGCGGGAGCGAGTCCCATGCAGCGTTGCACCTCGGCCGGGACGCTGTAGGTTCGCATGATATGGCGGCTGTCGCGCAGGCCGGTTGCCTCGCGTTGCACGACGAACATCCACAGTGCCTGGCCGGCTTCCATCACCAGCTTGCGCCTCGCCGGCTGCATTGCGGCCGGCGTTTCCGCCAGCGCGTGGGTGGCGTCGAATTCGCGCAACTGCGCGAGCGCCTGTTCGAGCGCGCGACCCATTCGTCCAAGCGCCGAGGCTTGCTCCTGGACGATTTCATAGTGAAGGATATCGACCGGCGGGCGAAGATCTCGGGACATGTCAGCCAATATAGTGCCGCGCGAGGCGCATGCGCAACGCGTTGGCCGGCTGCCGTTACTTCGCCTTGTAGGCGCCCAGGAACATCCGCGTCGCACTGTCGATCACTTCCGCCATGCGCTGTTCCGACGGCGGCGGCGCGGCCTGGAAGACGAAGGGCAGGAAGAGCGAGGCCTTGCACAGTTCCATGAATTGCGACGCGGCGAGGTCGCAATCGTCGATGGCGAGATCGCCGGAAGCGACATGCGCTCTCAGATATTCGGACAGCCGGTTGATGGTCTTGTCCAGCACGCGCATGTAATAACGGCGGCCGACGTCGGGCATGCGTTCGGCAATCGCCATCACGGTGCGGATCGCCGACCCGCCGCCGGGCCGGCAGAGCAGATGCAGATAGGCCTGGCCGAAATCATTCAAAGTCGTCTCGGCGTCGCGCGCGGGATCGAAGTTGAACACGACCTGGCCGTGAAACAGCGCCTCCTCCTCGAGGATGGCTTCGAAAAGCGCGCTCTTGTCGGCGAAGTAGACGTAAAGGGTGCCCTTGGAGACGCCGGCCGCTCGCGCGATCTCGCCCATGCTGGCGCCGTCAAAACCCAGATCCATGAACACCTTGTGGGCGCCTGCCAGGATCTGGCGGCGCTTGGAGCTGTCCTCCTCCTGGAGGACGTGGACATGTTCGCGGCCGGCTACAACCATTGATTTAGCGTCTCGGTAGGTTTTCGTATCAGGGGTCGAGGCATGAAACCTAAATAAAGGATTCGAGCCAGTAGGGTTCGGCTCGGGAATATTAAGTATATTGACCGAACCGTTCGGTCAATGGTATTTGGGATGGGTGAGCGGGACTGCGGCCGTGCGACGGCCGCCGCCCGCATCGCGTTTTGATTGGGGAGGCCTTATGGCCACATCGAGAGACCAGGCTGCGCGCGTGCTTCGCCAGGAAGCGGTGGAGACGAGTTCGGCGAACGGTGAAGCTGCGCCCGAGAAATCCGCAGCGTTTGCCGAACAGTTGCGCTCGCATGTGGTCGAGGAGACCAAGCGCCGCACCAGCGAGGCGCCGGAGAAACCCGTGACCGACCAGCCGGCCCCGACTGCATCGGCACCCGCCGCTTCCGCGCCAAAATCCGGCAAGCGCAAATTCGTCATGATGGGCGTCGGTCTCGTGCTGGCGCTCGCGGCGGCAGGCTATGCCGGCTACTACACGCTGGTCGGCCGCTTCTTCGTCTCCACCGATGACGCCTATGTCCGCGCCAACAACACCATGCTGGGCGCGCGCGTGACCGGCCACATCGCCTCGATTCTGGCCGCTGACAACACGCTGGTGCATGCCGGCGACACCATCCTGCGCATCGACGACGGCGACTACAAGATCGCGGTCGATGCCGCCGCGACCCGGATCGCGACCCAGCAGGCCACCATCGATCGCATCGGCCGCCAGATCGCGGCGCTCGACAGCCAGGTCGCGCAGGCCAAGGCGCAGCTCGATTCGGCGGAAGCGGGCCTCAAGCGCGCCGACCTCGACTATGAGCGCCAGCAGGCGCTGAGCAACAAGGGCTTTGCCTCGCGCGCGACGTTCGAAACCTCGGAAGCCGGCCGCGATCAGGGCGCCGCCGCGGTCAAGGCCGCGCAGGCTGCCTACGACGTTGCGCTCAGCAATGTCGACGTCGCCAAGGCCCAGCAGGCCGAAGCCCAGGCGCAGCTCGCCGAGCTCAAGACCACGCTCGCCAAGGCCGAGCGCGATCTCGCCTTCACGGCAGTGCGCGCGCCGGTCGACGGCATCTTCTCCAACCGTCTCGTCAACGCCGGCGACTTCATCGCGGTCGGGCAGCGCCTCGGCAATGTCGTGCCGCTCGACCACGTCTATATCGACGCCAATTTCAAGGAAACGCAGCTCAAGCGCATCCGCCCCGGGCAGCCCGTGACGATCAAGGTCGATGCCTACGGCATGCGCAAGTTCAGCGGCGTCGTCGACAGCATCGCGGCGGGCGCGGGCTCGGTGTTCACGCTGCTGCCGCCCGACAACGCCACCGGCAACTTCACCAAGATCGTGCAGCGCGTGCCGGTCCGCATCCGCGTGCCGAAGGCCGTCGCCAGGCAGAACCTGCTGCGCGCCGGCATGTCGGTCTACGCCACCGTCGACACCAACAAGGGCGCCGCCGACGCCGACAGCGAGATCGATCTCGACGATCCCACGATGATTCATCCGCAGTAGGATTTGGTGACATGAGCCGCGCCGCTGCCTCCGGTGCAGGTGCGCACCCTCTCCCGCTTGCGGGAGAGGTGTTGCCAACTCGCAGACTGCTCTGACCCGAGTTAAGACCATGGCGAACGCCACGACCGCTTCACCTGCCATGATGGCATCAGCCGCTTCGGATCGCATCGCGCCGAAGCGGCTGATCGCGTTCATCATCATGGTGTTCGGGATGTTCATGTCGATCCTGGACATCCAGATCGTCTCGGCCTCCTTGAGCGAGATCCAGGCCGGCCTGTCGGCAAGCTCGAGCGAGGTCTCTTGGGTCCAGACCGCCTATCTGATCGCCGAGGTGATCGCGATCCCGCTGTCCGGGTTCCTGTCGCGCGCCTTCGGCACGCGTCTGTTGTTCGCGATCTCGGCGGCTGGCTTCACGATTTCGAGCCTGCTCTGCGGTTTCGCCACGACCATCGAGGAGATGATCCTGTGGCGCGCGCTTCAGGGTTTTCTCGGCGCCGGCATGATCCCGACGGTGTTCGCCTCGGCCTACACCGTGTTCCCGCGCTCGAAATTCCACATCGTCGGTCCCATCATCGGGCTCGTTGCGACGTTGGCCCCGACCATCGGCCCAACGGTCGGCGGCTACATCACCGATCTGATGTCGTGGCACTGGCTGTTCTTCATCAACGTCGTGCCCGGTATCGGCATCACCCTGGGTGTGCTGGCGCTGGTCGATTTCGACGAGCCCCATTTCGAATTGCTCGACCGCTTCGACTGGTGGGGCCTGCTCTTCATGGCCGGCTTCCTCGGCACGCTGGAATACGTGCTGGAGGAAGGTCCGCAATATGAATGGCTGCAGGACACCTCCGTGGCGATCTGCGCCTGGATCTGCGTCGTGTCGGCGATCGCCTTCTTCATACGCGTCTTCACCGCGGCCGAGCCGATCGTCAATTTGCGCACCTTCACCAATCGCAATTTTGCCGTCGGCTCCACGCTGCAATTCTGCGTTGGCATCGGCCTCTATGGCCTGACCTACATCTATCCGCGCTATCTGGCCGAAGTGCGCGGCTACAGCGCGCTGATGATCGGCGAGACCATGTTCGTTTCGGGCGTCACCATGTTCCTGGTGGCGCCGCTGGTCGGCCGGCTGATGGCGAGCCTCGACATGCGCTACATGGTCGCATTCGGCCTGATCGTGTTCGCGATGGGCTCCTACCAGATGACCTGGATCACGCGCGACTACGATTTCTACGAGCTGCTGATCCCGCAGATCCTGCGCGGCGTCGGCATGATGTTCGCAATGGTGCCGACCAACAACATCGCGCTCGGCACGCTGCCGGCCGACAGGGTGAAGAACGCCTCCGGGCTGTTCAACCTGATGCGTAATCTCGGCGGAGCGGTGGGTCTTGCCGTCATCAACACGGTGCTCAACGACCGCACCGACCTGCACATCACGCGTCTTCAGGAACGCGTGACCTGGGGCAATGCGACCGCGACCGAGACCCTGACCATGCTTCAGCAGAAATTCCAGGGCCTCGGCGACTCCACGCTGATGGCGATGAAGCAGCTCAGCCAGATCGTGCATCGCCAGGCTGTGGTGATGAGCTTTGGCGACGCCTTCTTCGTGCTGACGCTGTTCTATCTCGGCCTCAGCCTGCTGGTGACGCTGTTGAAGAAGCCGGCTTCGCCCTTCGGCGCCGGCGCTGGCGGCGACGCGCACTGACGCGACGCGGTCGGGCCAGCTCGAGGCTCCACCCGCACCAAAATGCAACACTCGTGCGTGATCTCGCGCGGGCCCCGTTGCAAACCGC
Source organism: Bradyrhizobium sp. WYCCWR 13022 (assembly GCF_030435535.1). NCBI lineage: Bacteria > Pseudomonadati > Pseudomonadota > Alphaproteobacteria > Hyphomicrobiales > Nitrobacteraceae > Bradyrhizobium > Bradyrhizobium sp. WYCCWR 13022. The sequence continues at coordinate 493,030 of NZ_JAUIZJ010000010.1, forward strand.
AAATGACACATCTATAAAGCGCACCTCATTCAATCGAACCGGGGAGAGATTTGCATGATTTCGTCGCATTCGCAGATCGCGTTTCCGCGCTCGATGATGGTCTGGCTCGGTAATCTTTCGGCCTGCTAGAGGCCGCTTCCGCCAGCTTCGATTGGGCCAGGGTTTCGACCAAGCGCCCCAATCGCTCCGTTTCCACAGTCAAAGTCAGTTTTAAGTGACGCCGTCCCGGCCTTGCGGCCGGCCTGCGTCCATCGATGGAGCCGGCCCGCGCCAACAGCGGCCGGATGATGCCATGACCGCTTTGTCGAAAAAGCCCGCGGCTATCCGTGTGGTGCTGCCCTTCGTGTTCCGGCACTGGCTGAAGCAGCCGGGGCGCACGCTCGCCATCGCCGCGGCGCTGTTGGGCGCGACCGTCGCCGACCTGTTCATGCCGGTGTTTTCAGGACATCTGGTCGACGCGCTCACGCGCGGGCCATCGAGCCCCGAGGCGCGTCATGCCGCGTTGGTGGCGCTCGGCGGCATCGTGGTGCTGGGCGCGGCGTCGATGGTGTTGCGCCTGAGCGGACTGCAGGTGATCGTGCCGTTCACGCTGAAGATCATGTCCGACGTGGCGCAGGATGCTTTCCTGCGTGTGCAGCGCTTCTCGACCGACTGGCACGCCAACTCCTTCGCAGGCTCGACCGTGCGCAAGATCACGCGCGGCATGTGGGCGCTCGACCTTCTGAACGACACCGTATTGCTGGCGCTGCTGCCGTCGCTGGTCGTGCTGGTCGGATCGATGATCCTGCTCGGGGTGCACTGGGCCTCGCTCGGCGTGGTGATCGCGCTCGGCGCGCTTGCCTACGTCACGATGACGGTGCTGTTCTCGACGCGCTACATCGCGCCGGCCGCGCGCGTTTCCAACGCCTGGGACACCAAGGTGGGCGGCACGCTGGCGGATGCGCTGACATGCAATGCGGTGGTGAAGTCCTTCGGCGCCGAGGCGCGCGAAGATGCGCGGCTCGCCCGCGTCATCAAGCGCTGGAGCGTGCGGGTGCGGCGGACCTGGTTGCGCTACAACTACACCGCCATGGCGCAGCTCTCGCTGCTGCTATGCCTGCGAGGGTCCGTGATCGGTGGCTCGGTGCTCCTGTGGATGTACGGGCACGCCTCGCCCGGCGACGTCACCTACGTGCTGACGAGCTACTACGTCATCCACGCCTACTTGCGTGACGTCGGCATGCACATCAACAACCTCCAGCGTTCGGTGAACGACATGGAGGAACTGGTGGCGATCCACGACGAGCCGATCGGCATCGCCGATACTGAAGGCGCGCGGCCGATCGTGATCGCGGGCGGCGAAATCGTATTCGACGACGTCACCTTCCATTATGGCGGGCATCGCGCCCCGCTTTATGACGGGCTGTCGATCAAGGTCCGCGCGGGCGAGCGCGTCGGCCTGGTTGGCCGCTCCGGTTCCGGCAAGACGACCTTCGTCAAGCTGGTGCAGCGGCTCTACGACGTCACCGGCGGCCGGGTGCTGATCGACGGGCAGGACATCGCGAAGGCGACGCAGCAATCGCTGCGCAGCCAGATCGCGATCGTGCAGCAGGAGCCGATCCTGTTTCACCGCACGCTCGCCGAGAACATCGCCTATGGCCGGCCCGGGGCCAGCCTCGAGGCGATCGAGCAGGCGGCGCGCCTCGCCAATGCGCACGAATTCATCCTGCGCCTGCCGAAGGGCTACGGCACGCTGGTCGGCGAGCGCGGCGTGAAGCTGTCGGGCGGCGAGCGTCAGCGTGTGGCGCTGGCGCGGGCTTTCCTCGCGGATGCGCCGGTGCTGATCCTGGACGAGGCGACGTCGAGCCTCGATTCGGAGTCGGAAGCACTGATCCAGCAGGCGATGGAGCGGCTGATGAAGGGCCGTACCTCGATCGTGATCGCGCACCGGCTGTCGACGGTGCGTAGCCTCGATCGAATCCTGGTGTTCGACCGCGGCGAGATCGTCGAGCAGGGCACGCATGCCGCGCTCGCGGGCAAGCCAGGTGGCATCTATCGCAGCCTGTTCGAGCGCCAGGTCGTGGAGCTCGGACATATCGCAGCAGCGGAATGACGCGCGGCGGCAGGGCGCAAGTCCAGTCGTCACGTCGGCAAAGGTGGAATGAGATGAAGGACCTGACGCGCGGCTCCATCGCGAGCCACATCCTGAGCATGGCGCCGCCGATCGTGGTCGGCATGATCACGATCATGATCTGCCAGCTGGTCGACCTGTACTTCGTGTCCGGGCTCGGCGATGCCGCTGTTGCCGGCGTCGCCGCCGCCGGCAACGCAGGCTTCCTCGTCAACGCGCTGATGCAGATGCTCGGTGTCGGCACGGTTGCGCTGATCGCTCATGCCGTGGGTCGCAAGGATCGCGACGACGCCAATCTCGTCTTCAACCAGTCGGTCGTCCTGTCGGTGCTGTTTGGTCTGTTGACGTTGCTCGGCGGCTTTGTGCTGGCGCGCCCCTATATGCGCGCGATCGCCGCCGACGCGGCGACCATCGAGGCCGGCACCACCTATTTTCACTGGTTCATGCCGGCGCTGGCTCTTCAATTCGTCACGCAAGTGATGGCGGCCGCGCTGCGGGCCACCGGCATCGTGCGGCCGAGCATGCTGGTGCAGGTACTCGCCGTGGCCATCAACATCGCGCTGGCGCCGGTGTTGATCACGGGCTGGGGCACTGGGCACGCGTTCGGTGTCGCCGGAGCGGGCCTTGCAAGCTCGATCGCAGTGTTCATCGGCGTGCTGATGCTGTTCGCCTATTTTCGCAGGCTGGAGCGCTATGTCGCCTTCCATCCGGCGCAGTGGCGACCGCAATTGCGGCAATGGAAACGGATCCTCAATGTCGGCGTGCCCGCCGGTGGCGAGTTCGTGATGATCTTCATCTTCATGGCTGCGATCTACTACGTGCTGCGCAACCTGGGCCCGGCGGCGCAGGCCGGATTTGGCATCGGCACGCGCGTCGTGGGCCTGATCCAGATGCCGGCCCTTGCCGTCGCCCTCGCGGCAGGGCCGATTGCCGGGCAGAACTTCGGTGCGGGCAATTACGAGCGGGTGCGTGAGACCTTCGTCAAGGCGGCGCTGATCGCGACGGCCGTGATGATAGCGCTGACGATCCTCGCGCAGCTCGCGCCCGGATTGCTGCTCGCCGGATTCTCGAACGATCCGGAGACGATGGCGGTTGCCTTGCTGTTCCTGAAGATGATCTCGCTGAACATGGTGGCGCAGGGGCTGATCTTCACTTGCTCCAGCATGTTCCAGGGCCTCGGCAACACCAAGCCGGTGTTGTGGAGCTCGGCGACGCGCGTGCTCACTTATTCGCTGCCGGCGATCTGGCTTTCGACCCGGCCGGGCTTTCGGATCGAGTACGTCTGGTACTTGTCGAACGCGGCGACGACGCTGCAGGCCATCCAGAGCCTGTGGTTGCTGCGCTGCGAGTTCGGGACGCGGCTGGTGACGCGTCAGCAGGCGGATGCTCCGAAGCAGGCGACGCCTGGGCCCGCGGCACCTTCGCTACGCGAGCCGGCGTAACGAGGCAGCATCCACGCTTGTCGCCCGCCCACGGCTCCGGCTAGTTTTGCCGCGCCGTGGGATGGTCCTCGCGAGGAAAGCCTAGTCTAGAACGAGCCGACGCTGTTCCAGACCAGGGTCGCGCCCGACAGGAACAAGAGGCCGAGCACGACATCGCCGAAATGCTTGTCGCTCAGCGCGTGATAGACGCGCGCGCCGGCCCATGCGCCGATCAGCGTGCCAGGGAATGCGACCATCGCGAGCCAGACCACCTTGAAGGCGACCAGGCCCGAGGCCGTCTGCAACACCAAAGCGGTCGCAAGCACCGTGAAATTGAAAAGCTGGAAGATGCCGCGCCGCTCGTGCTTGTTCCAGCCGCGGATGTTGGCCCACAGGATCGGCAGCGGCCCGGACAGGCCGGCGAGCCCGCCCAGGATGCCGCCGGCAAAGCCGATGGCGCCGTCGGCGATGCGGCCGCCGAAGGTGACGGCGAACTGCTTCTTGTTGAGGTACAGTGCGCTCGAGAAGATCAGCAGCAAGACCCCGACGCTGAGCTTGAAGACCTTGGGATCGGCGGATGCGACCAGCGTGGTTCCGATCGGCACGCCGATCAGCCCGCCGATCAGGAACGGCCACACCAGCGACAGGTCAAAGCTCTTCCACATCGAGGGCAACGTCGAGGTCTGCGCGATCACCGAGCAGATCAGCACCAGCGGCACCGCGAGCGAGGGCGGCAGCACATAGAGCCATATGCCGAGCGCCATCAGCGCCGTGCCGAACCCGGCGAGTCCCGAGACGAAGCCACCGGCCAGCGCGCCGAACAAGAGCAGCGCGTAAGTGAACGTTTCCACCAATCAATCCCTGTCGTTCCCAGCGATCCCAAAGTCGCGATTGCCTCATCGCGCATAGCACAGATGCGGCCGCTAGCATCAGAAGTTTGCTAGACGATCTGCCTGATGTCGGCGGGCTTGAGCAGCGCGCCGACGAGGATGCGCAGCGCCTCGGTCAATTCGGACCTGTTGCGCGCCGCCCCAAGCGAGACCCGCGCCGCATGCGGCGATGTTCCGTCGACGGTGAAGGCGTCGCCGGCAACGACCGCGAGCCCGTTGCGAAGCAGATGCGCCGCGATGTCAGGCCGCCCCTCCGGCAAATGCAGCCACAAATGATGTGCAGCCGGTTTCGCCCGGAACTGAACCCCCTTCAGGGCGCGTTGCGCCAGTTGCTGGCGGCCGACGGCTTCGTTGCGGATGGCGGTGATGATGCGATCGGCGACGCCGCTCTCGAGCCAGTGAGTCACCAGCGCGACCATCAGCGGCGCCGGCATCTGCACGGTGGCCTGGAGATGGCCGCGCATCTGAAGCTGCGCACCAGAATCGGGTGCCAGCAGATAGGCGACGCGCAACGCCGGCGCGATGCATTTCGACAGCGTGGTCGCAAGATATGTCCGCTCGGGAATGAGGTTCGCGATCGGCGAGGCCGATCGGTCTAGCAGCCCGTAGGCATCGTCCTCGATCAGAACAGTGCCGGCATCGCGGATGATTTTTGCGATTTCGCTACGACGATCGGCGGACAGCGTCGCCGTGGTTGGATTGTGCAGCGTCGGAATGAGATAGACTGCCTTCGGCTTGTGCGTGCGGCAGGCTTTCGCCAGCGCATCGGGCAGGATTCCGCCGTCATCCATCGACACGCCAACGAGATTGACGCCGAGTTGCGCTGCCGCGGCCTTAATGCCGGGGAAGGTGAGCGCTTCCGTCAGCACGACGTCGCCCGGCCGCGCCAGGTGCGCGAGCAGGTTGAACAGGACCGTCTGCGCGCCGGGAAAGATCACGAGCCTGTCGGCATGTGCATGCGGCACGCGCGAACGTATCCAGCGCGCGGCGACCTCGCGCTCATGCGCGCTGCCGCCGGGCGGCTGGTAGTTCAGGAACGCGGTCAGGCCCGATTGCGCGCGAATGGCTTCGAGGCCGGCAATGATGCGCTCGTCGAGCTGTGCTTCGAGCGGGTGCGGCGGCACGTTCATCGAGAGGTCGATCGCGACGGGATGCGGCAGGTCGACCGCGCGGCGCGCGCTGGTCTCCGACACGAACGAGCCCTGGCCGACGCGGGCCTCCATGATGCCGCGACGACGCGCCTCGGTGTAGGCGCGTGTCACCGTGGTCAGGTCGATGCCGAGCGCTTTTGCGAGTGCGCGCTGTGTCGGCAATTGCTGTCCCCGCACCAGCCGGCCGGCAGCGATGTCGGCCTCCATGGCTTCGACGATGCGCTGGTAGCGCGGCCCCGACAGCTCCGAGATTGTAGGAGTCCAATCCATGCAATTTGGCCCCATATCCTTTGAATGTATGGATGCAAGATATTATTGTATGGGCCATCAGAACGGAAGAGGTGTCGTCATGGCGACCGATTCGATCTCCCTGGCAAAGGCGATGTGGCGCGGCTTTCGCGGCAAGTGCCCGAACTGCGGCGAAGGCCATATGTTCGGCCGTTTCCTGAAAGTGGCAGACGCTTGCGATCATTGCGGCGAGGAGCTGCTCCACCAGCGCGCCGATGACTTCCCGGCCTATCTCGTGATGGTCGTGGTCGGCCACCTCGTGGTGCCGGCAATCCTCGCGGTCGAGACTGCCTATGCGCCGCCGGTCTGGCTGCAACTGGCGGTGTGGCTGCCGGTGACGCTGTTTGCTTCGCTCGCCCTGCTGCAACCTACCAAGGGCGCCATCGTCGGCCTGCAATGGCAGATCGGCATGCACGGCTTCCAGGCGAGCAAGCTGCGGCGGGAAGCCACCCAGCTTGTGCCGGCGTTGGTGAAGGCGCCGCGCGCGGCCTGAGCCACAGCGTTTACATAGCGCGTTCGGCCGCTACACTCCATCGCTTCAAACAAGAACGATGGAAACACCGATGGCCGCACGCGCGAAAACCTTTCTGCTCTGTCACGGCGCGTGGTCCGGCGGATGGGCCTGGAAGAAGATGCATCCGCTGATGGCGCAGGCCGGCCACCGGCTGGTCGCGCCAACCTACACCGGGCTCGGCGAGCGATCGCATCTCGCCAGCGCCGCGATCGATCTCGATACGCACATCCAGGACATCCTCAACGTCATCAAGTTCGAAGACTTGAGCGACATTGTGCTGCTCGGCCACAGCTATGGCGGCATGGTCGCGACAGGCGTTGCCGATCGCGCGCGCGAGCGCGTCACGCAGCTGATCTATCTCGACGCCTTCGTGCCGCGCGACGGCCAGTCGCTGTTCGATCTCAACGAAGGCGGACGCGAGCCGATGCGCAAGGCGGCTGCCGCCGCCGACGGCTATCGCATCCCGCCGAACCCGCCGCCGCCGGACACGCCGCAGGCCGATCTCGACTGGCTCAACGCGCGCCGCATCAACATGCCGCTCAAATGCTTCGAGACGAAGCTGAAGCTTCAGCGCGGCGAACCCGCGATGCCACGGAGCTACATCTATTGCGCCCGCATTCCGCCGGGCGACGTGTTCGGCCAATTCGCAGGGCGCGCAAAGAGCGAGGATGGCTGGCGCTACTTCGAGCTCGACGCCAGCCACGCGCCGAATGTCACGGCGCCGGAGGCGTTGATGGGTGTGTTGAACGAGATTGTTGCATGAACTTCTGCCGTCATTCCGGGGCTCGTGCTGCGCACGCCCCGAAAATGACGGCGGCGAAATTGGTGAGGGGCCCGATGCGTCGGCATCGGACCCCTCGTCGCAAGATATCAGCCGGCCTGTAAGCCGGGTTCTGTAGGGCACCGCCTGCTTGCGCAAGCGATACGTGACGGCCATTCCTCTGGGGCCGTGTTTGCACATGGCCTCGAGCAACCTACCCGGACGGCGGGCCTGACATCGCCCCGCGGCGTTATCGCTTGCGCGAACAGCCCGCTACGCCGCCCCTATTCGGTTTTGCTCCCGGTGGGGTTTACCATGCCGGCTCCGTTGCCGGACCCGCGGTGCGCTCTTACCGCACCTTTTCACCCTTACTTCCTCCGAGGAGGGAGCGGTTCGTTCTCTGTGGCACTTTCCCTGGGGTCGCCCCCGCCGGACGTTATCCGGCACCGCATGTCAAGGGAGCCCGGACTTTCCTCCCCGGCGGCCTTTCGGCACGTGCCGGAGCGGCCGTCCGGCCGACTGACTGACAAGGCAATGGGCATTTGTGACGGTTTCGTCAAGCCAAGATCGTGGCGCACGCAGTAAGCGTAAATAATTTATCCTGAAGCTGTCGTCGGGCGCGGACCCGGTTCGACTGGATGTCGGCAATCCAGCCGAACAACAGGAGTTGAGCCATGCAGTACCTGCTGCTGATCTATCGAAGCGAAGCGGAAATGAGCAAGATGACCCCCGCAGACCGTCAGGCTATGGCGGCGGAGTACGGCTCTTACACGCAGTCCATCGTGCAGAGCGGCCATTTCAAGGCCGGCGATGGGCTGCAGCCGAGCACCACGGCGACCACCGTGCGCGTGCGCGAGGGCAAGACCCTGACCACCGATGGTCCTTTTGCGGAGACCCGCGAGCAACTCGGAGGCTATTATCTGGTCGAGGCCAAGGATCTCGATACAGCCATCGCGCTGGCCGCGCGAATTCCCGGGGCCAGGGAGGGCTCGATCGAGGTCAGGCCGGTCATGATCTACAAGTGATCGCGGCCACCGACATCGACAGGATCTTCCGCGACGAGGCGGGGCGGGCGCTGGCCACGCTGATCCGCCTCGTCGGTGATTTCGATTTGGCCGAGGACGCGCTCCAGGACGCTTTCGCGGTGGCGCTGGAGCGCTGGTCGGCGGGCGAACTGCCGCACAATCCGCGCGCATGGCTCGTCAATGTCGGCCGCAACAAGACGATCGACCGTATCAGGCGCCAGGCCGCGTTCCGCGGCAAGCAGCAGGAGCTTCTGCATGAGCTCGAGCTCAACGCGGAGGCGCCGGCCGAGCCGCCGGCGATGCTCGACGACGACATGCTGCGGCTGATCTTCACCTGCTGCCATCCGGCATTCGCGGCCGAGGTCCAGGTCGCGCTGACGCTGCGCACGGTCTGCGGCCTCTCAACCGCGCAGGTCGCGCGCGCCTTCCTCGCCGGTGAGGATGCGATGGCGCAGCGCCTCGTTCGCGCCAAGCAGAAGATCAGGCTCGCCGGCATTCCCTACGAGGTGCCCGAGCGCGACGCGCTGGCGCCGCGGCTCGATGGCGTGCTTGCCGTGATCTACCTCGTCTTCACCGAAGGCTATGTCGCAACCTCGGGTGCAGACTTGATGAGGCCCGATTTGGCCGTCGAGGCGATCAGGCTCGGCCGCCTGCTTGACCGGCTGATGCCCGATCGCGCCGCGATCAAGGGCCTGCTGGCGTTGATGCTGCTGCACGATGCACGCCGCGCCGGGCGCGAAACCGCGGCCGGCGACGTCGTGCTGCTGGAAGAGCAGGACCGCACCCTCTGGGATCGCACGCAGATCGAGGAGGGCCTGCGGCTCGTCGATGACGCGCTGCGCGTGCCGGGCCGACCGCAGGCCTATGCGGTGCAGGCTGCGATTGCCGCGCTGCATGCCCGCGCCCCGAGCTTTGAGCAAACCGATTGGCGGCAGATCGCCGGGCTCTACGAAGTGCTGCTGCGCATCAGCCCGTCACCGGTGATCGAGCTCAACCATGCTGCCGCGATCTCGATGGTCGACGGCCCGGCGCGCGCACTCGATCTCGTCGACGCGGTCGCCGCGCGCGGTGGCCTCGATGGCTACGAGCTGTTGCCCGCCGTGCGCGCGGATTTACTGCGGCGGCTGGAACGAAAGCAGGAAGCGCGCGAGGCCTATGCTGCTGCGACGGAAGCGACGCAGTTGGAGCCGTTGCGTCGGCTGTATGCGCGGCGGGTGAGGGAGATGGAGTAGACGCCACGCTCCGTCACTTCGACGCGACCGTCGTTCCATCCGCCGGCAGGCTGGCCAGCAGCGCCTGCAAGGTCGACAGCGTCGAGTGATCGGCAACGCCATCCAGCCGCGCGGGGCGGAAATGGCGCTGGAAGGCGGTGACGACTTCCATCGTCGCGGCGTCGTATTTGCCCGATAGCGGTACGCCATAGCCGTAGCGGGCGAGCGCCTGCTGGAGGCTCAGCACCTCGTCGCTGATGGTTCCGAGCATGAGGGTTTCGCCGCGCACGATCGGCGCGGGCGTCACCCAGTGACCGACGCCGGAATTCGCCAGGGAATGCCAGGGAAATTTTTCGCCGGGATCCTTCTTGCGCGCGGGCGCGACGTCGGAATGGCCGAGCACCCGCTGCGGCGCGATCTTGCGGCGAAGGATGATGCCGCGGCACAGCGCGATCACGGCGGCGATCTGGCGCAGCGGATATTCCGGGTAACCCCAATCGTGGCCACGATTGATGATCTCGATCCCGATCGAGCAGGAATTGATGTCGTCCTCGCCGGCCCAGGACGACACGCCGGCGTGCCAGGCGCGCCGCGCTTCGGGCACGCATTGCACGATGCGGCCGTCCTCCAGCACCACATAATGGGCCGACACCTCGGTGCCGGCGGTGCACAGCCGCGCCAGCGCGCCCTCGACGTCGGGCATGCCGGTGTAGTGCAGCACGATCATGTCGGGCTGGCGGCCCTTGTTGCGCTCGCCATGGTTGGGCGAGGGGATGATGTCGGAGACGATCGACGAATCCGGCTCGAATGTCCGCATGTTCGCCGCGGCCTTGGGAACCGGGAGAACGCGCTGACGCTTCGAATCAGTACCGGATGGCGTGGACGGACCGGACGACATAAACAACTCAGGATAGGACGAAGAGGAGCCAAGCCCTTCTCTTTACTATTCCTTTACCCTCCGGTCCGCGCAATCGCTCGATGCGGTTAACGGGTACATTTTGGCCCCAGTGTGTGGATGACGCATCACCGTTCCGCGACCTTTTCGAGATGTAACGAGCCGATCAACGCTTTCTTAACGCTAAGGGCCGTTACTGAGAGATGAAGAGCCGACCCGCGTCCGGAGGCGGCCAGAAGCGATTTTGGCTCGAAATCCCATGGTTGCCCAACATATTCCGCTGGGAACACCGGGTCTGCCGCCTGGGACGACCGGGCGCGGCGCGCGCGTTGGACTGGGGCTTTGTCGTGGAACCGCCGCGACGCGGAATGATTCGAGGCGTGATGGGCTGCTTCGCCCCCGATTTTACCTGCGGCCGCGACAGGCGCGATGCATGAGCGACGCGCCGCACATTCCCGTGCTTGGCCGCGAGGCGATCGCGCATCTCACGCCGCGCGAGGGCGGCGTCTATGTCGACGCCACTTTCGGTGCCGGCGGTTACAGCCGCGCCATCCTCGACGTGCCGGGAACCCGCCTGATCGCGATCGACCGCGACAGCACGGCGATCGCCGGCGGTGCAGAACTGGTCGCGCAAGCCGCGGGCCGGCTGACGCTGGTCGAAGACCGTTTCTCGAATCTCGCCGAAGTCTGTGCGGCGCAAGGCGTCGATGCGGTCGACGGCGTCGTGATGGATGTCGGCGTCTCCTCGATGCAACTCGACCAGGCTGGTCGCGGCTTCTCGTTCCGTCTGGACGGTCCGCTCGACATGCGGATGGGACAGACGGGGCCGACGGCCGCCGATGTCGTCGCGCGCGCCTCGGAGAGCGATCTCGCCGACATCATCTATCTCTTCGGCGAGGAGCGCCATTCGCGCCGCGTCGCCCGCGCCATCGTGGCTGACCGGCAGGAGACGCCGTTCACCACCACGCGCGCGCTCGCCGATCTCGTCGGCAGGGTGGTGCGCTCGAAGCCCGGCGACATTCACCCGGCGACCCGGACGTTCCAGGCGCTGCGCATCTTCGTCAATGAAGAGCTCGAGGAGCTCCAGACCGCGCTCGCCTCCGCCGAACGCGTGCTCAAGCCCGGCGGCCGTCTTGTCGTGGTTTCCTTCCATTCGCTGGAAGACCGCATCGTCAAGAATTTCCTGGCCGAGCGCTCCAGGACCGGCGGCGGCTCGCGGCATCTGCCGGAAGTGGCGCAGACCGCGCCGAGCTTCCAGCTTTTGACGCGGCGACCGGTGATCGCCGGCGAAGCGGAGGTTGCGCGCAATCCACGTGCCCGTTCCGCAAAGCTGCGCGCCGCCGAGCGCACCTCGGCGCCGGTGCATGCCGACGACGAGCCATCGTCCTGGCCAAAACTGTCCGACGTGATGAGGGGCGGTTAGCACATGCGCTTCATCCACCTCCTCGTCATCGGCGCGTTGGTCTTCGCGGCCGCCTATGTCTACCGGATCAAGATGGACTCGACCGCCCGCGTCGAGAAGGTGCTGCGACTGCACGCCGAGATCCGCGAGCAGCGCGATGCGATCGCGCAGTTGCGCTCCCAATGGGCCAAGCTCGATGCCCCCCTGCGCCTGCAGGGCCTCGTCGAGCGGCATCTGCCGCTCAAGCCCGTCAACGGGACGCAATATGATTCACTGAAGAACCTGCCGGACCGTCCGCCGCGGATGTTCCGGCCAGGCGAGCCTGATCCGATCGGGTCCATGATCAACACCATCGAAGCCGCGAGCGATCCGGACAGCGTGACGGGCTCCGTGCCGCAGCCCGAGGACAAGCAATGAGCGCTGTTCCGGCCAAACCGACCGAGCGGTCAGCCGAGCCTTGGCGGCAACGCCTGATCCGCAGCCTGCTCTACGGGCGCAATGTCGATCGCGCCGCCAAGGCGCGCGCGCGCGTGGGTCTCGCGATACTTGCTTTTGCCACGGTCTACACCCTGATCGGTGGACGGCTCGTGATGTTTGCGATCGGCGCCGATGCTCACGGCGCGCGTCGTGCCGCCGCGCAGGAAGTGGTTGCGACCGCGCGGCCCGACATCGTCGACCGCAACGGCGCGATCCTGGCGACCGACGTCAAGGCGTCCAGCCTGTTCGGCGAGCCGCGCCGCATCATCGACAAGGACGAGGCGATCGAGCTTCTGACCGGGACCGTGCCCGACCTCGACGAGGCCGAGGTGCGCGACCGCCTGTCGTCGCGCAAGGGCTTCGTCTGGCTGAAGCGCGAGATCACGGCGAAGCAGCAGCAGGACATCCACAAGCTCGGCTTGCCCGGCATCGGCTTCTTGCGCGAAAACAAGCGCGTCTACCCGACCGGAAACGAGGTCGCTCACCTCATCGGTCTGGTCAATATCGACAACCAGGGCATCGCGGGCATGGAGAAGTGGCTCGACAATCAGGGCCTCGCCGATCTCCACCGCGCCGGCTTTGCCATCGACCGGCTGCAGAAGCCGGTCGAGCTCTCGGTCGATCTGCGCGTCGAGCACGCGCTGCGCGACGAGCTGCTCAAGGCCAAGGAAAAGTTTCACACCAAGGCGGCCTCCGGCCTCGTGACCAACGTCAATACCGGCGAGATCATCGCGATGGTGTCGTTGCCCGACTTCGATCCCAACAACCCGAAGGAAGTGCACGATCCGGATCGCATCAACCGCCTGACGACCGGCGTCTACGAGATGGGCTCGACATTCAAGGCGTTCACGCTGGCGATGGCGCTCGACACCGGCAAATACGGCCTCGATTCGCTGTGGGATGCGCGTGCGCCGCTGCACTACGGCAAGTTCGCGATCCATGACGACGAGCCGAAGGGCCGCTTCCTGACCATGAAGGAGGTGTTCACTTTCTCCTCCAACGTCGGCGCGGCACGGATCGCGCTGTCGCAGGGCGTGGAAGCGCACAAGGCGTTCCTGCGCAAGATGGGCCAGCTCGAGCGGCTCCGTACCGAACTGCCTGAAAGCGCATCGCCGATCGTGCCGCGGCATTGGGGCGATCTCAACACCATCACCATCGCGTTCGGCCATGGCATTGCGGTGGCACCGCTGCAGGCGGTGATGGGCGTCAGCGCGCTCGCGAATGGCGGCCTTCTGATTCCTCCGACCTTCCTCAAGCGCTCCGAGGAGGAGGCGCGGGCAATCGCAAAGCGCGTGATCAAGCCCGAGACCTCGGACAAGATGCGGTTCCTGATGCGCCTGAACGCCGAAATCGGCACGGCTCGCAAGGCGGACGTGAAGGGCTATTATATCGGCGGCAAGACCGGTACCGCGGAAAAGGTGGTCAACGGGCGCTATGCCAAGAAGAAGGTCCTGACCGCGTTTACCGCGATCATTCCGGCGGACAAGCCGAAGTACCAGCTCCTGATCATGCTCGACGAGCCGCAGCCGCTGAAGGAAACCTACGGCTTCATCACCTCGGGCTGGAACGCCGTTCCGACCGCTGGCAACGTCATCAGCCGTATCGGACCGCTTCTCGGCATCGAGCCCCGCTTCGACCTGCCGCCCGCGGACCGCCTTATTCTTGCAGCATCCAGGACAACCCAGTAATCAACTGGGTAGGCCGTGACCGCCGCTGAGTCGGGATTTCCGACAAGATTCGGCTTTCCGGCGCGGCGACCGGAAGACCATGAAGCTGGCTGATCTCTTAGGCAATGATGCCGCAATCGAGCCCGGAGTTGCGGCGCTCGAGGTAACAGGCGTTGCCCTCGACAGCCGCGTGGTCAGGCCCGGCGATCTCTTCTTCGCGCTTGCGGGCGCGAAGACCGACGGTGCCCGTTTCATCGATGCGGCTATTGCGGCCGGCGCCGTGGCCGTGGTCGGAGATCATGCGCCTGACGGATGCAAGGTGCCGTTCATTGCCGTCGCCAATCCGCGCCGTGCGCTGGCGCTGTCGGCGGCGCGATTTTTCCCGGCACAGCCTGCGACGATCGCGGCGGTAACGGGAACCAGCGGCAAGACCTCGGTCGCTGCGTTCACGCGCCAGATCTGGGAGCGGCTCGGCCATAGCTCGGCCAGCATCGGCACCATCGGCCTCGTCTCGCCGAAGCGTACCGTCTATGGCTCGCTGACGACGCCCGATCCGATCGCGCTGCATCGGCAGCTCGACGAGATCGCGCGCGAAGGCGTGACGCATCTCGCGTTCGAGGCGTCGTCGCATGGGCTCGATCAATACCGCCTCGATGGCGTGCGCGTTGCCGCCGGCGGCTTCACCAACCTTACGCGCGACCACATGGATTATCATCCGACGGTCGCGCACTACCTCGCGGCAAAACTGCGACTGTTCCGCGAGCTCGTGCAGCCCGGCGGCGCCGCGGTGATTTCGGCCGACCATGATTGCTCGGCAGAAGCACGCGATGCGGCGAAGTCGCGCGGCCTGCGCGTGATGGCGGTGGGCCGTCACGGTGATGGAGCAGGTGAGGGCATTCGTCTCGTCGATGCCGTGGTCGAAGGCTTCTCGCAAAAGCTCGGCCTCGAACATCGCGGCAAGACCTGGGCGGTACGGTTGCCGCTGGTCGGCGAATTCCAGATCGAGAATGCGCTGGTCTCGGCCGGTCTTGCGATCGGCACCGGCAGCGATGCGGCCCATGTGTTTGCGAGTCTCGAACATCTCGAAGGCGCCAAAGGGCGGCTGGAGCGCGTCGGTGAGCGCAACGGCGCACCTGTTTTCGTCGACTATGCGCACAAGCCCGATGCGCTGGCGAAGGCGTTGCAGGCGCTGCGTCCTTACGCCAAGCGAAGGCTGATCGTCGTGTTCGGCGCCGGCGGCGATCGCGATGCCGGCAAGCGGCCGATCATGGGCGAGATTGCGGTCGAGAATGCCGATCGCGTCATCATCACCGACGACAATCCGCGCAGCGAGAAGCCGGAAGCCATTCGCGCCGCAATCCTCGCCACCGCCAGGGGTGCACGCGAGATCGGCGACCGCGCGGCCGCGATCCGCGCCGCGATCGAGGAACTGGAGGAGGGCGATGCGCTGCTCGTCGCCGGCAAGGGCCACGAAACCGGGCAGATCGTCGGCAGCCAAGTCCTGCCGTTCAGCGATCACGAGGCGGTTGCCGCCGCATTAGCAACGAGGGTCGCATGAGCGGGCCGATATGGACGGTTGCCGAGGTGTCGCGTGCGCTGGGTGCGAGCGGATCATTCCCTGATACCCCGATCGATTTCGTCACGCAGGACAGCCGTCTGGTGAAGCCGGGCAGCCTGTTCGTGGCGCTGAGCGGAACGCCGAGCGGCGGCTTCATCTCCGCCTTTGCCAGCTCGCGTGACGGCTGGGAGTTCGCGGACAAGGCGGAAGCGTCCGGCGCGGTCGCGATGATCGTGCCGCACGAGATCGCGGGCATCAGTGTTCCGCAGATCGTCGTGAAGGACACGCTGATCGACGGTCTCTGGCGCCTCGCGCGTGCAGCACGCGCGCGCTTCAAAGGTCCGGTGATCGGGCTCACCGGCAGCGCCGGCAAGACCAGCACCAAGGAATTCCTGGCAGCCTATCCCAATGCCTATGCAAGCCCGTCGAGCTTCAACAATTTCTGGGGCGTGCCGCTGACGCTGTGCAATGCACGACCTGATGCGAGCCTCTGGGTCGTCGAGATGGGCATGAACCAGCGAGGCGAGATCGCGCGGCTCAGCGAATTGACGCGGCCGGCCGTCGCACTGGTCGTCAATGTCCAGCCGGTGCATCTCGAAAAACTCGGTTCGCTCGACGCTATCAGGCGCGAGAAGGTGTCGATCGCGCTCGGCCTGCCAGAAAACGGCGTGCTGGTGCTGCCTGTAGGCATCAAGGCGCCCGACTGGAAGGGCAAGGTGGTGCGCTTCGGCGAGAAGGCCGAGGTGCACGAGGTCGCCCACGCGCCGCATGGCGAGAGCTGGCAGGTCGTGGCCGGGATCGGCAAGAAGGAGATCGCCTTCAGCCTGACGCCCGGCGCGCCGCACCGTGTGCAGAATGCGCTCGCCGCACTTGCTTCGATCCATGCAGCCCATCTCGATGTCGCAACGCTCGCGATCAAGCTCGACCGCGTCGGGATCATGACGGGGCGCGGCGTCGAGCAGGCGGTCGGCGGCGTCACCGTGATCGACGACAGCTTCAACGGCAATCCGGCAAGCGTCGCTGCCGCGCTGCAAAGCCTGCAGGCGCGCAACGTCACCGGCGGTCGCCGTATTGCGGTACTCGGCGACATGCTGGAGCTGGGCGAGGACGCGCCTGAATACCACACTGCGCTGACCTCGCATCTCGACGGCATCGACGGCATCTATTGCGTCGGGCCGCTGATGCGCCACCTCTATGACGCGCTTCCCGCCGGGAAAGGGCTCGGCTGGCACGACGATCCCGCGACGCTTGAGGCGAGCGAGGTCGCTAGCTTGCTGAAGGCAGGCGACGTCGTGGTTGTCAAGGGCAGCAAGAAGATGTTCTGGGTCAACAAGTTTGTGCCGGGGCTAGTGGCCGCCTTGCAGGCAAAGGCGTAAACTGCTTGGAAGGCGCTGTTCCCGAATCCCACCCTTTGCGGCGCGCCGCCGTCCGGTTTTTTTGAGGTCGCCCGACCCCATGATGAAGGCCAGAGAATGCGCGTGAGACACGTTCAGGCCGTCGCGAAGGCCGCGAACGACAGGCGCCATAGGACCGACTGAATGTTTTACTGGCTGATCGAGCTCTCCAACACTATTCCGGGTTACGGTGCAGTGCGCACCGTTTTGAACGTCTTCCGCTACATCACCTTCCGCACCGGCGGCGCCATCGTCACCGGCGCGCTGTTCGTGTTCCTGTTCGGACCCTGGATCATCGATCATCTGCGCATCCGCCAGGGCAAGGGCCAGCCGATCCGCACCGACGGCCCGCAATCGCATCTGGCCAAGAAGGGCACACCCACCATGGGCGGGCTGATGATCCTGTCCGGCCTCACGGTGGGCACCGTGCTGTGGTGCAATCCGCTCAATCCCTACGTCTGGATCGTGCTGGCGGTGACGCTCGGCTTCGGCTTCGTCGGCTTCTATGACGATTACCTCAAGGTGACCAAGCAGACCACGAGCGGGTTCGGCGGCAAGCTGCGCCTCTTGATCGAAGGGATCATCGGCCTCGTTGCCTGCTATGCGCTGGTGCGGCTGAACCGCGATCCCGCGTCGACCGCGCTGACGATCCCTTTCCTCAAGGACACCGTGCTGCATTTCGGCTGGTTCTTCGTCGTGTTCGGCGCCTTCGTCATCGTCGGCGCCGGCAATGCGGTGAACCTGACCGACGGCCTCGACGGCCTCGCCATCGTGCCCGTGATGATCGCGACCGCGAGCTTTGCGATGATCGCCTATCTCGCCGGCAACGCGGTGTTCGCCGACTATCTCCAGATCAAATATGTTGCGGGCACCGGCGAGCTCGCGGTGCTCTGCGGCGCGCTGCTGGGGGCCGGCCTCGGCTTCCTCTGGTTCAATGCGCCGCCGGCCTCGATCTTCATGGGCGACACAGGCTCGCTCGCGCTCGGCGGCATGCTGGGGTCGATCGCGGTCGCGGTGAAGCACGAAATCGTGCTCGCGGTGATCGGCGGCCTGTTCGTGCTGGAGGCGGTCTCCGTCATCGTGCAGGTGGTCTCGTTCAAGCTCACGGGCAAGCGCATCTTCCGGATGGCGCCGATTCATCACCATTTCGAGCAGCTCGGCTGGACGGAGCCGCAGATCGTGATCCGCTTCTGGATCATCTCGGTGATGCTGGCGCTGGCCGGCCTCTCCACGCTGAAGCTGCGCTGACGGTTCCGCGATGATCCCGGTCACATCCTTCGCCGGCAAGACGGTCGCGGTGTTCGGCCTCGGCGGCTCGGGGCTCGCCTCCTGCCACGCGCTGCAGGCCGGCGGTGCCGAGGTGATCGCCGCCGACGACAATGCCGAGAATGTCGCCAAGGCCGCGCAGGCGGGTTTCATCACCGCGGACCTGCGCAGCGTTTCCTGGGCGAATTTCGCGGCACTCGTGCTCGCGCCCGGCGTGCCGCTGACCCACCCGGTGCCGCACTGGAGCGTGCTGAAGGCGCGCGAAGCGGGTGTCGAGGTAATCGGCGACATCGAGCTGTTCTGCCGCGAGCGGCGGCGGCATGCGCCGAACGCGCCGTTCGTCGCCATCACCGGCACCAACGGCAAGTCGACCACGACGGCCTTGATCGCTCACTTAACGAAAGTCGCCGGCTACGACACCCAGATGGGCGGCAATATCGGCACCGCGATCCTGTCGCTGGAGCCGCCGCGCATGGGCCGCGTCCACGTCATCGAGATGTCGTCCTACCAGATCGACCTCACGCCCTCGCTCGATCCGTCCGTCGGCATCCTGCTCAATGTCAGCGAAGACCACATCGATCGTCACGGCACGATCGAGCGCTACGCTGCGGTGAAGGAGCGCCTGGTTGCGAATGTGCAAGGTGGCGGCACCTCGATCGTTGGCGTCGACGACGGTTATTGCCGCGACATCGCCGATCGGCTCGATCGTGCCGGCAAGAACGTGGTGCGGATCTCCGTCAAGAACCCGCTGGCTTCCGGCATCCACGTCGAGCACGGCACCATCGTGCGCACCGCGGGCGGTGCGCGCAGCGAGGTCGCGACGCTCGGCGGCATCGGTTCGCTGCGCGGCCTGCACAATGCGCAGAACGCGGCGTGTGCCGCTGCGGCCGCGCTGGCAATGGGCATCGGCCTCGACGTGCTTCAGAACGGCCTGCGCAGCTTTCCCGGTCTTGCGCATCGCATGGAGCAGGTCGGCCGCCGCGGCAACGTACTGTTCGTCAACGATTCCAAGGGCACCAATGCGGACGCCACCGCGCATGCGCTCTCATCCTTTGCCGACATCTTCTGGATCGCCGGCGGCAAGCCGAAGGCGGGTGGCATCACGGGCCTCACCGGCTTCTTCCCGCGCATCCGCAAAGCCTATTTGATCGGCGAAGCCGCGCAGGAGTTTTCCGGCACGCTCGGCGCGCAGGTCGCGCACGAGATCAGCCAGACGCTCGACGTTGCCGTCGAACATGCCGCACGCGATGCCGAAGCGTCGGGGCTCGCTGACGCGGTCGTGCTGCTGTCACCGGCCTGCGCCTCGTTCGACCAGTACCGCAATTTCGAGATCCGCGGCACCAAGTTCCGCGAACTGGTGCAGGGGCTGCCGGGCGTGAAGCCGGTGGTCTAAAGATGTCGCGACGACGCTGGATCGGACTTGTCGTCGCTCTCGCTGTCCCGGTTGGTTTCCTCTGTGTTGTCCTCGTTGACAACGTGATGCACCAATTCGGCGCCTGCCGTGTCATTCGCCAGCGTGCATTCGCCTCCCCAGGCGGCGGTCAGTTGGTTGTCGTGGTCTGGAAGTCGTGCGGAGCAACTGACAGCACGCAAGCCAGCGTCGTGGCCCGCGGTCGGACGTTCTCGCCGGAGAGCACGCCGACCTTTGTCAGCGTGCGCGGACATCCCGAGGTCGTCGTCGCCTGGAGCAGCGAGCGGGCGGTCAGGATCGGTTTCATTCCGGAACCAGGCCAGGTCGACAAGCGCGATCAGCGCGCGGGGGACGTCGCGATTACCTACGAATAGGGGTGTGGGGCGGCTACCCCTTGCGCCGCTGTCATCGCCCGGCTTGCCGTCTTCGCTAAAGCTTCGGCGGCCGAGCACCCTTGTGGCGCCGGCGTAGCTTTTGCGGAGCCGGGACCGGGCGACCCGGTCCTCCAAGTCGGCCGCGATTGAGAAGGCGCGGGGTACTGGATGCGCTGGTCAAGCCGGGGCATGATCCTGAGTTGTGTGGTGGCAGCGGGGATCATCTCCACTCATCCGCATTTCCTTAACCCTGCGGTAACCAACCTCGACGACCAATGGACGGACCTCTGTCCGAAAGCGGCCGCCCATGCTCTCCCGTGAAGAACGCACCCCCTTTTCCGAGTGGTGGTGGACCGTCGACAAGCCGCTGATGGGCGCCATCCTGGCGCTGATGCTGATCGGCGTGATCCTGTCGCTGGCGGCGAGCCCGCCGGTCGCGACCCGGATCGGGCTCGATCCCTTTCACTTCTTCACCCGCCACGTGATGTTCCTGGCGCCGTCTTTTATCGTGCTGCTCGGCGTGTCGTTCCTGTCGCCGCGGTCGATCCGGCGCTCGGCGCTGATCATCTTCACGATCAGCATCATCCTGATCGTGGTGACGCTGGCTGTCGGCCCCGAGGTGAAGGGCTCGCGACGCTGGATCACGCTGCTCGGGGTCAACATCCAGGCCTCCGAAATCGCAAAACCATCGTTTGTCGTCATCGCGGCCTGGCTGTTCGCGGAATCGACCAAACGGCCGGAGATGCCCGCGACTTCGATGGCGCTGGTGCTGCTCCTGATGCTGGTGTCGCTGCTGGTGATGGAGCCGGACTTCGGCCAGACCATGCTGATCCTGATGGTGTGGGGCTCGCTGTTCTTCATCGCGGGGATGCGCATGATCTGGGTGTTTGGTCTGGCAGGCCTCGGCGCGGCCGGTCTGTTCAGCGCCTATCTGCTCGTCCCGCACGTCGCCGGCCGTATCCAGCGCTTCATGAATCCAGCCTCCGGCGACACGTTCCAGGTCGATACCGCGATGGAGGCTTTCTACAATGGCGGCTGGTTTGGCCTTGGACCGGGCGAAGGGATTGCCAAGCGAAGCCTGCCGGACAGCCACACCGACTTCGTGTTTGCGGTCGCCGCCGAAGAGTTCGGCATCATCCTGTGCCTCGCCATGCTGGCGCTGTACGCCTTCATCGTGATCCGCACGCTGTCGCGCGCCTATGCCAATGAGGACATGTTCTCCCGCTTTGCGGCGTCCGGTCTCGCGATCCTGTTCGGCGTGCAGGCCGCGATCAACATGTCGGTCAATCTCCAGCTCATCCCCGCCAAGGGCATGACGCTGCCCTTCATTTCCTATGGCGGCTCCTCGATCGTGTCGCTCGCTTATGGCGTCGGCATGATGCTGGCACTGACGCGGCTGCGTCCGCGTACCGAGGTCGAGGCGAGCGGCCGCGCCGAGGCGATGCGGAGTTACGCGTAAGTCGTCATTGCGAGGTACACGCGCGACAATATTGCGCAGCGATCTTGTGCTGGTGCGACGAAGCAATCCGGGCTGTTCCGCGGAGGTAGTCTGGATTGCTTCGCTCGCAATGACGTGAGAGAGCCTGTAAAAGGGCACTTATGGACCAATCCCCCTTGATTCTTCTCGCCGCGGGCGGCACCGGCGGCCATCTATTTCCGGCTGAGGCACTTGGCGTCGAGTTGATCCGGCGCGGCTTTCGCGTCCGCCTCGTCACCGATGACCGCGCGTTGCGCTACAGCGGGTTGTTCAGCAAGGACATGATCGACGTCGTCGCGAGCGAGACCGCGCGCGGTCGCAATCCGCTTCAGCTCGCCTATGCCGGCCTGACGCTTGCCACCGGTACGCTCGCCGCGTACCGCCTGATCAAGCGATTGAAGCCCGTTGCCGTCGTCGGCTTCGGCGGCTATCCGACATTGCCGCCGCTGGTTGCCGCAAAATTCGCAGGTGTGCCCGGCATCATTCACGACGCCAATGCGGTGCTCGGCCGCGCCAACCGTTTCCTGTCGAGCCGCGTCCAGGCTATCGCAACGTCGTTGCCGGGCGTGCTCGACCGCGATCCGGCGCTGGCAGGCAAGACCACGATGGTCGGCACGCCGATGCGCCCCGCGGTCCTCGCCGCGGCTGCGGTGCCATATGCCCCACCCGAGGTGAATGGACTGCTGCGCCTGCTCGTCGTCGGCGGCAGCCAGGGCGCGCGCATCATGGCCGACATCGTGCCGGGTGCGATCGAGCGGCTCGAGCCCGCATTGTGGGGCCGGCTCATCCTGACCCAGCAGGTTCGCGACGAGGACATGGGCCGCGTGCGCGCGGTCTATGACAAGCTCAAGATCAAGGCGGAGTTGGCGCCGTTCTTCACGGATCTGCCGGCGCGGCTCGCCTCCAATCATCTGGTGGTGTCGCGCTCCGGTGCCGGCACGGTGGCCGAACTCGCCGCGATCGGCCGGCCCTCGGTCCTGGTGCCGCTGCCGAGCTCGATCGACCAGGACCAGTTCGCCAATGCCGGCGTGCTGGCCAAGGTCGACGGCGCCATCCGCATACCGCAGACCGAGTTCACTTCCGACCGCCTCGCTGCCGAGATCTCCGGCTTTGCTGCCGAGCCGGCGCGTCTTGCCGCCATGGCTGCTGCGGCAAAAGGGGCAGGCCGGCTCGACGCCGCCGAGCGGTTGGCCGATCTGGTCGTCAAAGTCGCGGGAATCTGACGCGAAAAAGCCCTTGTCTTCGTCTTCCAAAGCGGGGCATCCAGTACGAACGGCGCGGCCGATTTGGCCGTGACCTTTGCCAGATGCCGCCTGCGCAAGGCGGCGAGGTCAGGGAACAGAGCATGAGACTGCCGCGCGAGATCGGACCCATCCACTTCGTCGGGATCGGCGGGATCGGCATGAGCGGCATCGCCGAGGTGCTGGTCAATCTCGGCTATGCCGTGCAGGGCTCGGATGCCTCGGACAATTACAATCTCGACCGCCTGCGCAAGAAGGGCGCCAAAGTTTCGGTCGGCCACAAGGCCGAGAATGTCGACGGTGCCGAGGTCGTCGTGGTCTCCACCGCGATCAAGCGCGACAATCCCGAATTGATGGCGGCGCGCGAGCGGCGCATTCCCGTGGTGCGCCGTGCCGAGATGCTGGCCGAATTGATGCGGCTCAAGAGCTGCGTCGCGATTGCCGGCACGCATGGCAAGACCACCACGACCACGATGGTCGCAACGCTGCTCGATGCCGGCGGGCTCGATCCCACCGTGATCAACGGCGGCATCATTAATGCCTATGGCTCCAATGCGCGGTTAGGGGCCGGCGACTGGATGGTGGTGGAGGCCGACGAGAGCGACGGCACGTTCCTGAAGCTGCCGACCGATGTCGCGATCGTCACCAATGTCGACCCCGAGCATCTCGATCACTTCAAGACGTTCGACGCGGTACAGGACGCGTTCCGCCACTTCGTCGAGAACCTGCCGTTCTACGGCTTTGCCGTGATGTGCATCGATCACCCCGTGGTGCAGAGCCTTGTCGGCAAGATCGAGGATCGCCGCATCATTACGTACGGCGAGAACCCGCAGGCCGATGCGCGATTGCTCGATCTCACGCCGATGGGGGGCGGCTCGAAGTTCAAGGTCGCGTTCCGCGATCGCAAGACCGGCGCTGTGCACGAGATTCCTGATTTGATGCTGCCGATGCCGGGCCGTCACAACGCGTCCAACGCGACGGCCGCGATCGCGGTGGCGCGCGAGCTCGGCGTCTCGGACGATGCGATCCGCAGGGCCATCGCCGGCTTCGGCGGCGTCAAGCGCCGCTTCACCAAGACGGGTGAGTGGAACGGCGTCACCGTGATCGACGATTACGGCCATCACCCTGTCGAGATCGCCGCGGTGCTGAAGGCGGCGCGGGAATCCACCAACGGCAAGATCATGGCCGTGGTGCAGCCGCATCGCTACACCCGCCTGCAATCGCTGTTCGAGGAATTTTGCACCTGCTTCAACGATGCCGACGCGGTTGTCGTCGCCGATGTCTATGCCGCGGGCGAGACGCCGATCGACGGCGTCGACCGCGACCATTTCGTCGCAGGCCTGCGCGCGCATGGCCACCGCGAAGTGATCCCGCTGCCGGCGGTGACGGAACTCCCGGGCATCGTCAAGGGACTGGCGAAGTCCGGCGATCTCGTCGTGTGCCTCGGTGCCGGCAACATCACGCAGTGGGCGTATGCCTTGCCGGACCAGTTGAAGGCGTTGGGGTGAGCGCTCTTATGAGAGTCTCACAAACAGCCACACGGCAAACTGCGCTCCCTCCGCCCTTGTGGGGGAGGGCGGGGGAGAGGGGTAGCCACAAACTCCGATCTCGCTTGGGGCTACCCCCCGCCCTTTCCCCCAAGGGGGGAGGGAACGGAAACAGCGTGCCTTCCTCACTTGAGGGCGCCGCATGAGCTTCCCCGACATCACGCCCTCACTCAAGGCCGCGATGCCGGAGTTGCGCGGCCGGCTGCTGGCCAACCAGTCGCTCGCCGAGCTGACCTGGTTTCGCGTCGGTGGTCCGGCGCAGGTGCTGTTCACGCCGGCCGATGAAGACGATCTCGCCTACTTCCTCGCGCATCTTGCTTCCGAGATCCCGGTCTATGTCGTCGGTGTCGGCTCCAATCTCATCGTGCGAGACGGCGGCATTGCCGGCGTGGTGATCCGCCTCGCGCCGCGCGCTTTCGGCGAGACCACAGCGAGCGGCGATGTCGTCACTGCGGGTGCGGCCGCGCTCGACAAGCGCGTGGCGGAAGTCGCCGCCGGCGCTAATATCGGCGGGCTCGAATTCTATTTCGGCATTCCCGGCACCATCGGCGGCGCGCTGCGCATGAATGCGGGCGCCAATGGCGGTGAGACCAAGGATGTCCTGATCGAGGCGCGCGGCGTCGGGCGTGATGGCACCAAGCACGTCTTCTCCAACGCGGACATGAAATTCGTCTACCGCAATAGCGGCGTCGATCCCTCCATCATCTTCACGACGGCGCGTTTTCGCGGCGAGATCAGGGATGCTGAAACGATCCGCGCGCGAATGGCTGAAGTGCAAAGCCATCGCGAGACCGCGCAGCCGATCCGGGAAAAGACCGGCGGCTCGACCTTCAAGAATCCGCCCGGCCATTCCGCCTGGAAGCTGGTCGATGCTGCCGGCTGCCGGGGCCTGCGGGTCGGCGGCGCGCAGGTCTCCGAGATGCATTGCAATTTCCTGATCAACGCGGGCGATGCGACCGCGCACGACATCGAGACGCTCGGCGAGACCGTGCGCGAGCGAGTGAAGGCGAATTCCGGAATTGAGCTGCACTGGGAAATCAAGCGGATTGGAATTCCCGATTGATGGTCATTCCGGAGCGCGCGAAGCGCGAACTATGGTGCGCAATTGCGCACCTGAGATTCTCGAGATTCCGGGTCTGGTGCTTGCGCACCATCCCGGAATGACGGCACAGAGGTAACTGAGAACATGCGCATCACCATCCTCTTCGGCGGCTCCAACCGCGAACGTCTGGTTTCAGTCGCCTCGGCCCAGGCGCTCCATCAGGCGCTGCCCGAGGCCGATCTCTGGTTCTGGGACGTCGAGGACAAGGTGCATGTGGTCCAGTCGAAACGGTTGCTCGAACATTCCCGGCCGTTCGAGGACGAGTTCAGGCCGGGCACCTCAGGCATTTCACTGGCGCAGGCGCTCGACCAGGCCAAGGCGGAAGACCGCGTCCTCGTGCTCGGCCTGCATGGCGGATACGCGGAGAATGGCGAATTGCAGGTGATGTGCGAGGCGCGCGGCGTGCCGTTCACCGGCTCGGGCTCGGCTTCATCGCATCTCGCCTTCGACAAGATCGCGGCCAAGCGGTTTGCCGCGCTCGGTGGTGCGACGCCGCCTGCGGGCATCGCGCTCGAGAACATCGACGACGCCTTCGCCGAATACGGCCGGCTGATCGCAAAGCCGGCGCGCGACGGCTCGAGCTATGGCCTGATCTTCGTCAACGCCAAGCAGGATCTCGTCGCCGTTCGCAACGCGGCCAAGCACGAAGAATATGTGATCGAGCCCTACATCGCCGGCGTCGAGGCGACCTGCGGTGTCTTGGAGCGCACCGACGGTTCGCTCATCTCGCTGCCGCCGATCGAGATCATTCCGGGCGAGGGCAATTTCGACTACGCGGCCAAATATCTGCTGTCGACGACCCAGGAGATCTGTCCGGGTCGCTTTTCGGCGGAGGTCACCGCCGCGCTCAAGACGCAGGCCATGCTGGCGCACCGCGCGATGTCCTGCTCCGGCTACTCCCGCTCCGACTTCATCGTCTCGGACAAGGGGCTGATGTATCTCGAAACCAACACGCTGCCCGGGCTGACCAAGTCCTCGCTCTACCCCAAGGCGCTGAAAGCCGAGGGCATAGCCTTCGTTGATTTCCTCCGCGACCTGATCGAGCTCGCCGCGCGCCGGGTGCGGAAATAGTTAGGATTGGTTAACGGCCGGAACGGCCAAAACGGCCGGTTTGGCGGCCAAAACCGGTAAAATACCGGACATCGTGGCGCAACTGCCTCACTTGCCTAGGCAAAAAGCATCCCGCGTTAACGAACTTTACCTTTTGTTTACCAGGACATCCGAAGGTTAACGCTGGCGGCGCATATGGCGTTTTGGCTGCCGGCGCGTGAGTCGTTTCGGATGTTTCCGGTCGGCGAACGCTTTGAAGGGGAGCGGTTTCTTCAGCCGAAGACCATCACCCGGCCCGGCACGACCGAGACGTCATGTTCGCCAGGACCCGCGCGGTGTCGCGGGCAAACTGTTGACGAGCTCGTGCAATGGATGGTGCAGGAAGCCTCACCCGGTCGTTTGTGAGATCGCTGAGGCCCCAAGCTGACCTGAAGGCGGCCGCTATCGGAGCGGTCGTGCTTCTGCGCGAGTGGGTGCAGGACAAGCGCGCGGAGAAGCGCGCGAGCGCCAAGCAGAAGTTCAAGGCCAAAGCCGTCATCGAGCGCGAGCCGCCGCCGCGCCTGGTCGCGCTGATCGAGCGCTATCTGCCGCGCCGGGTCGGGATTACCATGACCGTGCTGCTGCTGATCGGCAGCTGCGGCCTCGGCATCGTCAAGGGCGGTCATCTCCAGGATTTCATCACCGCGGTCAGCGACGCGCGCAACGCGATGGCAAATTCGGCCGGCTTCCGCATCACCTCGGTCGTGATCAACGGCCGCAAGCAGCTCAGCCAGGACGAGATCCTCGCGATCGGCGGCGTCAGCGGCCGCTCATCGCTGCTGTTCCTCGATGCCGACGACGTCCGCGACAAGCTCAAGGCCAATCCCTGGATTGCGGACGCGACCGTGCTGAAGCTCTATCCGGGCCAGCTGATGATCGAGATCACCGAGCGCAAGGCGTTCGCGCTGTGGCAGGAGGCCGGCCGGCTCTCCGTCATCGCCGACGACGGCGCGCTGCTCGAGCCCTATGTCTCGCGCCGGTTCCTGTCGCTGCCGCTCGTGGTCGGCAAGGGCGCCGACACGCAGGCCCGCGATTTCCTGGCTTTGCTCGCCCGCTATCCGCAGGTGAACTCGGTGACCAAAGCCGCGATCTATGTCGGCGAGCGGCGCTGGAACCTGAGGCTGAAGGACGGTCTCGACGTCCGCCTGCCCGAGCAGGACGTCGGCAACGCACTCGCCGCGCTCTCCAAGCTCGACAAGGACGAACGCCTGTTCTCGAAGGACATCGTGGCGATCGACATGCGCCTGCCCGACCGTCTGGTGGTGCAGCTGTCCGACGACGCCGCCAAGGCGCGCGATGATCTGTTCAAGGACAAGAAGAAAAAGAAGGCCGGGGACGCCGCATGACCGGTCTTGATCGCACCCAGACGCCGAAGACGCGCCCGATGCCGCACAAGCGCGGCGGCCTGGTTGCCTGCCTCGACATCGGCACCAGCAAGATCGCCTGCATGATCGCGCGGTTGAAGCCGTCGCCGCCGAGCGAGGCGCTGCGCGGGCGCACTCATGCGGTGGAGTTGATCGGCTACAGCCAGATCCAGTCGCGCGGCATGAAGGCCGGCGCGGTGGTCGATCTCGGCGAATGCGAGCAGGCGGTGCGCCAGGCCGTCGGGCTTGCCGAGAAAATGGCCAAGGTCCGCGTCGAGTCCGTTTTGCTGTCGGTCTCCGGCGGCCGGCTCGCGGGCCAGCTGGTCGAAGCCGCGGCCGATATCCGCGGTGGCGCGGTGACGCCGGCCGATGTCAGCCGCGTAACCTCCACCGGCATGCGTCACGCCACCGGCGAAGGCCGCACCGTGCTGCATGCGCTGCCGGTCGGCTACACGCTCGACGGCGTCAAGGGCATCCGCGATCCTCGTGGCATGGTCGCACATCAGTTCGGCGTCGACATGAACGTCGTCACCTGCGATGCCACCGTTGCGCGCAACCTGATGCTGGCGGTGGAACGCTGCCATCTCAACGTCGAAGCCATGGCGGCAAGCCCTTATGTCGCCGGCCTGTCGGTGCTGACCGACGACGAGGCCGATCTCGGCGCCGCCGTGGTCGAAATGGGCGCAGGCACCACCACCATCGCGGTCTATTCCGGCGGCCGTTTCGTGCACGCGGCCGGATTTGCGGTCGGCGGGCAACACATCACGATGGATCTCGCGCGCGGACTCTCGGCGACCATTGCCGATGCCGAGCGAATCAAGACGTTATACGGCACCGTCATCACCGGCGGATCGGACTCGCGTGAGCTGATGTCTGTACCGACAGCCGGTGACGATCAGGATCTGCCGCAGATCGTTTCGCGCGCCACCATCGCCAACATCGTCAAGCACCGTGCCGAGGAAGTCTTCGAAATGGTTCGGGACAAGCTGAAGGATTCGCCCTTTGCGGCAGAGCCCAAGGGCCGCGTCGTGCTCTCCGGCGGCGCCTCGCAGCTCACCGGCCTCGTCGAGCTCGGCACCCAGATTCTCGGCCGGCCCGTGCGCGTCGGCCGCCCGCTCGGTTTCGGCCGGCTGCCCAACGAGGCGAAGAACGCCGCGTTCGCTGTGCCGGCCGGCCTTCTCGTCTACCCGCAATATGTTCACCACGAGCATGTCGAACCGCGGCATACGCGGCAGCAGGTCAAGACAGGGACCGGCGGTTATTTCGGAAAGGTCGGACGATGGCTACGCGAGGGCTTTTGATGACCGCTTTCCGCAAATGTCTGATTTCACCAACTCCCGCGGCCGCAGGCCGGGGCGAACCCACGCGCGCGTGATCGAGAGGCAAACATGACCATCAGCATCAACGTTCCTGATATTCACGAGTTGAAGCCCCGGATCACCGTGTTCGGCGTCGGCGGCGCCGGCGGCAACGCCGTCAACAACATGATCACGGCGGGCCTTCAGGGCGTCGACTTCGTGGTCGCCAACACCGACGCGCAAGCGCTGACGATGTCGAAGGCGCAGCGCATCGTGCAGATGGGCACCGCGGTGACGCAAGGGCTCGGCGCAGGTTCGCAGCCGAACGTCGGCGCTGCCGCTGCCGAAGAAGTCATCGACGAGCTGCGTGATCATCTCTCGGGCGCCAACATGGTGTTCGTCACCGCCGGCATGGGCGGCGGCACCGGCACCGGTGCAGCTCCCGTCATCGCCAAGACCGCGCGCGACATGGGCATCCTCACCGTCGGCGTCGTGACCAAGCCGTTTCACTTCGAGGGCGGCCGCCGCATGCGCACCGCCGAAGCCGGCATCGCCGAGCTGCACAAGGTGGTCGACACGCTGCTGATCATCCCGAACCAGAACCTGTTCCGGGTCGCCAACGAGAAGACCACCTTCGCCGACGCGTTCGCGATGGCCGACCAGGTGCTCTATTCGGGCGTGGCCTGCATCACCGACCTGATGGTCAAGGAAGGCCTGATCAACCTCGACTTCGCCGACGTCCGCGCCGTCATGCGCGAGATGGGCAAGGCGATGATGGGCACCGGCGAGGCCTCCGGCGACAAGCGCGCGCTGACCGCCGCGGAAGCCGCGATCGCCAACCCGCTGATCGACGACAGCTCGATGAAGGGTGCCAAGGGCCTCCTGATCTCGATCACCGGCGGCAAGGACCTGACCCTGTTCGAGGTCGACGAAGCTGCAACCCGCATCCGCGAGGAAGTCGACCAGGACGCCAACATCATCGTCGGCGCCACCTTCGACGAAGCGCTCGACGGCCTGATCCGCGTTTCGGTCGTCGCCACCGGCATCGAGCAGGCGGCAATCGCCCGCAACAGCCAGGCGACCTCCGCTCCGGTTGCGAACGCCGCACCGCAGCAGGCTCCGGCGGTTCCGGCGGCTGCCGCCGAAAGCCGTCTCGCCGACCTCACCGCACGCCTCCGCGCCGACAACCAGCGTCTGGCCGAACGCGCCCAGAAGATGGAAGCGCAGATCCCGGCCGCGGCCCCGGTCGCTGCCGCGCCCGTCGCACCCCGTCCCAACGTCGAGCGCGCCGCGCTTGCCGCGATCGCCGCAGCCGTGTCGGAAGTCCCGCCGGCGTCCGCGCCGCAGACCTACGGCGACGTCACCGTGCGGCCGATCGCGCAGAAGCCCACGCTGTTTCCGGAGCCCGAGCAGGCCCCGCTCGCCATGCACGAGCCGATGACGCCGGAAACCTTCATTCCGCCGCAGGCCGAGCGCGCTCCGGCCCGCGCGCCGCGGATGCCGCGCCTCGAGGAACTGCCGATGCCGGCCCAGGCCGAGCTTCGTCAGGCCCGTGGCGAAGTGGAAGAAGAGACGCCCCAGAAGACCCGTCTGTCACTGCTTCAGCGCCTCGCCAATGTCGGCCTCGGCCGTCGTGACGAGGAGAGCGAGGCGCCGATCGCGGCTCGCACCTCCGGTCCCGCCATGCCGGCGCTGCCCGAGCGCAAGCCGCAGCGGACCGTGCAGCAGCAGATCGCTGCCAGCGAGCCGGTGTCCGAGTATGCCCGCCGGCCCGCCCCGCAGGGTCTCGACGCCCATGGCCGCCCCGCACCTGTTGCGCCGGCGCCACAGGGAGACGACCATCTTGATATCCCGGCCTTCCTGCGGCGGCAGGCGACCTGAGGATTGTTACAATAAGGCAGACGCAAAAAGGTCCCGGCGGGAAGCTTGCCGGGACCTTTCCTTTTGTCCCGCGCATTTCCGGATTGCGTGTTCAAGCAACTGATTTTAAATCATTAATTAGCGGTTGGGTGCTTCAGTAAAGCTGCTGATATCAGTCCCAAACCGAGGTGCAATTTGGTTAAGCCTTGGCGCGAATACGGCGGGTTTGGGGTAACAATCGGTAAAAAAGCGTGAGTTGGCGCTGTTTGAGGCAGTGACTATGGTTTGCCGTGACTTGGGGATACGGAGATTCGGTCGGTCGATCTCAATCGATCAGTCGAGCCTCGTATAAGTCGCAGTGGGTCGTAGTGGGGCGGGTTCCTGATGAAATTTAGCCGGCAAACAACGCTTCGCGCGCAAGCCACCGTGGCCGGCGTCGGCGTTCATTCCGGTCTTCCAGTCACCCTGACGTTGGGACCTGCACCTGTCGATGCAGGTTTTATTTTTGTCCGCACTGGCCTCGAGGGAAGTGACCGCGAGATCCAGGCGACTGCCGACCAGGTGATCGCGACCGATTTCGCGACCGTCCTCGGCGACCGTACCGGTCCGCTGGTGTCCACCGCGGAGCATGTGCTGGCTGCGCTGCGGGGCATGGGTGTCGACAACGCCACCATCGAGATCGACGGTCCGGAAGTGCCGATCATGGACGGCAGCGCCGCGGCCTTCGTTGCTGCGATCGATCAGGCCGGCATCGTCACCCAGCCGGCTCAGCGCCGGTTCATCCAGGTTTTGAAGCCGATTTCGGTCAAGATCGGCGACTCCTTCGGCGAGATCCGGCCCTACGCCAACGGTTTCCGCGTCGAGGTCGAGATCGACTTCACCAACCCCGTCATCGGTCAGCAGAGCTACGCCTTCGAGCTCAACCCGGAGCGCTTCCGCCGCGACGTCGGCCGCGCCCGGACCTTCGGTCTGATGGGCGACGTTGCCCGGCTCTGGAGCGCGGGCTACGCGCTCGGTGCCTCCTTCGAAAATACCGTCGTGTTCGACGAGGAGCGGCTGCTCAACACCGAGGGCCTGCGCTACGCTGACGAATGCGCCCGCCACAAGGTGCTGGACGTGATCGGCGATCTCTCGCTGGCCGGACTGCCGCTGCTTGGCGCCTATCGCTCGCTGCGTGGCGGCCACAAGCTCAACCACGCCGTCCTGACCGCACTGCTTGCCGACCGTACTGCTTGGCGTGTGGTCGAGGGCGAGGCCGTTCGCCGCACCACGCGTGCCGTGGTCGAGGTTGGCAGCGGTATTGTTGGCGGCCGGATCGCCGCGGCCTATGGGCCGGACGTGTCCTGAAAGCCCGCTGCGGCAAGCGGCCAAGCGCCGATTTCTCCGGGAAACTCCTGGTAACCATGATCGACTAGGATTGCGGCGATTTCGCCTTAATCCGGGCGGAATGCCTGCCTATCCGATAGGTTAACAATCGTTTTTCGGTTACACCGACGTGGTCGCATGGCAGGCACCACGATCACATTTCGCGGCCGTGACGGGGATCACGGGCTGGCGGGCACCGCATCACAGGGCGTCAGGTCTTAAATTCATGTCGGCACAGCGTATGACGCGCGGATTTTTCTTGGGATCTCCAAAGGCTCCGGTCGAGACCCGCCGGCTGCTTCAGGCCGCGACCCTCTTCCTGCTCGCGCTGCCGCTGGCCGGCTGCGGCACCGGCTCCCTCTGGGACAAGTTTACCGCCAAGGACGATACCTTCGTCGAGGAGCCCGCCGACAAGATCTACAATGAGGGCTTGTACCTCATGAACGAAAAGAAGGACATGAAGGCGGCGAACAAGAAGTTCGAGGAAGTCGACCGCCAGCATCCCTATTCCGACTGGGCGCGGAAATCGCTGTTGATGTCGGCCTACGCGTCCTACCAGGGCGGCGACTATGACAGTTGCATCGGTGCCGCGACCCGCTACGTCACTCTGCATCCCGGCAGCCCGGATGCCGCTTACGCGCAGTACCTGATCGCCGCCTCGCATTACGACCAGATCCCGGACATCAATCGCGACCAGGGCCGCACCGAGAAGGCGATCGCCGCGCTGGAAGAGGTAGTGCGCAAATATCCGACGTCCGAATATGCGACCTCCGCCAAGGCCAAGATCGAGGGCGCACGCGACCAGCTTGCCGGCAAGGAAATGGCCGTCGGCCGCTACTACATGCAGAAGAAGGACTACACGGCCGCAATCAACCGCTACAAGGCCGTGGTGACGCAGTACCAGACCACGCGTCACGTCGAGGAGGCGCTCTACCGCCTCACCGAGGCCTATATGTCGATCGGCATCGTCGGCGAGGCCCAGACCGCCGCCGCCGTGCTCGGCCACAATTTTCCTGACAGCCGCTGGTACAAGGACGCCTATAATCTTGTAAAATCCGGCGGTCTCGAGCCGAGCGAGAATCAGGGGTCCTGGATCAGCCAGACCTTCAAGAAGATAGGCCTCTAGGTCTCGGCTAGGAAATCTGGTTCCATGCTGGCGCGTCTGTCGATCCGTGACATCGTCCTGATCGAACGGCTCGATATCGAATTCGCCACCGGACTTGCGGTTTTGACCGGCGAGACCGGTGCGGGCAAATCCATCCTGCTCGATGCCTTTGCACTGGCTCTTGGCGGCCGCGGTGACGCCGGCCTCGTGCGCCATGGCGCGGAGCAGGGGCAGGTGACCGCCGTCTTCGATATCCCGAAGAATCACCCTGCGACGAAAATCCTGGCCGAGAACGGGCTGGACGATACCGGTGAGATGATCCTGCGCCGGGTCCAGCTCGCTGACGGCCGGACCCGCGCCTTCATCAACGACCAGTCCATCAGCGTGCAGACGCTGAAGGCGGTCGGCGCTGCGCTGGTCGAGATCCACGGCCAGCATGACGAGCGCGCGCTGGTCGATGCCGCCACCCATCGCCGCCTGCTCGATGCCTTTGCCGGCCTCGAAAAGGACGTGGCTGGCCTCGAAGCGCTGTGGGAAGCGCGCCGCACCGCCAACACCGAGCTGGAAGAGCATCGCGCCGGCATGGAGCGCGCGGCGCGCGAGGCCGACTATCTGCGCCACGCCTCCGACGAGCTGAAGCAGCTCGCGCCCAAGGACGGCGAGGAGACCTCGCTCGCCCACCGCCGCACCACCATGATGCAGGGCGAGAAGATCGCCTCGGATCTGCGCGAGGCGCAGGAGGTGGTCGGCGGCCATAACTCGCCGGTTGCGGCGCTGTCCGCCGCCGTGCGCCGGCTGGAGCGTCGCGGCGTCAATTCGCCGGCGCTGGTCGAGCCCGCGGTGAAGGCGATCGACATCGCGATCAACGCGCTGGAGGAGGCCGACCAGCATCTCCTGGCCGCGCTCGCAGCGACCGATTTCGATCCGGCCGAGCTCGAGCGCATCGAGGAGCGGCTGTTCGCCTTACGCGCCGCCTCGCGCAAATATTCGACGCCGGTCGATGGCCTGGCGGTGCTCGCCGCCAAATACGCCGCCGACGTCGTGCTGATCGATGCCGGCGCCTCGCGCCTGAAGAAGCTCGAGCAGGCGGCGATCGAGGCCGACGCGCGCTATGCGGCGGCGGCGAAGAAGCTCTCCGCGGCGCGGCAGAAATCCGCCGAGAAGCTCAACAAGGCCGTCAACGCCGAGCTGGCGCCGCTCAAGCTCGAGCGCGCAAAGTTCATGACCCAGGTCGCGACCGACGAGGCTGCTCCGGGCCCGCAAGGTTTCGATCGCGTCGAGTTCTGGGTGCAGACCAATCCAGGCACCAAGCCGGGCCCGATGATGAAGGTCGCCTCCGGCGGCGAGCTGTCGCGCTTCCTGCTGGCGCTGAAGGTCGTGCTGTCCGACCGCGGCTCGGCGCCGACCCTGGTGTTCGACGAAATCGACACCGGCGTCGGCGGCGCGGTGGCGGATGCCATCGGCGCGCGGCTCGCGCGCCTCGCCGGCAAGGTCCAGGTGATGGCGGTGACGCATGCTCCGCAGGTCGCCGCCCGCGCCGACCAGCATCTCCTGATCTCCAAGGATGCGCTGGACAAGGGCAAGCGCGTCGCCACCCGTGTCAACGCACTGGCTGCCGACCACCGCCGTGAGGAAATCGCCCGCATGCTCGCCGGCGCCGAGATCACGGCCGAGGCGAGGGCGGCCGCAGACCGGCTGCTCAAGGCGGCGACGGCTTAGTGGTGCTCTCTGGGCGCGGCGCGTTGCGCCGCATCCGGGGAACAAAGAGACTAACCCGCCTTTACCGTCCCTCCCGCTCCGTCGTATCCAAGCACCATGGCCAGAGCAGCAAGATCAAAACCGCTTCGTGACGTCGCCGACCTCACCAAGGCACAGGCCAAGGTCGAGCACATCAGGCTGTCGCTCGAGATCGAGGGACACAACGAGCGCTACTATCAAGAGGACGCGCCCACCGTCACCGACGCCGAATACGATGCGCTGCGCCACCGCCTCGACGCGATCGAAAAGCGCTTTCCTGAATTCGTCAGCGGGGATTCCCCCTCGCAGAAGGTCGGCGCGGCGCCGTCCGGGCGCTTCAGGAAGGTGTCGCATTCCGTTCCGATGCTGTCGCTCGACAACGCCTTTGCCGAAGAAGACGTGCGCGACTTTGTCGGCCGCATCGTGCGTTTCCTCAAGCTCGACGACGACAAGATCAATTTCTCCGCCGAGCCCAAGATCGACGGTTTGTCGATGTCGCTGCGCTATGAGGGCGGCGAACTCGTCACCGCGGCAACGCGAGGGGATGGTGCGGTCGGCGAGGACGTCACCGCCAATATCCGCACGCTCGAGGACGTGCCGCAGAAGCTGAAGGGGCGCAACATCCCTGATGTCTGCGAGGTGCGCGGCGAAGTCTATATGACCAAGAAGGCCTTCCTCGCGCTCAACGAGCGGCAGAAGGCGGCCGGCGACACCATCTTCGCCAATCCGCGCAACTCTGCCGCGGGTTCGTTGCGGCAGAAGGACCCGACCATCACCGCTTCGCGTCCCCTGGGCTTCTTCGCCTATGCCTGGGGCGAGATGAGCGCGATGCCCGAGGATACGCAGAGCAGCATGATCCACTGGTTCGAGCGCTGCGGCTTCAAGACCAATCCGCTGACCAAACTCTGTCACTCGGTCGAGGAGCTGATCGCGTTCCATCATTCCATCGAGGAGCGGCGTGCAAGGCTCGACTACGACATCGACGGCGTCGTCTACAAGGTCGATCGTATCGACTGGCAGGAGCGGCTCGGCTTCGTCTCGCGCACGCCTCGCTGGGCGATCGCACATAAATTCCCGGCCGAGCGGGCCATGACCGTGCTGCGCGACATCGAGATCCAGGTCGGCCGTACCGGCTCCTTCACGCCGGTCGGCAAGCTCGAGCCTGTCGGGGTCGGCGGTGTGATCGTACAGAACGTCACCCTGCACAACGAGGACTATATCAAGGGCATCGGCAACAAGGGCGAGCTTCTGCGCGAGGGGCGCGACATCAGGATCGGAGACACCGTCGTGATCCAGCGCGCTGGCGACGTGATTCCGCAGGTCGTCGACGTCGTCCTCGACAAGCGGCCGAAGAGCGCCAGGGAATATCACTTCCCGAAGACCTGCCCGTGCCCGCTGCACACCGACGTCGTGCGCGGGGAGACGGCAGCCGGCGAGGAGGAATCACGCGCCCGCTGCACCGGCGAGTTCGCCTGCCCCTACCAGAAGATCGAGCACCTCAAGCTGTTCGTGTCGCGGCGCGCCTTCGACATCGACGGTCTCGGCGAGAAGCAGCTCCAGTATTTCTTCGATGAGGGATGGGTCAAGGAGCCCGCCGACATCTTCACGCTGGAGAAGCGCAATGCAAAGCTCAAGCTCGAGGAGATCGAGGGCTACGGTGCGACCTCGGTGCGCAATCTGTTCGGCGCCATCGAGAGCCGCCGCAGTATCGCGCTGGAGCGCTTCGTCTATGCGCTCGGTATGCGCCATGTCGGCGAGACCACGGCGCTCGCGCTTGCGCGCGGTTACGGCTCCTGGAATGCCTTCCACGACGCCTGCCTCAAGGTCGCCAAGGGCGACGAGGAGGCGATGGCGGAGATGGACGCGCTGGACCAGATCGGCGATACCGTGATCAAGAGCATCGCCGATTATTTTGGCGAGAGCCACAATCGCGGCATCGTCGAACGGCTGACCAGGGAGGTCGAGATCGTCGATGCCGAGAAGCCGAAGAGCAACTCCGCGGTGGCGGGCAAGACGGTGGTGTTCACGGGCTCGCTGGAGAAGATGACGCGCGATGAGGCCAAGGCCACCGCCGAGCGGTTGGGCGCGAAGGTCTCGGGTTCGGTGTCGAAGAAGACCGACCTCGTCGTCGCCGGCCCCGGCGCGGGCTCGAAGCTCGCGGACGCCAACAAGCACGGCGTCAAGGTGCTGACCGAGGACGAGTGGTTGAAGTTGATCGGGGAGTGAAAGGTCGTCCTCCGCGCCGCTCACTCCTCTGCATTCGTCGCCCGGCTTGACCGGGCGATCCAGGATTCCGGAGACAGCGCGACAATACGGAGAAGCCGCGGCGTACTGGATCCCCCGCTTTAGCGGAGGATGACACCGTTCTTGTGGAGGCATTCGAGCCCCCTCACATCATCCCCGCCTCTTCCTCTTCCGCCTGTTCGATCAATTCCTCGCTCACCACCAGCTCGCGGCGCGGCACGATGAAGGTCATCGTCGCGGCGCAGAGCAGCGAGATCGCAAGCACCGCCGAGGTCAGCGGCAGCGTCGTGGCGGAATGGCCGCCGAGATAGGCGCCGAACTGCGACATCAGCGCACCGATCCCCTGTTGCAGAAAGCCCATGGCACCCGACGCGGTGCCGGCGGCTTCGGGGCGGATGCTGATGGCGCCGGCGGCGGAGTTCGCCATCACGAAGGCGTTGCCGACCATCACGATCATCTGCGTGCCGAACAGCCAGCTTGGCGCTTCGTTCCAGCCCGTAAAGCTCCAGAACAGGTTCAAGAGGCTGCCGCAGAGTTGCAAGGCGAGCCCGAACCAGATCAGCTTCTCCAGCGAGTGTCGCGGCGCAAAGCGCACGCAGAGCAGATTGCCGACCAGATACGCAAATCCCGTCGTCGCGAACCACGCGCCGTATTCGGCGCTGGTCCGGCCCATCTGCGTCACGACGATGTAGGGACCGCCGCCGGCGAAGGTGAAGATGATCTGGGACGCCAGCACCTGGCACATCACGTAGCCGATGAAGGCGCGGCTCTTGATCAGGGTGCCGACGTCGCTGCGAAAGCCGCCGCTGCCGACAGCGCGGTCGCGCCGCGTCTCCGGCAGTGCGATTGCGATGCCGACGGCGACTGCGATCGCGCCGAATGTGACGGCGTAGAAAATCGCGCGCCAACCGAACGCGGTCTCGATCAGGCCGCCGGTGAGCGGAGAGACCATCTGGCCGATCATCAGGGCGGCGACCACGAGGCTGATCATGGAGGCGACACGATCTCGCTCGTAGATGTCGCGGATGATCGCGCGGCTGATCACCATGCCGGAGGCGCCGCCGAGGGCCTGGAAGAAGCGCGCCGCGATCAGCTGCGGCAGGGTCTCGGCGAAGATGCAGGCGACGCTCGCCGTCACCATCAGCGCAAGGCCGCCGAGCAGCACCGGGCGCCGGCCGAACCTGTCCGACAGCGGCCCCATGATCAGCTGCGAGAGTGCGATGCCGACCATGTAGAGCGACACCGTCATCTGCGCGATCGAGATATCGCGGCCGAAGGTCGTCGCCAGCACCGGCAGCGCCGGAACCAGGATGTACAGCGAGATCGGCGCGATCCCGGTCATGACGACGAGCAGCAGCAACACCACGCGCGAGGTCGCGATGTTCCTCGTCGCCGCGTCCTGCGGCCTGCTGATCATGCCGTGCATGCGTATCCGTCTTTCGAATTCGAGTCGGACTGTAGCCTGCTCGCACAAGACGGATATCGGCGTTTCGGAATGCGGCTATACCGATTCCGGAACTGTTACCGTGACGGCGTGCAGGAAGCCGTCGTTTTACGGCGAAGCGTGGCGAGGAACGCACCAGGCCGGCCGTGATCGCGGGGCGAGGGCCGCTGAGCCTTGCGCTGATCGCGTAGCGCCATGCGGGCACCGTCTAGGCTGTCAGCTCCGCCGTGGCCTGATCGAGCCAGGCCTTCGTCGTCTCATCCAGCGCCGGCCCCACTTCAGTGCGGACGCGGGAGTGGTAAGCATTGAGCCAGGCGAGCTCGTCGCGGTTCAGCATGGCGGCGTCGATCAGCCGGCGGTCGATCGGCGCCAGCGTGAGCGTCTCGAATGCGTTCATCGGCTTCTCGGCGCCTTTGATGTCGGCGGCGACCACCAGCTCGAGATTCTCGATGCGGATACCGAAACCGTCGGTCTTGTAATAGCCGGGCTCGTTGGAGAGGATCATGCCGCGCTTCAGCGGCGTGGTGCCGAGCTTCGAGATCCGTGCCGGTCCTTCGTGCACGCTGAGATAGCTGCCGACGCCATGGCCGGTGCCGTGCTCGAAATCGACGCCGGCGGCCCAGAGATATTGCCGCGCCAGTGTGTCGAGTTGCGCGCCGGTGGTGCCGTCGGGGAAGACCGCGCGCGCGATCGCGATATGGCCGCGCAGCACACGGGTGAAGCGGTCGCGCATCTCCTCCGTCGGCTCGCCCACGGCCATGGTGCGGGTGACGTCGGTGGTGCCGTCTTCATATTGCGCGCCGGAATCGATCAGCAGCAGATCGCCGGGCACGATGCGCCGGTTGCTCTTGCGGGTGACGCGGTAGTGCACGATGGCCCCGTTCGGCCCCGTGCCCGAGATGGTCGGGAACGACACGTCCTTCAACGCGCCGGTGTCGCGGCGGAACGTCTCCAGCGCCTCGACTGCGTCGATCTCGGTGAGCTTGCCGCTTGGAGCCTCGCGATCGATGAAGGCGAGGAAGCGCGCCAGCGCGATCGCATCGCGACGGTGCGCCGTCTGCGTGCCCTTGATTTCGGTCGCGTTCTTCACGGCCTTGAGCAGTGCGATCGGATCGCTGCCGCGCACCGGCTTGCCGCCGCCGCCCTGGATCAACCGGCTGAGCGCATCGGCCGCCGTGGCGTTGTCGAGCGCAATCGCCGCGCCGCTCTTGGCGAGCGCCATCAGCGTCGGCGTCAGCGCATCGGGCTCGCGCACATCGGCCGATTGCTCGAGATGATCGCGCGTCAGGTTGGAGAGCTTGCGGTGGTCGATGAACACGGTGGGCCGGCCGACCTTGGGCACCAGCGCGTAGGACAGCGGCAGCGGCGTGTGCGCGACATCGGCGCCGCGGATGTTGAAGGTCCAGGCGACCGCATGGCTGTCGGAAAGCACCAGCGCGTCGGCGCTCAGCTTCTCGATCTCGGTCTTGATCTGCGCCACCTTCTCGGCCTCGGCGACGCCGGCATATTGCAGGCCGTGGATCGCGACAGGCGCGATCGGGGCTTGAGGCCGGTCCTGCCAGACCGCGTCGAGCGGATTGCTGTCGACCGCCACCAATTCGGCGCCGGCTTTGGCGCAGGCGGCGGAGAGGCGTTCGGCTGCCGCAAAAGTGTGCAGCCATGGATCAAATCCTAGGCGATCGCCGGTTTTGAGATGCGCCGAGATCCAGCTCTCCGGCGGCGGATCGATCAGCGATTCGACCGTCCACGCCTTTGCGTCGACCTGCTTGGCCGCCTGGATCGTGTAGCGGCCGTCAACGAAAAGTGCGGCTTCCCGGGCCAGCACCACGGCAAGCCCCGCCGAGCCGGTGAAGCCGGTCAGCCAGGCGAGCCGCTCTTCGGAGGGCGCGACATATTCATTCTGCTGCTGGTCGGCGCGCGGAATCACAAAGCCGGTCAGCTTGCGACGGGCGAGTTCATCACGGAGCGCAGCCAGACGTGCCGTCAACGCGACGCCGGCCTCCGGCTCCTCGAATGTCTGGAAGTGTGCTTCGAACATGGCTCAGTTTAGGATCATGGGGATCAGTCCGCAATGTAGACGCAATTGCGATCTCATCTGGCACGGACTGTGCTTGAAAATGTTCCATTCGAATTGAGTGGAGTAGTGGATGCGGCAGTTGCGCTTCGTCCGGATGTAAGGGAAATTCGAGCAGGTGGTTCATCTCAACGGCGAGGGGACACACGATGCCAGCGTTCACCTTTGAGAAGATTTCGCCGCCGGTGCGCCGCGCACCTGTCGCAACGACACCGAAGAAGCCGCGTGGCCTCATCAGCCAGATGATCGACCGCGTTGCGGCGCGCCGCGCAAGGCGGACCTTGCATGCGGAGCGCGCGATGCGCCGGGACGACAAGCCCGAGGAGTAGCGCGTTGCTCACCTCTCCGCGCAAGCGGGGCGAGGGTGCACACCTACCTGCTCAATCCACCTTCCTTAGCAGCAGGCTGCTCCAGCCCTCGATCCGCAGATGGCGGAGAGGTATGAGGCCGCGTGCGCGGTAGGCGGCGATCACCGCAGGGGCCTGGTGGGTCAGCAGGCCGGAGAGGATGACGCGGGCGCCGGGCGCCAGATGCCGGGCCATCGGACCCGCCAATTGCCGGAGCGGATTGGCAAGGATGTTGGCCAGTACCAGGTCGAACGGGCCGCGTTTGGCAAAGTCCGGCGCAGCGAAGCCGGTGGCACGGATCACCCGGACGTATTGACCTGTTTCGTTCAGTGCCGCGTTTTCGGCCGCGACTCGCACCGAGGGCGGGTCGATGTCGGAGGCCAGCACCGCGCGGTGCAGCGCCTTGGCGGCTGCGATCGCCAGCACGCCGGTACCGGTGCCGAGATCGAGCACGCGCCTCGGCCGGGCATGTTTCAGGACATGGTCAAGCAGAAGTAAACAGCCACGCGTGGTGCCGTGGTGTCCGGTTCCGAAGGCGAGCGCCGCTTCGATCTCGACGGCGAGCTTGTTCGGCGCCACCCGATCGCGGTCGTGGCTGCCATGGACGACGAAGCGTCCGGCCGGGACGGGGACAAGATCTTCCAGGCTCGCCTTGACCCAGTCCTTGGCCTCGACCGTGTCGAAGGCAAGCGTGGCGACGACGTCATTTCCTGCTGAAGTTGCAACGAGTTCGTGCAGCAATGTCTGGTCCGGCGCCTCGGCAAAATGCAGCGTGACATCCCATTGTCCGTCCGGCCGCTCGAAGGCGGCGACGGCGGTATCGCCTTCGAAAAAGACCTCCGTGAGTACGTCGACGACGCGCCTGGCGGCAGCCTCGCTTCCGATCGAAAAGCTGGCTCGGTGGGTAGGGGAAGGCTGCATTCTAGGGGCCCCGTTGGGTTCAATTTGGGGAACTTTTGTTCCCGTTTTTCCGGATAACTTGCGGTTCCCAAGTTAACTGGACCGTAGGTTGCGCTCCGTAGATTCTCGGATGTTGGAACCAAACAACACACCCTGGAATGGAGGCGAGTCTTGAAGCGCATGGTTTCGAAATTCTGGTCGGACGAGTCCGGCGCAACCGCGATCGAATACGGCCTGATCGCGGCCGGGATCGCGCTGGCGATCATCACCGTGGTGAACAGCCTGGGCACCACGATGAACGACAAGTTCGGTTCGATTAGCAGCTCCTTGAAGTAATTTCTGCCTCCCATTTCCCAGCGGGGGCCACTTTCTTCATAGACGGCTTTTTCGACGATCGCCCGCTGGGGGAATTGCCCCCTTGGCGGGCGAAGTCGTATTGGGAGGTCTCTCCACAGGAACTCAACATGATGTCCGCGCATCGCCGGCCGCTCATCCACCGGCTTATGCACGGCCTTTCCCGCCCTTTCTCCACAGCCTGATCCGGACTTGTACCCAACGGTCGCTCCAGGTTTCCACGGCTTCACCACAGCTTTGCCAACAGACCTGTCCACGGTTCGTCCACAGGCCTATCCACGGCTTGCGAACAGGCTGCGGTGATCTCTCAAAATCACCTGCGCGGCGTTGTGGCCCGGGGCGCCGGTGACGCCTCCGCCGGGATGGGCGCCGGAGCCGCAATGGTAGAGGCCCTTCAGCGGCCCACGGTAATCGGCATGGCCCAGCATCGGCCTGGCGGAGAAAAGCTGGTTCAGCGTCAGTGCGCCGTGGAAGATGTCGCCGCCCAACAGGCCGAACTGCCGCTCGAGATCGAGCGGCGAGAGGATCTGGCGGCCGCGCACGCTGGCCGCGAAGCCCGGCGCGTAGCTATCGACAGTCGCGATCATGAGATCGGCGACCTCGTCGCGATGGTCGTCCCAGGACCTGCCATCGGGAAGCTCCGGCGCGACGTGCTGGCAGAACAGGCTTGCGACGTGCTGCCCCGCAGGCGCGAGCGTGTCGTCGAGCGTGGAGGGGATCAGCATCTCGACGATCGGCATTTGGCTCCAGCCCTGTGCTCGCGCGTCGAGATACGCGCGGTCCATATAGCCCAGGCTCGGCGCCAGGATGATGCCGGAGGTGAGATGATCGCCTTGGCCCGGCAACGCCGTGAAGGAGGGCAGGCGGTCCAGCGCCACGTTCATGCGGAAGGTGCCGGAGCCGTTCTTCCAGTGGCGGATGCGTGCGAGAAAATCCTGCGGCAGAGCATCGGCCGCGACCAGCCGCGTGTAGAGCAGTTTGGGATTGACGTTGGCCGCGACATACTTCGCCCGAACGGAAGTGCCGTTCTCCAGCACCACGCCGACGGCGCGGTCGCGCTCGACGATTACTTCGCGCACGCCGGCATCGGTATCGATGGTGACACCTCGAGCCCGCGCGGCGCG
Source organism: Bradyrhizobium sp. WYCCWR 13022 (assembly GCF_030435535.1). Taxonomy (NCBI): domain Bacteria; kingdom Pseudomonadati; phylum Pseudomonadota; class Alphaproteobacteria; order Hyphomicrobiales; family Nitrobacteraceae; genus Bradyrhizobium; species Bradyrhizobium sp. WYCCWR 13022. Next base: position 536,516 of record NZ_JAUIZJ010000010.1, read on the forward strand.
CGCCATCGCCTGTGTGATAGCACCCATGCCGCCGATGGCGTGGCCCCAGACGCCCTTCTTGCCGTTCACCTCGCCGAAGGCGTGATGGAGCATCACATAGGCCGAGCCGGCGGCGTAGGGGCTCGCATAATTGCCGACGATGGCGTCGAAGCCGAATAGCGCCTTGACCAGATCGTGCTCGAACCGCTCGTCCAGCATCTCGCCGGCCGAGCGGGTGAAGAGATCGAGCAGGCTGCGGCTCTGCTCCAGCGAGAGCCCGCGCAGGATGTTGGCCGTCGAGAGTGCGTTCGCGGCCTCGCGGATCGCGCCAAGGCCAATACTGCCGAGCAGGTTCGGCGGCGCGCGCAGCACGAACTGCCGCAGCACGTCGGCGATGTCCTCGAGCTCGCGCGAAAACCCGTCGAGGGCATCGGCATCGCGCGCGCTGAGCCGTGCGACCGACGCCTTGGTCCGGCCCTCGCCGGTGAGGAGATAGTTGCCGTCGGGCGCGGGCAGAAAATTCTGCGCACGCCGCTCGACCACGCGCAGGCCGTGTTCGGCAAGGCCGAGGTCTCGGATGACCCGCGGATTGAGCAAGCTCACGGTGTAGGCCGCGACCGAATTGCGAAAGCCCGGGTGAAACTCCTCCGTGACCGCGGCGCCGCCGACCACGTTGCGGCGCTCCACCACATGCACGCGCAAGCCCGCCATCGCGAGATAGGCCGCGCAGGTGAGGCCGTTATGGCCAGCGCCGATGATGACGACGTCGGTTTCGGTCATGAGGGATTCGCGTTGTTTCTGCCTGCCGTCATTCCGGCGCGCGCAGAGCGCAGACCCGGAATCTCGAGATTCTCCGGTGCGCAAATGGCGCACCGTAGGTCGATGCTGACGCATCGCCCCGGAATGACGTTCTATATCAAGCATTCCTCGCTGCAACATCACGAGACCATTTATTGCTCGTTCAGGCGCGGTGTGCTCCATTGCGCGCGCCCGGCGCCCACCGGGGGAAAGCCGGAGCTTCCATGGATTCGATCGTGCAACCCGCCGCCACGGAGCAGCCGTCCTCCTCGCGCAACCGGCTGCTGCTGACGGTCTACACCGCCGCGATCTTCGTCAGTGCGCTCTTGCTGTTCTCGGTGCAGCCGCTGTTCACGAAAATGGTGCTGCCGCGGCTCGGCGGCTCACCGGCGGTGTGGTCGGTGGCGATGGTGTTCTTCCAGTCGCTGCTTCTCGCGGGCTACGCTTATGCGCACCTGCTCATGCAGATCAGAAATCGCGTGATTCCGGTCGCGGTGCATCTGGCGCTGCTGATCGCAGCCTTCGTCACTTTGCCGCTGGGCATCGCCAGCGCCTATGGCGAGCCGCCAGCGTCCGGTTACGCATTCTGGCTGCTCGGCCTGTTCGTGATGTCGATTGGGCTGCCGTTCTTCGCGCTCGCTGCCAACAATCCGCTTCTGCAAGCCTGGTTCGTCCGCACCGGCCACCCCGACGGCCACGATCCGTACTTCCTCTATGCCTCCTCCAACATCGGCAGCTTCCTCGCGTTGCTGTCCTATCCGTTCCTGCTGGAGCCGATGTTCACGCTGCACACGCAGAATCGGCTCTGGACCGGCGGTTATGGCCTCCTGATCCTGCTGATTGCGGCCTGCGGCGTTTTGCTGCTGCGCGCGCCGAAACTGGCTTTAGTCGATGCGCGAACCGAAGAGGCAACTGCGCCGGCACCCACTTTGACGACGCGGCTGCGCTGGATCTTCCTCGCCGCAGTGCCGTCGGGCCTGCTCATCGCGGTCACCGCGCATATCTCGACCGACGTCGCAGCGGCACCGTTGCTGTGGGTGCTGCCCCTGTCGTTGTACCTGTTGACCTGGGTGGTGGTGTTCCAGTCACGGCCGCTCTTGCCGCACAAATGGATGCTGATGCTCCAGCCGGTGGCGATCGCAGGCGTCGTCGTCCTGCTGGCCTTCGGCGGCGAGCAGAACCTGCTGCTCACGCTCGGCGGTCATCAATTGTGCTTCTTCGTCATCGCCATGGCCTGCCATGGCGAGCTGGCGCGAACCCGCCCTGCAGCCAAATATCTCACCGGCTTCTATGTCGCGTTGTCGTTCGGCGGCATGGTCGGCGGCCTTTTTGCCGGTCTCGTCGCGCCCTTCACCTTCTCGTGGATCGCCGAATACCCGATCCTGGTCGCACTCGCGGCGTTGTGCCGGCCGTCGGCGAACGAGCGTTTTGCGGGCATCGTGAGATGGTACTGGCTGGCGCTGGCCGTGCTCGCGGCGGGGCTGGTTGCGCCGTCCACCATGACGGGCAATCTCTCGACCTGGTTCGAGGATCAGCGCGTCTGGGTCGCCGGTGCCGTCGGCGTGCTGGCCGCGGTGCTGGCGCTGGCACTCAATGCCGACCGCTGGAAGATCTTTGCCACCGTCGCGCTGGCGCTGGCCGTGACGCGGATCTATCCGGCCGACGAAGGCCGCGTTACCACCGTCCGCAGCTTCTTCGGCGTGCACAAGATCGTGGAGACGCCGGGCGGCTATTTTCACGTGCTGATGCACGGCACCACCATTCACGGTGCCGAGCGCTTCCGCAACAATGACGGCACGCCGGTCACCGGCCGGCCCGAGCCGATCACCTATTACCACAAGGACGGCGGTATCGGTCAGGCCATCACGGCGATCCGCGAACGCAAGGGGGCGCCGTTGAGGGTTGCGGCGATCGGCGTCGGATCGGGTACGCTGGCCTGCGCCGCCGAGCCCGGCGAGGACTGGAAGTTCTTCGAGATCGACCAGTCCATGGTCGATGCCGCGCGTGATCCGAAGAATTTCCGCTACATCTCGAGCTGCCAGCCGGGCCTGAAGCCGGTGATTGGCGACGCGCGCGTCACCTTCGCCAGGGAGCCCGACGGCATCTACGACCTCATCATTGTCGACGCCTATTCGTCGGATGCGATCCCGATTCATCTGGCGACCGAAGAGGCGATGAAGATCTACAAGGACAAGCTGGCTCCGCACGGCGCCGTCGTGATGCACGTTTCCAACCGGCATCTCGATCTCGAGCCTGTCGTGGTCGGCGTTGCCGATGCCAACGATTTGAGAAGCTGGGTCTTTGATGAGGATTCGGGCCGCGACGCCGACTACATTTTCTCGACCGACGTCGTCATCTCAGCGCGCGAGGAGGCCGACGTCGGCAAGCTCGCCTCGTCCGACCAGTGGGAGGAGACCGATCCCGACGAGGAGGTGCGGGTCTGGACCGACGACTACTCCAACATTCTCGGCGCACTTTATCGGCGTCTGCGGTTCGGGGAGCAATAGCTCCGGCGCCTACGGCTGGACCGGCGTCCCAGCCGGCAGCGCTATTCCCTTCTCGCCGGCGACTTGCCGCAGCAGGTCCGGCCTGTCAGAGATGATGCCGTCGACGCCGAACTCGATCATGCGCGCCATGTCGTCGGGCTTGTTGACGGTCCAGACCACGACACGCAACCCCTGCGTATGGGCTTCAGCGACAAGAGCCGCTGTGATGTCGCCGAAATAGGGCGACCACACCGCGCCGCCCGCGGCCTTGATCGTGCGCGGCAGCGAGCCGCCGTGATCGGCGGGGTTGAAGTCCGCCGTCCAACTGGTGGCCCTGTCGAGAGCGTTGGTCGGCATCGAGCCGCGCTGGATCGTCAGGTACACGGTCGGAATGCTCGGGGCGCGCTGCTGGACGAGGAGTAGCGTCCGCCAATCGAACGACTGGATCATGACGCGGTCGGAGAATTTTTCGCCCTCGATCACTGCGAGCAGCTTTTCGACGAAGGCCTGTGGCTGAAGCGATTCATCCGGATGATTCGGATCGATCTTGGTCTCGATATTGAAGCGCACGCGGTCGTTGCCGGATTTGCGCACCAGTGCAAACAGTTCCTTCAGCGTGGGAATGCGGGTCCCCGGCACGGCGCGCTGGTCGGGAAACTGCTTGGCATAGGCGCTGTCCGGCCGGATCTGGCCAACGTCATAGGCTCTGACGTCGGCGAATCGCAGCTTCACGAAGGGTGTGCCGGGCGCGGCGACATAGGCGCCGTGCGCGTCCCGTGCGAGGTCGGGATTGAGCCCGCGTTCATGTGACACGACGACCTCGCCATCCGCGGTGATGCCGACATCGAGCTCCAGCGTGTCCACGCCCATCGTGAGCGCATTGGCAAACGCCGGCAGGGTGTTTTCCGGCAGCAGCGCCCGCCCGCCGCGATGCGCCTCGAGATCGAAAGCCATGGCGTTTCCCGAAATGAGAAGTGACAGCACAGTCAAAATTCTCGCAGTACGTGATGTCATCGCAGCTCCGATGGCAAGTGCTTGAGCGTGGCCGAGCGCGCAGGGCCTGCTTTATGGGCTTTTGCGCCTGTTGAAACCTGGGGCTTCGGCTCGGGTTGCGCCCGCTCTGTCGTTATGCACTCATGGAAGTCGCCTTCCCCTCCCGTGCAACAGAAACGTTCGGTGCGCAGCCCTTCGTCACCCGTGACGACAACAGCCGCAATCCCGGCGTGATGGCCTGTCTACCGCCTGTCCGATCCGCAGACGCATTTGCGCATCGGTGTGCAGGTGGCGCTGTCGCTGGCCTTCCACGCCTGGGGCAACCCGCCGTTCAGAATGCTTCTGCTGGCCTCGCGGACAATCGTCGAATGCGGCGACGCCGCGTTCAAATAGCTCAGTTCTGATAATAATAGCCGCGCGGCTGGTAATACTGCCGGGGCTGCGGCTGATAGTAATAGCCCTGCTGGCTATAGGCGGGGTCGTAGGTCTGCTGCGGTTGCGGCAGTTGCTGGTAGACTTGGGTGCCGTACGGGCGGGCGATCGGCCGCGGCGCCGGGTAGCGCGCGCCGGTGTCACTGCCGTCGGCGGGATAGATGTAGTTGTCGTCCTGCGGCACGTAGCTGCGGGCAGGCTGCATCGGCGGCGCCAGATTCACCGGGCCGCCTGAGGTGGCGTATTGCTGCTCGGCCGGCTGCTGGGCGCGGGCGATTGCGTTGTTCGTACGGCCGCGCGGATTGCGCGCAAGCGCGACCTGTGCCGAGCCTGTGAGCGTCACCGTGGTGTTGAGCACACCCTGCTCCTGCACCAGCGCGTAGAGCGTCGAGGCGTTTTGACGCGACAGGCGTACGCAGCCGTGCGAGGCCGGCGTGCCCAATCGTCCGACCGAGTCGGTGCCGTGGATGGCGTGCCCGACCTTGGTGAAGAAGATCGAGTGCGGCATCGGCGCGTCGTCGAATTCCTTGGAGAAGTGATCCTCTTCCATGCGGAAGGCGCGGAAGGAGCCGTTCGGCGTCTCGCGCGAGGGAATGCCTGTCGACACCGGCCAGTGATAGCGCGTCACGCCGTCGACCACGACGGTCATCTGCTGATTGTCCTTGTCGACCGTAATGTCGACCTTGGCCTGCGCGGTGCCCGCGCTCAAAAGCATGAGCGAGGTGAAAGCGATAAAAAATGAACGCATCTGACGTCTGGCCTCCGGCCTGTTCACGCTAGGCGCCGCGGCTCTCCGTCCCCCGGCATGCACTATGCCCGCAATCCGGCTTTCGTTCCAGCGGCCTGCCAAGCTAACCTTCCTGCCATCGTTAACGTGATGCGGGGCGCAAGCAAGGCCACTTTGTGCCGTGCTGCCTTTGCTGGTGCTGACATTTTCGCGATTGGACGCGCGTTCACAACGCCGACAATTCGTCACAAAGGTGCAACCATTTGGCCGCCTCGCGCGTTGAATATCCGCCTACCATTGGCGACCGTAGCCGCCGCTTACCCCTGGGACCGAAGATGAACAAAGCCCGTCTTGCCGCCGCGCAGCTGCCGGCTGGCCTGCCTACCCGCATGCTGTTTGCAGCCGCCGCCGTTCTGCTTGCTCTGGCTTGCTTGCCGCAACCTGGTCATGGCCAGGGGATTGTGCGCGGCGCCCGGGAAGGCGCGTACGAAGGCAATCGCATTGCTGGTCCCGTGGGCGGCGCCGTTGGTGGTGTCGTTGGCGCCGGTGTCGGTGGCGCCGTTGGCGCCGTCGACGGTATTTTGGGAATCCCCTATCACGGCCATCGCCGCTGCCGCGGTTATTACGACGGCTATCACCATTTCCGCTGCTATCGGTAATGGTTGGGCTCAGTTCTTCAGCCGATAGCCCGTCCGGAAGATCCACCAGATCACGGCGAGACAAATCGCAAGGAACGCGACCGTCATGCCGATGCTGACGGACACGCTGACATCCGCGATCTCGTAGAAGCTCCAGCGGAATCCCGAGATCAGGTAGACGACGGGATTGAGCAGCGCGAGCGTGCGCCAGGTCGGCGGCAGCATCTCGATGGAATAGAAGCTGCCGCCGAGGAAGGTCAGCGGCGTCACCACCAGCATCGGGATCATCTGCAGCTTCTCGAAGCCGTCGGCCCAGATGCCGATGATGAAGCCGAACAGGCTGAACGTCACCGCCGTCAGCACCAGGAAGGCCAGCATCCAGACCGGATGATGAATGTGCAATGGCACGAAGAGGCCGGCGGTCGCCAGGATGATCAGGCCCAGAATGATCGACTTGGTCGCGGCGGCGCCGACATAGCCGAGCACGATCTCGAGGTACGAGATCGGCGCCGACAGGATCTCGTAGACCGTGCCGGTGAATTTCGGAAAGTAGATGCCGAACGAGGCATTGGCGATGCTCTGCGTCAGCACCGAGAGCATGATCAGGCCGGGCACGATGAAGGTGCCATAGCTGACGCCCTCGACCTGGCTGATGCGCGAGCCGATCGCAGCGCCGAACACCACGAAATAGAGCGAGGTCGAAACGACAGGCGAGACGATGCTCTGCAGCAGCGTGCGCCAGGTGCGCGCCATTTCGAACAGATAGATGGCGCGGATGGCGCGGTGGTTCATGACGTCCTCACGAGGTCGACGAAGATGTCCTCGAGCGACGATTGGGTCGTGTCGAGATCGTTGAAGCGGATGCCGGCGGTGCGCAGGTCGCTGAGCAGGCTGGTGATGCCGGTGCGCTCGCCCTTGGTGTCGTAGTCGTAGATCAGCGTCGCGCCGCCGTCGCAGAGGTCGAGCTCGTAGTGCGCGAGGCTCTCCGGCAGCGCAGTGACCCTGCCCTGCAAATGCAGCGTCAGCCGCTTCTTGCCGAGCTTCTGCATCAGGGTCGCCTTGTCCTCGACCAGCACGATCTCGCCCTTGTTGATGACGCCGATGCGGTCGGCCATCTCCTCGGCCTCCTCGATGTAGTGCGTGGTGAGGATGATGGTGACGCCGGATTGCTGCAGGCCGCGCACCACCTCCCACATGCCCTTGCGCAGCTCGACGTCGACGCCGGCGGTCGGCTCGTCCAGGAACAGGATCTGCGGCTCGTGCGAGAGCGCTTTGGCGATCATCACGCGGCGCTTCATGCCACCGGACAGCGTGATGATCTTGTTGTCCTTCTTGTCCCAGAGCGAGAGGTCCCTCAGCACCTTCTCGATGTGAGCTGGATTCTTCGGCTTGCCGAACAGGCCTCGGGAGAAGCTCACCGTCGCCCACACGCTCTCGAAGGCGTCGGTGTGCAATTCCTGCGGCACGAGGCCGATCAGCGAACGGGCCTTGCGGTAGGAGGTCTGGATGTCCTCGCCGCCGACGAGGACCTTGCCCTCGCTTGGATTGGCGATGCCGCAGATGATCGAGATCAGCGTGGTCTTGCCCGCGCCGTTCGGCCCGAGCAGGGCGAAGATCTCGCCGCGCTTGATGTCGAGATTGACGTTCTTGAGCGCCTTGAAGCCGGACCCATAGGTCTTCGACAGGTTGGCGACGGAAATGATGGAAGACATGGGAGCCGGGTGGGTGGGGGAGGGATTCGCCGGAACCCGCACCTTTTTTGGGCGGAAGACCAGCGGAGCCCTGAAATAGGAATGGCCTTGCCCGGCCGCAATTGGCGAGAGAAAAATGGTCTCAAAACAGGCTGTTCGGTGGCGAGTTTCGGGCAGGTGTTGCGCGTTGGTCACGGATTGCGGCTAAGATCGCCATTCACGCGGCTCTTTGTTGCGTCTGCGAGCAGGCCAAGGCTACGATTCCGGCCAATCGCGAAGCGTATGTCCCCAGGGAAAAGATCGATGAGACTGAACGGCCGTCACACCGCCGGCGCAAGCCAGTTGTCCGCCATCCGCGTATGGGCGATCTGCCTGCTCCTGCTGTCAGCTGTTGCCATGAGCCCGACCACCGCCAAGGCGGCGCCGACCCAGGCCGCTGCGACGACACATGTCTATCTGCTTCGCGGCGTGCTCAACATCTTCTCGCTTGGGCTGGACACGATCGGTGCCCGCCTCGAGGCGCAGGGCATCCCGGTGACCGTCGCGAACTTCATATCCTGGTCCTCGCTCGCCGATGAGGCCGCGACCGCCTACAAGGCCGGCCGCATCAAGACCATCGTCCTGGTCGGCCATTCCTCCGGCGCAACCGCGCTGCCCGACATGATCGCCAAGCTCAACCGTCTCGGCGTTCCCGTGAAGCTCGCGATTGGCCTGGACTCCGTGTTCAAGACCAAGCTGTCGACCGGCGCCGAGCGCTACATCAACATCTATATCGGTGACGGTCCTGGCGAACCGGTCCGTGCCGCCAACGGTTTCCACGGCAAGCTCGACAATGTCGACGTGCGCGGCAGCGGTGTCGGCCACATCACCATCGATAAGAACGAGGCGATCCAGCGCCGCGTCATCGCCGAGATCGATGCCGCGATCACCCGATCGCGCGGCGGCCCGGCCGGACCGGTTGCCGAGCCTCACGCTCCACGGGCTGCGCGCTCGGCCGCGGCAGCGGCGCCGGCGAGGAACTAGTCTGGCAGCACTGGCCTGCGGAGCCGGGGCAGGTTCCTTGCCCCAAATTCCGCCAATTCGGTGGTCACTAAGCGCCGCGATGGAGGCCTTTGCCTGCCGTGGTGGGACTGCGCGACTTGATGATCAATCCAGGGCGACTTGTGGTGTTGGCGGCTTGTGCGCTGCTCGCCTTGAATCCCGGCGTGGCCGCAGCTTCGCCCGCCAAGCCGAAGCCGGCTGCGATCCCCGCTGTCGCGCCATCGCCTCCCGCTCCGCCAGCCGAGCCGCTGCCGCCGCCGAAGATCTATCTGTTCCGGGGTGCCATGGGGCCGATCTTCTCGACCGGCATAGACCGGCTCAGCGAGAAGCTGACGAAGGCCGGATTCTCGGCCGACGTCTACGAATTCACCTTGTGCCGCCTGATCGGCAACCGCGCCATCGCCAGCTACAAGGAGAGCCCGGCGCCGATCGTGCTGATCGGGCATTCCATGGGCGGGCTGTGCTCGGTCCTCATCGCCGAGATGGCGGCCAAGGAGAATGTCCCGATCAGCCTCGTGATCACCATCGATCCTGCGCATGCGACGGACGACGTGCCGCTCAATGTCGAGCGCTTCATCAATATCTTCCTGTCCGACAGCGTGCTTGGTGGTGGCGACGTGGTCGCGGTGCCCGGCTTTCGCGGCCATTACGCGAGCTACGATCTGAAGCTTAACAAGCGCGTCTCGCACATCAACATCGAGAAATCAGACGACATCCACCGTCAGATCGTCGAGATGGTGACGCAGTTGCCGCGCATCCAGGCGGCGCAGACCGAGGCCGATGCCGTGCCGCTGCGCTATCAGGTTCCCGCGGACACGCTGGTCGAATTGTGGGACAGCGGCGTGCGCATTCCGGTTCGTGCCGGCGACACGATGGAGAGCATCGCTGCGGCCCATCGCGTGCCGGCCTGGGCAATCGTGCAGAGCAACTCGCTTGAAGAGAACGCGCAACTCACCCCGGGTCAGAGCATCATCGTCCCGCGCCACCTGACGCCGCCGGAGCCTGCGGCCGCGATGGTGGCGCCGCCGCCCGCTCGGCGGAAGTAAGGTCGCGACACATGCCCGGCATGCGCATGTTCAGCAGATCGAGGTCACACCAGGAGATCATGCTGCACATGACCATGCGGGACATCAGACGGGGCTAAGCCGGGCGGGACGTGTGTGCCGTGGTTCAAGTGCGGACTATCGGCGGCTGTCGCGATGTCGTCGTGACCGTGGCTGTGTGTCGCGCCATCATGATGATCTGGCGGCACTGGGTTGTCGTCCAGGAACATCATGCCCGTCTTATCGATCGCCGGATTCACGAAGTTGAAGGAATCGCTCAGTCCGGGCGGACTCGCCGGCGCGTTTCCGTGGCGACCATGCGTGCCGTCCGCCGCGGAATGAAGCTGGTCGCTGGACCCATCGGACGCCTCCATCGCAGCATGACTGTGCTCGCTGGCCTGAGATGGACTAGAGTGAGGGCCGTTGTCGTTCACGTGGCCGTTCTGGGCGCCGTCATCGAGCGCGCCGTCGGTATCGGTCATACCGGCACGGCCATGAGACTCCGCGGCCTTGCCGTTGCCGAGATGAGGGTCGATGGCAGGAAGCGTCTCCGGCATGCTGAAAGTTGCGGCATGATTTGGTTCCGACATGTCGGTTGTACCAATTTCCTTCGGATGGACGCTGTCGTCGGACTCGGATGGTTCGAAGACGAACTTGAAAGGCTCCATCGATAGCGAATGGATTGCCGCTTCCGAGGGGCCTGGTGGTGTTGCCGCCTCGTCCGGGGTGGAGGAGGTGATCTCGTTGCTCCATCCGTTGTGATCCCAACCCTTTTCAAAGAAGTTGCTCACATCGATTGCGGTCGAGCTTCCGTTCAACGAAACGGAGCCGTCACTGTTCGTCGCCTTGATGGAGGCGTCGGAGGTGCTGGACGTCGTGACCACCGCGTCACTCAGCGTGGCCGCGGCTGGATCGAGGGTATCGCTCACCGCCAGGACCGGTGCCGCGGCTTGATCGACGATGAAGTCCGACGAATCGATGGTCGCGACACCCTGAAGATGAACTTCCAACAAGCTGGAATCGCCGATCTGGAGCGTTTGATCGGTCGGGTTGACGTACACGACGGTTTCGTTGGCCGAACTGTCGTAGATCCAGGCGATGGTGTGGGGCGGCACGGACGAACTCGTCGAGTTCAGGGCCAGGATCACGAATCCGAGTGCGCCGAGCGCTGTCAAATCGATCTTGTCGGTGCCCGATATGAAATCGGTGATCGTATCGAACCGGCCGGTCCTGGAATCCGCCACCGACAGATAGACGAAGGTATCGTCGCCATTGCCGCCCGACAGCGTGTCCGCGCCGAACCCGCCGATGATGGTGTCGTTCCCGTTGCTGCCGTCGATCTTGTCTTGCCCGGAACCGCCGTAGATGACGTCGCTCCCGTTGTTGCCCTTGATCGTATCGTTGCCGGATCCACCGTAGATGGTGTCGTTCACGCCGGTTCCGTTGAGAGTGTCGTCGCCGGCGCCTCCGTAGATGATCTGGGAAATGCTGCCGCCACCGGCGACGCTATCGCCGCCAGGCGTGCCATAGACAAACGGGGGATCTGATACGACGGTTGATCCCATCGCCAGATTGTCGAAATCGTTGGGGTCTGCGTCGCTGGCGCCATGAATGGCGATCGATATCTCCTGCGTGGTGCCGTCGATCGACGTCACCGTGAAATGGTCGGTGAGCGTGTCGCCGACATTCAGCGCATCCACCACGGCGTTGTTGTTGTCGAGCGTGTACGTCCACAGCCCGGACGCGGTCATCGTGAACGTGCCGTAGCCGCCGTCGCTGATTGTCGGCGAAGTCACCGCCGCGAAGGTGTTGGCGGGATTGTCGATGTCGGTATCGGTCAGCGTGCCCGTTGCAATTGGTGTCCCCGTGGAGAAAGTGCCGGCTTCGAGCACCGAGCCTGTCGTCGTCCCGGAAATGAAAGCGGCGTCATTCCTGCCGTTGATCGTGACAGTCACCAGTTGCTGCGTGCCGTCGACTGTGGTCACGGTGAACTGATCGGTCAGCGTATCGCCGACATTGAGCGCCTGTACCGTGGCGTTGCCGTCGTCGAGCGTATAGGTCCACGTGCCGAGTGCGGTCATCGTGAAGGAGCCGAAACCGCCGGCGCTCGTCCTTGGCGCGGTGACCGGAGTGAAGGTGTTGAACGGGTTGTCGGGGTCGACGTCGGTCAACGTTCCGGTCGCGGTCGGCATGCCAGGCGTAGCATTGGCGACACCTCCGGCCTCGATCACAGAGCCTGTGGCCATCCCGGAAATGACTGCGGCGTCGTTGCTGCCGTTGATGGTGATCGTCACGGTCTGCGCCGTTCCGTCGGCCGTGGTGACCGTGAAACTGTCGGCCAGCTTATCGCCGTTGTTGAGGGCCTGCACCGCGGTATTGGTGTTGTCGAGCGTGTAGGTCCACACGCCTGCCGCGGTGATGGTGAAGCTGCCGTAGCCATGCGCGCTTGCCGTCGGCGTTCCGACCGGCGCGAACGTGTTGGCGGGATTGTCGACGTCGGTATCGGTGAGTGTGCCGGTCGCGACCGGCGTGCCGGAGGAGATGACGCCGGCTTCGAGCACTGAACCGGTCGTTGTTCCGGAAATGATGGCAGTATCGTTCGCGCCGTGGATCGTGATCGTCACCAGTTGCTGCGTGCCGTCGACCGTGGACACGGTGAAATGGTCGGTCAGCGTATCGCCGACATTGAGCGCCTGCACCACGGCGTTGCTGTCGTCGAGCGTGTAGGTCCACGTGCCAAGCGCGGTCATCGTGAAGGTGCCGAAGCCGCCGGCGGCCGCCTTTGGCGTGATTACCGGAACGAAGGTGTTGAACGCATTGTCAGAATCGATATCGGTCAACGTTCCGCTTGCAGTCGGTATGCCAGGCGTAGCATTGGTCACGCCTCCGGCCTCGGTCACCGAGCCGTTGACCGTTCCGGAGATGATCGCCGCGTCATTGCTGCCGTTGATGGTGATCGTCACCGTCTGCGCCGTGCCGTCGACGGTCAACACCGTGAAACTGTCGGTCAGCGTGTCGCCGTTGTTGAGCGCCTGCACCGCGGTATTGGTGTTGTCGAGCGCGTAGGTCCATACGCCGGCCGTTGTGATGGTGAAGCTGCCGTAATTTTGCGCGCTTGCCGTCGGCGTGCCGACCGGCACGAAGGTGTTGGCCGGGTTGTCGACATCTGCGGCGACAAGCGTGCCCGTTGCCACCGGTGTGCCGGGCGAAGCGCCACCCGCCTCGACGACTGAACCACTCGTGCCGCCGGAGACGACAGCCGCGTCGTTGCTGCCCTGGATCGTGATCGTCACGACCTGGGGTGTGCCGTCGATACTGGTCACGGTGAAGCGATCGATCAACGTGTCGCCGGCATTCAGGGCCTGTACTTTGCTGTTGCTATTGTCGAGCGTATAGGTCCACACGCCGCCGGCCGTCATCGTGAAAGTGCCGTAGCCGCCCGCGCTCCTCGTCGGTGAACTGATCGTCGTGAAGGTGTTGGGCGGATTGTCGACATCAACGTCCGTGAGTGTGCCGGTTGCGGTCGGCATGCCGGCCACGGCATTGGCGACTCCGCCCGCCTCCACCACGGCGCCGCTGGCGTTGCCCGAGATCAGGGCTGTGTCATTGACGCCGTCAATGTTGACGACGAAGGTTTGACTCGTCGTGAACTGGCCGTCCGAGACGGTGATGACGAAGCCCGCGGTCGTCGGCGACGACAGGGCATTGATGGCATCCGCGTTCGGAACGAATGCGTAGGCGCCGGATGCGCTGTTGAGATAAAGAGTGCCATAAGGGCTAACCTGCGAGAGGTCGTATGCCTGTCCATTCAGGACCGTGGTGCCGGCTGTCCCGCCACTGAGGCCGTAGGTGAACACGACATGGAGCGGACTGCTGGCGGTGAAAGTGCCTGATGTCGTGGCGAACGTGTCGTTGAACCTGAACGTGTCGATTTCGGTTGGGCCGCCCGGCACGTTCAGTGCGGGCAGCGGGTACTGTACCAAGGTGGCTTCGACCTGCGGCAGGGCCTGGATCAGGTTCTTCAGAACGATCGAGTGATCCGAGTTGAAGTTGATGGGTTGTAGCTGGAGCGTGTCGAGGGCAGGCGGCGTACCGGATCCCGTCGGGCCTCGCGTGAGATTGGCGAGCACGTCCTGTTGAGCTGTGTGCAACTCCTCCATGCGAGCGGCGCTATTGGCAACTTGATTCACGCTGACCGAGGAGCCGATCCTGTTGAGGACGACCGTTTCGCCTGGATCATCGACAATGATGTGCCGCGGCACCCGCTCCTTGGTGATGAGTTCGAATACGCCGTGCTGAAGGTGTTTGTAAGTGATCGTATCGTTATCGAGAGAGACCGCGTCAGGATCCGCGCCTTGCGCTTCCTCCATCATCGAGAAGGTCAGCGCCGCCATCGTCAGAATGCCGAAGCCCGTCGAATGGGAGCGGCCGCGAACGCTGCCAAGCGGCGTGTCGACCGTCAGTGTGCCGCCGTTTGCCAGCCGGCCCGCTGCGAACGCAAATCGTCCGCCGGTGACTGCGACGATCGTCGCGTGTGATGCGGAATCGGAGGCGTACTCGCGCAGTTCGACACGAGCTCCGCTGGCGACGTTGAAAACGGTGTCGTCGAGAAGCCGGATTCCGATTTGCGCATCGGCCGCCGTTTCAATTACGTCAAGGTGGCAGACAAGGTCCCCGATGCTGACCTGTATGGCCTGGCCGTTATCGCGCGTGAGGGTGACGTATCCCGACGCGCTCCGAACGATGCCGATGATCTGGAGGGCTAACGGTCTAACGGCCCCATTCTGGGGTACGCCAAAAGCAACTGACATGGCCGTGGCCTCGCGTGCCGAATAACTCGGGCTCGGCGCGGTGCCGCGGTCTTCTTGTCGGTTTTGCTACGCCAGAGGGGAAATAAGCAATTTTTGGCGTTTGCAACCCCAGGCCTGCACGCCGAAGACATTTGATAACAACAGGGACTTTATGTGTCTTGCCAGGATGATGTGGGTTCAGCGGAGATGTTTCTCAGCGCTTGCAATATGCGCTCGCAAGAAGTTGACGGTCGAGCAGCGCAAAATCTAGCTTACTTTCGCTGGTCCGGCAAACCTCTTTGAGCCTAAGATCAAGATGGGACGACATACTTAGACTGGAGCGAAGTCCCCCAAGGACTGATCCAGGTTGTAGATGGTGACGATGCACGAATTGCGAGCTTGGCCGGGGCTCATACCAGCTCCACCGAGCGGATCGCAAAAAGCTCTTCTTGGAAAGGGCGGGTCATGTGCAGGCATATTGCGGTTTTAGTGACTGGTTTCATTTTGGCATCCGCGAGTGTCCTCGCTGCGCAAGCGCAAACCCAGGTCAATCCCACGACACGCGGCCTCGATGACGCTGCGCCAAAGGCCATCGGCAAGGTCGTAGCCGTTACAGGTTCGGTCTCGATCGAGCACACAGGTGCGGCCGTCGTCCAGGCGAAGTTTGGCGATCCGGCTGCTCAGGCCAGGACTGGCGATGTCGTGTATCTGCGCGACGTGGTGCGAACCGGCGCGGATAGCCGGGTCAGCATCAATTTCAACGATGGCTCGTCGTTCAATCTGTCGAGCAACGCGCGCATGACCCTGGATGACTACGTGTACGAGCCGGACGGCAAGTCCAACGCAACGTTCTTCAATCTGGCCAAGGGCACGGCGACCTTTGTCGCAGGCCAGATCGCGAAGACCGGCGACATGAAGGTCGATACGCCCGTTGCAACCATGGGAATCCGCGGCACCACGCCGCACATCGAAATTTCTGACGACGGTGCGGTCAAGTTTTCGACGCTCATCGAAGAGGGCAAGAGCAAATTGGCGAAGAAGCGCATGACTGCTGCAATGCCCGAGCAGGGAAGCGGTCCCAGGACGAACATCTGCCGAGGATGCTGAAGCGACACGGACATGACCATCAGGGCCGCCATCACCGCCAGCGTCGCGCCCGTTCTTTTGCTGCTGTCGCAGGGTTCGCCGGCGGCCGCACAGCAGCCGCATAAAATTGACCTCATCGAGAGCATCGAGCAGTGCAACGGCACGGACCGCATTCCGGCCCGAGCCCGGGTCGCCGCCTGTACGGCCCTCATCAATTCAGGTGACGCCAAGCCGGAGGCGTTGGCTTTGGCTTACAACAATCGTGGCAATGCTTATGCCGCAGCGGCGGAGTATGACCGTGCGATAAGCGATTTCGATCGCGCGATCGAACTGGCCTCGGGCTATGTCAAGCCCATGAACAATCGCGGCGTCGCTTATTTGAAGAAGGGAGCGTATGAAGACGCGGTCAAGTCTTTCGACCAGGCGATCAGGCTCGACCCGGGCTATGGCAGCGCCTTCGCCAACCGCGCGGAAGCACACCTGAAGCTGAGCCAGTATGATCGGGCCGCGCTGGATTTCAACGAGGCCATCCGCCTCGAGCCGAATTTGACATGGGCAAGGAGCGGACGCTGCTGGACCCGGGCGGTCATCGGCGACTTGCAGGCCGGGCTCGACGACTGCGACAGGGCGATCCAGTCGGGATCGAATGATGCCGCAACCTACGATTCACGCGCGCTGATCCACCTGAAAATGGGCCAACTCGCCGCTGCGATTGACGACTATAGTTCGGCGCTGCGCCTGGCGCCAAACCTGGCAAGCGCGCTCTATGGGCGCGGACTTGCCAGGCTCAGGCAGGGCGACAGCGCCGGCGGCGATCGTGACGTCTCGGCGGCAAAGCTCATCGACGTCAAGATCGCGGACGCCTTCATCCGCTACGGTGTGCAGTAAGGCCGGGGTTGGCTCGCCGGGATTGGCGTCGGCCGGCTAGACGTTCGAGCCATGGATCGCGTCGATCACGGCATCCGTCACTTCCCTCGTGGTAGCCTTGCCGCCGACGTCAGGTGTCAGCACGCCCGCCGCGCAGACGTGTTCGACCGCCTTCATCAACCGCGCTGCGGCATCCTTTTCGCCCAGATGCTCGAGCATCTGCGCGCCGGTCCAGAAGGTCGCGACCGGGTTGGCGATGCCCTTGCCGGTAATGTCGAAGGCCGAGCCGTGGATCGGCTCGAACATCGAGGGAAAACGGCGCTGCGGATCGATGTTGCCGGTCGGCGCCACGCCGAGGCTGCCCGCGAGCGCGCCGGCGAGGTCGGAAAGGATGTCGGCGTGCAGATTGGTGGCGACGATGGTGTCGAGGCTCTTCGGGTGCAGTGTCATGCGCACCGTCATGGCATCGACCAGCATCTTGTCCCAGGTCACGTCAGGGAATTCGGTCGCGACTTCGGCGGCGATCTCGTCCCACATCACCATGCCGTGGCGCTGCGCGTTCGACTTGGTCACGACGGTGAGGAATTTGCGCGGCCGCGACTGCGCAAGCTGGAACGCATAGCGCATGATGCGCGTGACGCCGACGCGGGTGAAGACGGCGACTTCGGTGCCGACCTCTTCCGGCAGGCCCTTGTGGGCGCGGCCGCCCATGCCGGCATACTCGCCTTCCGAATTCTCGCGCACGATCACCCAGTCGAGATCGCCGACGCCGACATTGCGCAGCGGCGAGGCGACGCCGGGCAAAATCTTGGTCGGCCGCACATTGGCGTATTGGTCAAAGCCCTGGCAGATCGGCAGGCGCAGGCCCCACAGCGTGATGTGATCGGGCACATCGGGCGCGCCGACCGCGCCGAAATAGATGGCGTCGAACTTCTTCAACTCAGCAAGGCCATCGGCCGGCATCATGACGCCGTGCTTCTTGTAATAGTCCGAGCCCCAGTCGAAGGTCTTGACGTTGAAGGCGATGTCGCCGCTGCGTTTTGCCAGCGCCTCCAGCACGCGGACGCCGGCAGAGATCACCTCGGGGCCGATGCCGTCGGCGGGAATGGCTGCGATCGAATGGGTGCGCATGGGAGTGCTCCGTTAGGGATGTCAGTGTGATTGCGGGACGGGTTCGACGGGCGCGGTCTGCGCGCGCGACAATAGCAGGGTGATGGCCGCGGAGAGAACGAGCAGGCCGCCAACAAAATAGAGGCCGCCGACAAAGCTGCCGGTCTGGTCCTTGATCCAGCCGATCATGGCGGGACCGACGAAGCCGCCGAGATTGCCGATCGAATTGATGGTGGCGATGCCGGCCGCGGCAGCGGGACCGGAGAGGAACAGCGTCGGCATGCTCCAGAGCGGCGGCTTTGCCGAGGAGATGCCGATGTTGACCAGCGACAGCGCGACGAGGACCGCAATCACGCCGCTCGCAAGGCCGGCATAGACAAGGCCCGCGGCGGCCATCAGGCAAGCGAGTATGACGTGCCAGGTGCGCTCGCCGGTGCGGTCCGAATGCCGCGCCCACAACACCATGGCGACGACGGCAGCCGTGGCGGGCAGCGCATTGAGGAAGCCGACCTGGAGCGAGGACAGGCCGAACTGCTTGATGATCTGCGGCGCCCAGACGCCGAGCGTGTAGAGGCCGGCCGAGGTGCCGAAATAGATCAGCGACAGTGCCAGCACGCGCGGATCGGCAAGCCCGCGCCAGATGCTGTGGCTCGCGGTTGCGGCCTTGCTGGTGGTCTCCTCGTTCATGGTCTCGACCAGCCAGCGGCGCTCGTCATCGGTGAGCCACTTGGCCTTTTCGGGGCGATCGGTCAGGAATGCCAGCACGACGCAGCCGAGGAGCACGGCCGGCAGCGCCTCCAGCACGAACAGCCATTGCCAGCCCTTGAAGCCGAGCAGGCCGTCCATCTCCAGCAGCGCACCGGAGACCGGCGAGCCCAGCACGGTCGAGAGCGGCGCGGCCGCCATGAACAGCGCGGTCACGGCAGCACGCTGGCGCGCCGGGAACCAGTAGGAGAGATAGAGGATGATGCCGGGAAAGAAGCCGGCTTCCGCGACGCCGAGCAGGAAGCGCAGGATGTAGAAGCCGGTCGCGCCTTGCACGAACGCCATCGCCGCCGAGACCAGACCCCAGGTGATCATCACCCGCGCGATCCAGATCCGCGCCCCGACCTTGTGCAGGATGATGTTGGAGGGCACCTCGAACAGGAAATAGCCCCAGAAGAAGATGCCGGCACCAAAGCCGTAGACGGTCGGCGACAGGCCAATGTCCTTGTTCATCGTCAGTGAGGCAAAGCCGATATTGACGCGGTCGATGAAGGCCACGAAGTACAGCAGCATGATGAAGGGAACGATGCGCCAGCTGATCTTGCGCAGCACGCGCGTCTGAATCTCGCTCGCCATCCTGGCCTCCCACGGTTCCGGTTTTGGTTGTGTGGCCGTGAGCCTAGGCGGGGCTTTGAGGTCGACTCAATTGGCGCTGGTTTATACAAAAAAATGATATAATTCTCTTGCAGCGAGACGAGAGGATTTTCATGGAATTGCATCAGCTCCGATGCTTCGTGGCGGCGGCCGAGCAGTTGCATTTCGGCCGAGCCGCGCAGCATCTCCAGATGCTGCCGTCCGCGCTAGGCCGGCAGATCAGGCTGCTGGAGGAGGATCTGGGGACGCGGCTGTTCGCGCGGACCACCCGGGCCGTCTCGCTCACCGAGGACGGCACGACGCTGCTGCGCGATGCCCGCGCCATCCTTGCCAAGGTCGAGGCGGTCGAGAGCAATCTGCGCAACCGCTCGCGTGCGGGAGCCGCGCGCCGGCTGCGGATCGGCGCCATCGACAGCGCTGCAGCGGGGCTGCTGCCGCTGCTGCTGCGGGACTTCCGCGCCGGGCATCCCGAGGTTTCGGTCCAGCTTCTCGAGGACAAGACGATCAGGCTGTTGCCAAAGATCCTGACTGGCGCGCTCGACCTCGCCTTCGTCCGTCCGCCCGACCGGGCGGACAAGCGGCTCGAGTTTCGCCCGCTGCTCCAGGAAACCGCGATCGTGGCGTTTCCGCAGCGTCATGCGCTGGCGGCGCGCAAGTCGATCACCCTGGCCGACATCGCCGACGAGGCGATGCTGGTGCCGGACCGCCGCTCGCGACCGCACAGCCACGATCTCACCATCAAACTGTTCGAGCAGGCAGGCCTGACGCCGCGCATCGTGCAGGTGGCCGACGAGAAGCAGACCATCATCAATCTGGTGGCGACCAAGCTCGGCGTCGCGATCGTGCCGCGCTGGACCACGCGGATGGCGGTTTCCGGCGTGCGTTTCGTGCCGCTTCGTCCGAAGCAGAGCGGTCCCGTCGGCCGGCTGCCGCTGGCCGCGGCCTGGTTGCGCGGGTCGCGCGATCCGGCCCGTGATGCCATGCTCGCAGTGCTGGAAGCGCGCCTGCGCAGCTATGCGCGAGAGGCGTGAGCGGCTATGACATGGGGCTTGGCGGGAAGATGGATACGATGACTGATCAGAAAACCTCGAACGAATTGCGGGTGGCTATCGCGGGGCTGGGCTCGATCGGCAGCAAGGTTGCGACCGCGCTCGATCAGGGCATCGAGGGGCTGACGCTGTCAGCCGTGGCGGTGCGCGATCCCGCCAAGCATCAGGTATTTCTGAGCGGCCTGCGCCATCGGCCGCAGATCATGCCGATCGATCAACTGGGCGCCGCCGCCGACATCGTGGTCGAGTGTGCGCCGACCAGCCAGTTGCGCGCGATCGTCGAGCCGGCGGTGAAGCGCGGCAAGTCCGCGGTCGTCGTCAGCGTCGGCGGGCTGCTCGACAACTACGATCTGATTGATCTCGCCCGTGCCAATGGCGGTCGGATCCTCGTGCCGACAGGCGCGCTGATCGGGCTGGATGCGGTCAACGCGGCAGCGGTCGGCACCATTCATTCGGTGAAGATGGTCACGCGCAAGCCGATCGACGGACTGAGGGGCGCACCATTCATCGTTCAGAACAAGGTCGACATCGACGATCTGCGCGAGCCGCTCAAGCTGTTCGAGGGCAGCGCGCGCGACGCGGTAAAGGGCTTTCCGGCAAACGTCAACGTCGCGGTTGCGCTGTCGCTGGCGGGCATCGGGCCCGATCGCACCCAGGTCCAGGTCTGGGCCGACCCCACCGTGACGCGCAATGTTCATCGCATCGAGGTCGAAGCCGATTCGGCCCGGTTCTCGATGGGGATCGAGAACATCCCGTCCGAAAATCCCAAGACAGGGATGATCACCGCGCTGTCGGTGATCGCGCTACTGCGCAAGCAGCGCGCGACGCTGTGCGTGGGGACGTGATCTCTACGCGCCGGTGACGCGCCAGATCACGTTGCCGACGTCGTCGGCCATCAGCAGCGACTTCTTGTCGGGACCGATGACGACGCCAACCGGGCGGCCGTAGGATTCCTTTTCGTCCGGGGACAGAAAGCCCGACAGGATGTCGCGACCGGGGCCGGAAGGCTTGCCGTTCTGGAACGGGATGAACACCAGCTTGTAGCCGGACAACTTGCTGCGATTCCACGAGCCATGCTGGCCGATCACCATGCCGTCTCCGAAGCCGGGCAAGGTCCCTGCGGGCATCCAGCACAGGCCGAGCGAAGCGGTGTGACCGCCGAGCGCGTAATCGGGTTGAAGCGCCCTGGCGACCATCGCCGGCTCCTGCGGCACGCGGTCGTCCACCGTCTTGCCCCAGTAGCAATAGGGCCAGCCGTAGAAGCCGCCGTCGCGCACCGAGGTGAGATAGTCTGGCGGCGTCTCGTCGCCGAGGCCGTCGCGCTCGTTGACGACAGTCCAGAGCACACCTGTCGTTGGCTCCCATGCGAGGCCAACAGGGTTACGCAGGCCGGCGCCAAAAATGCGATGCGTGCCGGCAACGAGATCGAGCTCGTAGACCGCGGCGCGGCCTTCCTCGACCTCCATGCCCATCTCCGCGATGTTGCTGAGCGAGCCGACGCCGGCATAGAGCTTCTTGCCGTCGGGGCTGGCGAGCAGGCTGCGCGTCCAGTGGCCGCTCGGCTTGAACGTCGTGAGCCGCTTGCCCGGCGCCTTGATGCTGTCGGCGTTGGCGACATAGGGGAAGGCCATCACGCCGTCGGTGTTGCCGACATAGAAGGTGTCGCCGACCAGCGCCATGCCGAACGGCTGGTTGAGGTTGTCCATGAAGGCGCCGCGGATTTCAGCGACACCGTCGCCGTCCTTGTCGCGGAGCAGCGTGATGCGGTTGGCGGACACGCCGAGCGCTGCGGCGCGCCGCATCGTCGCCTGCATCGCGTAGTGGAACACGCTGCGCGGAGGACCGGCGATCTGCGTCGCTTCCGCGATCAGCACATCGCCATTGGGCAGCACCTCGATCCAGCGCGGATGATCGAGATCGGTCGCGAATGCGTTGACCTTGAGCCCGGCTGCAACAGTCGGCTTCTGGCCTTGGCTCCAGCCGCGCGCGGTCGGCATTTTCAGGGTCGGAATCGCGCCTTGCGGCTTGGCTTCCGGAATGGCCGGGGCCTGTCCCCAGGCCGGCGCGGCTTCGGTGCCCGTCAGCTTCCGCCATTGCAGCGCAATGCCGCCGAGGACTGCGACGAACTGCGCGAAGATACTGGAAAAAGTCATGAGAAGCCCCTGTCGAACCCTGCGGCACGGTCCGGATCGCACCAAGCCCCGCGCGGGCCAGGAAACTAATCTCTGCCTGATCGTCGATCTCTCCAGATCCACGATGGAACGTCGTCGTGCCTTTTTTGCGCGCGCATCCAACTGGCTGGCGGTCAAAAGGTCAACCGGGGCGGAACTCGATCGGCGTCTATTCCCGTGGAATGGCTGCCGATCGAATTTGCATGGGGAGGTGCTGGGACAGTTCGCGTCCCGTCGTCACCGCGACGACATGAACGGAACGATCATCGGCACGCGGCGGCAATAAGCGCCGTAGGCGTCCTCACCGAGCTCCTTCGACAGGAACACCTCCTCCATCCGGCCCTTCTGCCACATGCCGAGCGAGATCAGGATGGCGCCGAGGATCGTCGTCACCAGGCCGATCGCCACGCCGGTCACCAGCATGCCGAAGATCAGCCCCGTGTAGATCGGGTGACGCACGATGCCGTAAGGGCCGGTGTCGATGACGCGGTGGTCTTCCTTGTGGGTGATGGTGTTGGACCAGAATTTACCCAGATGCAGCCGGCCCCACCAGGCGAAGGCGATGCCGGCGACCGAGAGGACCGCGGCGATGGTGATGCCCGTGTTGCCGAGCACCCAGAGCGGCTTCCAGCCCAGGACCTGTGCAATCCACGGCGTGTAGAGGATGCCGCCGACCAGGATCGGCAGGCGATAGCGCTGCGACTCCAGCGTCATGACCTGCTTCTTGGTCCGCCCCTGCCAGAACGAGGCGCCCACCCAGCTGGCGAGAAAGGCGAGCCAGATCAGGGCCAGGAGTTCGGTCGGCCAAGTCGTGGTCCAGCCGCCCCAGGCGACGGAGAGAAGCTTGCTGAAATCGAAGGACATGCGGGAAGGTTCTTTGGTTTGGGCGGCGGCCTTAGCCTGCGCGCGAGGAGAGCGCGTGATGCTTGATGGCGCCGGAGGGCTGCTGGCCGTTGCGGGCGAGCAGATGGGTGATGGTTTCGCGCAGCACCGGCTCAATCGGGCGCGGCGCATAGCCGAGCTCGGTGCGCGCCTTGCCGATCGAGAGGTCGCTCGCGGCGAGCGCGATGCGCACGCCTTCGGCGGTGCCGTTGGGCGGACGATGGGTGATGCGATCGGAGATCGATTCCAGCATGATGGCGGAGAGCTCCGCGATCTTGCCGGGGACGACGACGGGATATTGCCGGCGGCCGCTCATCGCCGACATCATCCGCAGGATCTGGCCAAGCCGGACGCAATCGCCGCCGAGGATATAGCGCTGGCCGACGCGGCCGCGTTCCATCGTCAGCACGAGGCCCATGGCGACGTCGCGGACGTCGACGAGGTTGACCGGGAAGTCGAGATGCGGCTGTACCTTCTTCTGGAGGAAGTACCACAGCATTGCGGTGGGCGGCGTCAGATTGTGGTCGGCAGCGCCGATCGGCATGGTCGGGGTGCCGATCACGAGCGGGAAGCCGTTCGCTGCGGCCTTCGCGGCGTGATGCTCGGCGAGCGACTTCGAGCGCGTGTAAGCGCCGGGCATCGCGTCGGCCGGCTGAAGCGCCTCTTCGGCGGCAACGCCGTTGAGGTTGGCGTAAGGGAACAGGATCGATTCCGTCGAGCAATGCAGGAAGCGCGACACACCGCGCTTCATCGCAGCTCCAAGCACGACTTCGGTGCCGCGGAAATTGACGTCGTGAAAGTCCTGCTTGTTGGCGACCCACATGCCTGGCAGGCCGGCGAGATGATAGACCTGATCGACTCCCGACAGCGCGGCATCGACGGCGGCACCGTCAAGCACCGAGCCGTGCACATGCTCGACGTCGGTGTTCGCTGTGGCCGGCGGCCGGACGTCAAGAACACGTACCCGCTGCCCACGGGCGCGGAGCGCTTCGACGAGATGCTGTCCGATGAAACCGCTGCCACCGGTAACCAGTACGGGAGTCATGAAGTAGGTTTTGCTGTTCCGCTTCGAGAAAGCTATCGGGTTGAAAGGGAGTTGGTCGGAAGAGGCGCGAGAATCGCGGCGAGGTCGCGACGAAAACCCAGTGCAATGAACAATTTTGCCATGACGAACATCGGTCCAAGCAGGAAATGCGTGGGGTGGTCGACCATCGACGGCTGTCGCTCCTCAAACACCTTGTGGCCGACGATCTGCGCCGCGACGCCAAACCCGATCAGCGCCGCAAAAATCGACCACATCATGGCGGTCGAGACCTGGTTGCCGATCGTGGTCGCGACCCAAAGCAGCACAATCATCGACACGAGGATGCCGAGTCCGACCCCAGCGTCCAGCATCAGCCAGTATACCAGGACCGGCAGGGCCAAAATCACGGCCAGGCTCACCTCGACCCCGAACATGGGAAATACGACCCGCGTCAGCGGCAGCGTTGCGCCGGTGAAGAGCAGGAGAATACCGACCACATGCATCGCGCAATTCCAGGGATCGCGATGGTATTCGACATAGTCGGCCAATTGGCGTTGAAAATAGCCAGCCATTTCAGTCTCGTGCGGCACGGGGCGGGGAAGGGTGAAGACAGCCTATAGCATCTGACAGGGCGGTGCACAAACCGGCGCTATTGTCGCGCAAGGCAGCAATGTCGCGCTATGAGACAGGTCACAAATCAGTCAGAACTTCAACGAGTTCCAACCCGTATGAAGGCTGCGCGCTCAACGCTTCTTGGCAGGCTTTTTTGCCGCAGGCGCGGTAGCGGCCGCAGGGCGCGCAGGCGCATCGTCGGGCAATTTGGCAAAGGTCAGGATTTGCAACTGGCCGTTGACAGCCGAGGTCGGCTTGGCGCGGTCGAGGAACTGCTCCTCGCCGAGGCCGATCGGCTGAAGCCGCTTGGTCGAGATCTTGAACGTGTTCACCAGCACGTCGCGGAGGGCGTCAGCTCGACGCTGGCTCAGGATCGCGTTGGCCTCGCGCGTCTTCGAATTGGATTCGACGTGGCCGACGATGAGGAACGTGTAGGGCAGCAGCGACGTGTGAACCAGCGCGTCGGCGATCCGGCCGACGGTCTGATAGGACTCCGGCTGGATGATCGGGGTGTCGGCGTCGAACTGGATCTGGGCGTTGAAGGCGGGCAGCCTGGCGAGGTCAGGTGCGATCAGCGGCCGGTTGACCGGACCCGGATCGTTCTTGATCCTGGCCTTGGCTCGCTCCATCACCTGCTGCTTCAGCGCGGGAAGATCGAGTTCGGGCGCCTCCTCGAAATGATTGAGCTTGCCGACGATGTCGTCGCGGGTCGGCGCCGTCTGCGCGCCGGCTGTGCCTGCGAGCAGAACGAGACCCAGCGCGATGCCGAATCCGGCGGCGACATGCCCGGTTGCGCGCATCATCGATACCCCGCCTCGTCGACGGCCCTCAGGCAGTTGTTGCTGATGCCCTTGGGCGTCGCGATCAGGCAGGGGATTGACTTGCTGGTCTCCTTGGTCGAGCCGCCGCAGACCTTGACGATCTCGCGCTGGCAGGCGTTCGCGACCGTGACACGGGCGGCGATGCGCTTCTGGATCGCGTCGAACGCGGTGAGGTAGTCGCTCTGGCACTGCTGGGAGAGCGCGTCCCGGTTGCGGGACAAGCATTCCTTCAGGCGCGTCGAGTCCGGGTTGACGCCGCGGCAATTGGCGACGATGTCGGCGCCGCAGCTCTTGGCCAGCAGGCCGAGCGAATCGCCAAAGCTCATGGTCTCCGCCGTCGCAAGCGACGGCATCCCCAATGCAAGCGCGATCAGTGTGATTGAGCCCCGGACCATGGTTGCATCTGATACGGGGAAGTTCGCCATGGTCAAGGGCTGTTCGGGGGAGAACCGTCGAGAGTCCGGCCGGTGCGGCGACCAGTCCTCACTCCGCAGCGTGGGCGTGGGTCGGCAATTCGATCAGCGCGACCATGTAGTTCCTGAGATCCCCAGCAACCTCTGGATCGGCTTTGAGTTCGGTCAGCGTCCTCGGTCGCGGAAGCTGGCGGCCATCCTCAATCAGGTCCTGCGCATAGAGCTCAAGCGCCTCCGGCGCATTCTCCATCGCCTCGTCGATGTCGTCGCCGCCCGAGAAGCAGCCGGGCAGATCCGGAAACCACACTCCAACGGCGTGGTCGGGGCCTTCGTCCTCAATGATGGCAATATAGTGAGCCATTTCGACCTCAGTCGGGCTTCCAGCCCGCGTCCTTATAGATGGTAGATGGCACGGACCAGCCCCTTTCCCAACTCCTTCTTGGGGTGTGGGACAACAATAGTAGCGCTCGAGACAGCGCTTTTGAACACATGGTGTGACCCGGTCACGCGCGCGAGCTTCCACCCTTCTCGCTCCAGGCGCCGAATGATATCGCGGCTCGCGGTCAGCACGGCATTTCTCCAAGAATCATCTGACCACAAAATTACAGCGCAGCGCGCGGCGTTAAGTGAGCGCGACGCTAACGGCCATCACGCCCGCTGCACAAAGCTGTCCACGACCTTCTTCTCGCCCGCCTTGTCGAAGGCGATGGTGAGCTTGTTGCCGTCGATCTTGGTGACGCGGCCGTAGCCGAATTTCTGGTGAAAGACGCGGTCGGAGAGCGAGAATTCCGACGTCGTGCCGGTGGATTTGGCGACCAGTTCGCCTTCGATCGTCAGGGGACCGCGGCGGCGCGAGGAGAAGCTGCCGAAATCAGGACCGGATGACGAAGACGATGAGAACGTCGCGGCCTGTTCCTCGAAGCCACTTCTGCCGCCACCTCCATTGCGGGCACCACCGCGGTTGCGATTGGCCTGAGCGCGCTGCCAGCCCGGTGTCGAATAGGTGGAGCCGAAGGCTTCCATATCGTCGAAGCGCGAGGCGCCGTAGCCGCCGGTGCCGCCCCAGGCCGAGCCGCCCTTGGATTCCGTGATTTCGACATTGGCGGCCGGCAATTCGTCGAGGAAGCGCGACGGGATCGTGGTCGACCAGGTGCCATGAATCCGCCGGTTGGTCGCGAAATAGATCATCGCGCGCCGCCGTGCACGCGTGAGGCCGACATGGCCGAGCCGGCGCTCCTCCTCCAGGCCGGCGCGGCCCTGTTCGTCCAGCGTACGCTGGCTCGGGAACAGGCCTTCCTCCCAGCCCGGCAGGAACACGTTGTCGAATTCGAGACCTTTGGCCGCGTGCAGCGTCATCAAAGACACCGCATCGTCCTCGGCGCCGCCCTCGCGGTCCATCACCAGCGAGATGTGTTCCAAAAACCCTTGCAGGTTCTCGAACTCCTCCATCGAGCGCACGAGCTCTTTCAGGTTCTCCAGCCGGCCCGCGGCGTCGGCCGAACGGTCCTTCTGCCACATCTCGGTATAGCCGCTCTCGTCGAGCACGATCTGGGCCAGATCCGTGTGCGCGGTGACCTCGCGCTGGGCGCGCCATCGGTCGAACTGGGCGACGACGTCGCGCAGGGATCCGCGCGCCTTCGGCTTCAGCTCGTCGGTCTCGATCACCGCGCGCGCCGCCTCAAACAAGGGGATGCGACGCTTGCGGGCGTGGTCGTGCAGCATCTGCACGGTGGCATCGCCAAGGCCGCGCTTGGGCACGTTGACGATACGCTCGAAGGCCAGGTCGTCGGCCGGCGAATTGATGACGCGCAAGTACGCCAGCGCGTCGCGGATTTCGGCGCGCTCGTAGAAGCGCGGGCCGCCGATGACGCGATAGGGCAGGCCCAGCGTGACGAAACGGTCTTCGAATTCGCGCATCTGGTAGGAGGCGCGCACCAGAATGGCGATCTCGTTGAGCTTCGCACCCTGGCGCTGGATCTGCTCGATCTCCTCGCCGATGCCGCGGGCTTCCTCTTCCGAATCCCAGGAGCCTGTGACCGTGACCTTCTCGCCGTCCTGGTCCTCGGTGCGCAGCGTCTTGCCGAGCCGGCCCTCGTTGTGCGCGATCAGATGCGAGGCGGCGGCGAGGATGTGGCCGGTCGAGCGATAATTGCGCTCGAGGCGGATGACCTTGGCGCCCGGAAAATCGTGCTCGAAGCGCAGGATGTTGTCGACCTCGGCGCCGCGCCAGCCATAGATCGACTGGTCGTCGTCGCCGACGCAGCAAATGTTCTTGACGTGGTTCTTCTCCCTCTCCCCGTCCTTCACGGGGGCGCGACGAGCTTCGCTCGCGCTGAGAGCGTCGGGGTGAGGGGCCGTCTCGACAAGCTCGGCGCTCGGGGAGTCCCCCTCACCCCCCGCGTTTTGCGCGTCGGCCTCTCCCGGCAAGCGGGGAGAGGCGAAAGAAGAAGGCGCCTGCGACAGCAGCCGCAGCCACAGATATTGTGCGACGTTGGTGTCCTGATATTCGTCGACCAGGATGAACTTGAAGCGCTGTTGATACTGCCGCAGGATGTCCGGGTGCTCGCGGAAGATGCGGATGTTCTCCAGCAAGAGATCGCCGAAATCGGCGGCGTTGAGGATCTTCAGCCGCTCCTGATAGCTCGCGTAGAGCTTGCCGCCCTTGCCGTTGGCGAACATCGCGGCTTCGCCCGAGGGCACCTGCGAGGGCATCAGGCCGCGGTTCTTCCAGCCGTCGATCAGGCCGGCCAGCATGCGCGCCGGCCAGCGCTTGTCGTCGATGTTCTCGGCCTGCAGGAGCTGTTTCAAGAGCCGCACCTGGTCGTCGACATCGAGCACGGTGAAGTTCGACTTGAGCTGCGCCAGCTCGGCATGGAAGCGCAGGATGCGGCCGCCGATGGAGTGGAAGGTGCCGAGCCACGGCATGCCCTCCACGGCGTGGCCGAGCATCTGGCCGAGCCGGTGCTTCATCTCGCGCGCGGCCTTGTTGGTGAAGGTCACCGACAGGATCTCGGCAGGGCGGGCACGGCCCTGGCTCAGGATATGGGCGATGCGCGTGGTCAGCACGCGCGTCTTGCCGGTGCCGGCGCCGGCCAGCACCAGGACCGGGCCATCCAGCGTCTCGACAGCCTCGCGCTGCTCGGGATTGAGCCCGGTCAGATATTTCGGGCCCACCGAGGCGCGTGCACGCGCGGCGATGCCGCCGGCTGCGGGCTGGTGGTCGGGTACGCCTGTGATCTTGCTCGGCTCGGTCATGCGAATCATTGGCCCCACGATGGCACCGCGGGGTGGCGGAAGGGAGCCTTCTTAACAGGGATTGGCCCCTATATGGGGCGGCCCGGCTGGGTTTTCCACGCGCGCGGCAGGTCGATTTTGTTCCTCAGCGCGGTGCGAATTTCCAACGGCTGGCGGCCGGAACCAATGTTCCGAGGTGACGATTGTTTCCGCAAGTGAGGCGCCTCAGCGCCGATCGCGGACAGACATCGAAACAGAGGTTTTGACCATGCTGAGCTGGGTTGTGACGTTTCTGGTTATCGCACTGATCGCCGGTATCCTGGGCTTTGGCGGCCTTGCCGGCGCGTCGATCGAAATCGCCAAGATCATCTTCTTCGTCGCGGTGGTGCTGTTCCTGGTCTCGGCCGTGGTCGGTCTCGCCCGCGGCCGCAGGATCTAGCGCTATCTCTTCGAGGGCATCGCCACGTTCCGGCCGATGCCCTCGGGTCGCGCCAGCGCGCTATGGGCCTTGGCGATGCCTGCGATGCGACGTTGAATATCGGGTGGAAAGGCCGCAACGCGACGTGCGTGCATGTCCATGTGCAGCGACATGTTCTCGGACGTCGC
This sequence comes from Bradyrhizobium sp. WYCCWR 13022, assembly GCF_030435535.1. Lineage (NCBI taxonomy): Bacteria > Pseudomonadati > Pseudomonadota > Alphaproteobacteria > Hyphomicrobiales > Nitrobacteraceae > Bradyrhizobium > Bradyrhizobium sp. WYCCWR 13022. The sequence continues at coordinate 566,368 of NZ_JAUIZJ010000010.1, forward strand.
CGACAGCCAGCCTTCGCTGCCGTGGCGCATCTCCTCGAACGTGTGCAGCCGCTTGTCGTCGGCCTCCAGCAGCCACACCAGGATCTGCACGGGATCGCCGAGATGGATTTCGCGCAAATAGCGGACATGGCATTCGGCGGTGAAAGTCGAGCCCTGGCGCTCTTTCTTGTAGACCGGCCCAATTCCGAGCTCGAGCCAGAACTCGTCGATCGCCCGGTCGAACATCACGTTGTAATAGGCCATGTTGAGATGGCCGTTGTAGTCGATCCATTGCGGCTCGATCTGCATGATCGAGGAGCGGAACGGCTCGGCGGGCTTCGAAGCGGCACTCTCCGGCATGTCTCATTCCCTGGCTATGCGTCCGGTCGCTTGACTTGACCGGTGAGATGTCCTTTGCCACGGTTTCCAGTGTCGGGAGGACGATCCGTGGGTACGACCATCACCAATAATCCGCCGCGGCCGGCGCCGAAAGCCCTCGCAAGCGCGCTGGAGCAGCTTGCCGCACGCTTCGGCAACCGTCTCATCACGTCGCAGGCCGTCCGCGAGCAGCACGGCCATACCACCACCTGGATCGTCAACCAGCCGCCTGATGGTGTGGTGATGGCGCAGGAGACTGCCGACATCCAGGACGTGGTGCGGATCTGCGCGAAAAACGGCGTACCCGTCATCGCGTTCGGTACCGGCACCTCGCTCGAAGGCCAGGTCAACGCGCCCGCAGGCGGTATCTCGATCGATTTGCGCGATATGAACAAGGTGCTCGCGGTACATGCCGAGGACCTCGACTGCGTGATCCAGCCCGGCGTCACCCGCAAGGCGCTCAATGAGCATCTGCGCGACCAGGGCCTGTTCTTTCCGATCGATCCCGGCGCCGACGCCTCGCTCGGCGGCATGGCCTCGACTCGCGCCTCCGGCACCAACGCGGTGCGTTACGGCACCATGCGCGACAGCGTGCTCGCTTTGAAGGTTGTTCGCGGCGACGGCGAGATCATCACCACAGGCACGCGCGCTAAGAAATCGTCGGCCGGATACGACCTGACGCATCTGTTTGTCGGCGCTGAAGGTACGCTCGGCATCATTTCGGAGTTGACCATTCGACTCCGCGGCATCCCTGACACGATCGCGGCCGGCGCGGTGTCGTTCGAGACCGTGCATGGCGCCTGTCAGGCGGTGATCCTGGCGATCCAGACGGGCATTCCCGTGGCGCGAATCGAACTGCTCAACGCTGCGCAGGTGAAGGCCTGCAACGCCTATTCGAAGCTGACGCTGCCGGAGACGCCGCTCTTGCTGATGGAATTCCACGGCAGCGAGATCGAGGTCGGCGAGCAGTCCAAGGCGTTCGGCGAGATCGCCAGGGAGTGCGGTGGCGGTGATTTCTCCTGGACCACCAAGCCGGAGGACCGCACGAAACTTTGGCAGGCGCGGCACGATGCGTACTGGTCCGTCAAGGCGTTGCGGCCCGGCGACAGCATCGGCGTGGTCGCGACCGACGTGTGCGTGCCGATCTCGCGCCTTGCCGATTGCGTCAGCGAGACCGAGGAAGATCTCAAGCGGCTCAATTTGTTGTCGCCGATCGTCGGTCATGTCGGCGACGGCAATTTCCACTGCTCGCTGGTGTGCGACACCAACGACCCTGCCGAGATGGCGCGCGGCGAGGAGTTCATGCATCGCCTCGTCGAGCGCGCGCAGGCGATGGACGGAACCTGCACCGGCGAGCACGGCATCGGTCAAGGCAAGCAGAAATACCTCAAGGCCGAGCTTGGTCCCGAGGCGCTGGATGCGATGCGTGCGCTGAAAAAGGCGCTCGATCCGCAAAACATCTTCAACCCCGGCAAGATCGTGCCTGAGGCGTAGCCGGCGGCGTCGCGGTCGCGGAACTTTCCGCGGCCGTGCCGGTTCCAATTTTCGATGCCTCAATGGCGCGGCTTCTCTCGGGAGGATGCGATGTTGCGACCGAGTGCTGGAATCGCCGTGATGGTGCTCGCCTGCATGTTGGCGGGTGCTGCTCTTGGCAAAGGTGGACACGGTGGCGGCGGTCACGGTGGCGGGCACGGCGGTGGTCATCACGGTGGCGGGCATGGCGGTGGCCATCATGGTGGCGGGCATGGCGGTGGGCATGCGCATGGCGGCGGGCATCATGGCGGGCCTCGCTTTGCGGTCGGCGCTCGACATGGCGGTCCGAACTTCGGTCAGATCCGCAATGCGGCCGTCCGCCCGGCGAATTTCCGCAACGCGCTCAATCCGCGTTCCAGTGCCTTCCGCAACGGTCGCCTGATCAGCAATCCCGCGGCGCGCGCCCAGATCGCAGCGGCGGCAGCACTCGCCGGCTGGCATGGTGCGAGCAGCGGATGGTGGCAACATGCAGGAGGCGGTTACGGCTGGGTCGGACCGCTATTCTGGCCGTTCGCCTACAATGACCTCTACGACTACACGATCTGGGGCGACGGGCTCGGCTTCTGGGGCTACGGCTTTCAGGACATCTATGCCGGCCTGTTCGGGCCCTATGGCTATGATGGTTTGTCGGCCTATCTGCCGCCGCGACCGCAGGGACGTCGGCAAGCGCGCGGCGTTGCGCTGGATCAGCTTTGCGGCAGTGATCGCCGCGAGATCGTCGGTCTGCCGATCGACCAGATTGCCGCCGCGGTGCAGCCGACCGACGCGCAGGGTGCAAGCCTCGACGAACTCGGCAATGCCTCGACCGATGCGGCCGGGATGATCCGCGCTTCCTGTCCGACGCAAGTCGCGGCGACGGCGCCCGGCCGGCTGGCGGCGATGCAGCTGCGCATCGAGGCGATGGAGAAGGCCGTCGATCTCGTTCAACCGGCCCTCGATAAATTCTATGACTCACTCACCGACGAGCAGAAGGCGCGCTTCAATGCGCTGGCCGACGACCAGCGGCGCGCGACGGCTTCGGGCAACGCCGGGGCGTCGCTGGTCCAGAACTGCGGTGCGCCCGCTGCGCTCGACTGGCCCGGCGCCGACATCGAGGCGAGGCTTCGTCCCGACGATACCCAGCGCGCAGCGCTGCAAGTGCTTCAGGATACCAGCGCCAAGGTCGGCGCATCGCTGAAGGCGGCGTGTCAGCCGGGCGACGTAATGACGCCGCCGGCGCGCATGGCCGCGGTCCGCAAGCGGCTCGATGTCATGCTCGACGGCGTCAAGTCGGTTCGCGCGGCGCTGGAGGATTTCTACGGCACGCTGAGCGACGAGCAGAAGGCGCAGTTCGAGGCCATTGGACCGCGTCGAACATCCTGAATGCGCCCAGCGAAAGATCGTGACGTAAAAATCGTCTCGCCGATCTCGATTGGTCTCTCTATGCTGAGTTGAGCCTGAAGCGCGGCAGATCGGCGGCCGGAAGACCGCGGGTGGTGGGCGATGAAGTGGTTCGCGAAGCGGAAGGCGGCGGACATCTGGGATGAAGCGATCGAATGGCCGCTCGGCGACATCGAGGCCGCCGCGCGAATCCGGGCCATCTGTGACGCCGCGGCCCAGAGCGCCGCCGGACGTGCCCGAAACGACAAGCACGACAGTGCGCGCTATGAGCGTGCGGCAAAAGTCGCGATGGAGATCGCGATGAAGATCTCCGACAGCCTGATGCGCGACGACGCGGTGCGTCGCATCGTCGATCTCTGCATGATGGCGAACGACCTCAAGACCGCGCAGATCCTGTTCCGCGCGATCCATGCCAGCTGGATCCGCGAAACGGCGCAGCGGGATCATCCGGCGCTGGTTCAGTAACGGCGGTTACTTCGCCAGCCGGTGTACGGCCTCGTCCACGCTGTGGAAGACGTGCTCCTTCGGCAGGACATCGAACAATTCGAAGCGCTCGAACGCGTCCTGCGCGCGTACCGATTCCAGCCGAGCCAGCGCGACCGTGATGCCTTGTGCGTTACATACCTTGAAGACCTCGAGCAGTATCTGCGCGGCCGTGAAGTCGATCTCGACCATGCCGCTTGCTTCCAGAATCAGGAGTTGCGGCGTCGTCGTGCTCAGCACCTTGGTCACGTCGCTGCGGAAGCCCGGCGCGTTGAGGAAGGACAGCGGTGCTTGCAGCCCGATCACGGCAACGCCCGCGACGCGCTCACCGGTAATGTGCGGATGCGCCGGCCACCAGATCGTGGTGCCCGGCACGCGCTCGAACTCGACGAGACGTGCGCGCGTCGTGCTCCAGATGCCGTGCAGCAGCGACAGCACGATTCCGAGGAAGGCGCCCTGCTGGATCGGCAGCACGATGATCAGTGCGGCGGTGGCGACGATCAACAGGAATTCGCTGAAGGACTGGCGGTAGATCGTGACGATCTGCCTGGTGCGGATGATCCGCAAGGCGACGAACAGCAGGATGCCGCCGAGTGCCGCGTCAGGCACATGGCGCAGCAGCCCCGTTCCGAACGCGAGCAGCAGCAGCACGATCGCCGCTGCCGCAAGGCCCGCGAGCTGCGACTGTCCGCCGGTCTCGGCGACGATACCCGTGCGCGGCGGGCTGGCATTGACCGGAAACGCACCGAACAGGCCCGACAGCACGCTGCCGGCGCCGGCGCCGAGGAAGTCGCGATCGACATCGGCGGGCTTGTCGGGATCGGACGGGAAGGATCGCGTGGTGGCCGCCGTCTGCACCATCACCACCACCGTCACCACGAAGGCGAGCGGCACCAGCCGCACCCAGAGCTCGGGTGCAAGCGCGGGGAAGGTCGGTCGCGGCAGCGTGCCCGGCACTGTGCCGACGACGCTGACGCCCTTGCTCTCGAGACCGAGTGCGATCGTGGCCAGCGTCGCGGCGACGAGCCCGATCAGCGCGCCCGGAATTTTGGCGCTGATCTTCTCGGAGATGAAGACCACAGCGAGTACGCCGAAGCCGATGCAGAACGTGATCGGATTGGTGCGGCCGATCTCGCTCGCGAGCACGCCGATGCGATCGAGCGTCGGGCCGCCAGGCGATTCCAGCCCCAGCACGCCCGGCAATTGCGATACGATGATGTGGACGGAGATGCCGGCAAGGAAGCCGACCATCACCGGCATCGACAAGAGGTTCGCGATGCCGCCGAGCCGAAACGCGCCGCCGGCGAGCATCATCGCACCGACCATCAAGGCGAGCGCGATCGCGAGGCCCTGATATTCAGGTGAGCCGGCAGTTGCCACTGCGGCAAGCCCGCCGGCGAAAATCGGCGTGATCGTGGAATCGGCGCCGCAGGACAGGAAGCGGTTGCCGCCGAGCAGAGCAAAGCCGAGCGAGCCCGCCACGAAGGCGAAGAAGCCGATCTGCGGTGCGAAGCCGCCGAGCCGCGCGGTCGCCATCTGCTCGGGGATCGCAATGGCCGCGAGGGTCAGCCCCGCCATGAGATCGCCGGGCAGGGCAAAGGACGCGAGCGAGCCGAACAGCGGCCATGAGCCTTTGGTTTGAGCGTCGTTTGGCATCGATGTCGAATCCCCGAAAGCGCGTGTCGGTCGATCAGACTACAGCATTTCCGCGTTCGAGGGCGGCAGATGATGCCAGAGCTCCGCCATCAACAGAAATGTCCGCAAGCGACGCTTGCGGACACTGGTCTCTATCGCAGTGCGGCGGTCTCAGTATCTGCCGCGATCGTTGTGATAATCGCCGCCACGGCCTCCGCCGCCCATGCCCATGCCGATGCCAATCCCGATGCCGATGCCTTGCATCACCGCGCCGGGGGGCGGGCCGGGAGGCGGCGCGTGCTCGACGACGACTTCGTCAGGCGGCGGCCGGCGTTTCGGCGGCGTGTTGACGACCTTGCGCTTGGGCGGTGTGTCGTCGACGCGCTTCTTGATCACGGGCGCAACCGCCGGGTTGATGGGCGTCGCCGGCGGCGTGGGTGCAGAGCACGGACAGGTCGGCGCCATGGCGACGGCGACCGGCACTGCAGCGGCGGCAACCGGCAGGGCATAATTGCGGTTCTGAACACGGAGCAGCAGCCGGCGCGCAGTCGCGGCGAGGTCGCTGTTGTCCCAGTTCGCCAGGTAAGCCTCGAAGGAGGCGCGGGTGTTGATCGCCACCGCACGGTCCCAGGCCAGCATCTGGCGCCGGCGCTCCAGCACCGAGCGCAGGCGTGGCGTGCGGACGTCCTGCGCGTAAAGCTCGATATAGGCTTGATACGCAGGGACGGTGTCGTCGGCGATCACGAGATCATAGGCGGTCTTGGCGTCCTTGCCCTGCAGATCCTTGCGCCAGTCCTCGACGCCGCGCGTGGCGCTGGCGAGCGCCATCGAATTCGCACCCGGAGCAGACGGCTGACCGCCGCTGCCGTCGCCGAAGAATTTGAAGTCGCTCGTCAGCGACGAGCTTTCCCAGGGGATCTGCCGACCATCGGTGGATTGCGCCACCGCGATGCGGATGCGCTTGAACACTTCCTCGATCGGCAAGTTCGGTTGCTTGGCGACGGTCAGCGCTGCCGTGGTGTAGGGGCTGTCGGCGCCATTGCCGTCCTCGGCTTCCGCACCGGGCGAGGTCGAGTACGAGATGAAAGAGCCCGGCGCGCCGGCCTTGGTGTCGACGATGGCCAGCCCGTGGCCCGCACCGCTGAGTGCCGGGAACGGATTGTTACGGCAGGCATCGAGCATGAAGATGCGCGCTCGCGTCGGCAGCGCGCCGAGCGTGTTGAGCAGATCGTTCAGCCGCACACCCTGCAACGGAATGTCGGCCTCGCGCTTGGGATCGAGATCGACGGGTACGAGATAGTTCTCGCCGTCGATCTGAAGACCGTGGCCGGCGTAGAACACCAGCGCGACGGTGTCGGCGCCGCTGGTGCCGACCTTGCCGGCGAAATCCGAGATCGCCTGACGCATCTCGTTCTGCGCGAGGTTCGGCGCCGCGGTGACGGCGAAGCCGGCATTGCCGAGCAGTTCGGCCATGCCCCTGGCGTCATTGGCGGCGTTGGGCAGTTCCGGCACCGTGCGATAGGCTGACTGGCCGATCACCAGCGCAAGCCGCGCTTCGGCCGCGGCCTGGGTCGGTGTCATCAACTGGGCGAAGGCAAGGAGGCCGGAGGCAAAGATCAGATTGCAAAGGACTGGACGGCGCATGGCGTCACCTCCATCGGCAATGGCGCGAGGATGTCACCTTTTCTAGTCGTCTGCCATTGCCCTGTCTGTGCGCTAGCTCACGCTCGAGCATGATCCGGCAAAGTGTGCTGCGGTTTTCCAAAGTTCGTGCCTAAACAACAACCTAAAGCGCGATGACCATTCGTCGTGCTTTAGGCGTGCGGCAAAATGGGGCAGGGGCCCTGCCTGAGCCGACGCGTTGCGCCGTGCGATGTCAGAATAGTCCGCGGTCCCAGGGTGTAACAGGTGCAAAGCGTGCGGCGAGGAAATCGATGAAGGCGCGCACCTTCGCCGGCGGCCGTCGATCGGGCAGGTAGACCGCATGCACCGCGGAGGATTGCATCTCCGGCTGGTCGAGCGGCAGCGCAACCAGCGTGCCGGCGCGCAAGTCATCGGCGACGATGAATGTCGGCTGACGCGCAAGGCCAAGGCCGGCCAGTGTTGCCGCGCGCAGCGCATCGCCATTGTTGGCACGCAGATTGCCGGAGACTTGAACACGGATCTCGCCGTCCGCGCCGAACAGCCATTCCGCCGCGCTTGCCTGCTGCGAGAGCGTGTAGCCAAGGCAATTATGTGCGGCGAGGTCGGCCACGCTGCGCGGCGTACCGTGCTTCGCGAGATAGGAAGGCGCGGCGCAGACGACGAGGCGGTTCGGCGCCAGCTTTCGCGCCACCATGCTGGAGTCGCGTAAGCGTCCGATACGGATGGCGAGGTCCCACCCTTCCTCGGCGAGATCGACGAGGCGATCATTGAGGCCAAGCTCGATCGTGACCTCAGGATGGCGCTCCGAGAAGTCCGCAATCAGTGGCGCGATCTGGCGCGTGCCGAACACGACGGGCACGTTGACCCGCAACGAACCGCGCGGCTCGACGCGCTCGCGCGCGACCGCGGCATCGGCCGTCTCCATGTCGGCGAGAATCCGCTCGGAGGATTCAAGATAGAGTCGACCGGCCTCGGTGATCGACAGCCGCCGCGTGGTGCGGTGGAACAGTTTGACGCCAAGCCGCAACTCCAGCGAGGCGACGTGCTTGGTCACCATGGTTTGCGACAGCCCCATCGCCCGGGCGGCGCCGGACAGGCTGCCGTTTGCCGCGACCTTGGCGAAGACTTCCAGGCTGGTCAGGCGGTCAAGCATCTATCTCACTCTAATGGTGTGAGGTATATTTCCAAAATAGCAGATTATCATTCCCCTGAGAATAGATCATTGATCGGCCAACAATGGAGACCGCTATGATCGATTCCCGTACCGCTCCCTACGCCGCGCTGGTGCTGCGCGTGACCCTGGGGGCGCTGTTCCTGGCCCATGCCAGCTTGAAACTGTTCGTTTTCACGCCCGCCGGGACTGCAAAGTTCTTCGGCAGCCTCGGCTTCCCGCCTGAACTCGCCTATCTCGTGATGACTGTGGAAGTTCTCAGCGGTATTGCCCTGATCCTCGGCGTCTGGACCCGCTATGCCGCGCTGGCCGGCATTCCCGTCCTGCTTGGCGCGATCTTCACGGTGCATGGTGCGGCCGGCTTTTTCTTCACCAACCCGAAGGGTGGCTGGGAATTTCCCGCGTTCTGGGCGATCGCGCTGGTCGCGCAGGCGCTGCTCGGCGACGGGGCCTTCGCACTGCGGCCCTCGCGCGATGTCGAGGCGGCGAGCGGACAGCTGAGCGTCGCGCCGTCGCGCTGATCCGCTCTATCGATGAAATGAAAGAGCTGCGGGATCTCGGTCCCGCAGCTTTTTGCTGCGCAGCCATCAATCTGCGTTCGGCATTGATCCATACCTGAATTGGATCGATCTGCGTCAATCTTGCATAGCCTTCGCTCGGCCGCGATGCGGCATGATCGAAAACATCGGCAAATATAGGCGTTCCGCTACGATCTGTGCCGTTGCGCCTGCCGCTCGCGCGCCCGCATCTCCCCGGCCGCAAGCCTTGCCTGCCCCGTCGCTTTGGCCATACAGTCCGCGCAACAGGCCGTGGCAACGACTGCGGCCAACGAACAATAAATATTGGGGAGAGACACCATGACCATCGTGCCCTTCAGCCGTCGCACGTTCATCAAGTCGTCGACGGCGGTGACCGCCGGCCTCGTGCTCTCTCCCGCCATCATCGGCCGCGCCGAAGCGGCAACGCTGAAGCTGAAATGCTCCTCCTCGCTGCCGAACGATCCCAAATTCGCCAACGGCCGCGTCTACTACGACAACCTCGTGAAGCAGATCAAAGCCAACGGCCTCGGCGAGCAGGTCGAGGTCGCCTTCTTCCCCGATAACCAGCTCGGTCAGGAAATCGACGTCATCAATTCGGTGAAGCTCGGCGTCATCGACCTCATGGTGTCGGGCTCGTCGATCTCGGCCAATCTCGTGCCGCTGGTCGGCACCTACGACCTCGGCTTTCTGTTCGCGAGCTTCCCGCAGCAGACCAAGGCGTTCGATGCCGGCGCCGCCAAGCCGATCGAGGACGCCCTGCTCAAGGGCAGCAACATCCGCATCATCGCCTGGGCCTATAATTTCGGCTCGCGCAGCGTGCTTGCGAAGAAGCCGGTGAAGACGCCGGAGGATCTCGCCGGACTCAAGATCCGCACGCTGCCCAATCCCGTCATCACGGAATGCCTGCGCCTGATGGGCGCGGCCGCAACCCCGCTGGCCTTCGGCGAAATCTACACGGCGTTGCAGGCCGGCGTGCTTGACGGCCTCGAGCACGATCCGCCGACGATTCTCGCCAGCAAGTTCTACGAGACGGCAAAATCCTACGCGCTGACCCAGCACAATTTCTCGCCGCTTGCGATCTACTTCAGCGACATGACCTTCAACCGCATGGATCCGAAGCTCCGTGAAGGCTTCCTCGACGCGGCGAAGAAGGCCGCGGTCGACACGCGCGCCCATGGGCTTGCGGTCGAGAAGGAGGCGCTGGCGGCTCTGACCGAGAAGGGCGTGACCGTGGCCGAATGCGACCGCGAGGCGTTCAAGAAGCGCGTGGCGCCCCAGATCGAGAACTTCATCAAGGCGCGGCCGGAATCCAAGGCCGTCATCGACATCATTCGCTCGACTCAAGCCTGAGATGGCCAAATCCGGGTTGGCCAGATCCGAGTTGACGGTGTCGGAAGCCGTGGCGCTCTCGGGCGGTCGACACGGGAGCATTGCGCTGCTGCTTCGTTGCAGCGACGCGATCGCGGCCATCTTGCTGGCCGCCGATCTCGCGGTCGTGTGCGGCTCCGTGCTGCTGCGCTTCTTCTTCAATGCGCCGGTCGAGTGGTCCGACGACGTCGCGCGCGGCTTGATGGTCGGATCGGCCTTCTTCGGCGCGGCGAGCGCGCTCGCGCGCGGCGAGAATGTCGGCGTGTCCTTCTTCCGCGATCTGCTGCCGGGGCAACTGCGTACGCTCGTCGATGCCGCGAGCGCGGTGCTCGTCGTGCTGATCTCCGGCTATGTCGCCTACAACGCGATCAAGCTGGGATCGCTGACATCAGGACAGACCACCGGCTCGGGCCTGCCGCTGGAGCTCACCTTCTACCCGATGGGGATCGGCGCGCTGTTCATGACGGTGTTCGCGATCGATCACCTCTGCGCCAGGCCGCTTCCTGACATTGCAAGGGGGCTCGCTGCGGTCGCCGTCGTGACCGCCCTCTATCTCGCCTGGGATCATCTCTCTCCGTCATCGGTGCCGTCGGCGGGCGCGCTGATGCTGGTCGGCTTCTTCGCGACGTTGTTCGGCGGTCTGCCGATCGGCTTCGCGCTGGCGCTGGCCGCGCTGATCTTCATCTGGGTCGAGGGGGCGCTGCCCGGTGTCATCTTCGCCCAGCAGATGGCGCGCGGCATCGACAATTTCGTGCTGCTGGCGATCCCGTTCTTCATCCTGGTCGGCTACCTCATGGAAGCCAACGGCATGTCGGTGCGATTGATCGAGCTGTTGCAGCGTGCGGTCGGCCGCATGCGCGGCGGCCTGAACGTCGTGATGGTGGCATCGATGGTGCTGTTCTCCGGCATCTCAGGCTCGAAGATGGCCGATGTCGCGGCCGTCGGCTCCGTGCTGATCCCGGCGGCGCGCCGCTCGAAGCAGAATCCGGGCAGCGCGGTGGCATTGCTCGCGGCGTCCGCGGTGATGGCGGAAACGATCCCTCCGTGCATCAATCTGATCATCCTGGGCTTCGTCGCAAACCTCTCGATCGGCGGCCTGTTCATGGCGGGGCTGCTGCCGGCGGCGCTGATGGCGGCGGTGCTGATCGCCTTCTCCATCATCTTCGGCAAGACGCCTGACGACGCCGAGGAGGTCGAGCCGCAGGTTCCGGTGTCGGGCCTGTGGAGCGGTGCGGTCGCCTCGTTTGGTCTGATCTTCATGATCTTCTTCGGCTTCAAGAGCGGCTTTGCGACGGCCACGGAAATCTCGGCCTTTGCGGTCGCCTACGCGCTCGTGGTCGGCAGCGTCGTGTTTCGCGAGCTCAGCTTCAGATCGGCCGCGCATAGTTTCGTGCAGGCGGCGACGCGTGCCGGGCTGGTGCTGTTCATCGTCGCCGCCGCGCAGTCGCTGGCCTTCACGCTGACCTTGCAGCAGGTGCCGCATGCGGTCGGCGACTTCATGCTGGGACTTTCCAAGACGAGCGGAACCTGGCTGTTCATCCTGCTCGCCATCGCCGTGCTGATCGTGATGGGCTCGGTGCTGGAGGGCGCGGCCGCGCTGATCATCTTCGGGCCGTTGCTGTTGCCGGTCGCGGTGCAGCTCGGCATCGATCCCCTGCATTTCGGCGTCGTGCTTGTCATCGCGATGGGCGTCGGCCTGTTCGCGCCGCCGCTCGGGCTTGGCCTCTACGGCGCCTGCCTGATCGGCAACGTGCCGATCGAGCAGACGGTGAAGCCGATCCTGGGCTATCTCGGCCTGTTGTTCCTCTGCCTGCTCGTCATCGCCTTCGTGCCGTGGCTGAGCACCGCGTTGCCGCGCGCATTCGGCTACTGAGGGAGTGTTGCCGTGAAAGTCCTGCTGGCTCATACACCGGAGATGCGTCGCAATTATTACGGCGATCGCAGCCTGAATGGCCTGCGTGCGATTGCCGACGTGATCCTGCACGAGGGCGATCAGGCGCTGGATTCCGCGAGCCTCGTCAGTGCTGCGAAGGACGCCGACATAATTGTCGCCGATCGCATGACCGAAGGCCGCGGCGAGATTTTTGCGCAATTGCCGCGCCTGCGTGCCTTCGTTCGCTGTGCCGTCGATATCAGGAACGTCGATGTCGATGCCGCCTCGCAAGCCGGCGTGCTGGTGACGCGTGCCGGTCCCGGCTTCGTGCAGGCAGTCGCCGAGCTCGCGGTCGGCTTCATGGTCGATCTCTCCCGCGGCGTGTCGCGGGCCACCGCCGACTACCAGGCCGGCCGCAAGCCGGAGGCGCGGATGGGCCGCCAGCTCGCCGGCAGCACGATCGGCATCATCGGCTATGGCAGCATCGGGCGATATCTCGCCGAGATCGCCAAGGTGATGCGTATGGAAGTGCTGGTCTCCGATCCCTTCGCGACCGTTGCCGACGGCGCCATCAGGCAGGTCACGCTCGATGAGCTCCTGGCCGCATCGGACTACGTCGTCTGCCTCGCCATCGCCAACGAGCAGACCGAGAAACTGATCGGGGAGGCGGCGCTGGCGCGCATGCGGAAGCAAGCCGTCTTCATCAACCTGTCGCGCGGCAATCTCGTCGACGAAGCCGCGCTCGCGAAGGCGTTGCTGGAGAACCGCATCGCCGGTGCTGCGATGGATGTCGGCCGCGCACCCGACCAGATGCCGACGCCGGAGCTGGCAAAGCTGACCAACGTCGTCGCCACGCCGCATGTCGGCGGGCTGACGCCGCAGGCGATCGAATATCAGTCGCTGGAAACCGTGCGGCAGGTCGAGGCGATCATCAAGGGCGAGGCCCCGCAGGGCGCCGTCAACGCCGAGCGCTGGACGCGGCGGCCGTGAACTGTCCTACAGCCGGTCGATCGCCTTGAACGTGCCGTCCTTCCGGATCACCGTCAAGAACACCTTTGGCGGCGTCTCCATCGCACGCACGCCGACGGTGACGATGCTGCCGCTGATGTCGAAGCGGCCGACCTCGTTGATGGTGCGCAGCAGGCCCGCGCGGGTCGGGTCAGGTCCGGTCTTTTCCAGCGCGGCTGCCGCGAGGCGGCCGGAGAGATAGCCTTCGAGCGAGACGAAGTCCGGTGCCAGCGTCGGATCGAACGCGCTCTGTGCAGCCTGGTAGTCGGCGACGAGCCTGATCGAGCGATCCCAGGGAAACGGCACGACCTGCGCGACGACGACGCCTTCGCCGTCCGGGCCGAGCTCCTTGGCGAGCGCGGTGGCGCCGACGAAGGAGATGTTGGCGAAGGTCGGATAGACGCCGCTACGGTGCGCGAGCTTGATGAACTCTGCACTGGGTCCATAGGTCCCGACCATGACGATAGCCTCCGGCTCGGCGCGCTTGATCGTGCGCCAGGCAGCGCCGACCGCGCGGGTGTTGCGTTCGAAGGTGCCTTCGGCGGCGAGTTCGAGGCCGCGCCTGGCGAGCGCGTTCTTCACACCCGTGAGGCCGTCACGGCCGAAGGAATCGTCCTGGTAGAAGATGCCGATCCGGGTGAAGTGGCGGTCCTCGACGAGATGCTTGATCAGCGTTTCGGTCTCGGCGCCGTAGCTTGCGCGGATGTTCACGACGTTGGCGAGTTCGAGGTCGCGCAGGAATTTGGCTCCGCTGAACGGTCCGATGAAAGGGATATCGCGAGCGCTCGTTATCGGAATCGTCGCCATTGCAGTCGGCGTGCCCACCGCACCGATCAGCGCAAACACCTTGTCGTCGTCGATCAGCCGCAGCGTCTGCGCCACCGAGCGGTCGGGGTCGTAGCCGTCGTCGCGGCTGATCAATTGCAGCTTGCGCCCGTGGATTCCGCCCTTGGCGTTGATTTCGGTGAACGCCGCGACGATGCCATACCGGAGCCGCTGCCCGAGCGCCGAAGACGGACCTTCGAGCGCGGCCGCCTGACCGAACAGGATTGCGTCGTCGCTCACGCCGACCTCGCCGGCTCTGGCCGCGAAGGCGATCGCGGCCAGCAACACGGAGATCAGAACGAGGCGTGTCGCCGATCGAAGTCGAGTCATTTGAAAGTCACGTCGGACGCTGGGAAAGACCTGCGCAATGTAACCCGGCAGGCTGAATCGCGGACTAATCTGGAGCGCGATGCGGCCCCCGTAGTACTCCGGGTAAAACCGGCAGTTTAGGCGAGATGTGCGCCTTCACGCCTGCATTTCGTTAACTACCCGGTGCAATGCGGGAAGGCCGGGTTCCGAAATTGGGCAGTTCTTAACCGCGGTCCTTGTCCGATGGCCATCCCGGCGGCTCAACCAGAAGTTCAGTCCGCCGCGGAGAGGGGACGACGGCTTCGGAAATGGGCGATCGCGATCAGAATGATCAGGATCGGAAACGTGCGACCGCGCGGCGTCTCGCGACGTTGATCGGGCTCCATCGTCCTGCGCTCGTGGCAGCCGGCGTCGGCCTGCTGTTCTCGCTGGCGGGCGCCGCCGCGGTGGCGCGATGGGAAGATCGCGTCAACAAGCTCGAATTCGAAAACGCGGCCGAGACCGAATCGATCGTCATGCAGAACGGCATGAGCGAATATATCAGCCGGCTCGTAGCATTGCGGACCCTGTTCGAGTCGGCCAACGACGAAATCACCCGCAGCGAGTTCGAGACCTTCAGCGCCCGCCTGTTCGAACGCCATCCGGGCATGTTGCGCGTCGCCTGGCTGCCGCTCGTCAACCGCAAGGAGCGGGCCGAGTACGAGGCCGCCGCGGTCGCCGACGGCATCTCCAGCTACCATATTAAATCGCTTCAGGGCGACAAACTCGCGATTGCTCCCCAGAGCGACGAATATTTTCCCGTCTTCTACTCGACCCAACCGAAGACCTCGCCCGTCTATGGAATGGACTACGGAAGTGTTCCGGAACGTCGTGTTGCGCTTGAACGCGCGCGTGACAATGACCGGATCGTTGCGATCCGCGGACCGCTCTATGCTGTGCGTGAGACGGGCCACCAGCACGACGTGATCGTCTCCGTGCCCGTCTATGCCAAAGGCACCTCGCGTGACACGATCGCGGACCGTCGCCGCAACCTCGCGGGCTACGTCGTCGGCGTGTTCGACCTGCCGCTGTTGATGCAGGCCATTCGCGTGACGACCGGGGCAAACCCTGCGGTGAGCATCAACATCTATCCGCCCTTCACGGGACGGATTGTCAGTCTGGCGGAGACTCTCCCCGACTTTGCATCGGCGACCACGGCGCCGCGATCGATGCGCGACGTGGCCCGAGGAAGGCATTGGTCGGGCCATCTCAGGATCGGCGATGCCGACTGGCAGGTCCGCGCAATGCCGGCCGCCGGCGGTGCGCTGGAGACGAGTTATGATCGCGCGGGCGCCGTGCTGATCGTCGGCATGCTGCTGACGCTGTCGCTGTCGACCTATCTGATGCTCGCCAGCCGCAATTCGCGGCGGCTCTCGCTGGCCAACCGGCGCGTGCTGGAGCTGGCGCAAACCGATGTGTTGACCGGATTGCCGAACCGCGCCTTCTTCCTCTCCCGGCTCGACGATCTGAACGGCCAGCTGGAGGACGGCGGCGGCTGGACCTTCTCGATCCTGATGCTCGATCTCGACCGTTTCAAGAACGTCAACGATTCCCTCGGCCATGGCGCCGGCGATGCGCTGTTGCGCCTGGTGGCGCAGCGGCTGAAATCCGCGGTGCGCGCCACCGACGTGCTGGCGCGGCTCGGCGGCGATGAGTTCGCCGTCATCCAGGAAGGCTGCGAGGATCAGCGCGCTTCATCGACCGAGCTGGCGGCGCGGATCGCCAAGCTGGTCGCCGAACCGTTCCTGCTGCCGGGACATCGCGTCGAGATCGGTACCAGCATCGGCATTGCGATCGCGCCGGATCACGGCAGCGACCAGGAGCAACTGCTGAAGAAGGCCGACCTCGCGCTCTATCGTTCGAAATCGGCGGGCCGCAACTGCTTCACCATCTATGACGAGGCGATGTCGGTCGAGCTCGAGGCGCGCAACACGCTGGAAGGCGATCTGCGCGATGCCATCGCGCGCTGCCAGCTCGAGGTGCACTATCAGCCGTTCATGGATGTCGGCGCCGGTGTGCGGCGCGGCTTCGAGGCGCTGGTGCGCTGGCGGCATCCGGTCCGCGGCCTGATCCCGCCGGATCAGTTCATCGCGCTCGCCGAAGAGACCGGGCTGATCGTGCCGCTGGGTGAGTTCGTGCTGCGCCGCGCCTGCGCCGATGCGGCGGACTGGCCGTCCGACCTGATGGTCGCGGTGAACCTGTCGCCGATCCAGTTCAAGGAAGCCGATCTGTTCGACGTCATCTGCGCGGCCTTGCGGGATTCCGGCCTGTCGCCGCAACGGCTCGAGATCGAGATCACCGAATCCGTCCTGCTGGAGCGCGGCGCGGAGAACCACGCCTTCATGCAGCGGCTCAAGAACATCGGCATCGAGCTCGCGCTCGATGATTTCGGCACCGGCTACTCCTCGCTGAGCTATCTCACCGCGTTTCCGTTCGACAAGATCAAGATCGACAAATCGTTCATCCGCAGCCTCACGCATCAACCGCGCTCCTCCGCCATCATCTCCTCGATCGTGACCCTGGCGCGCGGGCTCGACATGTCGGTCACCGCCGAGGGTGTCGAGACTTCGGAGGAGTTCGAGCGGCTGAAGGCGCTCGGCGTCAATTTCGCGCAAGGCTATCTGTTCGGCCGCCCGCAGCCGATCGACCAGATCGGGCTCGACGCGCCGGCCGAGGGCTCGCAGCGCGACGCGGCCTGACGCTGCCACGCAACCGGCCTTCGCGAAATTCGCTTGACCGGCGTGCGCCCAGATGGTCCGAAGGACCGTCCAGGGATGAATAAGAAAATGCGGCTTCGATTCTTCTACGGCTGGGTCGTGGTCGCCGTGACCTTCGTCACCATGGCCATCGGCGTCAACGCACGCACCTCGTTCTCGCTGTTCTTTCCGCCGATCCTGTCCGAATTCGGCTGGGAGCGCGGCGTCACCGCGGGCGCCTTCTCATTCGGTTTCGTGGCGTCCGGGGTGGCGAGCCCCCTGATCGGCCGGCTGATGGATCGCGCCGGGCCGCGCGCGGTGATGGAGCTCGGCGTCGCGCTGATGGCCGGCGGGCTGCTGCTCGCGCCGTTCACCACCCAGCCCTGGCATCTCTATCTGACGATCGGTGTCATGGTCGGTGCCGGTTCCGTGTGCCTCGGCTATTCCGGCCAGTCCCTGTTCCTGCCGAACTGGTTCATCCGCAAGCGCGGCTTTGCCATCGGCATCGCCTTTGCCGGCGTCGGCGTCGGTTCGGTGACGCTGCTGCCGTGGGTGCAGCACATGATCGAGCAGACCGGCTGGCGCACCGCCTGTACCGCGATGGGCCTGATGATCCTGATCGTGCTGGCGCCGATCAATCTGCTGCTGCACAAGCGTCCAGAGGACATCGGCCTCCAGCCGGACGGCGACGCTGCGCCGGCGGCGGGTGCCGCGAAGCCGGTTTCCAACGTCGTCGATCCCGTCTGGGCCGCCACCGACTGGACGCTGAGGCGGGCGGTTGCGACCACGCGCTTCTGGTGGATCGCGCTCGGCTATTTCTGCGGCCTGTACATCTGGTACGCTGTGCAGGTGCACCAGACCAAATTCCTGCTCGACATCGGCTTCAGCCCTGGTGTCGCGGTATGGGCGCTCGGCGCCGTCAGCCTGCTCGGAATTCCCGGGCAGATTTTCCTCGGCCATATCTCCGATCGCATCGGTCGGGAAGCAGTCTGGGCGATCAGCTGCGCCGGCTTCGCGATCTGCTTCGTGGCGCTGATCGCGCTGAAATACCAGCCGTCGTTCTGGCTGGTCTGGCTGATGGTGTTCACGCAAGGCGCGCTCGGCTACGGCCTCACCTCGATCATGGGCGCAGTCGTGTTCGAGATCTTCCAGGGCCGCCATCAGGGCAGCATATTCGGCATGATCATGCTTGCGGCGCTGGCGGGCGGGGCGGCCGGCCCCTGGTTGACGGGTCTGCTCTACGATCGCGCCGGCGACTACACGCTCGCCTTTGCCATCGCCATCGTCGTCAGCGGCCTGTCGGCGCTGTCGGTCTGGCAGGCTTCGCCCGGCAAGGTGCGGGCCGTGGCCGGCCGGTTGCACAAGCTCCAGGCGGGAACCGGCGCAAGCTAGGTTCCTTCTGCACCGGATTACCTTCGTATCCTTCGCGGAATGTTAAGCATGTCGCGGCTTGGCTGCGTGCGAGCCGGTTGCAAGAACGTCTTGGACACCATCGACGCGTTAACTTGGGACGGATTGCCGCATTTTCTCGATGCTGCCGGGTCCAACGATGACTGCTTCCGACTGCCCCGTGACGGACATGCCAGACGTGCTGCGCGCGGCGTTCGAATGCGCCGACGACGGCATCGTCATCGTCGATGGCGCGCATCGCATCACCCATTTCAACGCCGGCGCTGAGCGGATCTGGAGGCTCGCGCGCGCCGACGTGCTCGGCAGCGATTCGCAAATCCTCTCACTCAAATGCCTTCAGGCCGATCCAGTCGTTGATTTTCGTGACGAGATCAGCCTGGTGCGGCGCGACAGCAGCCGGATCAAGGTTCTGATTGCACTGTCGTCGGCGACGATCGAGGGCGTCAGCCATCACATCGTGTTTGCACGCGACGTCACCGCCGAGGCCGAGCGTCGCGTCAGGATCGGGCTGCTCAACGCGGTCTCCGACCAGACCAATCGCGCGGTGATCATCACCGACGTCGAGCAGAACATCCGTTACGTCAATTCGTCCTTCACGACGCTGTTCGGCTACACCAGCGGCGAAGCCGAGGGGCGGCGCGCAGGCGAACTGATCGCCGGCTGCCACACCAACCGCACGGCGATTGCGAAGCTGGTCAAGCGGCTGCTCGACGGCGGCCGGCGCGGCGAGGTCGAAACGCTGGTCTATACCAAGGACGGCGAGGAGATCTGGGTCTCTGCCCGGGTCGACGCCTTCCGCGACAAGAACGGCCGCGTCAAGCACATCTTCGCGTTGCTCGAGGACATCACCGAGAGCAGGCAATTGCGCTCGCTGCAGCAGCTCATCATGAGCGCGCTCGCCGACGAGGTGCCGATCACCGAGATCGCCGACCGGCTGTGCCGCCGCGTCGAGCAGATTGCGCCTGACGTCGTCTGCTCGCTGCTCCATGTCGATTCCGCAGGTCTGATCCATCCGCTCGGCGGTCCGAGCCTGCCGGATGATTATTCCCGCGCACTGGACGGCATCCCGATCGGCCCCAATGTCGGCTCCTGCGGCACCGCGGCATTCTATGGCGAGCCGGTGCTGGCCGAAGATCTCGACACCGATCCGCGCTGGCAGCCCTACAAGGCCATGCCGCTCGAAGTCGGGCTTCACGCCTGCTGGTCGACACCGATCAAGGCCAAGGACGGCCGTGTCATCGCCACCTTCGCCTTCTACTTCCGTGAGCCGCGCGCACCGAGCAACTGGCACCGGCGCATCGTCGATGCCTGCGTCAACCTCGGCGCCTTCGCGATCGAGCGCAAGGAGGCGCGTGCCGAGATCGCGCGGCTCGCCTATCACGACATCCTCACCGGCCTGCCGAACCGCGCGCAGCTGCGGCACCTGATCACGACCGCGATCGATGCCTGTCCGACCGGCGGGCATGTCGCACTCGCCTTTCTCGACGTCGATCATTTCAAGGACGTCAACGACACGCTCGGCCACGCCGCCGGCGACGAGCTGCTGATCCAGCTGGCGCAGCGCCTGCGTGAGCAGATCGGTCCCGAGGACATGCTGGGCCGCCTCGGCGGCGACGAATTCGTCATCCTGCTGCCCAGCCGAAATGCCGAGGGCGCCGAGCGCGTGGCGGCCGGGATTGCCGAGGCGCTGGCTGCGCCCTTGCGGCTCGGATCGAAGCTGATGCCGTTGTCGGCCAGCATCGGCATCAGCCTCTATCCCGATCATGCCACCGACATCGACACGTTGATGCAGCAGGCCGACGCCGCCATGTACATGGCCAAGCAGGCCGGACGTTCGACCCATCGGATGTTCTCTGCCGAGATGAACGGCCTCGCCGAGCAGCGGCTGGCGATGATCGCGGCGCTGCGCCGTGCCATCGCCGACAATGCGCTGAGCCTGAGCTACCAACCACAGATCCGCAGCGGCGACGGCGCCATCCACGGCGTCGAGGCGCTGGCACGCTGGCACGATGCCGCGCTCGGCGATGTCTCGCCGGCAAGGTTCATTCCGCTCGCGGAAGAATGCGGCCTGATCGAGCAGATCGGGCTGTGGTCGGTGCGCGAGGCCTGCCGGCAGATGGCGAGCTGGCGCAGCGCAGGACTCAACATTCCCTCCGTCTCGGTGAATCTGTCGCCGATCAATTTCCGCAACGTCACGCTGGCCGCGCGGCTCGAGGACATCCTCGCCGAATACCAGCTGCCGCCGGATGCGCTGATGCTGGAGATCACCGAAGGCACCTTCATGCAGGACGGCGCCGCCGCGCTGGAGACGATGCACGCGATCCGTGCGCTCGGCATTGGCCTGTCGGTCGACGATTTCGGCACCGGCTATTCCAGCCTCAGCCGCCTCGCGCATCTGCCGATCCGCGAGCTGAAGATCGACCGCAGTTTCATGCGCGACATCGAGAAGGATGCCGGCGCGCTGGCGATCGCCACCGCCGTGGTGCGCGTAGGCCAGGGCCTCGGCATGACCGTCGTCGCCGAAGGCGTCGAGACCGAGGGCCAGCGCAAGATGCTGGCCGAGCTCGGCTGCGACGTCGTCCAGGGCTTCCTCTACGCCCCCGCGCTCGCGCCTGTCGCCTTCGAGCGCTGGCTGATCGAGCATTGCGCCGAGCAGGCGAGGGCGATGCTCGGCCGGCTCGATGTCAGGCCGGTGGATCTTAGTGCGGTGAAGCGATCGGCTTAGGCGACCACTTTCTTTTCATGAGCTAAAGTCCGTCGCCAATCCCGTCCTGCGCCGCAAATCCGTGATCGCGCGCAAGAAGCTGTCGGCCGGCGTGGTCTCAGGGTCGATCAGGCGGTGAAGGCGGAAGCCGTCGTCCAGCGCCAGCACGACGGAGGCCATCCAGGGCGGGTTCAGCGTCTCGCCCTTGGCGCCGTCCTTCAATGTCGCCTCGATGATGTCGGCGATCAGCTTGCGTCGCGCCCGCAGGCGCTTGGCGAGTTCGGGCCGGCGCTTCTCGGCGCGTGCGACGAACAGGATCATCTCGATATGCAGGAGGGGCGAGCGGGCGAGGGGATCCTGCCGGCCGAGATCCATCGTCTTCAAGGCTGCGATGAAGTCGTCCAGATTTTTGTGCCGCGCCAGGATCTCCATGTTGCGCCGGATCGATCGCTCGACATGGTCCTCGAGCATGGCAAAGATCAGTTCGTCCTTGCTCCCGAAATTCGAATAGAACGCGCCGCGGGTGAAGCCCGCCTCCGCCGCGATCGCCTCGATGCTGGCGCCGCCGATGCCGTCCTGTTCGAACACGCGTGCGGCCGCCTCGAACAGCGCCTCGCGCGTGTCGTCCCTGGTCGGTCTGGTTCTTACCCTTGACATCGAGCCATTTTAGGGCAGAATGCAACTCGATACAACAATGTATCGAGTTGATAATTCACAGGGATGGTTACGCCGGGCTTCGGGGCAGGCCTCGCGTATCGTGTCATGCGGCAACCGATGTGAGGTCACCGTGAACGAGCAAGTGCAACCCGCAGGCGGACCGCTGTTCAACCCGCTGTCGCCGGACTTCATCCGCGACCCCTATCCGCATTACGAACGGCTCCGTACGATCGATCCGATTCATGTGACGCCGTTCGGCCAGTTCGTCGCCAGCCGCCACGCCGACGTCAGCCTGGTGATGCGCGACAAGCGCTTCGGCAAGGATTTCGTCGAGCGCTCCAAGCGCCGCTACAGCCCCGAGATCATGAACGAGCCGGTGTTCCGCAGCATGAGCCATTGGATGCTGCAATCCGATCCGCCCGATCACACCCGCCTGCGTGGCCTCGTCGTGAAGGCCTTCACCGCCCGCCGCGTCGAGGACATGCGGCCGCGCATCCAGGAGATCGTCGACCAGGCGATCGATGCCGTGATCGACCGCGGCCACATGGACCTGATCGAGGATTTCGCCTTCCGCCTGCCTGTCACCGTCATCTGCGAGATGCTCGGCATTCCCGAGGATCATCGCGAGGTCTTCTACAAGAGCTCGCGCGACGGCGGGCGGCTGCTCGATCCGGTGCCGCTCTCGCCCGAGGAGATCGCCAAGGGCAACGCCGGCAACATGATGGCGCAGATGTATTTCCAGCAGCTGTTCGAGCTGCGCCGCCGCAATCCCGGCGACGACCTCATCACCCAGTTGGTGCAGGCCGAGGAAGACGGCAACAAGCTCACCAACGAGGAGCTGACCGCCAACATCATCCTCTTGTTCGGCGCCGGCCACGAGACCACCGTCAACCTGATCGGCAACGGCCTCCTGGCGCTCCATCGCAATCCGGACCAGCTCGCGCTGTTGAAGGCGCAGCCGGACCTGATCACCAACGCGATCGAGGAGTTCCTGCGCTACGATTCCTCGGTGCAGATGACCGGGCGTGTCGCGCTGGAGCAGATCGACGATCTCGGCGGCAAGACCATCCCCAAGGGCGAGACCGTCCTTTGCCTGCTTGGCTCTGCCAATCATGATCCGGCGGTCTATCCCGACCACCCCGACAGGCTCGACATTACCAGGCCGAACGTTCGGCCGTTGTCGTTCGGGGGCGGCATCCATTTCTGCCTGGGTGCCCAATTGGCGCGGATCGAGGCCGAGGTCGCCATCGCCACGCTGCTGCGGCGGCTGCCGGATTTGCGCATCGACGACGTCGAAAACCCGGAATGGCGCCCGACCTTCGTGCTGCGGGGCCTGAAGCAGCTTCCGGCCAGCTGGTAGGCCGGGGGCGCGTTAACCTCCGTGCGCAACAGTCGCTGTGACTTCGCCACACTTCCCCCTATATAAGGGGCAGTTCCGGCGCGCCTGAAGCTTGGTTTGTCAGCTTGGGTTTGACCCGGGTGCCGGATTGGCCGAGGGGAGACCCGTGCAGACGACGCTGCTCGGATTGGCGATTGCCTTCATCTTAGCGCTGCTGGCCGCGCTGATCGGGCCTTATTTCATCGACTGGAACCAGTTCAGGCCCCAGTTCGAGGCGGAAGCGACCCGGATCATCGGCGTGCCCGTGCGCGTGGCGGGTGAGCTCGATGCGCGGCTCCTGCCGGCGCCGACGCTGCGGCTGCGCTCGGTGACCTTCGGCGGCAACAATGATCTCGGCCGGTTGCGCGCCGACAAGCTCGATGTCGAGTTCAGCCTGAGCTCGCTGATGCGGGGCGAGTGGCGCGCCACGGAGCTCTCGGTCGGCGGCATGGCGGTGGATCTCGGTCTCGACGCCAAGGGCAAGGTCGACCTGCCGTCCACCGCGAGCGGCACCTTCAATCTCGCGTCCCTCGCCATCGAGCGGCTCAACCTGAGCGGCCGTATCGCGCTTCACGACGCCGCCAGCCGCTCGACGCTCGAGCTCAACGACATCGTCTTCTCCGGCGATGTCCGCTCGCTCGCAGGCTCGGTGCGGGGCGACGGCAACTTCACCGCCAACGGGGTGCGCTATCCGTTCCGCGTCTCCTCCGGCCCCAGCCCAGACGGCAGCGCCACCCGCGTGCACCTCAACATCGATCCCGGCGAGCGCGCCGTCCTCGCCGATCTGGAAGGTGTCCTCGCCTTTGACAACCGCCAGCCGAAATTCGACGGCGCGCTGACGCTGGCCGTGCCGCCGACGAAGAAGCCGGGCGAGGCGGGGCCAACGCCGTGGAAGGTCGCCGCGAAACTCAAGGCCGATCCGGCCGGCGCCAAGTTCGACCAGATCGACGCGAGCTTTGGCCCCGAGGACTCCGCGTTGAAAGTCGGCGGCGTCGGCGACCTCAGGTTCGGCGCCTCGCCGCTGCTCCGCGCGGTGCTGTCGGCGCGGCAGGTCGATGCCGACAAGCTTGCCGGCCGCGACGATGCCGAACCGTTGCGCATCCTGCCGGCCCTGCGCGCAGGCCTTGCCGCAATCCCGCAGGCGCCGATCCCGGCGCAGATCGAGTTCAACTCCGACCAGATCATGCTGGGCGGCCGTCCGCTCCAGAACATCACGACCGAGCTTCAGACCGATGGCCGCTCCTGGACGTTCCGGCGGCTCGATCTGCGCGCACCCGGCATGACGCAGCTCTCGCTCAACGGCGCCACGCCCGGCGCCGACAGCTTTAGCGGCCGCCTCAGCGTCGAATCGTCCGATCCCGATACGCTGGTGGCCTGGCTGCAGGGGCGCAACGAAGTTGTCAGGCGTAGCACGCGGCCGCTGCGCCTTGCCGGCGAGGTGACGATCGAGGCGAACCATCTCGCCATCGACAGGCTGAAAGCCGACATCGAAGGCGGCACCGTCGAGGGCCGCATTGCCTTCGTGCAAACAGGCGCCAGCAAAGGCTCGCGGATCGATGCCGACCTGAAGGCGGATCGTCTCGACCTCGACGCCGCCGCGAGCTTTGTTCGCGCGCTCGCAGGTCCCCAGGGCGAATGGCCGGAGGACGCAAAACTCTCGCTCGACATCGGCCGGGCGATATCGGCCGGCCAGGAACTGCGCCCGTTCGCGGCGAAGCTCGGCTACGGTCCGACCTCGCTGTCGCTGGAGCAATTGCGGTTCGGCCAGGCCAACGGCGTGACCACGGAGGCAAGCGGCAGCTTTGACCGCACCAAAGCCACCGGCAGATTGGCCCTGAAATCCTCCGCGAATTCGCTGCGCGATCTCACCGCGCTGCTCGAGCCGATCGCCCCTGCGGTGCGTGCCCGACTCGATGCCATCCCGGCATTGTCGGGCGCGACGCACCTGAAGCTCGACCTCAGCCTCGACAAGAATGCCGAACATGCCGATCGCAGCGATGCCCGCGCCGTGTTCGACCTCGATGCGCCGCAGCTCAAGGCCACCGCGACCCTCGCCGCGCAGACGCCCGTGGCGGCGGTCAACGGCATCGACGTCGAGAAATTGCGCAACAGCGACTTCACGCTGGAGTCGAAAGTCTCGGCGCCGCAGGCCGCCGTTCTGACGGCGCTGCTCGGCCTCGATCGCATCGTCGCTGCGGGCGAAGGTGCCTCGCAGATCGAGGGCAGGCTGAGCGGCTCGTGGCGCAGGCCGCTGCAACTGAACGTCAAGGTCAGCGGCGGCGGGCTCGATGCGGATGCGAAAGGAAGCATCGAATTGTCGGCGCCGGAGCCGAAGGGCAGCGTGAATCTGCGCGTGCGCAACGCCGATCTGGCGCCGCTGTTCGGGACCGGCCCGGCCGACAAATCGGCGCGGAACGTGAGCCTGTCGTCACGCGTCAATCTCTCCGGCAATCGCCTGAGCTTCGACGACCTCGACAGCACGGCATCCGGCTCGCATCTGCGCGGCCACCTCGCCATGACGCTCGACGCGGAGAAGAGCGTCGATGGCGAAGTCGGGCTCGACACGCTCGATCTGGCGCCGGCGCTCGCGCTTGCCGTCGGCGCGGCCGGGCGTGACAGCGGCGAGCCGCTGAGTGCCGGGCTCGTCAGCGGCTGGCGCGGCCGCGTCGCGTTCCAGGCCTTGCGCGGCAGCCTGCCCGGCGGAATCGAGATCCGCCCCTTCAGCGGCATGCTGAGGAGCGACGGCCAGTCGCTCGCGCTCGACGCGCTCAAGGGCAGCCTCGGTGGTGGCGAGATGACGGCAAGTCTCGATGCGCGCAACGGCCCGAACGGCCTGGCGTTGAACGCGCATCTCGATCTCACCAATGTCGATGCGGCCTCGCTGCGCTATCGCGATCTGGCGCTGCCCAAGGGGCGCGCCTCGGTGCAGATGACGCTGACGAGCCAGGGCCGCAGCGTCTCGGCACTGACGGGAGCGCTCGCCGGCAACGGCACGGTGACGCTGGATTCGGCGGAGATCGGCGGCCTCAACCCGCGCGCGTTCGAGATCGCCATCCGCGCCAGCGACGGCGGGCAGGTGAGCGACGATAACCGATTGCGTCAGCTCGTCGAGCCGGCATTGTCGGCTCCGATTGCGGTCGCCTCCGCACAGATTCCGTTCACGATCCGCGACGGCCGCCTGCGCGTCGGCGCAACCCCGCTCGAGGCGAAGAACGCCCGCGCCATCGTCTCCGGTGGCTACGACATTCCCGCCGACCAGGCCGATATCCGCGCCAGCCTGACGCCGATCATGAACGGCCTTTCCGGCGCCCCGCCGGAGATCCAGCTGTTTGCGGCGGGTCCCCCCGACAAGCTCAGCCGCACCGTCGATCTCACGCCGCTGTCGTCCTGGCTTGCGGTGCGCACGATCGATCGCGAGACGCGCCGGCTGGATGCGATCGAGCGCGGCGAGCCGCCGCCGGCGACGGCCGCGCTGCCAACGCTGGTCTCGCCCGAGCCCGCAGCTGAGCCGCCGTTGACCGACGTGCCGATGCCCGGCCGCGATCCCCGCCGCGCGCCACCGAAGGCGAAGGTTGAACCCAAGGTCGCACCAATGCCGAAGCCGCCACTTGCGGCGCCCGCCGGGCCAAGCGTGCCGCTGGCACGCCAGCAGGTCGCACCCTTACCGCCGCCGATCGAGGTGCGTCCCGCTGCGGTCCCGCCGCCCCCAAAGCCCCGGCCGAAGCCGCCAATGGTGCTGACGCCGCAGAATCCGTAGACCATTTCCGTCATGCCCGGGCTTGTCCCGGGCATCCACGTTCTTGGGTGCCGTGCTGCGAGGCGTGGATGACCGGAACAAGGCCGGCCACGACGACTGGGGATGCATCCGCGCGTCAAACGCGGGTCTTGCGCGCCGGTTACCACATTCGCTCGCATTTGAATGAATTCTTGTCGGCAAAACTGACGTGACGGTTTTACTGGATTCTCGCGTTTGATCTCTAGCGTTGGTCCCAGAGGAATTCGGAGTCCTGCCCGCAAGAGCAGGACGGCGCCGAAGAACTTCCAAGAACTGGGGTGATCGAAATGGACGGGGCGAAGACGCTTCTACAGGACCTGGACGACGCAATCGCGCGCGGCACCGACGAGAGCCGGGCGAAGGCGTTGTGGCATGCGACGGATCTTCTGATCACCGGGCGCTACGTCGACGACGACATCAGCACGTTCGGCGAGGTCATCGGCCGGCTTGCCGACGAGATCGAAGTCGCCGCGCGGGCGCAACTCTCCGAATTGATGGCCGGCTGTGATCATGCTCCGCTCAACGTCATCGAGAAGCTCGCGCTGGACGACGAGATCGAGGTCGCAGGCCCCGTGCTGCGCGACTCCAATCGCATCGACGAGAAGGTGCTGGTCGAAAGCGCCATGACCAAGGGCCAGGCGCATCTGCTCGCGATCTCGCAGCGCGAGGCGATCGGCGAAGCCGTGACCGATGTGCTCGTCAAGCGTGGCAACCAGGAGGTCGTGACCTCGGTCGCCAGGAACGAAGGTGCGCGCTTCTCGGGCTCGGGCCTGCTGCACATGGTGCGGCGCGCCGAGGGCGACTCGATCCTCGCCGAGCAGCTTGGCTTGCGCAAGGACGTGCCGCGCCACATCTTCCAGCAACTCATCTCCAAGGCGTCGGAAGACGTCCGCCGCCGGCTCGAGACCGAGCGTCCCGAGATGATGTCGCAGATCCAGAGCTCGGTGACCGAGGTCACCGGCGATCTGCAGTCCAAGTTCGGCCCGTCCTCGCGCAGCTATTTCGTCGCCAAGCGCGTGGTGACGACGCAGTACCGGCAGGGCAACCTCAACCAGGTCTCGATCTCGAACTATGCGCGCCAGCACCGCTTCGACGAGGTGCAGATCGGCCTGTCGCTGCTGTCGTCGCTCCCGGTCGACGTGATCGAGCGGGCGCTGATGGACCGCAACCGCGAGATGATCCTGGTGCTGTGCAAGGCGCTCGATTTCACCTGGGACACGACGATGTCGCTGTTGTTCCTCGGCGCCAAGGATCATCTGATCACGGCGCGTGAGCTCCATGACAACGAGCGCGATTTCGGCCGACTCAAGATCGAGACATCGCGCAGCATTCTGAAATTCTACCAGTCGCGCAAGAACAGCGTCGGCGCCGATCCCGCGACGGGTCGTCAGCCCGAACTCCAGGTTCACTGAACGGGACATCGAGGGAGTATTTGCAATGTTGCCTC
Source organism: Bradyrhizobium sp. WYCCWR 13022 (assembly GCF_030435535.1). NCBI lineage: Bacteria > Pseudomonadati > Pseudomonadota > Alphaproteobacteria > Hyphomicrobiales > Nitrobacteraceae > Bradyrhizobium > Bradyrhizobium sp. WYCCWR 13022. The sequence continues at coordinate 594,599 of NZ_JAUIZJ010000010.1, forward strand.
AATTCGGTACCGCAGTCCGCAAGAACAAGAGCCTCGCCAGGAACGTCACCGCCGAGATCGGCGGTGCGGCTCCCGAGAAGGCCACGGTCGACGCCGCATGGCTCGTGCTGGAAGCAGCCAACGACCTCGGCGACCACGCCGCGATCGAAGCCTGCCGCCGCGTCATCGATGCCGAGCTGAACGGCACGGTGCCGGGCAGCGCGGATACCGATCTCGTGGTTGGGTATTTCCGGTAAAGAGACTGAAGCCGTAGGACTTCTGACGCCGCCGGTTTCGTCGCGCCGACCGGCAGCGCGTCCCAATGCCCCACCTCTACCTTTGCGCTTATTTCAGACATGATGTAGCCTCCGCTTGCGGTCGCCGAAAGGCGGTCGCGGGCAATGGGGTTCGGAGCGGTCGCTATGGGCGGCGTGGCTTCCTTGTTGGCGATCTGGCGCAAGCGCGCAGGCGCTCCGAGCGTCGTTTTCTACATGACATTTTCTGGAAGGCCTCCGGTGCTGCACGTGGCGCATCGGTAGCGCACGATTGCTGATTGCCAGGTAGCGACGGCATTGATGCCGTCATGATTGAGAGCTTCACAACGATTGGAGCTGATTATGAAATTTGATGTGCGCGTAATATTGATTTCCTTCGCGGCCCTGTTTGGCGTCATCATTTTTGCTGCGGCCGAAGACAAGCCTCCGTCGGACAACCCCGTGCATCTGCGGCAGGGCTGGACGGCCGACACGGCCGATCGCTGGCATTTCATCTCTCAGGGAACAGCGATCTTCCCCTATGAATGGTTTCTCGCGCTCGAGCAGCCGGGCCAGCAGCCCGGGCAAACCGAACTGATCAGCGCGCCGGAGAATTTGCAGCGGCTCGGCTTCCTCGCCGAGCCTGCAAACCCGACCAGCAATCCCGATGGACTTCCCGTCGGGCTCTACAAGACGCAGGTCGATTTCCCCGATGGCAAGCACGCGTGCTGGAGGGGCAGCTGGCTCGGATTGGGCTGTGCGGGTTGTCACACCGGGCAAGTCAATTATCGCGGCCAGCAGATCCGCATCGAGGGCGGACCGTCCCATATCGATATCGGCGGCCTGACTGGCCAGCTTTCCGCCGCGCTTGCCAAGCTCGGGGATCCGCAGGTCGCCGCGCGGTTCATGGCGCGCGTGAAGCTTCCGGTTCCCGTCGTGACCGCGGGATTGGGATGCTTCGCTCAGCTTCCTTCGTTTCCGACCTCGCCCGGGACCCCGGATACGATCGGCGGGGCGGGGAGATTGGACGCGCATGGGGCAGGCCTGAACCAGCTTCTTGCCGGCCCCCTGAACGAGCCCAGGAATTATGCGCCGCTGACCGCGCCGGTGAGATATCCGGTGCTGTGGGATACGCCGCGCTTCAGCTGGGTGTTGTACAACGCGTCCATTCGCCAGCCGCTGACGCGTAACCTGATCGAGGCGCTCGGCGTCCAGGCGCCCATCAAGCATGACCCCACGATGCTCACGCTCAACGTGACCCATGCGGTCGAGATGGAGAATGTGGTCTGGGGACAGCGGGCGCTGATGGATTTGCGTTCGCCGCGCTGGCCCGATGCGATCCTCGGGGCACCCGATCTCAAGCTCGCCGCGCTCGGTCAGGCGCTGTATGCGAAGACATGCGCCAATTGCCATGCAGTTGCGCCGCCGGCCGCGGCCCCGGGGGCCTGCGACGAGATCCAGATCCCGGTGTTCGACCTCACGCAGATCGGCACCGATCCCGAGCAGGCGAAGACGTTCGCGAACCGCAGGGTCACGTTGTCGAAGATCAGAGGGCCGGACGATATCGCCAACTATGACGCCGCCAGGATCGTCACGGGTAACGTCGCGGAGCAATGGATCGCCAAATCCAACGACAATGCGGCAGCTGCGGCTGCGATCAATTGCGGGCGTCCAAACGAGTACCGGGGACTGCTCCAGTATCGCGCAAGGCCCCTTAACGGCGTCTGGGCGATGGCGCCCTATCTGCACAACGGCTCCGTTCCGTCGCTCCATGATCTCCTGCTGCCGCCGGAGCAGCGGCCCAAGACATTCTTTGTCGGCAATTGGGAGTTCGATCCGGTCAACGTCGGATATGCGATGGCGAGCGAGAGCCCCACCGCGTTCAAATTCGACACCACCTTGCTCGGCAATTCGAACGCCGGACACGCCTATGGAACGGATTTGAACGAGGACGACCGGAGGGCGTTGATCGAATATCTCAAGACGCTGTGAGCCCGCTGCAGTCCCTGCAGTCAGTCCTTGCGACAGGTGAAGCAGTAATAGGGACACGTGCCGTCGGCAAAGGATGCATGCAGCTGCGTGCCGGGAATTCCCGCGAATTCGTGCGATACGCCGAGCAGCACCCGCGGCACGATCTCGTCCGCCAGTGCCGTTCGCCGCGCGCCGTCGAGCTCCAGCGCGCGTGCCACGTTGGCGGTGATGTCGTCCTCGCAGGTGAGGCGCAGGCGCGACTTGGCCAGCGACTCGCGCGGATACACGTCTTTCGACCGGTCCTCGAAACAGGCCATCAGGAACACGCCGCCCGGCCTGAGCACGCGGTGGACCTCGTCCAGAAAGCGTCCCATGTCGCCATAATGCTGGGCGCTCTCGACGTTGACCACGACGTCGAACCTCTCGTCCGCGAACGGCAGGCTGAGCGCATTGCCGACCTGGAATGCCAAATTATCCTGATCGGCATAGCGCGCCTTGTTGAAGCGGATCGCCGGCTTGCAGATGTCGAGCCCGGTGTAACTGCGCGGATGGAGATAGCGCGCAATGTAGGATGCGCCGCCGCCGCGACCGCATCCGACCTCCAGCACATCCTTGCCCTCGATCGCAGCTCCCGACACCGTGTGGTGGTAGAGCTGGATCGCATAGCGATCGGGCTCGTCGACGGCTTGCAGCGCGACCTGCTCGCCGTTCAGCGAGGCATAGCCGTAATTGAGAAATCGGATCGCGGCGTCCTGGTCGAGACTGCTCAGCAGGGAGTACCAGGCGTTGGTGAAAAGGTGGCGCGCGGCGCGCGAATAAAACAGCTTTACGACGGCCTGATGTATCGGGTTCGCCGCTGTCGGATACGGATCCTGCTTCACGGATGAATACTCTCACGCGAAAATGGGGAACGCTTCCACCGGAAAGCATGGGCCAGTGCCTTCGATGCGTCAACAATGGCGACGCTTGCCTGCCACGATTGACTTCATTTCGAGGGGGCATATACTTTAGGTTTAGTACAGATAATGCTGGACCCGCGTGGATGACTGGGCAGGTTGCTGCCTGGTTGGAGAAGGTCGGCCTCCCTCAATACCAGAAGTCCTTTTCTGACCACGGCATTGATTTCGATATTCTTTCCGAGATTACGGATCGCGATCTCGCGACCATGGGCGTCGTGCTCGGGCACCGGCGCAGGCTGTTGCGTTCGATTGCAGAGCTGGACGTTCCGAAGGCGCGTCTCGTCGCACCCAAAGTGGACGCGGGCGCCGAGCGGCGGCAGCTCACGATCATGTTCTGCGATCTCGTCGGCTCGACGGCTCTGTCGCAGCAATTCGATCCCGAGGAGATGCGCGAGATCCTGCAGGCCTATCGCGAGGCGGCGACTGCCGTCATCGCGAGTTACGACGGCATCGTCTCGCGTCTGGTGGGCGACGGCATCCTTTCATATTTCGGCTATCCGTCCGCGCACGAGGACGATGCCGAGCGCGCCGTTCGTGCCGGGCTCGAGATCACTGCGGCGGTCCAGGCCATCGACGTGCAGCCGGGCTTGCGGCTGGAGGTGCGGATCGGCATCGCGACCGGGCTCGTGGTCGTCGGCGATCTCATTGCAAAGGGCGCCTCGAGCCGGCTCGAGGTGATCGGCGAGACGCCCAACCTCGCGGCGCGGATGCAGGCGTTCGCCGATCCCGGCTCGGTCATCATCGCGGCCTCGACGCGCCGGCTGGTCGGCAATCTGTTTCAGCTCCGCGAGCTCGGCACGCGCGCGATCAAGGGATTCAGCGATCCGGTCGAAGTCTGGGCGGTGGATCGTCCATCGCCGCTCGCGAGCCGCTTTGAAGCCTATCGCTGCGCGGGCCTCGCCGGATTCGTCGGCCGCGAGCACGAGCTCGAGCGCCTCGCCGAGTGCAGGCAGCGGGCCTGGCGCGGCCAGGGGCAGGTCGTGCTGATCTCGGGCGAGCCCGGCATCGGCAAGTCGCGACTTGCGGAGCATTTCCTCGATGAGCGGATCGGCGCGGAGCCGCACATCCGCCTGCGCTATCAGTGCTCGCCGCATCATCGCGCCAGCGCGCTCTATCCCGTCATCACGCAGCTCCAGCGCGCCGCGAAGATCAGCGCCGGCGACGGCAACGCGCAGCGGCTGCGCAAGCTCGAAGCGCTGCTCGGGCGCAGCGACCTGAAGACGCCGACGCTGGTGCCGCTGTTTGCGGATCTGCTGTCGATCGCCACCGGCGGACGCTATCCGCCGCTCGACTGGACGCCGCAGCAACTGCGGCGCAACACGCTGGCCGCGCTGATCCAGCGCCTGCAGCGCCTGTGCGCCGAGGCACCGGTGATCTGCATCGTCGAGGACCTGCATTGGGCGGACGCGACATCGCTCGAGCTGCTCGGGCTTGCGGTCAGGCTCGCCGACCAGCTTCGTCTGCTGCTGGTCCTGACGTTCCGCAACGAATTCAAGCTGCCATGGATGGGCCCGGCGAATTTGACGACCCTGGAGCTCGGACGGCTCAAGGAAACCGACGTCCAGCGCTTGATTGCCGAAGTGATCGGAAGTCGCGCGGTCCCGTCCGAGCTGGTCAGTCAGATCGCGGCGCGGACCGATGGCATCCCGTTGTTCGTCGAGGAGCTGACGCGCACCGTGCTCGAGATGGGCGTCCTCGAAAAGGGAGCGGGCGGCCGCTACCGGATCGCCGGCAGCCTGCCGCGCCTGTCGATCCCGACCACACTCCAGGATTCGCTGATGGCACGGCTCGACCGGCTCGGGCCGGCGAAGGAGATCGCGCAGATCTGTGCCGTCATCGGCCGCGAATTCTCCGACGGGCTGCTGCGCGAGATCGCCGACAGGGACGACGCCGAGCTCGATGCCCGGCTCGCCCAGCTCGAAGGCGCCGAGTTGATTTTCCGCAACAGGTCCGCGCCTGAAGGCGTCTATGCTTTCAAGCACGCGCTGGTGCAGGACACCGCCTATGAGAGCCTGCTCAGGAGCAGCCGGCGGCGCTTGCACGAGCGCATCGCGGTCGTGCTCCAGGAGAAATTCAAGGACATCGCCGCAGCTTCACCTGAGATTGCCGCGCATCATCTGACGCAGGCCGGTCTCGTCGAGGACGCCGTTGAGTGGTGGGGCAAGGCCGGCGACCGGTCCCTGCGCAGCTCGGCCTATCCCGAGGCGATCGCGCATCTGACCAAGGCCATCGGCCTTGCGGAGGGCCTGAGCGAAAGCCCCGCAGGGCAGAGCCGGCGGCTGCAATTGCAGATCGCCTATGGCAACGCGCTGATCGCAACGCGCGGCTATGGCGCGCCGGAGACCTCGGTCGCGTTCGCACGCGCGCGCGAGCTCGCCTCCGGGCTCAAGGGCGCCCCCGAACGGTTCGCCGCGACTTACGGCCTGTGGGTCGGAAGCCTCGTGCGCAGCGAGCTCGGATCGATGCAGGAGCTGGCGCAGGCGTTCCTCGACGATACCGCCGACCGGCCCGATGCGCCGGAGGCGGGGATCGCGCACCGTGTTTGCGGCATGACGCGCTGGTTCGAGGGCAATTTCGTCGATGCCAGGCGGCATCTCGAGCAGGCGCTCGCGATCTACCGCGACGAGCACGACCGCAATCTCGCGTTCCTCTATGGCCACGACTACGGCATCGCGGCCGCCATCTACCTCGCGCTGGTGCTGTGGCCGCTCGGCGAAGTCGATCGCGCCGAGCAATTGGCGCAGGAGGCGATCCGCCGTGCCACCGACAGTGGCCATATCGCGACGATGGTCTACGCGCATTTCCACAAGATCGTGCTCGACGCGGTGCGCGGCAATCCTGAAGGCGCGCGGCCCCATGTCGATGCCGTGATCGAGCTCAGCCGCGAGCACGGACTTCTGCTCTACACGCGGGCCGGAAAATTCTGGAACGGCTGGATCCGCTGCCGTCTCGGCGAGCCGGCCGCGGGACTCAAGGAGATGGAGGATTCCATCGCGCTGCCGCTGGTCGGCAAGATGGCAACCGGGCTCTACGTGCCCTTGACCTGGACGCTGCTGGCCGAAGCCAAGGCCGGCGAAGGGCAGTTCGACGAGGCGCTCGCGATCCTCGACGAGCAGCTCGCCGAGGTGGAGCGGACGGGGCAGGAGTGGTTCACGCCGGAGATCCAGCGCTGGCGCGGCGAGCTGCTGCTGCGCAAGGACCCGATCGATATCGTCGCCGCGGAAGCGGCGTTCACCCGGGCCATCGCGACCGCGCGGGCACAGCAGACTGCGACATACGAGCTGCGCGCCGCGCTCTCGCTGGCGAGACTCTACCAGGCGAGCGGAACGGATGCGCAGGCGCGGAGCGTGCTCGGTCCGGTGATCGGGACATTCACCAGCGCGAAGGAGTTGCCGGAGATTGTCGAGGCACGGGCGGCCATGGAGCGTTCCAGCAAGACCAGCCCATGCGCAAATCCATGCGACTGAAAACATTCTTGTACTTTGCCGATTTCGTGTTCTACCCCCTCGCAAGTGCCGCGCTGGTCGTGGTCGCGTTGCAGTTGAAAGAGCCGCTGCGCTGGGACGAGGCGGCGATCGGATTTGCCTGCGGGCTATTGCTCTGGAGCCTCGCCGAATACGTCATTCACCGTTTCGCCCTGCATGGTCCGGCCTATCTCGCCGCCCTGCACGACATGCACCATTCCGATCCGCGCGCGCTGGTCGGCTCGCCGCTCTGGCTGAGCCTGGGCTCGATCTGTCTGGGATCGTTGCTGCCGGTATGGCTGCTGGTCGGATTCGGCAGCGCCTGCACCGTCACGGCGGGACTGATGCTGGGCTACATCTATTTCGGTGCGCTTCACCACATCATCCACCATCTTCCGGTGAAGCGCGGCGGCTATCTCTGGCGGCTGAAGCGCCGTCATGCGCGCCATCACTACGGCCAGCGGCCGTGCAATTTCGGCGTGGTCACCAGCATGTGGGACCGCGTGTTCGGAACGTATTGCCCCGAATAGCCGGCGGTCGGCGCATGCTTCGATGAGTGCGGTTGCCAGCTACGTATTGCGGCCACTTCTCCCCGTCGGGGAGAGGTGGAAGCACCATCATCCGCAATTCCAGATCGCGCCGATCGGCGTCCGCGTCCAGCACGGACCGAAGCTGCCGCCGTTGTAGCGGGATCCGCCGAAGCCGGGCCGGCCGAAATAGCGCCACTCGCCGTCGTAGTAGCGGTAATAGCTCGGCACCGGGTCGATATACCAGGGACGCTGGTTTTCGCGCGCGTAGCGCCGGAAGCCGTTCTTCTGCATGAAGATCGGCTGGCTGTTGCTCAGCGGCTGGCGATAGCCCGGCAGGAAGCCGTAGCCGCGCCAGGCTTGCCCGTGCTTTTTGTGAATGGACGCCGCAGGTGCGGTGACCGGCAGCAGCGACAAAGTGACAGCAACAAACAGACACAGGAAGCGCGACATGATCAGACCATAGACAGCCGATGGCGGGAAAGCCATTCAAATCAGAGTCGGATTCACCTTGCACGCCGGTTCGAACATGGCGGCGTGCCCCGGTGAGGGTTACAAGTCGACAAGTGCTGGTTCGATGAAAGGTGCTCCATGGTTGAACGTTCCGACCGTCCCGAAGGTGCTCGGCAATCCGGCTTTGCCGGTGTCACGCGCAAGATTCTCGAACGTCTTCCATTGCCCGGCAACCAGGAGCTCATGGTCGTCGAGGTCACCTATCCGCCCGGCGGTGTCGCTCCGTTGCATCGGCATCCCGTCGCGGGCGCGATCTACATCGTCGAAGGCGTTGCCGAGTCGGCCTATGGCAGCGACGAGCCGCGGCAATATCGCGCGGGCGAGACGTTGCAGGATCGGGCTGATCTCCCGCACACGCACTTTCGCAATTGCGACCCGGATCGCCCGCTCCGCTTTCTGACCATCTACGTCCTCGAACCCGGGCGCTCCTACACGCTGGAGCCGTGAGCCGTCGCCCGTTGCCGGCGGAACCGACAGGTTTCATGCGCGCCATCGCGAGAAAGCCAAAAACGCGTGTTGCACTCCGCGCGCACCGGAACATTCACGTCGCGTCGGATCGCCGGCCGGCCAAAGGCAAGCATGTCGGAACCGCCGTCGATCCTGATCGTGGAGGACGAATATCCGCTTCAGGGCGTGCTCGAAAGTGCGCTGGCGGAGGCAGGCTTCGCCTCCGACATCCTCTCGTCCGGCGAGGAGGCGATGACGGTGTTCGTGGCGCGGGGAAAATATCACAAGGCGCTCGTGACCGATGTCTATCTCGGCGGCACGCTCAACGGCTGGGATCTCGCCCGAAGAATGCGGGAGAAGGATCCGGACCTTCCGGTCGTGTACATCACCGGCGGCGCCGGCGCGGCATTGTGGAGGTCGGAGGGCGTGCCCAACAGTGTCCTCCTCGAAAAGCCGTTCCATCCCGAACGGCTGGTTGCGGCGCTCATGAAGCTGTGAGCTGCCGCCATGTCGTCGACTATCTCTTCCGGCTTGCGTTCGGCGCCGCGTTCCTGCTGCTGGTGACACGACGGACGTGAGCGGACCCTGTTTCGGCGGCTCCAGGCCGATATCGACGATCGCCTCCAAGCTCGCGCGGAACGGGCCGCGTCGATCTCGGCCATGGCGAACACGCGCCGGATTTCGTCCTCAGGATTGCGGCTCGTCGCTCGCGAGAGCGCGAAGGTCGTCGAGAAGCGCGGCCTCTATTTCGCGGATATGCGCCGCCGTCGGCCCGGTCGGGAACTCCTTGGCGAGCTGGCGGCAGCGCTCGAGACGCTCTTCCAATATCCGCTTGTCCCGGTCCTGGTTCATGGCTCGAGCATATTCAGTCGATGAGAATGCAACACGTCAAAGCAGGTAGTCATGGGAAGCAGGTACGACCGCATGATGCGAACCGCCATTGCCGTGGCTCGCGGCATGCTCGTCCGGCGCAATGGCGGTCGCCTGGACGATCATATCGAGGTCCTTTTGCTGGCCGGGCGGAACGTGCGAATCGAGCAGGTTGTCGAGCTGTTGAGGTTCAACGACCGCGGCGGCGGGTGCCGTCGCCAAATTATCGAAGCGGAACACCAGTTCCGGATCTGCTCCGCTGGCCGCGGACGCAGCTTGAGCCGGCTGTGCGGCGTCGACCGCGCCGGTTGCGTCGCTCGGTACGACGATCTCGGCTGTATCAGGCGGGCTTGCAGGAGCCGACTGTGCATCGTGACCGGAGTTGCCGTGTTCGGTCGGGTCTGTCGTCGTCACTGCCGCTGACGCATCCGCGATGTCCGCAGCCGGATCGTGATGCCCGTTGCCATTCCCGCCGCTATTGCCCGGCGTGGGGTCGGCTTCAGCCGACGCCGTGGCCGCCGCCTTTGCAGGCCCTGGCTCCGACGCGTGCTGTGAGTTGCCGGGGCCCGCGCTGTCGGCCGTTGCGACGTCCGGATCGACGCTCTGAGTTGCATCTGGTGTGCTTGCAGAGGCTACCTCTGCATCGTGGCCCGAGTTGCCGTGTTCGGTCGGGTCTGTCGTCGTCACGGCCGCTGACGCACCCGCGACGTCCGCAGCCGGATCGTGATGCCCGTTGCCATTGCCGCCGCTATTGCCCGGCGTGGGGTCGGCTTCAGCCGACGCCGTGGCCGCCTTTGCAGGCCCCGGCTCCGACGCGTGCTGTGAATTGCCGGGGCCGGCGCTGTCGGCCGTTGCGACGTCCGGATCGACGCTCTGAATTGCATCTGGTGAGCTTGCAGAGGCTGACTCTGCATCGTGGCCCGAGTTGCCGTGTTCGGTCGGGTCTGTCGTCGTCACGGCCGCTGACGCATCCGCGATGTCCGCAGCCGGATCGTGATGCCCGTTGCCATTGCCGCCGCTATTGCCCGGTGCGGGGTCGGCTTCAGCCGACGCCGTGGCCGCCGCCTTTGCAGGTCCCGGCTCCGACGCGTGCTGTGAGTTGCCGGGGCCCGCGCCGTCGGTCGTTGCGACGTCCTGCCCGACACCGTCGGCTGCTTTCGACGCGTTTGCGGAGGCTGGGTGATCGGAGTTGCCTTGTTCCTTGTCGTGTGCTTCTGCCGCCTGGGCTGAGCCTTGCTCCGAAGCGTTCTGCGAGTTGCCGTGGCTCGCACTGTCGGCCGTTACGACGCCCGGTTCGACACTGTCGGCCGCGTCCGTCGCGTTTGCGGAGCCTGAGTGATCGGAATTGCCGTGTTCCTTGTCGTGTGCTTCTGCCGCCTGGGCTGAGCCTTGCGCCGAAGCGTTCTGCGAGTTGCCGTGGCTCGCGCTGTCGGCCGTTGCGGCATCGGGTTCGGCGCTGTCGGCCGCGTCCGTAGCGTTTACGGAGGCTGAGTGGTCGGAGTTGCCATGCTCCTTTTCGTGTGCCTGCTGCGAGTTGCCGTGGCTCGCGCTGTCGGCCGTTGCGGCGTCGGGCTCGGCACTGACGGCTGCGTCCGCGACGCTTGCGGAGGCCGAGTGGTCGGAATTGCCGTGCTCCTTGTCGTGTGCCTGCTGCGAGTTGCCGTGGCTCGCGTTGTCGGCTGTTGCGGCATCGGCGGTACTGACGGCTGCGTCCGCGACGCTTGCGGAGGCCGAGTGGTCGGAGTTGCCGTGCTCCTTCTCGTGTGCCTGCTGCGAGTTGCCGTGGCTCGCGCTGTCGGACGTTGCGACGTCCTGCTCGACACTGTCGGTTGCGTTGGCAGAGTTTGAGTGTCCGGAATTGCCGTGCTCGTTGTCGTGTTCTTCTGAAGCCGCGGCGCGATGCTCGCCGCTGCTGCCCGGTGCGGAGTCGGCTTCAGTCGCCCCTGTGGCCGTCACCACGCTCGTTTGGACGATCTCGCTCTGGGCCGTCGACGAGACACTCGTGTTCGCATTGGTCGGCTCACTCTTCGATGCGGGATTTTCATTTGCCGCAACCGTCACCCGATGAGCATGCACGACTGATGATGGGGGAGCAGACGCGGCAGGCGGGCCATCGCTCTCCTCCGTTGCATCCGCCGGATCGCCGGTGAAACTGACTGACCTCGCCGAGTTCCCTGAGCCGTCTCCGATCTGCCGGAACAGGAACCTTGAACCGTCGTCGGCCAGAATGCTCCAGGCGCCTGAAGTCCCGAATGCGCCGTCGCTCGATCCGGCGGTGCCCTGGACATTGTCGGTGCTCAGCGCAGTCTCTTCGGTTGCGATCGCCGATGGCAACGCTTGTTCGAGCTGCTCCAGTGTGACCGCGATGGAAGCGGCTTCCGGCTGAGCGACGAAATCCGACTCCGCAACGGAAACGATCCCCTGCAGATGGACTTCCACCAGGCCGCGATCGCCGATATCGAGGCTATGATCGGTCGAATTTACATAGACGATCGTTTCGTTGCTTGCGGCGTCGTAGATCCAGGCAAGGGTGTGTGGCGGTATCGACTTGCTTGCTGCCGTCATATGCAGCCAGGCGAGCGCTCCGAAAGCCTCGAGACTGATCCTGCTCGATCCGGATGCGAAATCGAAGGTGGAGGCGGACGAGGTCGAACTGGAATCGCTCGGGGGAGGCTGAACGGCGTTTTCACCAACGTGGCCCTCGATCATTTGATCGCGGCCATATGCTTCAGCGCCGGCATCGTGACCAAGGTCCGTTGAGCCAACGGGTTGGAGGTTGTCCCCCACGGCGCCATCGCCGGTTTGGCCCCGAGGTTCTCCAGCGGCGCTTTCGTGCCCGGTGGTCACACCAGCGGAAGGCTGGTGGGACTCAGGGAAAGCCGGGGCCGGGTCGTCGACATGATGAGAGCCCGCGTCGGTGATCGCGGCCAGTTTTGTCGTCGCATTTTCTCCAGCCGGACCCAGGAAACCGTCGATGGACCCTTTGCCCGCCTCGTGCGCCTGTGCGGCAAGATGCGGGTCGTTCAGCGCGTAGATCAACGCGCCGGTGAGAGCGGCGAAGGTGCCATACCCTCCTTGAAACGACATCGGATTGGAGGGAGGGGGTGGGAGTTGATGGTCCGGGGGCAGGTCACCAAGCTGCGCGTCGCTGGCACCTCTCGGCAAAAGCGCAGGAAGACTGGGCGTGCTCGATCCTACGGGACCGTGGTCATTCCACGGTTTGGGGCCTCCAACCTGCTCGGCCGCGCGCAGCGCTTCCATCGCCGTCGCCGCGGTCGTGACTTGGCCCATCTTGGCGAGAAAGTCTCGAAGGGTAGGCGGAGGCGTCTCGCTGGATTCCCAGGCGATGCGGTGCCGGAGAATGGCCTTCTTCCAGGGCTCATACTCCGTATGCTGGCTCGCGTGGCCGATGCTGCCGTCATTCGAAAGCCTGTCGTTCGCTCCCGACGCCTTGACCGCTTCCGACGCCTTGAGTTCGTCCTCGATGGCGAACGCCAGGAAGGCCAGCGCGAGGGTGCCGAAGACGGAGGTGCGTTGCAACAACGCGATGGTCGCGAGCACGGTCCTGTTGGTGATCTCGAGCTTCTGGAAAATATTGTGAAGGTGGACCTTGACCGTCCCCTGGGACACGTTGATCTGGCGCGCGATCTCCTTGTTCGACATGCCTTCCGACACCAGTCGGACAATTTGACGTTCCCGTTGCGTCAATTGCCCTAGCAGCTTTTCAATTTTGCCGACGTCAGCGTCCTTGCCGGCCGGCGAGAGATCGGACCGCTCCAGCGACACGCCGCGCTTCGCCATCAGCCTCAGCGATCGCAGCATCGTCTCGGGGGAGTCGTACTTCGAGATTGCGCTGCAGGCGCCGGCAGCAATGGCTGCGGCCAGTTCGTGGTCGGTGTCGGATTCGGTAAAGAACACCAGGCGCGTGGGAAGGTTCTCGGCTTTCACGATCGCCAGGATCTCGGATACCGTCAGATCCGGCAGGGTGTCCGCAACGAGCGCGACGTCGGGTGTCAGATTCCGGATGGCTTCGAGGCAGCTCGTCCCGTCGCTGGACGATGCGACCACGTCGAATTCCTGCTGCGCCCCCAATACCGACTTCAGTCCCTGCAGAACGATCGGTTGTCGGTCTACGATCACGAGCCGGATGCGCTGAAATATCCACTGCTTCGCAGTCACGTCTAACATGGACTGTGCCTCGGCCCGGCGATCTATGTCCTTCGGCATATGGCCGGGGCCGGGTGGGGGCATTAAAATACAATTAATCGTTGGTAGAAAGAGACTTAGCAGGGTTAACCCTACCTAAATCGCGCGTCTCGACGGTATACAGGTGTGGAATATGACCTTTGACCCAATGGCCGTGGCGGTTGACTGGCTGGATGCCTACCGCGCTGGGGATATTGAATCGATTTTGGATATGTATGCCGATGACGCCGTGGTTCGCTGCGGCTTCGGCTCGGTCAAGACCATCACCGGCCGCGAGGCACTTCGCGCCGATTGGATCGATCGCCTCCGCAAGTATCCGGCAGGCACGTTGGACGATCTCAATCCCTACCACGACGGAACCATTCTCTCGTACGTCACGAGTTCCGGCGTGGTCAGCGCGCTCTTTGAGTTCGACGCCGCTGGGCGGATCAAAGAGCTGAACCTGGCTCCGACCCACTAGACCCGCGGCGCGATCCGGGCGCCGCAACCGCGCGCTTGCTGGCCCCGGCAGCGCCAGGCGCCAACATCTGCTTCGAAATCACTCGCGGACATCGCAGGAACTTCCGGCAACGCGCGGCTTTGTCTGCCGCGCGTCTCGAAACGGGCGTGCCCGAAAGGACCGCCGGCGAAGAGGTGCGCGACGCCCATAGCCGGCGGATCCCAAGGGCGGACGCTGCCTCGACGGTCCGGAGTGTCGCGCAAGTTTTGGCGTCGATCCATCTGCACCGATGGAGTTGCGGACCGAAGCCGCAGCAAGCGATCGAGCATTGTCACTCGATCTCGAGGATCTGATCCGCGCGATCGAGGCTCGGAGCGTTTTGGGCTTCCTCCATCGAGGCGCTTCATAGATACCAAGCGGGCACTCTCACGATCCGACGTTCGAGGCGTCCTGCGGGCGTTCGAGAACGTTGCGTGCCCTGAGCGCGATCAACCACGGACGAGCGCGCCTATCAGGGCGCTGTCCGATCAAATCCTGGCCTTGGCTACGTATACCCCCGCGACGCATTTGTAGCGATCGATGTGCCAATCGTCCCCCCGGTAGATGGGATGAGCAGTCTTCCATCGCGCCAAGCTTGCTTGGCCGCCAAGCATGCAGCTCTGGAAAGTGAGCCTTGAATCCAACGCGGAATTTGTGACGACCACCTCAGTGCAGTCCTGGGCAGAAAGATGACAAAGCACAGCAACGACGGTGACGAACATATGCATAATCCAAATCTGTAGTCGGCCAGGCAGTAAATGAAGAGAACATACACTTATCGTTCAGTTGATAATGTAGGCGCGAGTCTGCTTACGGCGGCCGTGACCGTCGTTTGTCAGGATACTCAAAGCACCAATCTCATCGATGGCAGATCGGGAGATCGATGTGCCGCAAACCGCCCTGATGGCGGCCTCCTTTTCTCTGGGCAATCAAAAGAAGAAATCTGGAAGATGCGAAACACCGACCGGAGCTATGTGATCAACTTGGTCCAGGACGTGCTGAGGCAGCGTCACCTCGGCCAATGATGTGCCCGATGGGCCAGTTTGGACTGGTGGCAGTTCCGTTGGGAGGTGAGCCAGTGCTTGGTCCGGCGCGTGGTCAAAGACTTGAGCTGGAAGCGTTGATGGTTTTGCCATTACGAAACTCTCCAAGGAGGAAGACCCGCCCTCTGGAGGTTTCGTCTTTGCGGGACGTCAGAGGGCGGGCGGCAGAGATATCCGTATGCGTAGCGCCGAAGCGCCGAAAGAACGCTACGCTTGTCGGGAAAAAGTAGCAATTACCCTTTGAAGCCCCTTGATCTCGGGCAAAAGGGTAATTTGATACGGGGCGCCGGGGCTGGGCATTTGAGCACCAACATCATTTCAACCGGCAGGGGGCTGCTGCGAGGTAGCCCCTTTCGATTCAACCGGTGCCGGCTGAAAGAGCCCGCCAGCTGAGGCGGTCTCTTTTCATTGCTGTCGAACAACGCCGCGACAGCCGAACTCAACTCGGAAAGCACGCCTGAGCCGTTAGCGTCACCGGCGACAGATTGAGTATTTGTGGAAATTGGAACGCGTAACTTGCGCTCACCTGGTTGCCACAGTTCGACGCCGAATAAGCGAATGTCTGCGCCGGAAGGGCGAGTCCGAAGGCTTGCTGCGCGGCGTAGCCTGTGATGGCGCCGCTGTTCGGACACAGCGATGGATTGACGGTCGCACACCGCGCGGCCATTTCAGTCCCATGTTGAAGGCCGAGTTGAGTCCAGAAAAGCAATCCAAACTCGATGATGCCAAATAGGAACAGAAAAAAAACGGGGGCGGTCAGTGCAAATTCCAGCGCCGTTGTCGCCCGATTGTCTGCCCATATCGCTGCGAGCTTCACTGCAGCCTCGTCGTGGATTGGGCATTGTATGTGTACGCGACTGCGATGATCTGGTAGTTGATCAGTGTATAGTAGGTCGCTTGGGCCGAGACAGTCGCATAAGTACCAGCCTGCGCGCCGCCCGTGCAGACCGTGCCGGCGCTCACAACGCTCACCCCTGTGCCCGTCGGGCAGCCGTAGAATTTAACCGGTCCGGGTGAAGCCGTAACGGCAGTGGAGTTGGTTGCGCTCGTTACGGCGCTCGAGATGCCGCTCGCGTCAAAGCCGTGAATGATCGCGTATTGCGCTCCGGCTTGCGCCGCGTCCTCGACCTGCATCTTGCGAAAGACCGCGAGCCCGATGTCAGTCACTGAAACGACCATGAGCGACAGTATCGGGATCATGATCCCGAATTCGATGGCTGCGACGCCTCGCTCATCATGGATGGCAGCGCGCACGCCCCTCGCCAGGGCTTCGAACATGCGACCACGGCTTCCAGGTGACGATTTCCGAGTTCGCGTCATGGCCGACCTCATTCGACGAGTTGGGCAGTTTGCGAGCCGATCGTTGCAGTGCCGCCGAGCGCGGAGCAATCGACCTGGAGATTCGAGGTGCCGGTGAATGTCAGCGTGTCCGCAATGATCTTGGTGCACGAGGTACTCGTACCGTTGCCGCCGCTGAAACTGAGATTTGCCTTCGGCAGATAGATGGCTCCCCCGAAGTTCTGCGTGCTGCCTCCGGTGAGGTTGAAAGCGGTTCCGGCCGGCATCTTGCGGTCGCCATAGATGACGATTCCCTGCGTGGAGCCGCTGGTTGGCGCCGTCAGGTTGATGTTCGCGTTGCTGCCGATCGAAGCGGTTCCCCAGTCACTGCCCGAGCCCGTAAACACCAGGGTCACGCCAGTGCCGGTAATCGTGGCGTTGCCCGCGACGCTCAAATTGGCGCCGTCGAGGTAATAGATGCCGGGATTGAGGTTCAACGTCGCTCCGGCGTTGACCGTGATACTGCCGCTGTAGCAGCCGGGGTCGAGGGAACTGGTCTTCCCGTTGGAATTGACGGTGATCTTGGCGTTGGTGCAACTCGGCTCCGAGGGAGGAAGCACGTTCGCATAGGGATCGGCAATCGGTTGAACGTGCGTTTTAACGCCGTTGGTGGTCGTGATGCTGCTGGCCCCGGATACATCGCCGACCACTCCGACCTGGTTGGCAGAAACGGTCGCGCTGCCAGCAACGTTGAGCGATGGGCTTGCGCCGGAGTTGCTGTAGAGGTTGCACTTGATCAGATTGAGCTGGTTTCCTCCGCTTACGTTGACGGCTGGGCTCGCGCTCGAATTGAGTGCAAGCACGCAGCCTGTCCCGGAATTGGGGAGGGCAACCGCCCGCGCGGTGATGAGGACGGGATCCGAGCCGAACAACGCCGACAGCAGCCGCTGTTGTGGCTGACTCACGACGACCTCGATTGCCTGGAGATTGGACGTATAGCTGCCGGCTTTCGGCGGATTATTTACCGCAACCGTGACGTTGTTCACCGAATTCGAGTAGCCGTAGTTCGCTGTGACGGCGTCGGCTTCCGCCAATATATCCCCGCCGGCGCTTGCGGCCGTTGCAGCGCTCACGGCGCCGGAGTCGGCCGCACTTTGCATGTTCTTGTGCTTATAGTACCACCATCCGACCTCGGTTCCGAGGCCGGCCGTGCCGACCAGAACGGGCATCAGCAGCGCGGAAATAATGACGTAGCTGCCCGACTGATCTCGGACAAATTGCCGGAATATCCCACTGGCGTCGTGGCCTGTGATTTTTCGGTGGGGCGGCGAAGCGCGCAGTGTTTGTCTGATATCCATCTGTCCGACCCGATGCCGCTTGCCATCTTTTCCCGATGTGAGCTTCGCTTGGACCGATTTAAGGCTACCTCAATGGGCCGGGTAAAATTTTAACGAGGCATGCGAGCAAGCTGGTGGCGGGAATTGGGGTGGACGGGTCAACCCGCGCTCAAATGTTCTCGTTGGGCCGCTGGTTGCCTGTACGTATCTTGACTCAAATCAATCGTTATCCCGCGCGTTTCGAGATCGATTGCCATGGAAGCGAGTTCATCCCTGACAGGAGGCGAGGATGCGGGTGTTGGCAATAGCTGCTGTCTTGAGTCTGACGCCGGTTTCGGCTTACGCCGTCCCGGACTGCCGGGTCACCGGCAACCCATCCGTGTTCGGCGTCGATATGACGGCTTACTTCGCGGTCAGGTCGGGTCAGACGTGCAATTTCCCGATCCGGATTCCGGGAGCGATGCGTAGCTCGGGCGTTTCCCGCAAGCCTGCGCACGGGACGCTCAGGCAGCTCAACGTCACGACGTTCAGGTATACCGCTGCATCCGGTTACAAGGGCAGCGATGCGTTTGCGATCTATGGTGAAGGCGAAGGTCCGTACGGCTCAGGCAGGTCGGTCATCTCGGTGAATGCAACGATCGAATAGGCGGCGGTCCTGATGCCGCGCTTCGACCGACCGACGATAACCGGCCTCGGCCGGCTATCCGCATTGGCGCCGTTGACGAGCACATGCAGATCGCCCCGACGCGCAGCAATTCGGGATGCATCCAGTCTCGTCCAGCGTCGGGAAGCATGACATGCGGCGATCCCCGAGCGCACGCGGGCGTTGATCTGGATCAACGCCGTTTTTGAACGCGCGTGGCTTTCTTGCAGGCGACGTAACGCGACACCGCCAGGGCAGTATTAGAGACGGAGGCAGATATGAACGCCGCTCTATTTTCGCTCGCGCTGCTTGCGAGCCCTTCGTTGGTGGAAATCTCGGATCGAATTCCGGAGCTCAAGGTCGAAGCCTTGTGCAAGGCGACGACGGAGACCGACAAGGCCATGGGATTGGCGCTCGCGCAGAGCTTTGCCGATTGCATGCGGGATGAGACCGCGGCGCAGCAACAACTTGGCACGCTCTGGGCGACGACGAGGCCCGCCGTCCGCAACGCGTGCGAGAGCGAAGCCACCATCGTTGGCCAAAGCTATGTCGATCTACTCACCTGCATTCAGATGACGGACGTTGCGACTGCGACATCGACGACGCCGGCGCTCAGGGGCGCGAGCAAAAATCGAAACAGGCAATAGAAGCCATTGCTGCACCGACGGCCTGTTGATTCAGTTCGACAACGGTACGATCCCGGAGCGCGACATTCCACCGGCCCTGCCGCGTGTGCGCGGATGATGATCGGGCGTATGCGAGCCTGCGCGCGGCAACCCGAATTGCCGGGACCGCGGGGCGAGCCGCGATGACGCGCGGCTCGCCCCGTCCGGTATTGACGCAGTCCAGTTCAACGGCTTGCGCGCCCTCGTACCGGCGCCCTCAATAGCACGGCGGATAGGGGTAATACCCACAAGCCCGGCGATAGCCGTAGGCCCCGTAGGCAGCAGCTCCCGCCGCCGCCGCGCCGTAATACGCCCGCCGATGGACCCTGCGGTTGACGCCTGCGACGCTCATCGGCGTAAGGGGGCGCCCGACGCGGGCCTCGGCGGTGTCGACCGACACGGCGACCGTCGCCATCGGCGAGTAGTGAAACGACAGGGGCGCTGCCGTGAACAGCGCAGCGGTGACGAACAGTCCGATCAGCTTGGCACGTGCACTCATGTGCTCTCTCCCATTGCAGGACGACGCAATCGTGACAGGCCGATGAGGGGGACCATTGAGACAAATCAATGCTGCCGAACTTCCAAATGGAGTTCGTGCGCGATCGCGACGTCGCAGGTCACGGGGCTTGCCGTATGGGCCGGCACAGGATGCAAATGTCAGCGCCCAACCCGGATCGCCCATGCTGCCATCATGCGCCTGTTTTGTCCGACGGGTCAACGGATTTTCCGAATTTTCGTCCGGCAACCTTCGCGCAGGCGCAAGCCGTTGATTTCACGACCTCGTCTACTGTGCATGGGGTTGTTTTCGCAGTTCTGGTCTCGAGAGAGGCTAGCCCGCGCCGAGTGCGACCGCGAAATTGTAGGTCAGCAGGCTCGCCGCATAGGCCAGCACCAGCATGTAGGCGAAGGTCGCCGCCATCCAGCGCCAGCTGCCGGTCTCGCGCCGGATGACGGCGAGCGTGGAGGCGCATTGCGGAGCGAAGATGTACCAGGCCAGCATCGACAGCGCGGTGGCGAGCGACCATTTCGTCGCCAGCACCTGGCCGATCTGCTCGGCGGCTTCCTTGCCGCCCTCGATCGCGTAGACGGTGCCGAGTGCAGCGACCGCGACCTCGCGCGCCGCCATGCCCGGGATCAGCGCGACCGCGATCTGCCAGTTGAAGCCGACGGGATGAAGCAGCGGCTCGATCGCCTTGCCGATGATCGCGGCGAGGCTGAAGTCGATGGCGGGTTCGGTGCTGCCGGCGGGCGGCTGCGGGAACGAAGCCAGGAACCAGATCAGCACCATCATCGAGAAGATCGTGGTGCCGGCGCGCTGCAGGAACATCTTGGCGCGGGTGTAGATGCCGATCAGGATCGATTTCAGCCGGGGCATCTTGTAGTCCGGCAACTCCAGCATGAACGGCGCCGGCGCATAGTCGCGCAGCATGAAGAACTTGATCAGGAACGAGACGGCCAGCGCGCTGACGATGCCGGCGGCATAGAGCCCGAACATCACGAGGCCCTGCAGGTTGATGAAGCCCCAGACGTCCTTGGCCGGAATGAAGGCGGAGATGATCAGCGTGTAGACCGGTATGCGCGCCGAGCAGGTCATCAGCGGCGCGATCAGGATCGTGGTCAGCCGGTCGCGCTTGTTGTCGATGACGCGCGTCGCCATGATGCCGGGAATGGCGCAGGCAAAGCTCGACAGCAGCGGAATGAAGGCGCGGCCGTGCAGGCCGGCGCCGCCCATGATGCGGTCCATCAGGAACGCCGCGCGCGCCATGTAGCCGAAATCTTCCAGGAGCAGGATGAACAGGAAGATGATGATGATCTGCGGCAGGAACACGATGACGCTGCCGACGCCCGAGATCACGCCGTTCTGAAGGAAGCTCTGGAGCAGGCCGTCGGGCAGGGTGGCGTGCACGAACTCGCCGAGTGCGTCGAAGCCGGATTGCAGCAGCTCCATCAGCGGCTGCGCCCAGGCGAACACCGCCTGGAACATCACGAACAGGATCGCCGCGAGCACGATCAGGCCGCCGACCGGGTGCAGCACGATCGCATCGATCCGCGCGGTCCAGGTGTCGGGCCTGGCAGGCAGGCTGACGCAGTCCGAGATGATGCGGTCGGCCTCGCGCTGGGTCGCGCGCAACTCGGAGACGCTGAGTGCGCGCCAGCTGTTCTCGGCCGGCTCGGCGGCGAGCTTGGCGGAGATCTCGTCGGTCAGCGCGAGCAGGTCGGCCGTGCCGCCCTTGCGCACCGCGATCGAGGTGACGACGGGTACGCCGAGCTCCTTGGCGAGCCTGACGACGTCGACGGAGATGCCGCGGCGGCTCGCGATGTCGAACATGTTGAGCACGAGGACCATCGGCCGGCCGGTGCGCTTGAGCTCCAGCAGCAGGCGGATGGTCAGACGCAGATTGGTGCTGTCGGCGATGCACAGCACGAGGTCAGGCACGATCTCGCCGGAGGCCTTGCCGAGCACGAAGTCGCGGGTGATCTCCTCGTCCGGGCTGCGGCCGCGCAGCGAGTAGGTGCCGGGCAGGTCGACGACGGAGACCTGGCGCCCCTGCGGGGTGACGAAGAACCCTTCCTTGCGCTCGACCGTGACGCCCGGATAGTTCGCGACCTTCTGCCGGCTGCCGGTCAGGGCATTGAACAGCGAGGTCTTGCCGCTGTTTGGCGTGCCCACCAGGGCGAGATGAAGCAGGGGTAATTCCATGGATCGAATATCCGGTCGCGCTTCTAGGCGACGATGATGGCCATGGCCTCGCGGCGGCGCACCGCGATGGTGATGTTGTCGACACGCACGGCGATCGGGTCGCGCCCGACCAGCCCCTCGTGCAGGACCTCGACCCTTGCGCCCTCGACGAAGCCGAGCTCGATCAGCCGGCTCTCCAGCTCGATGTCCGAGAGAGCCGAGCCTGCGTCCCTGGCAGAGAGATGCTGAATGACGCCGGTATAGCCGCGCTGGGCCAGGCCCAGCGGCATCTCGCGGCGCGTGTCATGAGTGTCGGTCATGCCCTGTATTTTCAACGCAGGGCATCGAGGTCAAGCGCGCGTGCCCGCTGAAACTGCACCTTAGAGGGATTTTAAAGTGCAGATCACGAAGGCGTGGGCAAACCGCCCCGGCGCTACTGCGCCGGGACCTTCTCCGGCTGGATGGCGGCCATGGCGCGGCTCTTGAAGTAGTCGAGCACGAACAGGCGGATCGCCGAGGACAGATTGCCCTGCTGGCGGGCGCCGTCGATTTCGCCGACGAGCTCGGACAGCGTCATGTTGCGAAGGCCCGAGATCTCCTTCATGCCGTTCCAGAACGCCTCTTCCAGGCTGACGCTGGTCTTGTGGCCGGCGACCACGATCGAGCGCTTCACGACGGGCGACTTCATGGCTGCTCCTCGCGATCGATCCGATGCTGGTCCAGATGTGCCTTCGCCTGGTCCGCCTGCTTCTCCTCCGCCGATCGCTCGGCCTTCGTGCGGCCGAACTTCGTTCGGTTGACGTCCGCCTGCTTCGCCGATGCCTCCCGCTCGGCGCGCTTCCTGAAACGATTCAGGTTGATGACGTTCCCCATGCCGCGTCTCCATCATCCTCTCCTCTTCAGGCTGGATGAAACTTCCAGAAACAGGGCGCCGCGTTGCGCCCCACAAGACTTGATCGTCATTCGCTCGTCCTCGTCAATCGGCCTCGCGGGCCATCAAACGATGAATTTCGCCCCGTCAAGGGCGGTGGGGCTTCTTGCGTAGCAGGTGCCCCCGCCGCCACATTGACGGTAATCAAATCCCGTCCCTTAGGCCTTACAATTTATGGGCTTTGGGGCTCCGTATCATTACGGATAACTATCGGAATTCGGAATTTTATCCGGGCCGCGTCATCTTCTCGGGCTGCACCAGGCGGTCGAATTCGTCGGCGGAGACGAAGCCGAGCCGCAGCGCCTCTTCCTTCAGCGTGGTGCCGTTGGCATGGGCGGTCTTGGCCACCTTGGCGGCGTTGTCGTAGCCGATCTTGGGCGCGAGTGCGGTCACCAGCATCAGCGAACGCTCCATCAGCTCCTTGATGTGCTTCTGGTCGGCGCGGATGCCGCTGACGCAATGCTCGGTGAAGGAGCGCGCCGCGTCCGCCATCAGGCGGATCGAGTGCAGCATGTTGTAGGCGAGAACGGGCTTGTAGACGTTCAGCTCGAAATGGCCCTGGCTCCCGGCGACCGTGATCGCGGTGTGATTGCCGAACACCTGGCAGCACACCATGGTCATCGCCTCGCACTGCGTCGGATTGACCTTGCCCGGCATGATCGACGAGCCCGGTTCGTTCTCCGGCAGGATCAGTTCGCCAAGCCCCGAACGCGGGCCAGATCCGAGCAGGCGGATGTCGTTGGCGATCTTGAAGAGGCCCGTGGCGACGGAGTTGATGGCGCCGTGCGCCGCCACATAGGCGTCGTTGGAGGCCAGCGCCTCGAATTTATTGGCGGCGCTGCTGAAGGGCAG
This sequence comes from Bradyrhizobium sp. WYCCWR 13022, assembly GCF_030435535.1. NCBI lineage: Bacteria > Pseudomonadati > Pseudomonadota > Alphaproteobacteria > Hyphomicrobiales > Nitrobacteraceae > Bradyrhizobium > Bradyrhizobium sp. WYCCWR 13022. Next base: position 617,696 of record NZ_JAUIZJ010000010.1, read on the forward strand.
TTTGGTTATTCTGGCAACGTGCTTTGCGAATAGCTGCGCAAAGCGCGGTTTGGAATTGAGGCCGGTGCCGACCGCGGTGCCGCCCTGCGCCAGGGGATGGATATCCTTCACCGCGACCTTGAGCCGCGCGATGCCGCTCTCGACCTGCGATGCATAGCCGGAAAATTCCTGACCCAGCGTCAACGGCGTCGCATCCTGGGTGTGGGTGCGGCCGATCTTGACGATCTTGGCGAACTCCTTCTCCTTCTTGCGCAGCGCGCGGTGCAACTCGCCAAGGGCCGGGACGAGGTCAGCGGTGATGCGGCTTGCGGCCGCGATATGCATGGCGGTCGGGAACGAGTCGTTCGACGACTGGCTCATGTTGACGTGGTCATTGGGATGCACCGGCTTCTTGGCGCCGAGTTCGCCGCCCAGGAGCTCATTGGCGCGGTTGGCGATGACCTCGTTGAGGTTCATGTTGCTCTGGGTGCCCGAGCCGGTCTGCCACACCACCAGCGGAAAGTGATCGTCGAGCTTGCCCTCGATCACCTCGTGCGCGGCGCGGATGATCGCGCCGGCGCGGCGCTTGTCGAGCAGGCCGAGTTCGAGGTTCGACTGTGCGGCCGCGAGCTTGACTGTGCCGAGCGCATGCACGAGCGAGATCGGCATGCGATCGATGCCGATGCGGAAATTCTGCCGCGAGCGTTCGGTCTGCGCCCCCCAATAGCGGTCGGCGGGGACCTCGATGGGACCGAAGCTGTCGGTCTCGGTGCGGGTTGGGGGGCGGGCGGTTTTCGCAGCTTTGGCCATGAGCACATCCATTCTGCCGCGGGAAACTCCGCGCGGCCTCATCATGTGCTCTTCTATATAGGGTGTTTGGCCGGCTGCGACGGTCTCGCGCCCAACCTGGATCATTTCTTGCGGAAACGATCCAGCCGCACGACCTCGGCGCCGCCCTGGTTCGGCGGGGTCGGCTCTTCCGCGGTCTCTGCCGTCTCGGCGGCCGGGACAGGCGCCGCGACAGCTGATGGGGCCGGGGCGGCCGGCAAATTCTCACCCGCCAACTCGGTGACGTCGGAGGTGTCGAACTGGAGGCCGAACTTCACGGACGGATCGAGGAAGCTCTTGATGGCGCTGAACGGCACCACCAGCCGCTCCGGAATGCCGCCGAAGGACAGGCCGACCTCGAAACGATCCTCGAGCACGGTCAGGTCCCAGAACTGGTGCTGGAGGATGATCGTCATCTCTTCCGGATATTGCGCCAGCAGCCGGCTCGAGAGCTTCACGCCCTCGGCCTTCGATACGAAGGTGATGAAGAAATGATGCTCGCCCGGCAATCCATGGGCCGCGGCATCGGTCAGTACCTTGCGCAGCACGCCGCGCAGCGCGTCGCGTGCCAGCACATCGTATCGGATATGATCGGTCGCCATGGTGGTCCTGTTACAGTCCAGGAGACGGGCCCTGCCGGTCCGACTCGCCAAGCCGCAATAGTACCGCGCCTCACGGGTCAGCAGGAGTCCCCGCCGGGAAGGAAATCAGAGGTAAGTGGAGGCTTCTGTTGCCAGGTGCCTCCGAACCCCGCCTAACGGAGCTTAACCCGTTAGGACTTTAAGATGGTCTTTCAAACTGCGTTACGCAGCCTGAGCAACCGGAGCAAAGTTGTCGTTGGCAACTATTGCAGTAGCCCGATAACGGCGGAACAATACCGGGAAAAAGCACGCCCTTTACGCCCTCGTCGATCCTATTTCGCCCCCGCCAAAGCCCGCTGTCGGGTGAGCCCGCCGGTGGGCTTTGGTGGAGGCGCCGGGTACCGCCCCCGGGTCCGAATGGTTTATTGCGACGACCGTTTATTTCCATAGCCGGCGAACCGGCACCCCCAATATAGGGGGCAAAGGTTTCAAAAAACAGAGGTTTCGAGCGAAGAGGGCGCGGTTCCCTTTGGATAGGTCGGGGATGGTCGCAGTCCTGATCTTGGCCGAACGGCGAACTGCGTTCTAAGCTGCTGACATGTCCACGGATTCAGCACCGGCCGCCCAAGAGCCGGAAATTCCTGCTACCCGCGCCGCTCCGCCCGGCTTGCTGGCGCTGTTTCTGGCCTTCGCCCGGATGTCCCTGGCCGGTTTCGGCGGGGTCCTGGTTTTCGCCAGGCACGCCATCGTCGACCAGTACCGCTGGATGACGGCGGACGAGTTCAACGAGACCTTTGCGCTCTGCCATTTCCTGCCCGGGCCCAATATCGTCAATCTGTCGATGGTGTTCGGCTCGCGACTGCGCGGCATCGCGGGCGGCGTTGCCGCCTTCACCGGGCTGTTGCTGCCACCGACGCTGATCATGACCGTGCTCGCGATCATCTATGCCAGGTTCGGCGACGTGGAGGTGCTGCGTCGCGTTCTCGCAGGCATCTCCTGCGCGGCAGTCGGGCTGCTGATCGCGGTCGTCTTCCGCATGATGACGCCGCTGCTCAAGCGAATGGAGGTCGTCGTGCTCATCCTGATGCTCGGCGTGTTCATCGCCATCGGCGTTCTTCGCCTGCCGCTTCAGGCCGTGCTGCTGGTCGCGATCCCGCTCAGCATCGGCGTCACCTTTTTGATGCGGCGGAAGGTAGCAGCATGAGCAGTGAGAACCCGATCTGGGCGCTGATTTCCACCTTTGGTCTAATGTCGCTGTTCGCTGTCGGCGGTGCGGCGGCGGCGGTGCCCGAGATGCATCGCATCGCCGTCGATGTGCATCACTGGATGACCGACAAGCAGTTCGCAGATGCCTATGCGATCGCGCAGCTTTCGCCAGGTCCGAACGTCCTGATCGTCACGTTGATCGGCTACGCGGTTGCCGGCATTGCCGGCGCGCTGGCGGCGACGCTGGCGATGTGCCTGCCAACGGCGCTGCTCGCCTATTATGTCAGCCGGCTCCTGAACCGGCCGAGCCAATCGCGTTGGCCCGCTCTGATCCAGGCAGCACTGGTTCCGCTCTCGATCGGATTGATGGCGGCCAGTGCCCTGATCCTCGCCCAATCGACAGATCGCAGTATTGCTGCACTGCTCCTGACCGCGACGGTTGCTCTGATCGCCTCCGTCTCGCGCGTCAATCCTCTGTGGCTTCTGCTCGCAGGGGGCCTGTTGGGTTTCGCTGGCATTGTGTGATGAAAATCGCTAGGCAATGATCCGGGCCGGGGATCAATTTCCAGCCGATTAGAACAACAGTGCTCGTGACTTACGGGTCGCGGAGGAGACATGCATGGCCGATACAATGGGCCACTCGGCGACGACAGCCACCAGAAACACGTCGGTAGCTCTCGGCTTCTGCCTGCTGGCCATCGCGCCGCAGATTTTCGAATTCATCTGGTCGATCGGGACGATCTTTGGCTGGGGCGCCGGGCGCGGTCCGGCCACGGTCTTGATCAGCCACGCCACGGCGCTGGTTGCCGGCGCGCCCGCTGCGCTGTTTGGCGCCATCGGCGGTGAGACCAAGAAGGCGTCGTCGGACGTCTTGCTGGCGCTGATCTATTCCTATCCGCTGTTTGCCGTGGCGATCGTCACGCTGTTCATGACGATCAAGTCGGCGCAGGACTACATCGGCGGCGTCATCCTGATGGCGCTCGCACTGTTTGCGCTCTGGGCTTCGAGCGATCTGCAGGGCATGCGAGGTTTCTCGTTCGGCGCCGGCACCGCGCCGAGGATGTTCGGCGGGCTTCTGGTTGCTCTGTCCGCCGGCATCGCCTTGACTGGCCTTTTGAACGAGGGACCGGCGCTTGCACATTATTCATGGCGCGGGCCGCTGTTCGTGATGTGCGCGATCCTGTTCTTTGCGCTGGCGATCCGGCCGCTTGGCCTCGTGGTCTCGGCGTTCGTGAGCTTCATGATCGCAGCGCTAGGGTCGCATGAGACGCGCTGGGTCGAGGCCGCCATCGTTGGTGCTTGCCTGACTGTCGGATGCGCGCTTCTCTTCCCCTACGTGCTCGGTCTGCCGATGCCGATGTTCCCGCGCTTCCTGGCTCAGTGAGGCTGTCATGGAGATTTTTGCCAACCTCGCTCACGGTTTCGTCGTCGCGTTTTCTCCGATCAACCTGCTGATGTGCCTGATCGGCGCGCTCGTCGGCACGCTGGTCGGCGTGCTACCGGGCATCGGCACCATCGCGACGGTCGCGATGCTGCTGCCGATCACCTTCGGACTGCCCCCGGTCGGCGCGCTGATCATGCTCGCCGGCATCTATTACGGCGCCCAGTATGGCGGCTCGACCACCTCGATCCTGGTGAACATTCCAGGCGAAGCGACATCGGTCGTCACCGCCATCGACGGCCATGCGATGGCCAAGCAGGGCCGCGCCGGTCCGGCGCTGGCGATCGCCGCGATCGGCTCGTTCTTCGCCGGCTGTGTCGCGACCGTTTTGATCGCCGTCCTAGGCGCACCGCTCACGAAACTCGCGCTGGCGTTCGGTCCGGCGGAGTACTTCTCGCTGATGGTGCTCGGCCTGATCTTCGCGGTTGTGCTCGCCAAGGGCTCGGTGCTGAAGGCGATCGCGATGATCGTGTTCGGCCTGCTGCTGTCGATGGTCGGCTCGGACATCGAGACCGGAGCCTCGCGCATGGCCTTCAACATTCCGGAGCTCGCCGACGGTCTCGGCTTTGCGACGGTGGCGATGGGCGTGTTCGGTTTTGCAGAGATCATCCGCAATCTCGACGCCGGCGCCGAGATGAATCGCGATCTCGTGCAGCAGAAAATCACCGGCCTGATGCCGACGAGGAAGGACCTCGTCGACTCGACGCCCGCGATCCTGCGCGGCACCGTGCTCGGATCGATCCTCGGCATTCTGCCGGGCGGCGGCGCCGTCATCGCGTCGTTCGCGGCCTACACGCTCGAGAAGAAGCTCGCCAAGAACCCGTCGCGGTTCGGCCGCGGCGCGATCGAGGGCGTGGCGGCGCCCGAAAGCGCCAACAACGCGGCGGCACAGACCTCCTTCATCCCGCTGCTCACCCTTGGCATCCCGCCTAACGCGGTGATGGCGCTGATGGTCGGCGCGATGACCATTCACGGCATCGTGCCGGGCCCGCAGGTGATGCAGAAACAGCCGGATCTGGTCTGGGGCATGATCGCCTCGATGTGGATCGGCAATCTGATGCTGATCATCATCAACCTGCCGCTGGTCGGCATCTGGGTCCGCCTGCTGCGCGTACCGTACCGGCTGATGTTCCCCTCGATCGTGATCTTCTGCGCGATCGGCATCTACTCGGTGAACAACGCGCCGGTCGACGTCATCCTCGCAGGCGTGTTCGGTCTGGTCGGCTACTGGCTGATCAAGCACGATTTCGAGCCGGCGCCGCTGTTGCTCGGCATGGTGCTCGGACCGCTGATGGAAGAGAACCTGCGCCGCGCACTGCTGATCTCCCGCGGTGATTGGAGCGTGTTCCTGACGCGTCCGTTGTCGGCGGTGCTGCTCGCGATTGCAGCATTCCTATTGGTGCTGACGCTGCTGCCCATGCTGCGTGCCAAGCGCGACGAGGTGTTCACCGAATCGGAGAACTGATCGCGGCGCGTGCCTGCGTCGGCGTGTCACGCGTCGGCCCGCCGCATTCGGAAGTCCAATCGACTTGCGTGATGTCTTCGTGAAATGAAAATGCCGGCCGCGAGGCCGGCATTTTTCTTGTGTCGGGAGATCAAGATGACATCCATTCGCGCGCTCACGTGCGCATGTGCCGCCGTGCTCGCATCGCTGTGCGGCTTTGTCGCATCAGGTGAAGCGCAGACCTATCCGACGCGCAGCATCACCATGATCGTGCCGTTCGCGGCCGGCGGCCCCACCGACGTCGTTGCGCGCATCGTCACCTCGCACATGGCGCAGACGTTGGGGCAGAGCATCATCATCGAGAACGTGGTCGGCGCCGGTGGCACCACCGCGACCACGCGCGCCGCGCGTGCGGCCAATGACGGCTATACCCTGATCACCGGTCACATGGGTACGCACGCCGCCTCCGTGCCGCTCTATCCGAAGCTCGCCTATCATCCCGAGAAGGATTTCGAGCCGATCGCGTTGGTCGCGGGCACGCCGATCCTGATCCTGGCGCGCAAGGATTTTCCGCCGAAGGATCTCAAGGAATTCATTGCTTACGTGAAGGCCAACGCCGAGAAGGTGAATGCCGCGCATGCCGGCGTCGGCTCGGTCTCGCATGCCTCGTGCGAGTTGTTGCACTCGATTCTCGACGTCAAACCGGTCGGCGTACCCTTCAACGGCACGGGCCCTGCGATGAACGCGCTGGTGGCGGGCCAGGTCGACTACATGTGCGATCAGATCGTCAATGCGGTGCCGCAGATCAACGCCAACACGATCAAGGCCTATGCGATCGCAACGCCGGAGCGCAATCCGTCGCTGCCGAACGTGCCTACCACGGCCGAAGCCGGCCTGCCGACATTCCAGGCCTAGGCCTGGAACGCGATGTTCGCGCCCAAGGGAACCCCGCCTGCGATCGTGGCGGGCCTGAACGCTGCTGCCGTCAAGGCGCTCGACGACGAGACCGTGAAGAAACGCCTGCTCGACCTCGGCAGCGTCATCCCGGACCCGGCAGACCGGACGCCGGAGGCGCTGGCCGCCCTCGTCAAATCCGAGATCGCGAAGTGGACCCCGGTGCTCAAGCCGGTAACTTAACGAGCACTTTCAAGCCGATAGGCGAGGGGCGGACGCAGGTTCCGCCCCTTGTCGTTCGCCCCGGGAACACTCACTTTTCGGGGTATAATTAGTGGAGGCAGCGAATCGCCGCTGTCGCAGCGCTGGAAGCGTCGTTAAGTTCGCCGCCTCCCCAAAGGCTCATCGGCACATGCACCAGTATCAGGACCTGCTCGAGCGGATTCTTTCAGACGGCGCCGAGAAGACGGACCGGACCGGTACCGGCACGCTGTCGGTGTTTGGCCATCAGATGCGCTTCAATCTGTCCGCCGGCTTTCCGATGCTGACCACCAAGCGGTTGCCGCTCAAGGCGATCGTGCATGAGCTGCTGTGGTTCCTGAAGGGCGACACCAACATCAAATATCTCAGGGACAACGGCGTCACCATCTGGGACGAGTGGGCGGACGCCAATGGCGATCTCGGCCCGGTCTACGGGCATCAATGGCGCTCCTGGCCCGCACCCGATGGGCGCAGCATCGACCAGATCGCCAACGTCGTCGACATGATCAAGCGCAATCCGGACTCGCGTCGCCTGATCGTGTCGGCCTGGAATCCGGCCGAGGTCGACAAGATGGCGCTACCGCCGTGCCACTGTCTGTTCCAGTTCTACGTCGCCAACGGCAAGCTGTCGTGTCAGCTCTATCAGCGCTCGGCCGACGTCTTCCTCGGCGTGCCCTTCAATATCGCTTCCTATGCACTGCTCACCATGATGGTGGCGCAGGTCACCGGGCTGAAGCCTGGCGACTTCGTGCATTCGTTCGGCGATACCCATCTCTATTCCAACCATCTTGAGCAGGCGCGCCTTCAGCTCACACGCGCGCCGCGCGCGTTGCCGGTGATGCGGATCAATCCTGATGTGAAGGACATCTTCTCCTTCCGCTACGAGGATTTCGAGCTCGTCGGCTACGATCCGCATCCGCATATCAAGGCGGAAGTCGCGGTCTAGAGCCGATGGCGTTGAATATTCACCGCGCGCGTCCTGGCCAAGCCGGGCTCGTTCTTGATTTCGTCCGCGAACTCGCCGCGTACGAAAAGCTCTCGCATGAGGTCGAGGCGACCGAGGCCGACATCGCGGAGGCCTTGTTCGGAGGCGATCCCAGGCTGTTTTGTGCGATTGCCGAATGGAACGGCGAGCCGGTCGGCTTCGCGGTGTGGTTCCTGAATTTCTCGACCTTCAGCGGCCGCCACGGCATCTATCTCGAAGATCTCTATGTGCGGCCCTCGCACCGGGGCAAAGGCCTCGGCAAGGCGCTGCTGGTCTATCTGGCGAAGGAATGCGTCGACAACGGCTGGTCGCGCCTCCAATGGGCGGTGCTCGACTGGAACGCAACGTCGATCGCGTTCTACAAATCGCTCGGCGCCGCGATGCTGGACGACTGGACGCTGTGCCGCGTCTCCGGCCCTGCGCTGATCCGACTTGCAGGGAGCCCGTCCTGATGGAGATCGTGTTCGTCGTCGCGATCGCGGAGAACGGCGTCATCGGCGCGGGTAACGCGATCCCGTGGCGATTGAAATCCGACATGGCGCGCTTCAAGGCGCTCACCATCGGCAAGCCCGTGATCATGGGTCGAAAGACTTTTGAATCCTTGCCCGGGCGCCGGCCGCTGCGTGACCGCACCAACATCGTGATCACGCGCGATCCAGCCTATCGCGCCGCTGGCGCAGTCGTCACGACGTCGGCGGCGACCGCTGGCGCAGTTGCGCTTGGTGATGCCCTGCGGCGTTCAGCCGCTGAAATCGCCGTGATCGGCGGTGCCGAAATCTACCGGCAATGGCTCGATCGTGCCGACCGCCTCGAGATCACCGAAGTGCATGCGCGGCCCGACGGCGACACGCATTTCGACATCGACAAGGCGCAGTGGGAGGAAACAAGCCGCGTCCGCCATCCCGCCGGACCGGACGACAGCGCCGACTTCTCCTATGTGACATATCGTCGGCGGCCGTCCCATTAACTGCATTCTCCAATGTTTACATTGACTTTTCCGCCCCCGAGCATAGCTCGTGGGTCGGTCAGGCTTGCGTTGTAAGGGCCCTTTCGGTCCCCTATAAAGCCGGACCGGACAATGCGGGCCGGCTTAAGTTCTAGTCCCGGTCTGCCGAGGAGAGCGTCGAATGCCGTGGAAGAATCAGGGCGGTGGCCCTTGGGGCTCGGGTCCGAAGGGACCATGGGGCACAGGCCCGCAACCGGTCGGGCCGAGGCCGCCGGATCTGGAAGACCTTCTGCGGCGCGGCCAGGACCGGCTCCAGCAGATCATGCCGGGCGGCTATTTCTCCGGCATCGGCATCACGCTGATCCTGCTCATCATCGTCGCGCTCTGGCTGCTGTCGGGCTTCTTCCGCGTGCAGTCGGAAGAGCAGGGCGTGGTGCTGCGCTTCGGCAAGCATGTGCGCACCGTCGACCCCGGCCTGAACTATCACCTGCCCTATCCGATCGAGACCGTGCTGCTGCCGAAGGCACTGCGCGTGTCCACCATTTCCATCGGCATGACGCTGATCGACGATCCGGCCCGCCGCGGCCGCTCGATCCGTGACGTGCCGGAGGAGAGCCTGATGCTGACCGGCGACGAGAACATCGTCGACGTCGATTTCACCGTGCTGTGGCGCATCAAGCCCAACGGCGTCGGCGACTTCCTGTTCAACATCCAGAATCCCGAAGGCACCGTGAAGGCGGTCGCCGAGAGCGCGATGCGCGAGGTGATCGGCCGCTCCGACATCCAGCCGATCCTGACCGGCGCGAGGACGCAGACCGAGACCACCGTGCAGGATCTGATGCAGAAGACGCTCGACGGCTACGGCGCCGGCATCCAGATCACCCAGGTGCAGATGCAGAAGGTCGATCCGCCGGCGCAGGTGATCGACGCGTTCCGCGACGTGCAGGCGGCGCGCGCCAATCTCGAGCAGCTGTCAAACGAAGCGCAGACCTATGCCAACAAGGTTGTGCCGGAAGCCCGCGGCCGCGCCGCCAAGATCCAGCAGGATGCCGAGGGCTACAAGGAGCAGGCGGTTGCCGAGGCCAAGGGCCAGAGCGCGCGCTTCCTGAAAGTGTACGAGGAATACAAGAAGGCACCTGACGTGACGCGTGAACGGATCTACCTGGAGACGATGGAGCGCTTGCTCGGCGGCGCGGACAAGCTGATCTACGATCCAGGCGCCTCGGGCCAGGGCGTCGTGCCCTACCTGCCGCTCAATGAATTGTCGAACAAGAAGCCTGCGATAACGGGTCAGCTGCCGAGCGGAGGTACCCGATGAGGTCTCCCGTTACTGGCATTGTCGTGCTGCTCGCGGCGCTTCTGGTCGTGATCGTCGGCTATATGTCGTTGTTCACGGTGCAGCAGACCGAGCAGACCATCGTGCTGCAATTCGGCGCGCCGGTGGAGGTCGTCACCGAGCCCGGACTGCACTTCAAGGCGCCCTGGAACTCCGTGATCAACATCGACAAGCGGATCCTCGACCTCGAGAACCCGTCTCAGGAGGTCATTGCCTCAGACCAGAAGCGGCTCGTGGTCGACGCCTTTGCGCGCTACCGCATCAAGGACGCGCTGCGCTTCTATCAGAGCGTCGGCTCGATCCAGGCGGCGAACCTCCAACTCACCTCGCTCTTGAATGCGGCGCTGCGCCGCGTGCTCGGCGAAGTCACTTTCATCACGGTGGTGCGTGATGAACGCGAGAAGCTGATGGGGCGTATCCGCGAGCAGCTCGACCGCGAGGCCGGTGGTTATGGCATCCAGGTCGTCGATGTCCGTATTCGCCGTGCCGACCTGCCGGAGCAGAATAGCCAGGCTGTCTACGACCGGATGAAGTCCGAGCGCCAGCGCGAAGCGGCTGAGTTTCGAGCGCAGGGCGCCCAGAAGGCGCAGGAAATTCGCTCCAAGGCCGACCGCGATGTGACGGTCATCATTGCCGACGCGAACTCCCAAGCCGAGCAGACACGTGGTGTGGGTGACGCCGAGCGCAACCGCCTCTTTGCCGAGGCCTATGGCAAGGATGCTGACTTCTTCGCCTTCTACCGGTCGATGACGGCCTACGAGAACGGGCTGAAGAAGGACGACACCCGCTATTTGCTGCGGCCGGACTCGGATTTCTTCCGGTATTTTGGTAACCCGTCAGGGAAGACGGCAGCCGAGACACCGGCGAAACCGTAAGCTAGACAAGGGCGGCAGGTTTGGCCGCCCTTCGTCCAGACAAGAACAGCACACCGGGAGGTTCCAATCCGATGAGGTCCATTGCGTTCGCCGACTTCCTCATCGGCTTAGGCATCCTGTTTGTGCTGGAAGGCTTGATGTTCGCGGCAAGTCCGAACTGGATGCGCAAGGCCATGAAGAGCGCCATCGCCACGCCGGACAATATCCTGCGCGCGGTCGGGATCGGCTCGGCTGTGGCTGGCCTGATCCTGATCTGGGTGATGCGACGCCCGGTCTAGCCGTCGCGCCAACGCCAAAGTGAAGGCGAGAGGCGGGTTTTCGCCTTATTATCCGGGTCTTGAGGCCCGTTAAGCTCCGCGCTTGCGCCGTGCCCTCGTTCGAGCGCAGTCTTGAGGCCGAATCCTTTTTCCTGGAGACCACAATGACCGCTGCCACCATTGTCCCGACCCGCCTGCGCCAACATGCGCGACTTGGGCTGGCCGCGCTTGCCGTTGGCGCTTTCAGCATGTTCGGCGCGCCGGCGCAGGCGCGCGGACCGGAAGGCATCGCCGACGTCGCCGAGAAGGTGATCGACGCGGTCGTCAACATCTCGACCTCGCAGACGGTGGAGGCCAAGGGCGGCGGCAGCAACACCATGCCACAACTGCCGCCGGGCTCGCCCTTCGAAGAGTTCTTCGATGACTTCTTCAAGAATCGAAAGGGTCCCGGCGGAGGCAAGGGCGGTGACAACGGCCCGCCGCGCAAGACCAACTCGCTCGGGTCCGGCTTCATCATCGACACCTCCGGTATCGTCGTCACCAACAATCACGTCATCGCCGACGCTGACGAGATCAACGTGATCCTCAACGACGGCACCAAGATCAAGGCCGAGCTGGTCGGCGTCGACAAGAAGACCGACCTCGCCGTCCTGAAATTCAAGCCGCCGAAGCCGCTGATTGCGGTGAAGTTCGGCGACTCCGACAAGCTGCGTCTGGGTGACTGGGTGATTGCGATCGGCAACCCCTTCAGCCTCGGCGGCACGGTGACCGCAGGCATCGTCTCGGCCAAGAACCGCGACATCTCCTCGGGCCCCTATGACAGCTATATCCAGACCGACGCCGCCATCAATCGCGGCAATTCCGGCGGTCCGCTGTTCAACCTCGAAGGCGACGTCATCGGGGTCAACACCCTGATCATCTCGCCGTCAGGCGGCTCGATCGGCATCGGCTTTGCCGTACCGTCGAAGACGGTCGCCGGCGTCGTCGACCAGCTCCGCCAGTTCGGCGAATTGCGTCGCGGCTGGCTCGGCGTGCGCATCCAGAGCGTCACCGACGAGATCGCCGAGAGCCTCAACATCAAGCCGGCGCGCGGCGCGCTGGTGGCCGGCATCGACGACAAGGGCCCGGCCAAGCCCGCCGGCATCGAGCCCGGCGACGTCGTCGTCAAGTTCGACGGCAAGGACGTCAAGGACCCGAAGGACCTGTCCCGCGTCGTCGCCGACACCGCGGTCGGCAAGGAGGTCGACGTCGTCATCATCCGCAAGGGCGAGGAGCAGACCAAGAAGGTCACGCTCGGCCGCCTGCAGGATCCGGACAAGGTGCAGGCTGCGGTGAAGACCGACGAGCCGGCGCCGGAGAAGCCGGTGACGCAGAAGGCGCTCGGCCTCGATCTCGCCGTGCTGAACAAGGATCTGCGCACGCGCTACAAGATCAAGGACAGCGTGAAGGGTGTTGTCGTGACCAATGTCGAGGCCAATTCGGACGCTGCAGAGAAGCGGCTCTCCGCCGGCGACGTCATCGTCGAGGTCGCGCAGGAAGCGGTCTCCAGCGGCGCCGACGTCCAGAAGCGCGTCGACCAGATCAAGAAGGACGGCAAGAAGTCCGCCCTGCTGCTGGTGTCGAACGGCGACGGCGAGCTGCGCTTCGTGGCGCTGAGCGTGCAGTAGCTTGATCCGTCATTCCGGGGCGATGCGAAGCATTGCCCCCGGAATCGCGAGGTTCCACGGTACGCAATAGCGCACCTGAGCGTGTCAGGCCTCCACAAACTCCGAGCGCTTGTAGCCCTGCGCATAGAGCAGCGCAGTGAGATCGCCGTGGTCGATCCGCGCAGCCGCCGCTGCCGCCACGGCCGGCTTGGCGTGATACGCCACGCCCAGTCCCGCGGCCTGGATCATCGCCAGATCATTCGCACCGTCGCCGACGACGACCGAGTCGATGTCGTCGAGATCGAACGATTCCATCAGATCCACCAGCGTCGCGAGCTTGGCGGCGCGGCCCAGGATCGGCTCCTTGACCTCGCCGGTGAACTTGCCGTCGCGCACGACGAGCTCGTTGGCGCGGTTCTCCTGGAAGCCGATCTTGGCAGCGACGGCGCTGGTGAACAGCGTGAAGCCGCCGGAAACGAGGCAAGTATAGGCGCCGTGGGCGCGCATGGTCGCGACCAATTCGCGGCCACCCGGGGTCAGCGTGATGCGCTTGGCCAGCACTTCGTCGACGACGCCGGCGGGGAGGTCCTTCAGCAGCGCGACACGCTCGCGCAGCGCCGGCTCGAACTCGATCTCGCCGCGCATTGCGCGTTCGGTGATGGCGGCGACATGCGCCTTCATCCCGACGAGATCGGCGAGTTCGTCGATGCATTCCTGGCCGATCATGGTGGAATCCATGTCGGCCAGAAAAAGCTTCTTGCGCCTGAAGCCAACAGGCTGCACGACGATGTCGATGGGCAGGTCGCCGCGCAGCTCGCGGAGCCGCTGTTCGATGGCGTGACGGTCGCCTTCGAGGTTACTGTCGGCGCCGAAGGGAATGTCGACTGCAACCCCGTCGAACAGCCAGTGCGCAGGCGCGGCCTGCGGCAGCACGGCGCGGGCGCCGTCGACGATGGTGGAGTCGAGGGCGGGATTATTGGGATTGCAGATCAGCGTGGCGACGAGGGACATTTGAGGTTTTCGTGAGCGAGGGGCATCCGATCAAGGCCGTGCTTATCGCAGGACCGACCGCCAGCGGCAAGTCGGCGCTGGCGCTGGAGCTTGCCCTGAGCGCGCGGGGCGTGGTCATCAATGCCGATTCCATGCAGGTCTATCGCGACCTCCGCATCATCACCGCGCGTCCCGCGCAGGATGAGGAGGCGCGCGTTCCGCATCGTCTCTATGGTCATGTCGACGCGGCCGTGAATTTCTCCGCAGGCGCCTGGGTGACCGATGCTGCGAAGATGTTGGAAGAAGCCGAGGCCGAGAGCCGCCTGCCAGTTTTCGTCGGCGGCACCGGGCTTTATTTCAAGGCGCTGACCGCGGGCCTTTCCCTAGTGCCGCCGATCCCTGCAGAGGTGCGCGAGGGCGTGCGCGCGCGACTGGAACGGAACGGCGTCGAGGCGCTACACGCGGAACTCGCGCTCCGCGATCCACGCGCGGCCGAGCGACTGAATCTGCGTGACCGTACGCGTATCGCGCGCGCGCTCGAAGTTGTCGAGGCAACCGGCCGCTCGCTGCTCGACTGGCACAATGAAGGCCAGCCGCCCTTATTGTCGAAGGACAGCTTTCGCGCGGTGTTTCTCGCGCCCGAGCGCGATGAGCTCTATGCCCGCATCGACGCCCGCTTCGAGGCCATGCTGGGCGGCGGCGCGCTGATCGAGGTCGAGCGGCTTGCCGCCAGAAACCTCGACCCGCAGCTGCCGGCCATGAAGGCCCACGGCGTGCCGGCCCTGATCCGGCATCTGCGCGGTGAGCTCAGCCTGGAGGAGGCTGCCATGATCGGCCGGGCCGATACCCGCCACTACGCCAAGCGCCAATTCACCTGGTTCCGGCACCAATTGCCCGAATTCGAGTGGGTGAAACCGGAAGAGGCCAGGGGATGGCTCGCGACTGCCCTCGGGACCGCCCGGGCTCCCCGATGACGTGCTTTTGTGTGCGGGTTCCCGCAATTACCTCTCGCCGAACCCAGGGAACACCGCTACACTGCCAAAATCGCGCGGGAACGGCCGCTTTGCCTTGACATCGAGGCTTTGGTCGTTATGTTTCGCGCAACCTTTGGGAAGCCGAGCGCCTGCCATGCGTAACATTATTACCAAACTCCTTATCGCCGTCGTACCCAGGCACACCGCCGGGGGTGGCTAGCTGCCATCCAGATGACAGGCGGTGTGCAGGGTCCCTCTTCGGGGCCTTTTTTATTTCCCGAGCCAGACACGAACGAAGCCGCTGACAACAGCGCATCCGGAGCAAGCCAATGAGCGACAAGAGCCACGATCCGAACCAGATGACCGGCGCCGCGATGATCGTCCGCGCGCTCATCGACCACGGCGTGACCGACATTTTCGGCTATCCCGGCGGCGCGGTGCTTCCGATCTATGACGAGATCTTCCAGCAGAGCGAGGTCCAGCACATCCTGGTCCGCCACGAACAGGGCGCAGGCCATGCCGCCGAGGGCTATGCCCGGTCAACCGGCAAGCCCGGTGTCGCGCTGGTGACCTCCGGCCCCGGCGCCACCAACATGGTGACGCCGCTGACCGACGCGCTGATGGACTCGATCCCGCTGGTCTGCATCTCCGGCCAGGTGCCTACGCATCTGATCGGCAACGACGCGTTCCAGGAATGCGACACGGTCGGCATCACGCGCCCCTGCACCAAGCACAATTGGCTGGTGCGTGACGTCAACGATCTCGCGAAAGTGCTGCACGAGGCCTTCTACGTTGCGACCACGGGCCGTCCGGGCCCGGTGCTGGTCGACGTTCCCAAGGATGTGCAGTTCGCCACCGGCACCTATCATCCGCCGCGCAAATCCGATGTGCACCGCTCCTACGCGCCGCGCGTGAAGGGCGATGCGACGCAGATCCGCAAGGCCGTGTCGTTGCTCGCGGGGGCCAAGCGTCCCGTGATCTATAGCGGTGGCGGCGTCATCAATTCCGGCCCCGAGGCGACCAAATTGCTGCGCGAACTGGTCGAGGTCACGGGCTTCCCGATCACCTCCACGCTGATGGGCCTGGGTGCCTATCCGGCGTCGGGCAAGAACTGGCTCGGCATGCTCGGCATGCACGGCACCTATGAAGCCAACATGACCATGCATGATTGCGACGTCATGCTGTGCGTCGGTGCGCGCTTCGACGACCGCATCACCGGCCGCGTCGATGCGTTCTCGCCGAACTCGAAGAAGATCCACATCGACATCGATCCGTCCTCGATCAACAAGAACATCCGGGTCGACGTGCCGATCATCGGCGATTGCGCCAACATCCTGGGCGACATCCTCCAGGTGTTCAAGGCCGAGGCGAAGAAGCCCGACATCAAGACCTGGTGGCAGCAGATCGCGCAGTGGCGTGCCCGCAACTCGCTCTATTACAAGAAGAGCAACGACGTCATCCTGCCGCAGCACGCGATCCAGAGCCTGTTCGAACTGACGCGCGGCAAGGATACTTACATCACGACCGAGGTCGGTCAGCACCAGATGTGGGCGGCGCAGTTCTTCGGCTTCGAGGAGCCGCATCGCTGGATGACGTCGGGCGGTCTCGGCACCATGGGCTACGGCCTGCCGGCCGCGATCGGGGTGCAGGTCGCGCACCCTGACAGCCTCGTCATCGACATCGCGGGCGACGCCTCGGTGCAGATGACGATGCAGGAGATGTCGACGGCGGTTCAGTACGAGCTGCCGATCAAGATCTTCATTCTGAACAATCAGTACATGGGCATGGTGCGTCAGTGGCAGCAGTTGCTGCACGGCAACCGGCTGTCGCATTCCTACTCCGAAGCGCTGCCGGATTTCGTGAAGCTCGCGGAAGCCTATGGTGGCGTCGGTCTCCAGGTCACCAAGCCGTCCGATCTCGAAGGCGCCATCAAGGAGATGATCTCGGTCAAGCGCCCGGTGCTGTTCGACTGCCGTGTCGCCGCGCTGGAGAACTGCTTCCCGATGATCCCCTCCGGCAAGGCGCATAACGAGATGCTGCTGCCAGAGCAGGCCAACGACGAGGCGACGGCCAAGGCGTTCGCCGGCGGCAAGGCGTTGGTGTGACGTCATGTTCGACCTGACGGAGCTCGAGCGCGCACATGCGATCGTGGGACAGGCGGTGCCGGCAACGCCGGCGCACCGCTGGCCCTTGCTCGCTGGGCGCCTCGGCACCGAGGTCGTCGTGAAGCATGAGAACCACACGCCGATCGGCGCCTTCAAGGTGCGCGGTGGGCTGGTCTATCTCGATCGGCTCAAGCGCGAGCGGCCGAATACGCCCGGCATCATCTCGGCGACCCGCGGCAATCACGGCCAAAGCCTGGCCTTTGCCGCGAGCCGTCATGGCGTTCCCGCTGTGATCTACGTGCCGCGCGGCAATTCGGTCGAGAAGAACCGCGCGATGAAGGCCTTTGGTGCCGAGCTCGTCGAGCATGGCGAGGACTTTCAGGCCGCGCGCGAGGAGGCCGAGCGTCGTGCGCAGTTCGCCGGCCTTCATATGGTGCCCTCGTTCCACCCGGACCTCGTGCTGGGCGTCGCGACCTATGCGCTCGAGCTGTTTCGTTCCGCGCCTGATCTCGACGTGCTCTATGTACCGATCGGACAGGGCTCCGGCATCTGCGGTTGCATCATGGCACGCGATCTTCTGGGCCTGAAGACCGAGATCGTCGGCGTGCAGTCGACAGAAGCGCCGTCCTATGCGCTGTCGTTCGCGGCCGGCCAGATCGTGACGACCGAGACTGCCAACACGCGCGCCGACGGCATGGCGACGCGCATCCCGGACGCGGATGCGCTCGCGCTGATCCGCAAGGGCGCCTCGCGCATCGTGCAGGTGACCGACGACGAGGTCGCCGCGGCGATCCGCGCCTACTGGACCGATACGCACAATCTCGCCGAAGGCGCCGGCGCTGCCGCGCTCGCCGCGGCTATGCAGGAAAAGAGCAAGCTGAAGGGCAAGCGCGTCGGTCTCGTGCTGTCCGGCGGCAATATCGATTTCGATCTGTTCCGCCGTTGGGTCGGAACGGATGCGCCGGCGATGGCGTGAGGAAGAGACAAGAGGGGACGACAATGAACCAGCCCGCATCCGCCTACTTCATCGAAGAGCGTCACGATCCCAACGAGACGCATACGCTTGCGGTGCTCGTGCAGAACGAGCCGGGCGTGCTCGCGCGCGTCATCGGCCTGTTCTCCGGCCGCGGCTACAACATCGAGAGCCTCACGGTTTCGGAGACCGAAGCGCAGAAGCATTTGTCGCGCATCACCATCGTTACCACCGGCACGCCGATGGTGATCGCGCAGATCAAGAATCAGCTCGACCGCATGATCCCGGTCTACCAGGTCGTCGACATGACCCAGACCCGTCGCTCGATCGAGCGTGAGCTGGCGATGGTGAAGGTGCGCGGGCAGGGCGAGCATCGCGTCGAGGCGCTGCGGCTTGCCGATGCCTTTCGCGCCCGCGTGATCGATGCCACCACCGAAAGCTTCGTGTTCGAGATCACAGGCAATACGGATAAGATCAACCAGTTTATCGACCTGATGCGCCCGCTCGGCCTCGTCGAGGTGTCGCGCACCGGTGTTGCCGCGATCGGTCGCGGGCCTGAGGGGATGTGAACCATGCTGGCGCGCGACTGGTACTATAACGAGCGGAACCGGATGGGCATCGAGCCCGCGGTGGCGTCGATCTACGACGCCCACGACGATGCCGATCTGCGGGCGCGCGCCGCATTGAAGATGCTCGGGGTTCAGCGCGGCTGGCGCATCGCCGATATCGGCTGCGGCAACGGCGTGCTCGCCACCGAAGCGGCGCTGATGGGCGCCGATGTCGATGCCATCGACATCTCTCCGGCGATGCTGGCGCTCGCCGAGATCTATGCCCGCGACCGCAAGGCGCCCGTGCGCACCCAGTCCGCCGGCCTGCTCAGCTTCGCCTACCGGCCGGAATCCTACGACCTGATCGTCAGCGAATTCACGCTGCATCATTTGCCCGACTTCTGGAAGGTCGTGGCGATGTCGCGGATCTTTCGCGCTTTGAAGCCGGGTGCGAGCTTCTATCTGCGCGACATCGTCTACGCCTCGATGCCCGATGCGATCGAACGCGACGTCGAGCAATGGGCCGACTATCAGATCAAGAACCACGATTTCTCGCGTGAGAGCGTGGTGACGCATATGCGGGACGAATACTCGACCTTCGGCTGGGTGATGGAGCGGATGCTGACCGACGTCGGCTTCACGCTGGTCTCGGCCGACTATCACGCGCCTATGCACGGCACTTATCTCCTCCGCAAACCGAAAGCCGGCGAGCAAGGCTAGACCAGAAGAACAAGCAGGGCTGCACGATAGGGCAGAACCGGAAACAACAATGAAGCCGGCCGACATCCTCATCGCCCTGCTGGTGGCGATCATCTGGGGGCTTGCCTTCGTGGCGAGCCGGATCGCGCTCGACGAGTTTTCGCCGGAGCTGATGACAGCGATGCGCTTTTCCATCGCCGCGCTGCCGTGCCTGTTCATTCCCAGGCCGAAGGTCGCCCTGTCGCTTCTGATCGCGATCAGTTTCACGCTGTTTCTCGGCCAGTTTCTGAGCCAGGCCTACGGCATCGCTCATGGTGTGCCGGTCGGGCTCACCAGCGTGGTCGTGCAGAGCCAGGCGCTATTCACCATCGGCTTTGCCGCGATCGCATTCGGCGAGCGTCCGACGCAGGTGCAGACGCTCGGCATCGTCATCGCAGCCATCGGGCTGCTCATGATTTGCGGTACCGTCGGTTATGATTTCAGCGTCGGCGCTTTCGCCGTGCTGATGATCTCGCCGGTGTGTTTTGCGATCGGCAACCTCCTGCTGCGCGGCGCACGCGGCGCGCCGATGTTCGACCTGTTCGCGTGGCTTTGCCTCACCGCCGCGGTGCCGCTGTTCGCCCTGGCGCTCGCCGTCAACGGGCCGGCGCCGACCTTCCATTCGCTGATCCACATGTCGCTCGCCGGCCTTGTCTGCCTGGTGGTGATCGGCGCGATCTCCACCAGCATTGCCTATTGGCTATGGGGTCGGCTGCTGCGCGACTACCCGGCCGCGCAAGTGGTGCCGTTCGCGCTGCTGGTGCCGTTCGTGGGCTCGGCGGCGTCAAGCATCGTGTTCGGCGAACGGTTCGGACCGCTGCGCCTCGCGGGCATGCTGACCGTCATCGGCGGCATTGCGGTGATGGTGCTGGCGCAGCGCCGGCAGCCGCTGGCGAAGACCGCGTGAGGTGAGGATGTCCCAGTCGTTGCTCTACGCCTTCATCATCTTCGCCCTCGTGATGTTCTTCACGCCGGGGCCGAACAACATCATGCTGCTCTCGTCGGGGCTGACCTACGGCTTCCGCCGCACCATCCCGCACATCGCTGGCATCACTATCGGCTTCGCCTTCATGGTCGGCGCCGTCGGCCTCGGGCTCGGCACCGTGTTTCTGGCGTACCCGATCCTCCAGACCATCCTGAAATATGCCGGTGCGGCGTACCTGATCTATCTTGCCGCCGTGATTGCCATGTCCGGCCCGGCCAAGCCGGACGAGGCGGACGGCCGCGGCCCGATGACCTTCTGGGGCGCCGCCATGTTCCAGTGGATCAACGCCAAGGGCTGGGTGATCGTGATCGGTACCATCACGGCTTACGCGGCAATTGCCCAGTTCCCGGTCAACATCGCGATCCAGACCCTGATCAGCCTTTTGGTCGGCACGGTCTCGACCGTGGTCTGGGCTTTCTTCGGCACTGCACTACGACCGGTGCTGACCTCGGAGCGGCTGGTCCGCGCCTTCAATATCCTGATGGCGCTCCTGCTGCTAGCCTCCCTCTACCCCGTTTTCATGGATGCATGATGTCGCGGATTTCCATGCAGAAACGGGTTTCCCTCAGGGGCCGAAATGCTCTAGACAGCCCCCGAAATCCGCAAATTACACCCTTCGGACACTGACCATCGGCCGATTTTGGCCCTGAACGAGGAAACGACTATGCGTGTTTATTACGATCGCGACGCCGACCTGAACCTGATCAAGGGGAAGAAGGTCGCCATCGTCGGCTATGGCAGCCAGGGCCACGCCCATGCGCTCAATCTGAAGGACTCCGGCGTCAAGGACGTGGCGATTGCGCTGCGCAAGGATTCGGGATCGGTCAAGAAGGCGGAAGCCGCCGGCTTCAAGGTGATGGAAGTCGCCGATGCCGCCAAATGGGCCGACCTCGTCATGATGCTGACCCCGGACGAGCTCCAGGGCGACATCTATCGTGAGCACCTGCACGACAACATGAAGAAGGGTGCCGCCCTCGTGTTCGCGCACGGCCTCAACGTCCACTTCAACCTGCTCGATCCGCGCGCCGACCTCGACGTGCTGATGATCGCGCCGAAGGGCCCCGGCCACACCGTGCGCTCGGAGTATCAGCGCGGTGGCGGCGTGCCCTGCCTGATCGCGATCGCCAAGGACGTCTCGGGCAACGCCCATGACCTCGGTCTGTCCTACGCCTCTGCTGTCGGCGGCGGCCGCGCCGGCATCATCGAGACCACCTTCAAGGAAGAGTGCGAGACCGACCTGTTCGGCGAGCAGGTCGTGCTCTGCGGCGGCCTGGTCGAACTGATCAAGGGCGGCTACGAGACCCTGGTCGAAGCCGGCTACGCCCCGGAGATGGCGTATTTCGAGTGCCTGCACGAAGTGAAGCTGATCGTCGACCTGATCTATGAAGGCGGCATCGCCAACATGAACTACTCGATCTCCAACACGGCCGAGTACGGCGAGTACGTCACTGGCCCGCGCATCGTCACCGCAGAGACCAAGGCCGAGATGAAGCGCGTTCTCGCCGACATCCAGGGCGGCAAGTTCGCCCGCGACTGGATGCTCGAGAACAAGGTCAATCAGACCTCGTTCAAGGCGACCCGCGCCAAGCTCGCTGCGCATCCGATCGAGGAGGTCGGCGCGAAACTCCGCGACATGATGCCTTGGATCAAGAAGGGCGCGCTGGTCGACAAGTCGAAGAACTGACGGCATCGCCGTCATTCCGGGGGCGAGAAACGCAACCCGGAATCTCGACCCACGACCTCTGGATTCCGGGTTCGCGCTAACGCGTGCCCCGGAATGGCGAGTGAAGCAAAAGCTTCGCTCGCCAAACCAAATCTTAAATCTTCGCGACTATATCTGAGCGAGACCGCAAACAGCGGTCTCGCTCTTTTCTTCTCGCGCGAAACATTGCTGCTTCATTCAAATTCTTCGCGAGATGAAGTGCTCTCAGAGAGCCAAGAACTGACGCTTAAACCACATTCTTGAGTTCGCGTCGTTTTTTCAGAATTTTTTCGGAAGTCGTGGTCGCCAAAAGCGCTTTGTGCTCAGAGTCTAGGATTAGACTCTTCATCCGCGTTCTCAAGATGCAATCAATCGCATTCCGCGACGTTTGTACGGCACTTTATCTTAAGAACCTGCACCTGATGCGCCTTCTTGCGGCGCAACGGGGGCCCGGAAAAGACCATCTGTGCGCGGGCTGAGTACCGGGCGGCATTGCGCTGGCGCAGCCCCCTCCTACATGATCGCGGGGCACTAAAGGGGGAGAGGACTATGCGATCTGTCGTCGTCACCGGCGCGTCCACCGGTATTGGCTGGGCCATTGCGAAATTCCTGATTGGGCGCGGCTACCGCGTCTTCGGCAGCGTCCGCAAGCAGGCCGATGCCGACAGGCTCGCGGGCGAGTTCGGCGCAAACTTCACGCCGCTGCTGTTCGATGTCACCGATGAGGCCGCCGTGCTGGCCGCCGCGCGCCAGGTCCGCGAGGCGCTGGCCGGCGAGACGCTGGCGGGCCTCGTCAACAATGCCGGCGTCGCGGTCGCCGGTCCCGTGCTCGAACTGTCGGCGGATGATTTCCGCCGCCAGATGGACATCAACGTCATCGGCCCTGTCATCGCGACCCAGGCGTTCGGGCCGCTGCTTGGCGCCGACCCGTCGTTGAAGGGGCCGAAGGGCCGGATCGTGATGATCAGCTCGGTCGCAGGCAAGAACGGCAATCCGCTGTCGGCCCCTTACTGCACCTCCAAGCACGCGATCGAAGGCCTCTCCGAGAGCCTTCGCCGCGAACTGATGCTGTTCGGCATCGACGTGATCATCGTTGCCCCCGGCGCGGTGAAGACGCCGATCTGGACCAAGGCCGAACAGATCGACCTCTCCATCTACAAGAACTCGCCCTATCTGCCGGCGCTCAACAAGGTCATGGCCTTCATGATGGAGCTCGGCGCCAACGGCCTGCCTGCCGATCGGATCGCGGAGATCGTGTTCGAGGCACTTACCTCGCCGAGCGCCAAGGTACGCTACCAGATCACGCCGGACCGGCTGCGCCATCTGATTGGGGCCGTGCTGCCGAAGCGGACATTCGACCGTATCATCGCCAAGCGGCTCGGCCTGCTGCCGCAGAGCTGATCGACGTTCAGCTCGCTTCGGTCGTCCGCCCGCGCGGGTGGGCGGCCATCGCGATCATCTCCACGGGACGCCATTTCGCTCATGGAAGCTCCGCCGAACTGACGCGCGACAATGCCGAGCTCGTTGCGCCGACCGCGCGGATGCTGGCTGAGCGGCCGCTGAACCTGCTTGCCCGGGCGGACGAGGTGATCGAGTAGCGAGTGCCGCGATCGAGGCAGGCTCTCGAACCTCAGGCTGCGGAGCCGGGGTGCGGCTTTTTCGCCTCCCGCTAACATTAAGCGAAGGTCGCATCGCCGCGCGCGTTGCCTGTCCATGACCGTTCCATTACAGTTTTGTGACACGGTGCAACCGGCTGCGCCGGACGCCCTGGCCGTCTTGAGGCCGGCCAGAGGGTTGGCATCACCGCGCCGGACTTGAGTTCAGCGTGTCGTCGATGGCGTCCGCGCCCAATTCCGGTCCTTCCGCCACCACCGCCGTCCTGGCGAGCGTTGCCGCGCTCGGCATCTGGCGGCTGCTCGCGGTGGCCGCGCCGCATTTCGCTGCACTGGCGTTGATGTACGAGACCGAGACCGATTTTGCCTCGCGCCTCTCCTTCCTGCTCGCCTGGGGCATTCTCAACTTCTTCTGGATCACGCTGCTGCGCCGGCCGGCGCTGTCGAGTGCGCTGTCGCTGACCATGGTCGTGGTGCTGGTGCTGCTGTCGCGGCTCAAGCACGACGTCGCCCAGATGACGGTGAACTTCATCGATTTGATGATGATCGACCGCGACACCGTCGCCTTCCTGTTCACGATCTTTCCGAACTTGCGCTGGTCGGTGATCGGGGCTGGCCTCGTCACGCTGCCGCTGATGTATGCGCTGTGGTGGCTCGATCCGTTTCGCATTCGCCGCCTGCCGGCGCTCGCCTGCAAGCTCGCCTGCCTTGCCGCCCTTGTCTTCTATTCCGTCTATCATCCCGATGAGGCCTGGCGCGGCTATTACGACGATGGCTATCTCTCGAAATTCTTTCGCTCCGGCGTCACCGCGGTCTCCGATTTCGTCCAGTACGGCTTCATGGAATCGGCCGCCGCGACCAATGAACGACTCAACATGCCGCTGGTCGACGCCTGCCATCCGGCGGGCCGCCGGCCGAATATCGTCATGATCCACGATGAATCGAGCTTCGATATTCGCGCCGCGCAGGGCATCAAGGTGCCCGCGGGCTACGGCAACCATTTCAAGTCGTGGGACGGCAAGGAGCGCACGTTCCTCGCCGAGAGCAATGGCGGCCCCAGCTGGTTCACCGAATACAACGTGCTTGCAGGTCTTTCGTCGCGCTCGTTCGGCCGCTTTGCCTATTTCGTGACGCGCATTGCGTCGGGCCGCGTCGAGCGCGGCCTGCCGCTGGCGCTGCGTCGTTGCGGCTACGATACGATGTCGCTCTATCCCGCCTATGGCGGCTTCATGGGCGCGCGCAGCTTCCAATTGACGACCGGCATCGAGCGCTTCTTCGACTCTCATGATCTCGGCGCCAAGGACGTCGAGCCCGATAGTTTCTTCTATGACAAGGCGCTGGGGTTGATGGGCGAGCGGACGCCGAACAAGCCGCTGTTCACCTTCATCTATCTCGCGGCCAATCACTTTCCCTGGGAGACGCGGTTTCGCCCCGACCTGCTTCCGAACTGGCGTGCACCGGGCAACGCGCCGTCCATCGACGAATATCTGCGCCGGCAGGCGATGAGTGCCGAGCAATACGAGAACTTTATCTCGGGCATGAAAAAGAAATTTCCGGGCGAGCCTTTCCTGATCGTGCGCTATGGCGATCACCAGCCCGAGTTCGCACCTGGCATCCTCGAGCCCGGGCTCGACGAAGGGGCAATCGGCAAGAAGCTCGACGCTTACGATCCACGCCTCTACGCGACCTACTACGCCATCGATGCCATCAATTTCGAGCCGGTCAAAAGCGACGCGGTGATGGACACGATCGACGGTCCCTATCTGCCGCTGGTAATTCAGGAAGCCGCCGGCATTCCGCTTGATCCGTCCTTCGCGGAGCAGAAGCAGATCATGCTTCGCTGCAAGGGCATTTTTTACGGCTGCAAGAATGGCGCCGAAGCGCGGCGGCTGAATCGGCTGTTGATCAATGCAGGGATGATCCACGGACTTTAGCGATCACTTCTCCATTCTTGCGGCGAAGATAAATCGCATTACGATATATTAATCTCCGGTCGCAGGAGTTTGGCTTCAAACTAAAGTCTGAGCCGAAAAGTGCCGGAGATCACCTACTTGTAATTGGTGCGGCGCTTCGCTTCCCAAACTTTGTCACGATTTCTCCCATCATCCGGCAAGCCGTCGCCATCGTCTTCAGGCGGCGCGCTGTCCATCTCTGGTCCATTTCCTTGCAGGAGTATCGTCCATGCGAGCGCTTGATGCTGCGCGTCTTGCATTTGCCCTGATGTTGCTTGGCCCCACCGCTTACGCGGCGGAGCCGGCTCACGACATCAAGGGCCTCTATCTCATGACCGACTATCCGGCGGTCACGGTGCGACCGGGGACCACGACCAACGTGTCGCTGCGGTTGCAGGATTACGGTCTCGCGCCGGAACGCTACCAGCTTTCGGTCGCCGGCGTGCCGAGCGGCTGGACCGCGACGCTGCTGGGCGGCGGCCAGCCGGTTGGTGCGGCGATGCCGGCGCCCGATGGCAACGTCGCGCTCCAGCTTCGGCTCGACATCCCCGCCGGCAGCGATCTGAGCGCGCATACGCTCACGGTCAAAGCCGAGGGACAGGGCACCAGCGCCGAACTTCCCATCGCCGTGTCGCTCGCGAAGGAGCTGCCCGCCAAGCTCAGCGTGAAGTCCAGCCTGCCGTCTCTGCGCGGCAGTCCGAAATCGAATTTCGACTACACGCTCTCGATCAAGAACGATTCGGGTCGCAACCTCGTCGCCAGCTTCGCCGCCGATGCACCCGCCAATTTCGAAACTTCATTCACCGAAGCCTATGGTACCCAGGAGCTGTCCTCGATCCCGATCGACGCCGGTCAGTCCAAGGACATCAAGTTGAAGGTGCGACCGCCCAGCGCGACCGGTGCCGGCCATTTTCCGGTGAAGGTGACGGTCAAGGCGGGGGACGCTTCAGCCTCGACCGAGCTTGCGCTCGACGTCGTCGGCGAGCCGCAGCTCCAGGTCTCCGGTCGCGATGGTCTGTTGAGTGCACGGGCCGTCGCGGGCAAGCAGAGCTCGATCCCGATCGTCGTGAGCAACAGTGGGACGGCGCCCGCCGAGAATATTACGCTCGCCGGAACAGCGCCGAACGGATGGAAGGTGACGTTCGAGCCTGCGACGATCGATCATCTCGTGCCCGGCAAGGACAGCGAGGTCCAGGCGCTGCTCACGCCCAGCGACAAGTCACTGGCCGGCGATTATCAGGCCAACATTCGCGCCACCTCGAAGGGTGAAACCGCTTCGAGCCAGTTCCGCATCACGGTCGGCACCTCGACCGTATGGGGGGTGGCGGGCGCCGGTGTCATCGGTGTCGCGCTGCTGTTGATGCTGGGTGCCGTCGCGAGGTTCGGACGGCGATGAGCGAGCAACAGATCGAGACCAGGAGCCCAGCGCACGTTCCGGTCATCCATGCGCGCGGCCTGACCAGGCGTTACGGCGATACGGCGGTGGTCGATGGCATCGACTTCGACATCGTCAGAGGCGAGGTGTTCGGCCTGCTCGGTCCGAATGGTGCAGGCAAGACCACGACCATCCTGATGATGCTCGGCTTGACCGAGATCTCGTCGGGTGAGATCAGCGTGCTCGGCTTCAATCCGGCGCGCGAGCCGCTCAGGGTCAAGCGCCGCGTCGGCTATCTGCCGGATGCCGTGGGCTTCTACGACCAGCTCACGGCCACGGAGAACCTCGCCTACACCGGTAAGCTGATGGGGCTCGCTCGTGCGGAGCGTGCCCTCAGGATCGAACAGGCGCTCCAGCGCGTCGGGCTGATCGACGTCGCCTCGAAGCGGGTCGCGACCTTCTCGCGCGGCATGCGGCAGCGGCTGGGGCTGGCCGAGATCATCATGAAGCGGGCCGAGATCGCGATCCTGGACGAGCCGACATCGGGCCTCGATCCGCAGGCGACCCAGGAGTTCCTGGGATTGATCGGAGAACTCAAGGCCGAAGGCATTACGGTGCTGCTGTCGTCCCATATGCTCGACCAGGTTCAGCGCATTTGCGACCGGGTTGCGTTGTTCAAGGCCGGTCATATCGTGCTGATGGGTGGAGTGGCTGAGCTTTCAGTCAAGGTGCTCGGAGCCGGTTTCGTCGTGGAGGTCGAGGCCGAGGGGCCGGGGATCGCCCGGCGGCTTGCCATGATTCCCGGTGTCACCCAGGTCGAGACGCTCGCCGCCGATCGCTTCCGCATGACCGCGGAGCGCGACGTGCGACCGGACGCGGCGCGCGCGGTCGTCGCGGTTGACGGCGCCTTGCGTAAACTGTCCGTCGACGAGCCGAGCCTCGAAGCGATCTACGCGCGCTATTTCCAGAGCCAGCCAACCGGAGGCGTGCGTCATGCGGCGTGAGGGATCACCGTTCCAGGGATTGTCGACTGTCTTCGTCAAGGAACTCGCCGACCATATCTCCAGCGTCCGCATGTTGATGCTGGAGCTCCTGATCGTCTTCACCGCACTGGCCGCACTGTACGAGGCGATCAACAGCCTCAGGCAGACCACTGCCGAGGATCCGTTCCTGCTGCTGCGGCTGTTCACGATCGACCAGGCGCCGTTGCCGTCCTTCGTCGCGATCCTCGGCTTCCTCATTCCGCTGATGGCGATCGGATTGGGCTTTGACGCCGTCAATGGCGAGCACACAAGGCGGACATTGTCGCGCATCCTGGCGCAACCGATCTATCGGGACGCCTTGCTGATGGGGAAGTTCCTGGCGGCGCTTGCCACCATCGGAATCAGCCTCGCCGCCTTGTGGTTGCTGGTGATCGGCCTCGGCCTGATCTTTCTCGGCGTGCCGCCCGGCGGCGAGGAAGTCGCGCGATCACTCGTGTTTCTGGTCGTGGCAATCTTCTATGCCGGCGTCTGGCTGTCACTGGCGATGTTGCTGTCCACGGTGTTCCGGTCGGCTGCCACCGCGGCCCTGGTTTCGCTGGGTATCTGGCTGTTCCTGACGGTGCTCTGGCCGATGCTGGCTCCGGCCCTGGCACAGGTGGTCGCGCCGGCCGACCCGCGGTATGCGCTGCTCGGCCTGAACGATCCGGCGACCGCGGTGTGGACACAGGAGTTGTTGCGGTTTTCGCCCAACGACCTGTTTGAGGAAGCGATGCTCGCGGTGCTGTCACCCACGACCCGTGCGCTTGGCCCTGTCTTCCTCGATCAGCTTCGCGGCGCAGTCATGGGCGCGCCGCTGCCCTTCGACGAAAGCATCATGATCGCGTGGCCGCAGACCGTCGGCCTCGTCGCGGGAACGATCATTCTCTTTGCGTTCAGCTACGTGCTGTTTCAGCGGCAGGAAGTGAGAGCGTGAGCTGACTTGTGCTTTGCCCTCTCGACCTCCAGGAGAGGGCAGGAGGGGGTAGCCGAACGTCCCCTGCGGCTGCCCCCTCAACTCTGCCGATCGTGGCCGGCCCCCTGTTGCTTTGCCACCGCATCCATCGATAGTCTCGTTGCGTCGTCCTCCGAACGGGGGATGCGACGAAAGACGAATCCGGTTAACGGGGGCGCTCGACAGAACCGCAAACGACAGGAGCCGTCATTGGCAATTTCCGTCAAACAGATGCTTGAAGCCGCCAACGCCGCCGTGACAAGGATCACGCCGGCCCAGGCCAAGGAGATGATCGAGAAGGGCGACGCGCTCGTGCTCGACGTGCGCGATGCGCCGGAAATCGAGAAGAGCGGCAAGATTCATGGCGCGGTGAATGTTTCCCGCGGCATGCTGGAGTTTCGCGCAGATCCCGAGTCGCCGTACCACGACAAGGCGTTTGCCAAGGACAGAACCGTGATCCTCTATTGCGCCTCAGGCGGTCGCTCCGCCCTGGCTGGCAAGCTGCTTCAAGACATGGGTTACAGCGACGTCTACAACGTCGGCGGTTTCAAGGATTGGGTCGACGCCGGCGGCACGATTGAAAAGCCGGTCTTGTAGCAGCGGTGGCTGTGTGGGAGGGCGCAGGATGCGACTAGTCTAGCGCCCGCCGACTTTCCCCCACAGCCACTTCGCCACCGCGTCCGGCGACGAGTTGGCGTCATTGCCGCTGGCGCGCAAATTGGCCTCGCGCATGGTGGCGATGTCGATCTTGCCCAGGAGCGGGCTCAGCGCCGCCTTGAGGCGCTCGTCGCTGGCACGCTTCGGCGCAAGCAGCAGGATCGCATCATAGGGCGGGATCGCCTGCTTGGGATCGTCCAAGGCCACCAGATCGTATTTCGCGATCAGTCCGTCGCTGGTGTAACCGGCGATGACGTCAACCTCGCCGCTGGCCGCCGCCGCATACATGAAGTCCGGCTGCATCTGGCGCTGGGTGCGGAACTGAAGGCCATAGGCCTTTTGCAGTGCTGCCCATTCCGGCCGCGAGAAGAACTCGTAGTCGCCGGCGATCGACATCGTGGAGGTGTGCGCGGCGAGATCGGCGATGGTATGAATGCCGAGCGCGTCGGCACGCTTTCTCGGCATCACCAGCGCATAGGCATTCTCGAAGCCGAGTTCGCCGAGCAGGGTGATTTTGTCCTTGGCGAGCGACGTCTTCAATTCAGCCACCAACTCCGCCCGCGGCTTGATGTCGGTGCGGTGCAGCTGGTTCGCCCACAGCGTACCGGAATAGTCGACATAGAGGTCGATATCGCCGGCCTTCAGCGCCTCGAAGATCACGCTCGAGCCGAGGCCGGATCGCGCGGTGGCGGAGAGGCCGGCTGCCTGGAGACGATCCTTCAGCAGGGCCGAGAGCACATATTGCTCGGCAAAGGTTTTCGCGCCGACCACGTAGCCGGATGACGAGCGCCCCATCGTCGGCACCAGTGTCGCTGCGACCAGTGCCGCGATCCCCGCCGCGCCGAGCGCGGTGCGCAGCCGACCGCGCTGACGCAACCCGCTTTCGATCAGGCCGAGCAGCTGATCGACGGCGAGCGCGAGCGCGGCCGAGGCAAAACAGCCGAACAGCACGAACACCCAGTTCTGGGTCTGGAGCCCGGCAAATATGTAGTTGCCGAGGCTGGTCTGCCCGATCGGGGTCGACAGCGTCGCGGTACCGATCACCCACACCGCGGCGGTGCGGATGCCTGCCATCATCACCGGTAGAGCCAGTGGCAGCTCGATCATCACCAGCGACTGCCGCGCGGTCATGCCGACGCCCTTGGCGGCTTCGATCAGTGCGGGGTCGATGCCGTTCAGTCCCGTGATGCCGTTACGCAGCACCGGCAGCATCGAATAGAGCGCCAGCGCCAGCATCGCCGGCAGGAAGCCGAAGGCAGAGAAAGAAACTCCGAACCAGGCCAGTGTCACGGAGGCTGCGAGGAGCAGCAGCGGATAGAACAAGGCAAGCAGCGCCAGTCCCGGCACGGTCTGCACGACGCTTGCAAGCGCGAGCAGGATGGCGCGCGGCGCCGGTCGGTTGCGCGTCAGGATCGCCAGCGGCAGGCTGACGATCAGGCCAAGCGCGAGCGCAGCGAGGCTCACCCGCACATGGTTGCCGAGATAATCGGGCAAATGCGCCAGCGCCTCGCCCCAGCGCGGATCATTGAGGAAGCTCATGCCGCACCGCTCTGCGGCAGCAGCGCGTTCAGCCGTTCGACCTGGCGGCGCGGCGTGCGCAGCAGCTCGAGCACGTAGGCGTCGCCACTTGCTGCAAGCTCCGCCGGCGTGCCCTGCGCCAGCAACTTGCCGCCACGCATCACCGCGATGCGGTCGGCGAGCAAAATCGCCTCCGTCACGTCGTGCGTGATCATTACGGTGGTCAGGCCCAGCTTGTGGTGCAGCTGGCGGAAATCCTCGCCGAGGGCGTCGCGGGTGAGGGGATCGAGCGCGCCGAAGGGCTCGTCCATCAGCACGATACGAGGCTTGGCGGCGAGCGCTCGTGCCACGCCGACGCGCTGGCGCTGTCCGCCCGAGAGCGCCTCCGGCAGCCGGTCGCGATGGGCGGCGCGGTCGAGCTGCACAAGCGCGATCAACTCGTCGACGCGCACCGCGATCTCGGTTGCGGGCGCGCCGAGCAGTTTTGGCGTGATCCCGATGTTGTCGGCGACACTCAAATGTGGAAACAGACCGGCGTTCTGGAAGACGTAACCGATCCGGCGTCGCAGTGCGACCGGATCGATGTTTTGGACGTCCTCTCCCTCGACCGTGATGGTGCCGCCATCTGCCTCGATCAGCCGGTTGGCGAGCCGCAGCAACGTCGTCTTGCCCGAACCCGACCCGCCGACGACGGCCAGAAATTCGCCCTCGGCAATATCGAGCGACAAATCGTCGACGGCCCTGAGAGGACCGAAGTTCTTGGTGACGTGCGCATAGCCGATCATCGGCCGGGACTGCATTGGGCGACGCTCACTTCGTTGACCCGCCCGATGGGGAGGGGATGACAGACCCATGCGTAGCACGCTTGGCCGGTTGATTGAACTTGGCCGCGCGAGAGGCTAAGGCATCAAGCCGGGTTCGGAGGAAACACATGACAACGCCCATGGCGGTGGCGCTGGAAGATGCCAAGGTTGCGTTCCGGCTGGGGGACGGGAGGGTCTACACGGCGGTGGAGAAGGCCCATCTGACGGTCGCGCAGGGCGAGTTTGTCGCCATCGTCGGGCCGACCGGCTGCGGAAAATCAACCTTGCTCAACGTCGCCGCCGGGCTGCTCAAGCCTGCCTCCGGCGGCGTCAAGATCTTCGACCGGCCGCTTGCGGGGTTGAATCGGGATGCCGGCTATTTGTTCCAGGCCGACGCCTTGTTCCCCTGGAAGACCGCGCTCGACAATGTCGCGATCGGGCTCGAGATCAAGGGCGCGCCGCGCGCCGAGGCGTTGCCGCAGGCGCAGAAATGGTTGACTTCCGTCGGCCTCGGCGCCTTTGCGGGCCGTTATCCGCATATGCTCTCCGGCGGCCAGCGCAAGCGCGTGGCGCTGGCGCAGGTCCTGATCCGCGATCCCAAGATCCTGCTGATGGACGAGCCGTTCGGGCCGCTCGATGCGCAGACGCGCCAGGTGATGGGCAATCTGCTGCTCGATCTCTGGAACGCCGACCGCAAGGCGGTGCTGTTCGTGACCCATGATCTGGAAGAGGCGATCGCGCTCGCCGACCGCGTCGTGATCATGTCGGCCGGACCGTCCTCGCGCATCATCGGCGACTGGCGCGTGAGCTTGCCTCGCCCGCGCGACATCTTCGAGGTGCGGCTGGACAAGGATTTCCATGCGCTGCATCGCGAGATCTGGAGCGTGCTCAAGGACGAGGTGATGAAGGGCTACGCGCAATCCACTCACGCGGCGGAGGCGGTCTGATGTCCCGTGTCACGCTGCTTGCGCTGCAAGCCCTGGTCGCGATCGTCTGCATCGCGCTGTGGCAGTTCTTTTCGAGCGTTCCGGTCTTTGGAAAAGTCCTGCTGCCGCCGTTCTTCTTCTCCAATCCGGTCGATGTGTTCAGCCAGATCGTAAAGTGGTTCGCGAGCGGTGTGATCTGGAAGCACCTGGCGATCACGCTATGGGAATCCGTCCTCGCCTTCGTGATCGGTTCGGTTGGCGGTGTGCTGATCGGCTTCTGGTTCGCGCGACAGCCGCTGGTCGCAGCGGTGTTCGACCCCTACGTGAAGATGGCCAACGCATTGCCGCGCGTCGTGCTGGCGCCGATCTTCGCGCTATGGCTGGGGCTC
Organism: Bradyrhizobium sp. WYCCWR 13022; assembly: GCF_030435535.1. Lineage (NCBI taxonomy): Bacteria > Pseudomonadati > Pseudomonadota > Alphaproteobacteria > Hyphomicrobiales > Nitrobacteraceae > Bradyrhizobium > Bradyrhizobium sp. WYCCWR 13022. The sequence continues at coordinate 650,597 of NZ_JAUIZJ010000010.1, forward strand.
GGCATCTGGTCCAAGGTCGCGCTCGGCGTGACGCTGGTGTTCTTCATCGTGTTCTTCAACGTCTATCAGGGCGTCAAGGAGGTCAGCCGCACCGTGCTCGACAATGGCCGCATGCTCGGGATGAGCGAGCGGCAATTGATGCGACACGTCTATTGGCCCTCGGCGCTGTCGTGGATGTTCTCCTCGCTGCACACCTCGGTCGGCTTTGCCGTGGTTGGCGCGGTCGTCGGCGAATATCTGGGGTCGGCCGCAGGTCTTGGCTATCTCATTCAGCAGGCCGAAGGCGTGTTCGACGTTGGCGGCGTGTTCGCCGGCATGTTCGTGCTGTCGGCCTTCGTCATCCTGATCGATTTTGGCGTCACGCTGGTGGAGCGGCGCCTGCTGGTGTGGCGACCGACCGTGGACGGGCACGGCTAACGCAAAAGAGCCCGCGCACCGGTGGGAGCCCTGCATCGCATCCGGCGCCGAAGGCGGCGCTGACCGACACCCGACGACAAGGCGGTTCATGATGATGCTCCCCATCGGGAATGGTCTTGTACGCCTATCGTTGCGCCGAAAGACCAATGGCTGGTGCCACTTAGCGGTGCTTCTCAAGCCGGTCCCGCTGCTCTATGGTGCCGCAGCCGAACGGAGGAAACCAATGAAGAACACGATTGCCAGGCTCGCCGGCGCGCTGCTGGCGCTGACGCTCACGACGGGTCTTGCCGCAGCGCAAAGCAAGGTCACCATTGCGGTCGGCGGCGGCTCCTGCCTGTGCTATTTGCCGACCGTGCTGGCCAAGCAACTCGGCGAGTACGAGAAGGCCGGCCTCAATGTCGACCTGGTCGACCTCAAGGGCGGCTCGGACGCGCTCAAGGCCGTGCTCGGCGGCAGCGCCGACGTGGTCTCAGGCTATTTCGACCATTGCGTCAACCTGGCGGCCAAGAAGCAGGAGCTTCAGGCCTTCGTGGTCTATGACCGCTATCCCGGCCTCGTGCTGGTGGTCGCCCCCTCGCATACGGGCGACATCAAGTCGATCAAGGACCTCGCCGGCAAGAAGGTCGGCGTCAGCGCGCCCGGCTCCTCCACCGATTTCTTCCTGAAATATCTGCTGAAGAAGAACGGGCTCGATCCCGCCGGCACCGCCGTGATCGGCGTCGGCCTCGGGGCTACGGCTGTGGCGGCCATGGAGCAGGGACAGATCGACGCCGCGGTGATGCTCGATCCCTCCGTCACCGTGCTCCAGGGCAGCCATAAGGACCTGCGAATCCTCAGCGACACCCGCACCCAAAAGGACACGCTCGAGACCTTCGGCGGCGAATATCCCGGCGGCGCACTCTACTCGACCGTGGCCTGGATCAACGGCCACGAGAAGGAGACGCAGGCGCTTACCAACGCGATGCTGGCCACGATCGCCTGGATCCATTCGCATTCTCCCGAGGAGATTATGACGAAGATGCCGGAGGAGATGGTCGGCAAGAACAAGGACCTCTATCTCGCCGCGCTCAAGAACACGATCCCGATGTTCTCAGAGACCGGCAAGATGGACCCGAAGGGCGCGGACGCCGTGCTCGCCGTGTTCAGCCTCGGCTCGCCCGAAGTTGCGAACGCCAAGGTCGATGTCAGCAAGACCTTTACCAACAAGTTCGTCGACCAGGCCAAGAAGACCACGGGGAGCTCCAAATAGCCGACGCGATGGCCTGGTAATCACGCGTCATGACCGCATCGACCATTCATCGCGTCACGACGCTTGATCTTGCCGTGCGTCCCGTCGTCTGGCCGTTCGCCGAGGAGCGGCGCTCCGAGATCGCCGCGCATTTCGCCGAGCAGCAGCGCACCCGGCCGAAACTCTGGAACGGCCGGGTCCTGCTCGGGCGCGATGCTGTCTTCACAGGGGGGCATCTCGCGGCGACCTATTTCGAGACGGATTTCGCCAGCTTCCTGGCCTGGCGGGACTGGGGCTTTCCCGATCCGGCCGTGTTCAACGGGTTCGGCATGGGGGCGCTGCGCACCTCCGATGGCGCCTTCGTGATGGGCGAGATGGCGCATCACACCGCCAACGCGGGACGAATCTACTTCGCGTCGGGTACGCCCGACCTCGACGATGTCAGGGACGGCGCGCTCGACATTCCCGGCAGCGTCGTCCGCGAGCTCGAGGAGGAGACCGGCCTGTCCCCTGCCGACTACTCGGCGGAGGCGGACTGGCACTGCGTCGTCACCGGCACCTCACTTGCCATGATCCAGATCCTCAACCTGGATATGCCGGGTGAGGCAGCTCGCGCGCGGATCGAAGCCAATCTGGCGCGCCAGGAGGAGCCGGAGCTTTCGGCCATCCACCTCGTTCGCGGGATGGACGATCTCACGCCGACCATGCCGCGATTTGTCACGGCCTTCGTCGCGCAGCAGTTCGCCTCGCGCTGACGCACGAGGCTTGACATCGCGCGGCCGAGCCCATGTGATGGGCGAAAAGCAAAACAAAAGACGCAATGCACAATCGTCCAGGGAGGTTTAGATGCGCCTGCGCATGGCTGCCCGCTTGGTACGTGGGCTGTTGATCGCGATTGCCGCGATGGGGCTGACCGTTTCGGTCCAAGCTCAAGACAAGAAGATCAAGATCGGCGTGATATTCGACCTGACCGGCCCGCTCGCGGGCGGCGGCTCCGAGCTCGAATATCTCGGCACCAAGATCATCCTCGACCATTTCAGCAAGACCGGCGTCGAAGGCTACAAGGTCGAGGCCGTCTATGCCGACGCGCAGAGCAAGCCCGATATCGCCATCAACGAATCCGTCCGCCTGCTCGAGCAGGAGAAGGTCGATCTGGTGCTTGGCTTCTTCTCCTCGGCGCAATGCGTGCCGGTCGCCGCCCGCGTCGAGCAGCTCAAGAAATTCATGTGGATGACGACCTGCATCTCGTCCGCCGTCTTCGCCGACAAGAACTACAAATACGTCTTCCGCCCGCAGGCGAGCGGTGATCAGTTCGGCGCGATGACGATGGATTTCATCGCGCAGAATTCGAAGGAGAAACTGGGCAAGGAGCCGAAGGATCTCCGCGTCGCCATCATCCACGAGGACGGCGCCTACGGCGTCGACGTCGCCAAGGGCAACGAGGCCGGCGCGAAGAAGGCCGGCTTCAACATCGTGCTGAAGGAGGGTTATTCGGCCACCGCGCCGGATCTTTCGGCGCTGGTGACCAAGCTGAAGCGCGCGAAGCCCGATGTCATTTTCCACACCGGTTACAACCCCGATATCACGCTGTTGCTGCGGCAGGCGCGCGAGCAGGGCCTGAAGTTCGCGGCACTCGTCGGTCACGGCGCCGGCTACGGCGTCTACGAGAAGCTCAAGGAGGGGATGGGCGCCGACGCGAACTACATCTTCAATACCGATCCGATATCGATCTGGCTCGCCAACCAGAAGACCATGAACCCGAAGCTTGCACCCGTCATCAAGATGGTCGGCGAGGAGTTCGACAAGATCAAGCCGGGCGTCGCCATCCGCTCGGCCCATGTCGGCATCGGCGCGTCCAACACCTACGTCTTCATGGATGACGTGTTGCCGCGTGCGATCAAGAAGTATGGCGGGGTCGATCCCGAAGCGCTGCGCAAGGCGGCGCTCGACACCGACATTCCCGAGGGTGGCACGATGCTCGGCTTCGGCGTCAAGTTCTACGGTGAGGGCACGCCGATGGCCGGCCAGAACGAGCGGTCATTCCCGGTCGTGATCCAGTACATCGACGACAAATCCTCGGTGGTATGGCCCAAGAGCCAGGCGCAACGCGAAGCCGTGCTCCCGCTGCCCAAGGGCACTACCTACAGCAACCAGTAGCAGCGGAGCGGGGCGGTGCTGGAGGTCAGCGGGCTGGTGAAGCGGTTTGGCGGCTTCACCGCCGTGAACAACGTGTCGTTCAAGGTCGATCAGGGCGAGATCCTCGGCCTGATCGGCCCCAACGGCTCGGGCAAGAGCACGATCTTCAACATGCTCTCGGGTACGCTGGCGCCGAGCTCCGGCTCGATCCTGTTCGATGGCTCGGAGATCGCGGGCCTCGCGCCGCACCGGATCATCAACCGCGGCGTCGGCCGCACCTTCCAGATCCCGCGGCCGTTCCGGCGGCTCTCCATTTTCGAGAACGTCGCGCTCGCCGGATTCTACGGCCAGGGCCGCCACAGCCGTGTCAAGGCCGAGGAGGCGGCGGAGCGCTCGCTCGCGATGGTGGGCCTGCCGACGGATCGCCACGCCGGCGTCGACGGTCTGGGCGCGGCCGGCTTGAAAAAGCTCGAGCTTGCGAAGGCCCTCGCCACCGCGCCAAAGCTGCTTCTCGCCGACGAGAGCCTCGGCGGCCTCGACGAGGCCGAGATGGGCCAGGCGGCCGACATGCTGCGCAATATCCGCGACGAGCTCGGCATCACCATCATCTGGGTCGAGCACATCATGGGCGTCTTGATGCGCGTCGTCGATCGCGTCATGGTGCTCGATCACGGTGAGAAGATCTCCGAAGGCCTGCCCAGCGCGGTCGCGGGCGATCCGCGCGTCATCGAGGTCTATCTCGGCACCGATGCCGAGACCACGCAGGCGGCGGCCGCCGAAGCGCGCCGCCGCGCGGGAGGGTAGTCGATGCTGGAGCTGCGATCCGTCGACGCCGGCTATGGAACGTTCCAGGTGCTGTTCGACGTCAATCTCGACGTCAATGCGGGTGAGGCCGTCGGGGTCATCGGGCCGAACGGCGCCGGCAAGACCACGTTGATGCGCGTCGTCTCCGGCCTGATCCGCCCTTCGCGCGGGTCGATCGCGATGGAGGGCATCGACGTTCTGGCTACTCCGCCGCACAAGATCGTCAGCCTCGGGATCGCGCATGTGCCGGAGAACCGGCGGCTGTTTCCGCAGCTGTCTGTCGACGACAATCTGAAGATGGGCGCCTTCATGAAGGAAGCGCGCGGTCGCTATGCCGAGCGGCTCGAGGTCGTGTTCGACCTGTTCCCGCGCCTGAAGGAGCGCCGCCATCAGATGGCCGGCACGATGTCCGGCGGCGAGCAACAGATGTGCGCGATCGGCCGCGCGCTGATGTCGAACCCAAAGCTCCTGCTGCTCGACGAGCCCTCGGCGGGACTGGCGCCGGTCGTGGTGCAGCAGGTGTTCGAGCTGGTGAAGCGAATACGTGCCAGCGGGCTGACGGTGCTGATCGTCGAGCAGAACGTGCAACAGGTGCTGAAGGTGGTCGATCGTGCCTATCTGATCGAGGCCGGCACGATCCGCGCGTCGGGCACCGCGGCCGAGATGCTGGCGAGCGACACGGTCAAGGAAGCGTATCTCGGGGTGTGAGGGGCCATGCAGGCGTTCCTGGATATTTTCGACATCTACCTGCTGGAGGCCGTCATCAACGGCATCCTGCTCGGCGGCGTGCTGGCGCTGCTCGCGCTCGGGCTCAACCTGATCTTCGGCGTCATCGACGTGACCTGGATCTGCTACGCCGAGCTGGTGATGATCGGCATGTATGCCATGTATTTCATGGTCCAGTATTACGGCATCAGCTATTTCATCGCGGCACCGCTGACCATCCTGCTGGTCGCGATGCTTGGTGCTCTCCTGCATTACCTCGTGATCGCGCCGCTGCTCACCGCGCCGCCGATCAACCAGTTGCTCGCGACCGGCGGAGTGCTGTTCGTGCTGCAGAGCTTTGCCACCGTCGCCTTCGGCATCGACTTCCGCAACCTGGGCATCCGCCTGCCGGTGCTCGCCTTCGGCGACATGAATTTCAGCTACGCACGACTTCTGTCGTTCCTGGCGGCGCTGGTCGGCATGGTCGCGGTCTATCTGTTCATGACGCGCACCTTCACCGGCACCGCGATCCGCGCCATCTCGCAGGACCGCCAGATCATGGCGCTGATGGGCGTCGACACCAAACGCATCTATCTCATCACGTCGGCCATCGGCGGCGGGTTGGCCGGGCTCGCCGCATGCCTGCTGGTGCTGCAATATGACGTGCATCCCTTCGTCGGCCTTTCCTTCGGGCCGATCACGTTCCTGATCTGCGTGCTCGGGGGCCTCGGCAATTTCATCGGCGGCTTCATCGCCGCCTTCGTGTTCGCCGAGATCATCTCGCTCGGCGGCCTGTTCTCCGACCTGGAATGGGGCTACGTGCTCGCTTTCGCGTTCTTCATCGTCATGATGTTCATCCGGCCCGCGGGCCTGCTCGCGAGGCGTCGATGACGGGGCAAGGCAGGCTTGCGGCTTGGGGGATCGGTCTGGCGGCGCTGGTCGCGCTGCCCTTCGTTTATCGCGATCCCTACCATCTGCACATTCTGGTGCTGATCCTGATCTGGTCGTTCGCCTATACGTCGTGGTCGATGATGGGGCGGTTCGGCCTGGTCTCGCTCGGCCATGGCGGCTTCATGGGCATCGGTGCCTATGTCACCGCGTTGCTCTGGAACCATCTCGGCCTCTCGCCCTGGATCGGCATCCCCATCGGCATGGTCGCGGCCGGCGCGCTGGCGCTGATCGTCGGTTATCCCTGTTTCCGCTTTCGTATCACCGGGCATTATTTCGTGCTGGTGACGCTGGCGCTGTCGGGCATCGTGCTCCAGGTCATCACGGCGACGCGCGACTATACCGGCGGCTCGCTCGGCTACACGCCGAACCGTGCGGCCGGCAACAAGCTGCTGGCGCTGCAATTCGACGACAAGACCACGTGGTACCTGATCGCGCTTGCGGTCTGGCTCGGCGGAATCGTCGTCTGGCACCTGGTCGATCGCAGCATGAGCCGCTACGCGCTCGAGGCGATCTCGGAGGACGAGGATGCCGCGGCCGCGGCCGGCGTCGACGTCACCGCGGAGAAGCTCAAGATCACGCTGATCAGCGCCCTGATGACGGCGCTGGCCGGCGCGATCTATTGCCAGTACCAGATGTTCATCACGCCCGACACGGTCAGCGGCATCGCAGTGTCGCTTCAGATGGTATTTGCGGCCATCGTCGGCGGCCTGTTCGTCTCGCTGGGTCCGACCGTCGGTGCCGTCATCACCATCCTGCTTGCGGAAACCTTGCGCATCGGCTTCGGCACCAAGGCGGTCGGCTGGGACAATCTCGTCTACGGCGTGCTGCTGGTGCTTTTCATCATATTCCTTCCCAAGGGCATCCTTGGTAGCGTACTCGACCGATTGAAGTCGCAACGCAAGGTGCCCCGCGCTCATGAACAAAAAGCCGTCCAAATCGCTCGCCCAGGAACTTGACCGTTACATCACGCCATTCCGCCACGACGGGTCCGGCAAGTTCCACCTGAAGGACTACAAGACCAACGATAGGGGCGATCTGGACAAGGACGCGGCGCAAGACATTCTCGACGCCAACAAGAAGCGGCTGATCGAGTTTCAGGAGAAGCTTTACGCCCAGGACCGCTGGTCGGTGCTGATCGTGTTCCAGGCCATGGACGCCGGCGGCAAGGACAGCGCGATCAAGGCGATCTTCGAGGGCATCAATCCGCAGGGCTGCGACGTCCACGCCTTCAAGGCGCCGAGCAGCAAGGAGCTCGACCATGATTTTCTCTGGCGCCATGTGATTGCGCTGCCAGAGCGGGGCAGGATCGGCATCTTCAACCGTTCCCATTACGAGGAGTGCCTGGTGGCGCGCGTGCACCCGGATATCCTCGCGAAGGAGAAGTTGCCCTCGAGGCTCGTTACCAAGAATATCTGGAAGGAGCGGTTCGAGGACATCTCCGCCTTCGAGCGCTATCTCTCCCGCAACGGCACCGTGGTGCTGAAATTCTTCCTCAATCTCTCGAAGGAAGAACAGCGCAAACGCTTTCTCGACCGGCTCGAGGAGCCGGCCAAGCAGTGGAAGTTCTCGATGGGCGACATCAAGGAGCGCGCGCTGTGGCCGCGCTACCAGGCGGTCTACCAGGACATCGTCCGGCACACGGCAACGGCTCATGCGCCCTGGTACGTCGTGCCCGCCGACCACAAATGGTTCGCCCGCGTCGTGATCGGCTCGGTCATCGTCGCGGAGCTGGAAAAGCTGGACTTGCGCTTTCCCCGTGCAGACAAGGCTTCGCTGGCGGAGTTCGACAACGTGCGCGAGGCGTTGGAGCGGGAAGCGAAGGGGAACAAGAAGCGGGCGAAATGAAAGGGCGCGAAACAACCCCATGCACAGTAGCCGGCGACAGCGGAATCAACAGCCTGGCGTCATCGTTCGGATTTTAAGAATTTTCGTTGACCCGTCGGGCAAAACACTGGCATAGTGCCATCATCGTCATCCTTGTGGTGGGGGCTCTGCGCCAAGGCAGCTCTCACCATTTTTGTGGAAGCAGCCCCACACCCTGACCCTCTCCCCGCAAGAACGGGGAGAGGGAGGATAATCAATACCCCCGGCCCCACCAATAGCAGAACCGCTCGACATTGGCCGGCAGGCCGGCCTCGTAATTCGCCCACTTCTCGTATTTAGGCAGCTTCACCTCCTTCATCGCGGTGTCGAAGCATTTGCCGGCGTCGGCCGCCTTCTTCACCTCGGCCGAGAGATCCTCCATGTAGGCGATGTCGTCCGCGACATCCTTCTTGGTGCCGAGCCGGCCGCCGGCATTGGGGTGGCCGGGGATCATGCGTTCCCAATCCAGCGAGGCCAGCTTCTTCAGCGAGGCGATATATTCCAGCGGCGAGGCGTTGTCGGGGATGTTGCGGAACTGGACGCTTTCGATCGGCGCGAAGTCGACGACGAAGACCAGCTTCTCCTTCGGCAGCCGCATCACCAGCGAATTGTCGGAATGGTTGCGGCCGACATAGTCGAGCTCCAGCGTGGTGCCGCCGAGCGTGATCGTCTTGATGTCGTCGACCACCTGGTCCGGCATCACGATGTCGGCCAGGAGCGCGTTCTGCTTCTTGAGCTCGAGCAGCCGCTCCCGGGTGCGGCGATGCGCGATGAAGGTGGCGCCAAGGTCCTTGAAGGGCTGGCCGCCGGCGATGTGATCGTAATGGTGGTGGCTGTAGATGACGTATTTGATCGGCTTGTCGGTGACGGCCCTGATCGCGTCGATATAGGGTTTGGCGGGACGCAAGTAGGAGATCGGATCGGTCGCGATCACGCCCTTCGGCGTCACCACGAACATCGACTGATGGCCGCCATAGCGGAAGATGTAGACGTTGTCGGTGCCGTCGACCTTTCTGGTCGAGGTCTGCGGCGGGGTCTGCGCGAAAGCGGATCCGGTGACGAGGGTCGCGAGAACGGCGATGCAGGATAATGCTTTCATCTCTGGCTTTCTGAAAAAGGGATGGGGCGATGCGACGAGTATGATCTCTCGTACAAACGCTGCGAGAAGGGATTTATTCCGCGCTCTCACTCGGTCAGTCTGCCGCGGAACAGGCGTGCAAATGTGATCCGCAGGCCGTTGATCCCGCTTGACAGTTTTATGTCACGGGAGGAGCATCACGATGGTCGCAGACAAGCGACGCGCAACGTCCACCTCATGAGCAAGGGGAGGTCTATGACTCCACCTCCGCAAATCCAGCCGCGTTAAGTGCGACGGAGCTCGTTCGGTCTATCGCATAGCGGCGGAAACCGCGAACGGCACGCCGGGTAAAGGTCTAGAGGGCTGCATCAGTGAGGCAAAGCCCCTACCTGCCCGGCGCTGTGCGTTTTTGAACCCATCGCGTTGACTATGCTTTCTTCTCCACGCCGAAGAGATCGCCGAGCCATTGCCAATAGACCGGCTGCTTCTCGTGCAGCGTGGCGCGGTTGTTGGGCGGGCCCCCCGATTTCCGATCAGCAACGTCGCATGCTTTTGCGACATCGACCACACGGTTCCCTCCGGTCTGCGTTGGCGGAAATGCCAAGAGAATGTCGCCTGATTGGCAAACTTCCGACACAGGGACGGGGCGAATAGCCACGATCCGACATGACGCAGTGCTTCGCGCGGTCACGATTCCGCCGGCGCATTTCATTTATCCTGGGGAATCCGCGTGTCGAACAAGCTTGCCTCTGCGCTGCTCGCCGCCTTCTTTCTCGCCGTCTCGTCTCTCGCCGCGGCTCGCGCCGAGCCGGTCAGGCCGGCCATGCCGGCCGCCAATCCTGCGGCCGCGCTGTCGCCAGACGACGCCAGGCGGGCGCTGGAAACGCTCCAGGACGACAAGAAGCGCACGCAGATGATCGACACCCTGCGCGCGATCGCGAATGCGTCCGGTCCGCAGCCGGCACCCGCGCCCGAGCAGAAATCGCCGATCCCGCTATCGGCCGACGGCCTCGGCGCGCAGCTTCTGCTCACGGTGTCCGAGGAGATCGGCGAGATCTCGCGCGATGTTGCCGGGATGGCGCGGACGCTCACGCATTTTCCGGCGTTCTACTACTGGATCGTGCGGACCGCGAATGACCCCGACGCCTACAATCTCCTGATCGAGATCGCCTGGAAGCTGGCGCTGGTGTTCGGCTGTGCGCTCGCGGCCGAGTGGGTTGGCGTCCGCCTGATCCGGCGTCCGGTCGCGTTCCTGGAAGGGCGCGCGCCGCAAGCCGCGCGGCTGCCGATGCAGGCACTGCCCATTGCCGATCCACCGTCATCGGTCGCCGATGTCACGCCCGCGCCTGAATTGCACAAGCGCCGGCACAGCCTCGCCCGCGTCTGGCAGACGTTGCTGCGGCTGCCCTTCGTGCTGGGACGGCTGCTGCTCGAACTGCTCCCGGTGGTCGTCTTCGTCAGCTTGGCGACTGCGCTGCTCGGAACGGAAATCGGCGAGCCCGCGACCGTGCGCCTCGTGATCCTTGCCGTCGTCAACGCCTACGCGTTCTCGCGCGGGCTCATCTGCGTCGTCCGCGCGCTGGCGGGGCCATTCGGCCTGTTTCCGGTGCGCGCCGAGACCGCGGCCTATGTCGAGATATGGGCGCGTCGCATCGTCGGCGTTGCCGTGACCGGTATCGCGTTCGCCAATGTGGCGCTTCTGCTCGGTCTGCACCGCGCCGGTTACGCCGCGCTCATTCGCATGGTGATGCTAGTCGTGCATCTCTTCGTCGTCGTCATCATCCTGCAATGCCGCCGCCAGGTCGCCGATGCCATCCGCGCGCCGGCGGACAGGCAGGGGATCGCGGCGCGCCTGCGCAACCGCATTGCCGGCGGCTGGCATTATCTCGCCATCGCACTCGATCTGGCGATGTGGGCGGTCTGGGCGCTCAACATCCGCAACGGTTATTCGCTGCTGCTGCAATATTTCGTCGGCACCATCGCGGTGGTGCTGATCACGCGGGTCGCCATCATGGTGACGCTGGGCCTGATCGACCGGGGCTTCCGTATCCAGCCGGAAATCCTGCAGCGCTTTCCGGGGCTCGAGGTCCGCGCCAACCGCTATCTGCCGCTGCTGCGCAAGATCGTTTCCAGCGTGATTGCCTTGATCGGCTTTGTCGCCGTGCTCGAGGTCTGGGGCGTCGATGCCATCGTCTGGTTCTATGGCGGCCAGATCGGCAGCCGGCTGCTCTCGGCGGTGGCGACGATCGGCGTTGCCGTATTCATCGCTGCGGCGATCTGGGAGGCCAGCAATGCGCTGCTGGACCGGCAGATCAACACGCTGTCGCGCGACGGACACTATGCCCGTGCGGCGCGCCTGCGTACCTTCCAGCCGATGCTGCGCACGGCGCTGCTGTGCCTGATCGCCACCGTCGTCGGCCTCACCGCGCTCAGCGAAATCGGGGTCAATGTCGCGCCGCTGCTCGCGGGCGCCGGCATCGTCGGCATCGCCATCGGCTTCGGCTCGCAGAAGCTGGTGCAGGATCTCATCACCGGCCTGTTCCTGCTGCTGGAGAACACGGTGCAGGTCGGCGACACCGTCAGCGTGTCGGGACTGTCGGGCGTGGTCGAGAACGTCTCGATCCGCACCATCCGCCTTCGCGCCGGCGACGGGGCGGTGCACATCGTGCCGTTCAGCGCGGTGACGACCATCACCAATGCCAGCCGCGGCGCCGGCAACGCCTCCGTCAGCGTCAACGTCGCCTACAAGGAGGACACCGACCGCGCTGGCCAGATCCTCAAGGAGATCGTCGAGGAGATGCGCCGCGAGACGGAATTCCGCCCGCTGATCCGCGGCGACCTCGAGCTCTGGGGCATCGACAAGGTCGATGGCGCGATGGTGTCGATCGTCGGCCAGATCCGCTGCACCGAGGCCGGCCGCTGGCCGGTCCAGCGCGAATTCAACCGGCGCATGAAGCAGCGCTTCCAGCAGAACGGTATCGAGGTCGCATCCGCCACCCAGACCATCTTGATGCACGTTGCGCCACCGGCGGATCATGCCGGAAATCTCACGCCGCGGCGCGCCGCCGGATAGCGGCTCGGTCAACTCACCGCTTGCCTCGACGGTGCCTGCAGCCATTCCGGCCTGATGTCCGCAACCTTCACGGCGGGCCACCATCTCTCGATCCCGGCCATTTGAAAGGCGCCGAGGGCTGCGGGCGATTGCCGCTCGGCCTCCGTTGGAATGTCGGGAGCGGACGCAGGCCGTGTCGGCAAGGTCACCGCGAACGCCTTTGACGAAGATTGTCCGCGGCCTTGCTCCGCCTCTCCCGCAAGCACCCGGGGAGAGGGAGCCCAGTGCCGATGCCGCCGCATCGATGCGGATCATCGTCCGCAGACGCGCGTTCCGCGCTCCTCCCCATGAGGGTGAGTGCGTTGCTGCGTCAACTTTTGGTCGCGCGCAACCGCCGATCGATCGAGAAAATCTCGCTGCGGTGCGAGATCACAATCGGTGCCCGTGTCGCTCGGTGCTTGATCTCGCCTGAGCGCTGGCCGACAATGTTTGCCCTTCAATAAGAAACTCCCTGGGGGAATTCGTGAATAAAGCTGCTCGGGTCGGCGCCCATTCGACCTCATCCGATTCCGCGCAAGGCATGACGCTGCTGCGCGATCCCCTGCTCAACAAGGGCACGGCCTTCACGGAGGCGGAGCGCGCTGCGCTCGGGCTGCGCGGCCTGCTGCCGCCTTGCGTGCTGACGATCGAGACGCAGGTCGAGCGCGTGCTGACCAATCTGCGTACGCTGCCGACCGATCTGGAAAAATATGTCGCGCTGAACGCGCTGCATGACCGCAACGAAGCGCTGTTCTTCCGCGTCGTCGTCGACAATATCGACGAGATCCAGCCGATCATCTACACGCCGACAGTCGGGCTCGCCTGCCAGAAATACGGCCTGATCTTCCAGCGCCCGCGCGGCATGTTCATCTCCTCGCGCGATCGCGGCCAGATCGCCGAGATCCTGAAGAACTGGCCCTATCCGGCCAAGCTGATCGTCGTCACCGACGGCGAGCGTATCCTGGGGCTCGGCGATCTCGGCGCCAATGGCATGGGCATTCCGGTCGGAAAGCTCTCGCTCTATTCGGCCTGCGCCGGCGTGCATCCCGAGCAATGCCTGCCCATCGTGCTCGACGTCGGCACCAACAACGAGGAGCTGCTGGGCGATCCCTACTATCTGGGTCTGCGCGAGCGGCGACTCTCCGGCGAGGCCTATGACAGCTTCGTCGACGAGTTCATGACCGCCGCGCGAAAGACGTTTCCGGGCGTGCTGATCCAGTTCGAGGATTTCGCCAACCATGCCGCGTTCAAGCTGCTGCACAAATATCGGGACGACGCCTGCGTCTTCAACGACGACATCCAGGGCACCGCGGCGGTCGCGCTCGCCGGCCTGTTCTCGGCGCTCAAGGTGAGCGGCGGCAAGCTCAGGGATCAGCGCATCCTGTTCCTGGGCGCCGGCGAGGCGGCAACCGGCATCGCCGATCTCGTCGTCTCCGCGATGATGGCGGAGGGGGCAACCGAGGCCGATGCGCTCCGGCGCAACTGGCTGGTCGACTCCCGCGGTCTCGTCGTCAGCGGCCGCGACGGCCTGCACGGCCACAAGCTCCGCTATGCCCATACCGACCAGGCGCCGATCTCCGACTTCCTCACCGCGATCAAGACGCTGAAGCCGACGGCGATCATCGGCGTCGCCGCGGTCGGCGGCGCCTTCACGCCCGACGTGCTCAAGGCGATGGCGGAGCTCAACGAGCAGCCGATCGTGTTCGCGCTGTCCAACCCGACCTCGAAGGCGGAGTGCTCGGCGGAAGATGCCTATCGCTATACCGGGGGACGCGCGCTGTTCGCCTGTGGCAGCCCCTATGATCCGGTCAAGCTCAACGGCCGCACCTTCGTGCCGCGCCAGGGCAACAACTCCTACATCTTCCCCGGCGTGGGGCTCGGCGTCATCGCCAGCCGCTCGCGGCTCGTGACCGACGAGATGTTCATGGCGGCGGCTCATACGCTCGCCGATTGCGTCGGCAAGGAGGATCTCGATCAGGGCAGCCTCTACCCGGCGCTGCCGCGCATCCGCGAAGTCTCGGCCCGCATTGCGGTTGCTGTCGCCGATGTCGCCTACCAGCGAGGGCTCGCCGACGGACCCGCGCCCAACGACGTGAAAGGCCTGGTCCAGTCGCAGATGTACGAGCCGAAATACTGAGGCCCGGGGGCCACGGCCGGCCGATCGTCTGGCGCGTCGTATCGGAGTGATTTACCGCTGATCTGTATCGATTCAGGACAGGTGACTGTGGTGGATTCATCACAGCCGCCGCCAAACGATGCTGGCCGCAAGGCCGCTTTCGTTCAGACAAGGTTCCGCCCTGATTGCCCACCGAAACTTGGGCGTGTTCGGAGGGCGCATCATGTCTCGCTTTGCAAGTGCCGAAACGACCCTGCCTTCGGCGGCAACCTCGACGCGGTTGCTGCTTGCCGTCATCGGTGCCGCATCGCTCGCGGCATGCGCGCAATCGCCGGTCGGCCGCCAGAGGGCCGATCTTGCCACCACCAGCCGGCAGGCATCGGTCGAGCGCCCGCATCGCGTGGCGGCGCTGCATCCGCGGCCGATCAGCCGGCCGCACGTCCACACAGATACGGTCGACGCGAAGCCGACCGCCTCGCATGGCGTGGCCAGCTTCTATTCGGACACCGAGACCGCGAGCGGCGAGAAGTTCGACAAGAACGAGATGACCGCGGCTCACCCCACATTGCCGTTCGGCACCAGGCTGCGCGTCACCGATGTCTCCTCCGGCCGCTTCGTGACCGTCAGGGTCAACGATCGCGGGCCCTTCGTCCGCGGACGCGTGGTCGACATCTCGCCGTCCGCGGCCGAGGCGCTCGGCATGGTCGATAAGGGCATCGCCAACGTCCGGCTCGACGTCGTGCAGTAAGGCGCGGTTGATCGACACCGGCGGTGTCGCGCTTAACCGACTGTTAGCGGCTCTCCCGCACCATGGGCGCCCGGCAATCCGGGGCTTTGGGGGAGACGGCGCTTGAACACGATCCAGCATCTCGAAGATCAGGCAGCGCGTGCCGAGCGACTTGCCAAACGGATCACGGATACGCTGACGATCGAAAAGCTCCTGACCTTCGCCGGCGAACGCCGCCGCGAGATCGAGGTCATCGCCGCCCGGCGACGCGCCTAACTTCCGTAAAACCATGCATTGAGCGCATTTGCCCTCGCCGAAAGGCGCGGAACTTCTTGTCGTCTCCGGCGTCATGTCAGTCATGAACGTGGAGGAGGAAGTCATGGGCTTTGGACGAGGTGCCTTGCTCTGGTTGCTGGGCGTGCCGCTGCCGATCATCCTGCTGCTGGCGATCTTTTGGCATCACTAGGAGCATGCCAAAGGAAAAGCGCCGCGGCAGCGGCGCTTTTTTGTTGCCTCCGGTTTGAAGGGTCTCGCGAAGGCGATGCGCGCTCAGCTATGGCTCTCGACGAAATCGCTGAGATAGTCGGGCAGCGTCACCCCGTCGATGTCGCAGCGCGACTGGATCTCGCCCGCGACATCGGTCGAGATGTCCTTCATCCAGTGCTCGAGCGTGTTGAACGAGATCACCTTGATGGGATCGCTGAAGCAACCGGCGACGAGATCGTTGATCGTCGTGTCGAGATCGCTTCGCTCGACACGAATTTCGGTTGCCTCGTCGAGGCGATCGATCACCACGAACAGGGTCTGGTCGGCGCCATAGGGCACGACCGGGGATGGCACGCCAGCTTCAAGCATCTGAGATACTCACGTCTTGGCTTTCCGATCTCCGCTAACGGGAAAAACCGGAAGAAGGTTCCTGCCCGATCGCAAGAAGCAGACGAGAGGGTCGTACGCGTGAGGCGGCGGTGTTCGCATACAGTCAGAGAAATTCCCTCAACCGCGACAGCTCGATGACATGCTCGGGCGAGAGAACGTCCGTGACCAGCGGCGGCTGCGCCGCCGTGCGGATCTCATAGAGATGCCTGGTCGGCGCGGGCTTTGCCATGAACTCCGAGATGCAGGCGTCGAGCGTGCCTTCGCTCACCTGATACGGCTCGCGGTCCGGCCGGCGCTGATTTCCGAGTGACGGCCATTTTTGCAGTACGGCGAGCGCGCTGAAATCGACCTTTGAAGCCGAAGATGATGCGTCCCCCATTGTCCCTGCCTCACGCAAAAAGGACCCCGGCACGCAAAGCCGGCGTGCCAGGGCCCATGACCCATCTGCATCTCAATGCCAGGTCGTGAGAACGCGCCGGCCGGGAAAAAGTTCCCGGCCGATGGCAACTCAACTCGCGGCCGCCGCGATCTTGTGCCCTGGGCTCGCATGGCCGTGGCCGGTCTCGTCGCCGCGGCTGACCTCCGGCGGCAGCCCTGCAAAGCGCCGCAGCGCTTCGGCCATCTGCGTCCGGCCCTGGACGCCCGTGATCACCACATCGACCATCGTAAAGGACGAGTGGAAATGGCCGTGCGCTTTGAGTTGCTCGACCGGGACGCCGGCGGCGGCCATCGCCTCGGCATAGGCGATGCCCTCGTCGCGCAGCGGATCGAACTCGCAGGTGACCACGAAGGCCGGCGGTAACCTTTCGACCTTGCCGCGCAGCGGCGAGACGCGCGGATCGGTGCGGTCATCGGGCGAGCAGTAGAGGTCCCAGAACCAGTACATCAGCGAGCGCGTCAGGAAGTAGCTGACCGCGTTGTCGTTGTAGGACGGGCGATCGAAGCTGCAGTCGGTGACCGGGCACACCAGCAGCTGGCCCGATATCTCCGGCCCGCCGCGGTCGCGCGCGAGCTGGCAAGTGACGGCGGCGATGTTGCCGCCGGCGCTCCAGCCCGCGACCAGCACAGGGCCCTGGATGCCGCCGAGCTCGGCCAGATGCTCCGAGATCCAGCGCGTCGCCGCATAGCCGTCCTCGGCCGCGGCAGGGAAGCGATGCTCCGGCGCGTGGCGATAGCCGACGCTGACGAAGGTCATGCCGGTCCGCCGCACCATGTCGCGGCAGAACGGCTCGTCCGACTGCTCGTCGCCGAGCACCCAGCCGCCGCCGTGGAAATAGACCACGACCTGATGCGGTCCCGGCGTCGCCGGCTTGTAGACACGATAAGGCAGCGGGCCGTCGGCGCCGGGCAGGGTGCCGTCGACGATCTCGCCGATCAACCGTCCCGCAGGGCGGGCCTTGTTGAACTCGCCCACGAAGGCGCGCGCGCCGGCCGCACCCATCGACTCGATCGGCGGCAGGTTCAGCGACGCCAGCAGGTTCAGCACCAGCCGTACGTCCGGCTGCAGCCGCACCACCTCGCCGTCATTGCATTGTGTGGCGACGTTTGGGCCGGTGAGCCTGAAGCCGAGCATGCCGCGGCTGGTGACCTCGTCGCAGATGCTGCGATAGGGACCGACGCCGCCGGTATAGGGCATCAGGCCCTGCACCTTGCCGGGCACGTTGGCGCCCGTGTACCAGGTGTTGGCGAGCCGATGCAGCGTCAGCATCGAGCAGTCCGCCATGTGCCTGCCCCAGCCGGCCTGCGCCGTCTCGGTCGGCTCGATCGTGGTGAAGCCGGCATCGCGCAAGGCTTTGATGCGGTCGACGACCCAGTCGACATGCTGCTCGATCGAGACCGCCATGTTCGACAGCACCGACGGGCTGCCGGGCCCCGTGATCATGAAGAAGTTCGGGAAGCCCTCGACCGTGAGACCGAGATAGCTCTGCGGCCCCTGCGCCCAGACGTCGGTGAGCGACTTGCCGCCGCGCCCCGTGATCGGATGCACGGCGCGGATCGCGCCGGTCATGGCGTCGAAGCCGGTCGCGAACACGATGACGTCGACATCGACGTTTCGCTTGCCCGTGGTGATGCCACCCGCGGTGATCGCCTTGATCGGCTCCTGGCGCAGATTGACCAGCGTGACGTTCGGCCGGTTGTAGGTCGCGTAATAGTTGGTATCGAGGCAGGGACGCTTGGCGCCGAACGGATGGTCGTGCGGCATCAGCGCGGCCGCCGTCTCAGGATCCTTCACCGCCGCCGAGATCTTTTCGCGGATCAGGTCCTGGACGATCTTGTTGCCGCCGGCATCGACGCCCTGGTCGGCCCAGAGCTGCGTCAGGATGTGGACGAGGTCGCCCGCCGCCCAGGCGCGTTCGAACCGCTCACGACGCTCGGCATCGCTGAGCTGCCAGCTCACGACGGTTTGCTGCGGATAGGGCACGCCGGTCATCGACTGGCGCGCCTGCTCGCGATAGGCGGCGCGGTCGCTCTGGAACAGGTCCCTGCGATCCGCAGGCGACGGGCCGTTATGCGCGGGCAGCGCGAAATTCGGCGTGCGCTGGAACACCGTCAGATGTGCGGCCTGCTCGGCGATCAGGGGGATCGATTGAATGCCCGACGAACCGGTGCCGATCACGGCGACGCGTTTGCCTGCGAGATTGACGCCGTCATGCGGCCAGCGTCCGGTGAAATAGATCGCGCCCTTGAAATCCTTGACGCCGTCGATCTCCGGCGGCTTTGGCGCCGAGAGACAGCCGGTGGCCATGATGTAATGGCGGCAGGAGACCGGCGCGCCGTTGTCGGTGCTGAGCTGCCAGCGCTCGGCCTGCTCGTCCCATCGGGCCTCGGTGACCTTGGTCCTGAAGCGGATGTCGCGGCGCAGATCATAGCGATCGGCGACGAAGCCGAGATAGCGCAGGATCTCCGGTTGCGTCGCGTATTTCTCCGACCAGGTCCAGAGCGTGTCGAGCTCCGGATCGAACGTGTAGCTGTAGTCGATGGTCTGGATATCGCAGCGCGCGCCGGGATAACGGTTCCAGTACCAGGTGCCGCCGACATCGCCGGCCTCTTCGAGACCGACGGCGGAGAGGCCGGCCTTGCGCAGGCGATGGAGAAGATAGAGGCCGGCAAATCCCGCGCCGACCACGGCAACATCGACCTGCTGGACGGTTCCACTCGCCGCCTTGGACTCACGTGCGGCGACCATTGCGTCAGGCATGGCATTCCTCCCGTGCCTTTTGTTTAGCCGGCAGGCTAGTCCCGCAGGCTCGGCTTGTCATTAGAGCAGGTGCAATCTTCGGTAGTCCGTTTGCGGCATCATCGTGGCGGCGCGAACGCGGTTTGAAAGCACGCATCGCGATGCACAATGGCCGTGATTGCCCGGGCTAATCATGGACGATCCGCCTGTGTATGCTTGCGATTACTAGCCACGCGTAGCGACCGACCGGGCGTCATGACAGAGTTGAGTGAGCGAACCAAAGCCAACATGGACGTCGTCCTGGAGGAGACGTGCCGTCAATTGCCGCATGGCGGCGACCACGACAGCCGCAGGTTCATCGCCGAACGCCTGATCGAGGCGGCGCAGTCCGGCCACTCCACGCTCGGCGAGCTCGGCATCATCGCGCGGCGTGCGCTCGCGGAGATCATTGCGAAGGGGAGCTAGCGTTCACGACAGCGCTTGCCTCTTCGCGCGTCGCAGACGTAACCTGTCGGGGAGATCATTTCCGCGCATCGAGATCCCTAGAAGATGCGATCCCCGCTTGCGCTCATTGCAGCTCTTGCATTGCTCTGCACCGGCTCCGCCGCCGCCCAGGCGGTCGGCCAATTTCCATTTGCATTGACGCGCGAAGGCCAGATGCTCGGCGCGGTCCAGGGCGAGGTGGCCTCCTTCAAGGGGCTCGCTTATGCCGCGCCCCCGGTCGGCAGCCTGCGCTGGCGTGCGCCGCAGGCCCTGCCCGAGAGTTCGGAGATGAGCATGGCTTACGACTACGGCGCGCCTTGCCTCCAGCCATCGCTGCCGGCCGCGCGCGAGGATTGCCTCACGCTCAACGTGTTTCGTCCCTTCGGCGTCGACGGGCCGCTTCCGGTGATGGTCTTCGTCCATGGTGGCGGCTTCGTCCGTGGCACGGCCAACGACCCGTTGTTCGACGGCTCGAGGCTTGCGCAAGCGGGCCTCATCGTCGTGACCGTGAACTATCGGCTCGGCGCGCTCGGCTGGCTCGCGCATCCCGCGCTGCTGGACGATGGCTCCGGCAATTTCGGCCTGATGGACCTGGTCACGGCGCTGCGCTGGGTGCACGACAACGTCGCGGCCTTCGGCGGCGATGCGAGCAACGTGACGCTGTTCGGCAACGGGGCCGGCGCGACATCGATCGCGCTGCTGATGCTGTGCGCCCAATCGCGCGACCTCTTTCAGAAGGCAATTCTGCAATCGCTGCCCGGCCGCGCGCGCCTGCCGTCGTCGCAGGAAGCCAAGGCCGCAGGCCAGCAGTTTGTCGCCGCGATTGGGAAGACGGCAGATTTGCGCGCCATCGAACCGGCGCGTCTGCTTGCCGCCGAAAGAAAGCTGCTGGAAAAATCGTCGCGCAGTTTCGTGCCGGCGATGGACGGAAAGCTGGTGACGGAAGACATCGCCGCGGGATTTGCCGCCGGGCATGAAAGCCGCATTCCCCTGATCATCGGCTCGAATGACGACGAGACCCGCTTCGACAGCGAGCTGGAGGTCAAGGAGGCGCTGTCATCTTCGACCGAGAGCATTGACCAGCTGCGCAAGCTCTATCCTGACACCAGGAGGCCGTCCGACGTTGCGGCGAGCTTCTACACCGACAACGTTTTTTCCGAGCCTGTGCGGATGCTCGCCCGGCTTCATGCCGCAACCGGCGCGCCGACCTACCGCTACCGCTTCGCCTATGTGCCGGAAGCCCGGCGCGGCAATCCCGACGAGGGCCACGGGCGCGAGTTGCAGTTCATCTTCGGCGTGGAGGGCGTGCCGGGCGCGGGCATCTTCTCGCGGCGGGATCGCGAGGTCGCAAACCGCATGCGGGCCTATTGGATCAACTTCGCGAAGAACGGCGATCCCAACGGCGCGGAGCTGCCGCATTGGGATGCGGCTGCGGACCGCGACCATCTGCTGCTGATCGCAAACGATCGCACCGCGAGCGGCGACGACCCCTTGACGGAGCGTCTGGACCGGTTCGCGCGCGGCATCGGGAAGTGAGTTGGAGCTAGGCCGCGAGTTCGACGCGCGGCGCCGGGGTCAGGCGCTCTTCTTCCAGATAGTCCATCGCGCCGTCCTTCTCGACGGCATAGAACTGCTGGCCTTCCTTCGAGCGGTAGGCGGCGCGAACGACACCGCGGCGGCCCTTGTCAGAGTTGACGACGTCCCCCAGCGCAAACTTCTTCATTCTACGTCCCGCTTGTCTTCTGGCCGATTCCTGCGGCCACGGCGAGATTGTGGGCGGTAAATCGTTAACGACTTGCTAACCATACCGGTTTGCCTATGCTCGCCGCGAAGTGCGCGGGCGTCTGATCCGCGCACGGATGTCTTCGAGGCGAGCCGGCACCATGACGCGATTTCCGACCTTGTTCTTGTCCCATGGCGGCGGCCCCTGGCCCTTCATGGAGGACCGGCGGGTGCAATATGCCAAGACCGCCGCGGAGTTCGGCCGGCTGCCGCAGCTTCTCCCTGAAAGACCGAAGGCGGTGCTGGTCATCACCGGCCATTGGGAGGCCGACGCCTTCACCGTGTCGACCTCGGCGCATCCGCCGATGGTGTACGACTATTACGGTTTCCCCGAGCATACCTATCACATCAAGTACGCGGCGCCGGGACAGCCCGAGCTGGCCGCGGAGGTGAGGGCGCTGCTCGAGCACGTCGGCCTCGATTGCCGGGAAGACCCCAACCAGGGTTTTGACCACGGCACCTTCGTGCCGCTCGGCCTGATGTACCCGAATGCCGACATGCCGATCGTGCTGCTGTCGCTGAAGTCGAGCTACGATGCCGCCGAGCACATCAAGGTCGGGCAGGCGATCGCATCGCTGCGCGACGAAGGCATTCTGATCGTCGGCAGCGGGCTCACCTATCACAACATGCGCGGTTTCGGCCGGGCGGAGTCCAAGCCTGTCTCGTATGATTTCGAGGCCTATCTGAACGAGGCGATCAGCAATCCCGACGCGGCGCGCCGCAACGCGATGCTGGTCGATTGGGAGAATGCGCCGAGCGCACGTCTCGCCCATCCGCGCGAGGACCATCTGTTGCCGTTGATGGTCGCTGCAGGCGCCGCCGGCAGCGACGTCGGCAAGCGCGTCTTCGTCGACGAGGTCGCAAGCGTCGCGATGGCGTCGTACGTGTTTGGGTGAATGATCTCTTCCTTCTCCCCTTGTGGGAGAAGGTGGCGCGAAGCGCCGGATGAGGGGTATCTATCCGCTATCTCAAATGAGAGTTGGACTCGCGGGGAGATACCCCTCACCCGTCTCGCCGCGATGCGGCGAGCCACCCTCTCCCACAAGGGGAGAGGGACAATCTCACCTGCCGCGCGACGCCATCAGGCTGCGATACAGCGCCGCGTACTCGCCGGCGCGGTGGCGCCAGGACACGTCGGCCGCAAGGCCGCTCAATTGCAGCCGCCGCCAAATCGCCTTGTTGTGGAAGGCGGCATTGGCTTTCCGCAGCGTGCCGGCGAAAGCGTCTGCGGTCACCGGACCGAATTTGAAACCGGTGGGGTCACGACCGGTCTCGCCGATGTCGACGATGGTGTCCTCGAGCCCACCGACTCGGGAGACGATGGGGACGGCGCCGTAGCGCAGCGCGCAGAGCTGGGTGAGGCCGCACGGCTCGAACCGCGAGGGCACGAGCAGCGCGTCGGAGCCGGCCTGGATCAGATGCGCGAGAATCTCGTCATAGCCGATCATGACCCCGATGCGGCCGGGATTGGCGCGCGCGGCGGCCTGATAGCGATCCTGGAGATCGCGGTCGCCGCTGCCGAGCAGCGCAAGCTGCATGCCCTGCTCCAGGATCGTCGGGATCGCTTCGAGCAGCAGGTCGAGCCCCTTCTGCCATGACAGCCGGCTGATGACGCCGAGCAGCGGCGCCTCGTCCGAGGAATCGAGATTGAATTGCTGCTGGAGCACCGCCTTATTCGCGGCTCGAAACGTGAGGTCCT
Source organism: Bradyrhizobium sp. WYCCWR 13022 (assembly GCF_030435535.1). NCBI lineage: Bacteria > Pseudomonadati > Pseudomonadota > Alphaproteobacteria > Hyphomicrobiales > Nitrobacteraceae > Bradyrhizobium > Bradyrhizobium sp. WYCCWR 13022. Next base: position 673,731 of record NZ_JAUIZJ010000010.1, read on the forward strand.
GCGCGCCGAAACGATAGGCGATATGCGCGTCGGTTTGCGGATTCCAGACGTCGGTGTCGATGCCGTTGAGGATGCCGCTCAGCACGCTCGCGCGCTCGCGCAGCAGGCCGCCGAGCCCCATGCCGCCTTCGTCGCTCTGGATTTCATGCGCGTAGGTCGGCGACACCGTGGTGATGCGATCGGCCAGTTGCAGGCCGGCCTTCAGGAAGCTGATGCCGCCGAAATATTCGAGGCCGTGGACGTCGAACGAGGCATCGTGCGGCAGGCCGATCGCGCCAGCCAGCGCGCGGTCGAACTTGCCCTGATAGGCCATGTTGTGAATGGTCATCACCGTGCCCGGCCGCGGCCCGCCGTCATAGTGCAGATAGGCCGGTGCGAGTCCGGCCTGCCAGTCATGGGCGTGCACGATGTCGGGCACGAAGGCTGGAACGAGACCGTGGCCGATATCGGCCGCGACGCGCGACAGCGCCGCGAAACGCACGCCGTTGTCGGGCCAGTCGACGCCCTCGGCGGTAACGTAAGGATTGCCGGGCCGTGCATAGAGATGCGGCGCGTCGAGCACGAACAGATCGAGCCCGTCGTGCGAGCCCGCAAGCAGGCGGCCTGGGCCGCCGAAATAATCCGGCCAGCGCCGGACTTCCTCCGCACCCGAAAGCCGCCGGATCACATCAGGATAGCCCGGCATCAGCGTGCGCATCTCGACGCCATGCGCCTTCAGCGCAACTGGCAGCGCACCGGCGACATCAGCGAGACCGCCGGTCTTGACGATGGGATAGACTTCAGAGGCGACCGCGAGGACGCGAACAGGCGTCATGTATTGAGCCTGTCGATCATCGCCTGGGTGATCAGCGAGATGCCCTGCTCGGTGGTGCGGAAGCGCTTGGCGTCGAGTTCCGGATCCTCGCCGACCACGAGGCCTTCGGGGATCTCGACGCCGCGGTCGATCACGACGTTCTTCAACCGCGCGCCGCGCCCGACATTGACATAGGGCATGATCACGGCGTTCTCGACATTGGCATAGGAGTTGATGCGCACGCCGGTGAACAGCAGCGAGCGGCGCAGCGAGGCGCCGGAGATGATGCAGCCGCCCGACACCAGCGAACTCACGGCCTGGCCGCGCCGGCTCTCCTCGTCATGGACGAATTTCGCGGGTGGCGTGATCTCCGCATAGGACCAGATCGGCCAGGCGCGGTCGAACAGGTCGAGCTCGGGCACCACGTCGGTCAAATCGATATTGGCGGCCCAATAGGCGTCGACCGTGCCGACGTCGCGCCAATAGGAGCGGGGGTCGTCGCCGGAACGAACGCAGGAGGTCGAGAACTGGTGCGCCAGGGCGCGGCCGTTCTTGACGATGTAGGGGATGATGTCCTTGCCGAAATCGTGACTGGAGTTCGTATCCTCGGCGTCGCGCTTCAACTGATCGAACAGGAATTTCGCATCGAACACGTAGATACCCATGCTGGCGAGCGAGACATCGGGCTTGCCCGGCATCGGCGGCGGATCCTTGGGCTTCTCCAGAAACTGCTGGATCCAGCCGGTCTCGTCGATATGCATGATGCCGAAGCCCGAGCATTCCGCGCGCGGCATTTCGAGGCAGCCGACGGTGACGTCGGCGCCGCTGTCGACGTGCTGGCGCAGCATCACCTCGTAGTCCATCTTGTAGATGTGGTCGCCGGCAAGCACCACGATGAAGCGGGCATTGTGCGACTCGATGATGTCGATGTTCTGGTAGATCGCATCCGCCGTGCCGACATACCACATGCTCTCCGAAACGCGCTGGCTCGCGGGCAGGATGTCGAAGCTCTCGTTGCGTTCGGGGCGGAAGAAGTTCCAGCCCATCTGGAGATGCCGGATCAGGCTGTGCGCCTTGTATTGGGTGGCGACAGCGATGCGGCGGATGCCGGAGTTGACCGCGTTCGACAGCGCGAAATCGATGATGCGGGATTTGCCGCCGAAATAGACCGCGGGCTTGGCACGCCGGTCGGTCAATTCCAGCAGCCGGCTGCCGCGACCGCCGGCCAGGACAAACGCCAAAGCCTGGCGGGCAAGCGGTTCATTTCCGGCGGCACTCATGTCATCCTCCCACTCGTCCGGCGCAAGCCAAATTCTGGCGCAACCCAGGAGGCCTTCGCGAAATGCCTTCCGGCCGCGCACCATTGGAACCGATAGTAACGGCACGAATAGTAAATCGGGAAGGTGCTTGTTGGTTGCGAACGCATGGGAAGCTTAACGCTTTGCCGCGGCGCCGGCGCCCATCCGTCGTGGTCGTCCGCCGGTCATATTTGAAGCATGCACGGCGGTCTTGTGCGCTGCACGCGAAATTCGAGGCTTTGACTTGACGCAAGGATGCAAGATCATGGCATGCGATCCTTTACCGAACGAAACGTCAGACAGGGAGTAAGACGATGAGTATCTGGAAAACGGCGATTGCCTGCTCGCTGACGGTCGGGGTCATGACCGGTCAGGTCGGGCAGGCGACAGCAGCGCCGATGCCGACCAATGTTGCGTCCATGAAGGCTGCAGCCGGCGATGAGGTCACGCAGGTGCATTGGCGGGGCGGCGGCTGGGGCTGGGGCCTCGGCGGTTTTGCAGCGGGTGCCATCATCGGCAGCGCCATCGCCGGCGCGCCTTACGGCTATTATGGCGGCGGGCCGTATTATGGCTACGGCTATCCGGGTTACGGCTACGGTTACGCACCCGCCTATTACGGCTATGGCTATGGGCCGGTCTATCCCAGGTACTATCGGCCCTACCGTCCGTATTACGGCTATCGCTACGGCTACTACCGGCCCCATTACCGTCACTACTACCGCCGCTATTGGTGATGGCCGAAGCCTGAGCGGCGTTCGGGAGATCGAGCGAGAGCCACACGATCAGGCTCATGCAAGCAAAATGCGTGAGCACGATCACGGCGTTTGATTCCGCGTTCGCGGCTGCGCGCCGGTGAGATTCGAAGCGCATCTGCACCTTCACAAACGGTAACAATGTGTGAAGGCCATGTCGGGCATTGCCCGGCATGTTACCGGAACCTTCGGGAACCGGACAGCGTTGCGACGCGGGGCAGGGCTAACCGGGAGCGGTGCCGTGCGAGCGCAACCGACACTCTTGTTTTGTCTGACCACTTTCTCGCTTTCTGCATTTTCCGTCGCCCACGCCGAAAGCGGACTTGCCTCATATTATGGATACGGCAAAGCCGCGAAAAACGGCGAGTTGACCTGTGCGCACCGGACGCGCCCGTTCGGCAGCATGCTCAAGGTCTCCTATAGCGGGCGGACGATTCAATGCCGCGTCAATGATCGCGGACCCTTCATCCGCGGCCGCATCGTCGATCTCTCGGTGCCTGCTGCCCGTGCGCTCGGCATGATGAGCGCCGGCGTGGTGCGGGTCTCGGTGGAATAGCTCTGCCCTCGCGCTATAGTGCCGTCCCAATCAGGGGGGCGTTATGGCCAGGATCAGGGTCGGACTTGTCGGCTGCGGATTCGTGTCGGAACTGCATATGTATGCGTTCCGGCGCGTCTATGGCGTGGACGTCGAGGTCGCCGCGGTTGCCGCGCGCGGCGACCACGTGGTCGAATTCGCCGCGCGCCACAACATTCCGCGCGTCTATCGCAGCTTTGCGGGATTGATCGCGGACCGCGATCTCGACGTCATCGACATCTGTACGCCGCCCAATCTTCACGCAGGGATGATCGTCGCCGGCATGCAGGCCGGCAAGCACGTCATCTGCGAAAAGCCCTTTGCCGGCTATTTCGGCCGCGAGGGCGACAAGCAGCCGATCGGCAAGCACGTGCCGAAGGCGCTGATGTATGAGCGCCTGATCGAGGAGATGGACCGGACGCGCGCGGCGATCGAGCGTACCGGCAAACTTTTCATGTATGCCGAGGACTGGATCTACGCACCTGCCGTGACCAAGACCGCGGAGATCCTGAAAGCGACAAAAGACAAAATCCTGTTCATGAAGGGCGAGGAGAGCCATTCCGGATCGCACGCCGCGCATGCCGCGCAATGGGCGATGACCGGCGGCGGCTCGCTGATCCGGATGGGCTGTCATCCGCTCTCGGCGGTGCTCCATCTCAAGCAGGTCGAGGCGCGCGCGCGAGGGGAGAAAATCCATGTCGCCAGCGTCACCGGCGATGTCGGCAACGTCACCGCCGTCCTCAAGCCGGAGGAGCGCACCTACATCAAGGCCAATCCCGTCGATGTCGAGGATTGGGGCACGCTGACCGCGACGTTTTCCGACGGCACCAAGGCCAGCGTGTTCTCCGGCGACATGATCATGGGCGGCGTGCGCAATCTGATCGAGACCTACACGTCAGGCGGCTCGCTGTTCGCCAACATCACGCCGAACAATCATCTGATGAGCTACCAGACGTCAGAGGAGAAACTCGCCTCCGTCTACATCACCGAGAAGGTCGACCGCAAAACCGGCTGGCAATATGTCTGCCTCGAAGAGGAATGGACGCGCGGCTATCTCCAGGAGATCCAGGATTTCATGGAGTGTGCGGCGACCGGACGGCAACCGCTGTCGGACCTCGCGCTGGCCTACGAGACGATCAAGGTCAACTACGCCGGCTATTGGGCCGCGGAAGAGGGGCGGCGGGTGGTGTTGTAGGACGCCGACGCGCGCGCTGCTGCCGATCCTGCCACCTACCAGGCTCCGACAGCCATCATCACGACGATGGTCAGGCAGGAGAGGCAGGCAATCGACGCAACATAGAATTCGGGTCTGTTCAATGTTGCCTCCTGAAAACGGATGGCCTTTCCAAAATACTGCTGCCGCGACGCGATTATTCCCGTCCGCGCTTCAATTCGGCCTGGTGTTGCTCGTCCATCCCATCCGGATCGGCGGGATCCTCGTCCGGCAGAAAGGCTTTGGGATGTTTTTCCGTGAGCAGAAGCTGCTTGCGCATCTCGGCAAGACGGGCACGGCAGAATTCCTTGTAGAGCAGCTCGAAAATGGCGGGCATCGTCACCCCCATCGGTGGAATTCGCGTTCCGAGAATATCTGATCCGCGCTGGACGGCATTCGAAATGCGAGCCGGTTTGGCGGTTGTGCCAAAGCCGTCAGCGATTGGCTGATAGGCTTGTATGTACGAAACGACGCGGAGCTAGTTAACCAGATCACACTTTCGAAAGCTTTTGTTTCAAAAAGACCTGGTGTCGCAGCCAGCTTGAGTTGCCCGGCGACCGAAGATCCAACCAAGACGCGAAAATAGTGATCTCTGGATGCATCGGGGGGCAGCTACAACGCGACGAACGATCGCTGTCTGCACCACGCCAATCACCTGCCGCCGGTGACCATCCTCTCTCACGCGGAGAGAGGATGCGTCGTGGCTGCGCGGGCAGCCCGATTTCAGTTAGCTAGGCTCCGTAAGTCGATCCCTTCGGCAGCGGAAACACCGGGTCCTGTGTCCGAATGTTCGTCGGCCACACCACGGAGATATGCTCGCCCGCGTTCTGCATCACCACCGGCGTCGAGCGCTCGTTCTGGCCTGAGAGCGGCGTGCCCGGCGGGAAGAACTTCACGCCATAGCCCTGGATGGTGCCGCCGGGCGGGATGTCGACGTCGAGCGCGGCCTTGCGGATGGCCTCCGGGTCGAAGCTGCCGTACTTCTCCTTTGCGACAGGCAACACGTTGTTGAGCAAGACCCAGGTCTGATTGAACCCCATCGAGCAGTGCGGCGGCACGTCGGTCGCGCCGGTCTTGGCCTGGTAGCGCGTGACCATGGTCTTGATCAGGTCGCCCAAGCCGGGCGCAAGCTTCGACGGATCGAGCAACTGCGCCGGCACCGGATCGATGTTGCAGAAATTGTCGATGTCGGTGCCGAAGGTCGCCCGCAGCTTGTCGAGCTGGCTGTAGCCGGCGCCGTTGCCAAACAGCATCTTGAAGCGCAGCCCGCTCTCGCGCGCCTGCCGCAGCAGCAGGGTGATGTCGGGGTTGTATCCGGCATGCGAGATCACGTCGGCCTTGGCGCGCTTGAGCTTGGTCACGAGCACCGAAAGATCGGGAGCCGATGCCGAATAGCCCTCCTTCAGCACGATCTGAAGACCGGCTTCCTTGGCATAGGCTTCGTCAGCGGCGGCGACGCCGACGCCGTAGGGCCCGTCCTCGTGGATCAGCGCGACTTTGACCTCTTTCGGCTCCATGCCCAGCTTGCCCTTGGCGTGCTCGGCGAGGAAGCCGACAAACGCCTGGCCGTACTGGTCGGAATGGATCTGCGCGCGAAACACATATTGCAGGTTCTTGTCCTTGAACACGGCGGTCGACACCGCGGTCGTGATCCAGAGGATCTTCTTCTGCTGCTCGACCTTGGCCGCCATCGGCACGGCATGTGCGCTGGAATAGACGCCGTTGATGATGTCGATCTTCTCCTGGCTGATCAGGCGCTCGGCCTCGTTGATGGCAACGTCCGCCTTGCTCTGGGAGTCGGCGGGGACGGACACGATCTTGGTCTTGCCGCCAATGCCGCCCTTCTCGTTGACGAGGTCGATGGCGATCTGTGCGCCGATCGAGGAAGCGACCGAGCCGCCCGCGGCGAACGGTCCGGTGAGATCGTAGATCAGGCCGATGCGCAAATTCTCGGCTTGCGCCTGGGCCCGGGTCCAATCGAGGCTGAGCGTGGCGGCGGCAGCCGCCGTACCCTTCAGCAGCTGCCTGCGTGAAGTCGGCATCCTATCCCTCCCTCCAATCAGTCGTTTGCGACTGGTTTATTTTTTGGCGAGTATTTGGAGGGCGTGCACGAAAGTCAACATGCGCCGCACCAGGCAATTCGGGCGCGCAGCCGATCATGATCGTGTCGGCATTTTCCCCTGAGTGTCATTCTTTTGCGCTGCGCCGTCCTTTGGTTCGCAATCATTCGATTGCGCTGCATCAGATCGGACGCGACCATCCGATTGTCGCGCGCGTGTGTTTCCGGCCTCGTCGCGACCGAAGGATCATCTCCCGCAGATGTGATGGCTTTGCTCCACGCGTTCGCAGCGGGACAGGCCTCATGACAGGCATTCGGCTTGTGCGCATCGGAGGTTGCGTGGCATCCTAGCGGGGCAAATTGCACGGGAAGGTCAATTCCCGGCTTGGCCATTGGGCCGCGTTAAGGGTGGAACACAAAAGCTCAGGAGAAGTGATATGGTGTGGACGCTTCGTTTTACGGGGCTCGCTTGCGTTGGCCTGTTGCTGTCTTCGGTCAGCGCCTTCGCAGGGCCCAAGGTCGTGTCTGGTCCGGGCGCCGATCCCGCATGCTTCAAGCCCTGGTCGTCCCAGACCAAGTTCTTCCAATGGGCCAAGAAGCCCGGACCCTACAAGATCGCCCTCGTCAACGGCTTCGTCGGCAACACCTGGCGCATCCAGATGGTGAAGACCGCGAAGGCCTTCGCCGCGCAGCCGGGCATCAAGGAGAACATCAAGGAGTTCAAGGTCGTCTCGACCGGCACCGATGTTGCAGCGCAACTCGGCGCCATGGAGGATTTCATCAATCAGGGCTTCGACGCCATCGTCACCATCGCGGTGGCGCCTGACGGCTTCGACCGGATCATCCGCCTCGCCGACAAGAACAACGTGGTCGTGGTGCCCTTCGACAACATCCTCGACACCGACAAGGTGATGATGGTCAACGAGGACCAGAAGGAAATGGGCCGCATGTCGGCGAAGTGGCTCATCGACGAAAGCGGCAAGAAGAGCGGCGACATTCTCGAGGTCCGCGGCCTGCCGGGCAATTCGGTCGACCGTGACCGCCACCTCGGCTTCCGCGAGGTGATGGAAGCGCCGGGCAACAGCTTCAAGATCACCGAAGTGGTCGGCAATTGGGACACCGGCACCTCGCAGAAGGTGACGGCGGACGCACTCGCCGTGCACGGCCATTTCGATGGCGTGTTCACGCAAGGTGGCTCCGACGGCACCGTTCAGGCGTTGATGGCGGCGAAGCACCCCTTCGTGCCGATGTCGGGCGAGGGCGAGAACGAGTACCGCAAGCAGATCGCCGAGCACGCCAAGGACGGGCTCAAGGGCATGTCCTACGGCCAGTCCCCGGCACTGGTCGCCATCGCCACCAAGGCGGCGATCTCCGCGTTGCAGGGCAACGTCATGCCGCAGCTGATCTCGATCCCGATCCCGGTCGCGACGTACAAGGATTTGAAGCCCGGCACCAATTACTGGCCGGACCTCAACGCCAACTTCTTCGCGCCGAACCAGTTCACCCCCTGCGGCGTCAACTTCACGGCGCCGGAGATCATGTCGCAGAGCGAGAAGAACACCCAGTGAGCGCACTGGAGACGTCACCGTCGCGGCCCGGCCATCGCCGGGCCGCCGCTGCGTGAGTGTGCCATGCCGGATGCCGCCCTGACCCAATCTGCCTTCCTCACGCTGTCAGGAATCTCCAAGCGTTACGCCGGCGTGCGCGCGCTCGAAGGCGTCGACTTCGCCTGCGAGCGCGGCAAGATCCACGCGGTGCTCGGCGAGAACGGCGCCGGCAAGTCGACGCTGATCAAGATCATCGCCGGCGTCGTCCAGCCCGATGCCGGCACCATGCGGCTCGGCGGATCCGAAGTGCACTTTGCGACACCGTCCGCGGCCAACGCAGCCGGCGTCGTCTGCATCTTCCAGGAATTGTCGCTGATGCCCGACCTTTCGGTCGCGGACAACATCTCGATCTCGTCGCCGCCGCGCCGCTTCGGCCTCATCGACGCGCGGGCGCAGCGCCGCCGCGCCGAGCAGCTGCTGGCCGAGATCGGCTGCGAGGACGTCAATCCCCTGATGCGCGTGCGCGACCTGCCGTTGTCGCGCCGCCAGGTGGTGGAGATCGCCAAGGCGCTCGGCAAGAAGCCGCAGCTCTTGATCCTGGATGAGGCCACATCGGCCCTCACCAGCGCCGACGTCGAGAAGGTGTACGCCATGCTGGCGCGGCTCAAGGCCGAAGGCGTTGCCATTCTCTACATTTCGCATCGCATGCACGAGGTCGAGGCGCTCGCCGACCGTGCCTCGGTGTTCCGCAACGGCCGCCATATCGAGACCTTCGACAAGGGAAGGCGCTCCACCGCCGATATCGTCCAGCTCATGATCGGGCGCGATATCGCGGCCCAATATCCGCCCAAGCCCGCGCGCGGATCGCCCAAGGCGGTGCTCGATATCGAGAATTTGAGCTGGGATCGGCATCTCGATCGCATCTCGCTGCGCGTCGGCGCCGGCGAGATCGTCGGCCTCGGCGGGCTCGACGGCCAGGGGCAAAAGTCCCTGCTGCTGGCGCTGTTCGGTGTGCTGCGTGGCGTCTCCGGGCAAATCACCGTCGAGGGCCGCGAGGTGCGTCCGGCATCGCCGGCGGCGGCGAAGTCGGTCGGCATCGCGCTGGTGCCGGAGGATCGCAAGACCGAGGGCCTGATGCTGCCGATGTCGATCGCGGACAATCTCGTGATCGCCTCGCTCGACGCGATCTCGACCGGACCTCTGGTCGATCGCGCCCGAGAGAACGAGGCGATCAAGCGCGCGATCGCGCGGCTGCAGATCAAGATCGGTGCGCCCGGAGATGCGGTCTCGACGCTCTCCGGCGGCAACCAGCAGAAGGTCGTTCTCGCCAAATGGCTGATGACCGACCCCAAGCTCATCCTGCTCAACGATCCCACCCGCGGCATCGACGTCGGCACCAAGCAGGAGCTCTACCGGCTGATGCGCGAGCTCGCCGACCAGGGCGCGGCCATCCTGTTCTACTCGACCGACTACGACGAGCTCATCGGCTGCTGCGACCGGGTGGCGATCATGTATGATGGGCGCATCGTGCGCGAGCTCCAGGGCGACGAACTCACCGAGACCAACATCATCGCGAGCGCGCTGAACATCGACGCGGCGGCGCCGGATGCTCCCGGAGCCGCCCATGCTTGACGATATCGCCATCAGGGTTCGCCAGAACATCGGCATCGTCACCGCCGTCCTGTTGTTCTCCGTTCTCTATCTGCTTTACAACCTGGCGCACCCCAAGGGATTCTCGTCGGCGGTTCTGGTGCAGAACGGCGACGAGATCTTTGCGCTCGCCATGCTGGCGATGGCCCAGACCGTTCCGGTGCTGGCGTCGGGACTCGATCTCTCCGTCGGCGCCGTCATGACCATGGTGGGCTGCTTCGCAAGCTATCTACTCACGGGGGCGGCGGGCGGAACGCCGCTGCATCTCGACATCTTCGGCCTGCAATTCGGCCTCGGCACCTTTCCCGGCGGAGTGAACGGCATCCTGCTCGGCATCGTCGTGTGCCTTGCGATCGGCGCATTGGCGGGCTTCGTCAATGGCTGCGTCGTCGTCTATGGACGCATCCAGCCGATCATCGCGACGCTGGCGACCGGCGCGGTCTATATCGGCATCGCGCTGTTCCTGCGGCCGACGCCTGGCGGCAAGATCGACGACGATCTCAACTGGGCGCTGACCAACTCGCTCGGCGACTTCGCCGCGACCGTTCATATCTTCGATGACGGCGCCGCGAGCTGGTTTGCGCCGGTCGCCTGGATCCCGGTGCCTTTCGTGCTGCTGATCCTGATCGCGCTGCTGGTCTGGGTGCCGTTCCGCCGCTCCGTGATTGGCCGCGCCGTCTACGCGGTCGGCTCGGCCGAAGGCGCCGCCTACATGTCGGGTCTTCCGATCGAGCGCGCCAAGATCGCGGCCTTCACGCTTGCCGGTTTCTTCGCCGGCTGCGGCGGCCTGTTCCTCGCCATCCAGACGTCCTCGGGCAATGCCGACATTCCGCAGGCCGGCGCCTATACGCTCAACTCCATTGCCTCCGTGGTCATCGGTGGGACCTCGCTGTTAGGGGGGACCGGCAGCGCGATCGGCTCGATCTTCGGCGCCATGGTGCTGCGCGTCATCTCGTTCTTCTTCCGCATCTTCGACATCGCGCCGCTGTTGCAGCCGCTGTTCGAGGGCCTGATCCTGCTGGCGGCGGTCAGCATCGGTGCCCTCGGCGTGCTGCGCGTCAAGAACACGCTGGAGCTGTTCCGATGACGACTGCGTCCCTCGGACTCTCCCGCGACGACCGCCCGATCCTGATCGCGGCGCTGTTCATTCTCGTCATCCTCGTCGCCGGCACGGTCTACACCTTTGCCCGCTTCGGCAGCGCGCCGCTGTTGTCGCCGACCTACTTGCTGCAGCAGCTCCAGATCGGCGCCTTCCTCGGCATCGTTGCCGCCGGGATGATGATGGTGATCCTGATCGCGCAGATCGATTTGTCGGTGCCGTGGACGCTCGCCGCGGCCGCGATGATGGCGACGTCGATCGGCGGGCCGCTCGCCATTCCGGTCGGCCTCGGCGTCGGGCTGCTGGTCGGCCTCATCAACGGCATCGGGGTTGCGTATCTGCGCGTGCCCTCGATGATCTTCACCCTCGGCGTCAACGCGGTGATGCGCGGCTTGATGGTCGCGCATACCGGCGGCTACGCCCCGCAGACCGCGGCCACTGATCTGATGCGGATGCTCGCGGGTGACCGCACGCTCGGCATCCCCAACGCGCTGTTCGTGTGGGCCGCCGTGTCGGTGCTCGTGGCCATCATCCTCCAGCGCACGGCGCTCGGGCGTTACGTCTACGCCATCGGCAACAAGGAGGCGGCCGCCTATCTTGCCGGCGTCGACACCCGCCGCATCACCGTGGTCTGCTTCGTGCTCTGCGGTCTTGCCGCCGCGCTCGCGGGCGTCCTCCTCGCCGGCTACTCCACCAAGGCCTATCAGGGCATGGGCGATGCCTATCTGCTGCCGTCGATCGCGGCGGTCGTGATCGGCGGCACCAACATCCTCGGCGGCCGCGGCCGCTATCTCGGCACGCTGATCGGCGTCGTGCTGATCGTGCTGCTCAACAGCGTGCTGTCGATCATGGACATGCCCGAGGCCGGCCGCCAGGTGATCTACGGGCTCGTCATCATCTTCATGCTGCTGGTCTACGGGCGCGGCGAACGTGTCACGAGCTGACGTCGCTCCATCAGAGAAACGGCGACGCCAGGGCCGGCGTTTCGGCCAGCGCGTGAGCGGCGTATTCGAGCGCAGATCTGATCTGTGCCCGCGTTGAAGGACCGCAGATGCAGACCCTGACGGCCTCCGGCGGTGGATCGCTCACGACAAAGGCGTCGCTTGCGACGACGCCGACGCCGGTCTGCCGCATATGCTCCACGAAAGCCGAGCGCCTCCAGGGCGTCGGCAGCGGAACCCACAAATTGAAACTGAGGGGATCGCCGCGATAGGAGCCCTTGGGCAGGATTTCGGCGGCAAGCTTTTGCCGCGCCGTCGTCTCTGCGCGGATGAATCGCAGCATCGTGTCTGCGGTGCCGTCTTCGATCCAGCGCGTCGCGATCGCCACGGTGAGGGGGGATGCCATCACGGTCGCTGAGCGGAGCGCCGAGGCAAACGGCCAGGCCGAGCGCGTGTCGGGCACGACGACGTAAGCGGTGCGCAAGCCCGCGCCGATGCATTTTGCCAGTCCTGCGACGTGCCAGGTCAGATCGGGTGCGATCGCAGCGAAGGGCGCATGGCCGTGGCCGTGCTCGGGAATGAAACCATAGGCATCGTCCTCGATGATCAGCAGCTTGAAGCGTCGTGCGATCGCGACGATCTCGCGCCGCCGCGAATCCGGAATCGTCAGCGTCGTCGGATTTTGCAGCGTCGGATTGAGGTAGATCGCCTTGGGCTTCAGCCTCTTGCAGGCATCGGTCAGCGCCTGCGGCTCGATGCCATCCTCATCCATTGGCAGGCCGACGAGCGTAATGCCGAGCTGTGCGGCGATCGACCTGATCCCGGGATAGGTGATGGTCTCGCACAGCACGACTTCGCCTGCCTTCGCGAGGATCGAGAGGATGCCGAGCAGCGCCGGATGAGCTCCCGGCGAGACAAAGATGCGATTCTGTGCCGGGACCAGCGCGCGGCGGCCGAGCCAGCTCGAGGCGGCATCCTTGTCGGCCTGCGTGCCGCCAAAACCCTGGTAGCGCAGCAGCGATACGACGTCGCGCAACACATGCTCGGCGCCGGCCTGCATCCGCTCGATCAATTCGGGATCATCAGGCTCGGGCGGCAGGTTCATCGACAAATCGACGGGGCGGGGCGGAAAGATTGTCGCCGAGCGACGCGGCCGCGGCTTGTCGCGAACAAAGGTTCCCTGTCCGACCTTGGATTCAATCAGCCCGCGCTTCTGAGCCTCGACATAACCGCGTGCAACCGTGGTGAAATCGACATCGAGGCGCTTGGCGAGCTTCCGCTGTGGCGGCAATCGGTCGCCGATCACAAGCCGTCCGGCGGCGATATCGTCGGCGATCGCGTCTGCGATCGCGAGATAGCGCGGCTTGTCGCTGTTCGAGAGATCGGGTCGCCAGTCGGCCATTGCTCAGTTCCGTCAAGTTACGTCAGTAGAATTGACTGTATATTGTTGCAGGCATCGAGGCAATTGCGTCGCGCAGTTTTGACGTCGTGAGAGGATGTTCCGCCAGAGCGCGTTGCACACCGATCGAGCGCGTTGCCCAGTAATTTCAGGCACCATTTTTCGGGCATTGCGCGCGCATATCCAAATCCAGTCAGGTCTCCATTCAACAATGACTGGATACTTGAATGCAAATTGTATGGTTTGATGATTTGGAGTGCAGAACGTCGTCTGGCACATTGATTGCAAAACCTGATCTCGATCCGGGAGGCCGGACGTGAACAGGAGGTGTCTATGCCAGCAGTGAACATGCCCGCGCGTCAGAAGGGCGACTTTCTTGTTGACTATGAAGAGAAGGTTTTCGAGGACGTCAAAGCAAAGCCGGGTGAGAAGGCGCTGGTCACCTTCCACACCGTCGCCTTCGAGGGTTCAATCGGCCTCGTCAATATTCTCCAGGCGCTGCGCCTGAAGCGGAAGGGGTTCGAGACCTCGGTTCTGCTTTACGGTCCCGGTGTCACGCTCGGCATTCAGCGCGGCTTTCCGAAGATCGGCGACGAAGCCTTCCCCGGCGCGCAGAACTTCAACAACCAGCTCGCAAAGTTCATGGATGAAGGCGGCAAGGTCTATGCCTGCCGGTTCGCGCTACAGGCGCTCTACGGCCATGGCGAACCGTCGCTGATCCCGGGCATCCGGCCGATCAATCCACTCGATGTGCTCGATCTCATCCTGCTTCACCGCAGGGACGATGCCTTCATGATCCACACCTGGACCGTCTGACCTCGGTTGGTTCACGCGACGGACGAGGGAGAAGCACAGTGACAGCGAAACGCACGATCAGGGCTGGCGCGATTCAGATTGCGCCGGATCTGGAGACGCCGACCGGAACGGTCGACCGGATCCTGGCGGCCATCGCGGAAGCGGCCGGCAAGGGAGTCCAGTTCGCCGTTTTTCCGGAGACGTTCGTTCCCTGGTACCCGTATTTCTCCTTTGTCCGTCCGCCGGTCCTGAGCGGCGCCGAACATATCCATCTCTACGAAAACGCCGTCATCGTGCCGGGTCCCGTACCGGACGCGGTGGCGCAAGCGGCGAAGCGCCACGGCATGGTGGTGGTGCTCGGCGTCAACGAGCGCGATCATGGCTCGCTTTACAACACCCAGCTCGTATTCGACGCGAACGGCGCGATCGTGCTGAAGAGGCGCAAGATCACGCCGACATTCCACGAGCGCATGATTTGGGGGCAGGGCGATGGTGCCGGCCTGAAGGTGGTCGAGACCGCGGTCGGCCGCGTCGGCGCGCTGGCCTGCTGGGAGCACTACAACCCGCTCGCCCGCTACGCGCTGATGGCCCAGCACGAGGAAATCCACGCGGCCCAGTTTCCGGGATCGCTGGTCGGACAAATCTTTGCCGACCAGATCGAGGTGACGATCCGGCACCATGCGCTGGAAAGCGGATGCTTCGTCGTCAACGCCACCGGCTGGCTGACCGAGGAGCAGATCGCGAAGGTCTCGCCCGAAGAAGGTCTGCGCAAGGGCCTGCGCGGCGGCTGCATGACCGCGGTCGTCTCTCCCGAAGGCAACCACCTGGTGCCGCCGCTGACCAGCGGCGAGGGCATCCTCGTCGCCGATCTCGATCTTGCTTTGATCACCAAGCGCAAACGAATGATGGACTCGGTTGGCCACTACGCCCGGCCGGAGCTGTTGTCGCTGGTGCTGAACGACCAGGCCGCGCGTCCGATGCACGGCTTTCACCCGAACCGCCTCGCGCCCATTCCGAAAGACCAATCAGATGAGACCGCAGATGCAGCAACCTATGGCGATGCCGACCGAGCAGCTGATCAACGAGTTGCAGTCCTTCGGGGTCCGGCTCGCTGATCCCAAGACCGGGGGCACGAGCCGCCGTGGCGGCGCCGGGCCGTCAGATCACACGCCGTTCACGATCGACGGCGCCACCGTGATGATTCCGGTCCACAACGCACCGGCCTTCGAGAGCCCCTATCTCGTCGAACGTCTGGATGAAGCCGGGCGCAGCCGCATCTCGCGCGACGGCGTCGTGCTCGCTGACGTCTCGTTTCCGTTGCGTCCCAAATTCTACGACCGCACCACCGCGGACGGCATTCCCTATTGGAAGCTTGCGACCCTGCACGGCCGCGATGTTCTCGCCACCACCGTGCTGCAGACCTGCATTCGCTACCAGAGCCGCACCAAGACTTGTCAGTTCTGCGCTATTGGCCAGTCGCTGGCGGCAGGACGTACGGTCGAGCGCAAAACGCCGGCCCAGCTCGCCGAAGTCGCTCAGGCGGCCGTCGAGCTCGACGGTGTCAGGCACATGGTGATGACGACGGGCACGCCGCACACCTCCGATCGCGGCGCCGGCATCCTTACGGAGAGCGCGCAGGCCGTCAAAGCCGCCGTCGACCTGCCGATCCAGGTGCAATGCGAGCCGCCGGACGATTATGCCTGGTTCCAGCGTATGAAGGATTCGGGCGTCGACGCGCTCGGCATGCATCTGGAGGTGATCGGGCCCGCCGTGCGGCAAAGGATCATGCCGGGCAAGGCACAGGTGCAGGTCGAGCAATATATGGATGCGTTCGAAGCGGCCGTCCCGGTCTTCGGCCGCGGTCAGGTTTCGACCTATATCCTGGCCGGCCTCGGCGACGAACCGTCCGAGATTCTCGCACTGTCGCGTCGGCTGATCGATATTGGCGTCTATCCCTTCGTCGTGCCATTCGTACCGATTGCCGGCACGCCGTTGGAGAGCCATCCGACACCGTCTGCGGCGTTCATGCACGAGATCCTGCGTCCGCTCGCCGACATGTTGCGCGTAGGTGGCCTGCGCGCCAGCGACATCAAGGCAGGCTGCGGCAAATGCGGTGCCTGCTCGGCCTTGTCCACTTACGAACGCGGAGCAAGCGCATGATGTTCGAGCCGTTCAAACCGTTCGTTGCGCCGGAATTCCAGGTGAAGTTCGCAACCGAAGCCTGGGAGCGGGCCGCCGCCGCAGCCCTGCGTCGCAGGGTCTTCTGCGAGGAGCAGGGTGTGTTTACCGCCGATGATCGTGACGCGGTCGACGATGTCGCCATTCCGCTCGTGGCCGTGTCGCTGCTCGGTGTGGCCGAGGATGAGGTGGTTGGCACCGTGCGCATCCATACTGATGAGCACGAAGCAGATGTGTGGTGGGGCTCCCGCCTCGCCGTCGAAAAGGGCTACCGCCGGCTCAGCGCGGTCGGCGCCGGCCTGATCCGGCTTGCCGTCTCCTCCGCGCATGCACGCGGCTGCCGGCGCTTCCTCGCCAATGTGCAAAGTCAGAACGCACTGCTGTTCCAGCACATGCATTGGCGCTCGCTCGGCGAGTTCGAGCTCCATGGCCGGCCGCACCATCGCATGGAGGCCGATCTCGATCACTACCCGCCATTCCGGACGCCCGAGACTGGCTTCCGCTCACTTGCAAAGCTGGCGGCCTGATCATGCTGACGGACGCCGCGCTCACAAGCCTTGCCGAAACGCTCCGCCAAAGCCGTGGCATCGTCGCCAAGGCCGACATCGCGGCTGTTGCGGCGGCGCTCGACCTGTCTGGTGGCGACGTCATCCCGGTGGGCGATGATTGCGCGGCGATCCCGGACGGCGATGGCTATACCCTGTTTGCCATCGAAGGTTTCATGAATGAATTCGTCGCCGCTGATCCCTGGTTTGCGGGGTGGTGCGGCGCCATGGTCAACATCTCGGATGTCGTTGCGATGGGCGGACGGCCCACCGCCATCGTCAATGCGATCTGGTCCAACGGGGCTGATAGGGCCGCGCCCATTCTCGAGGGATTGAAGGCCGCGGCGAAGACATTCGGCGTGCCCGTCATTGGCGGTCACACCAATCTGCGCAGCAACCAGAGCCAGTTTGCCGTCGCGATCCTCGGCCGCGCCAAGCGCCTTCTCACCAGCTTCGACGCCAGGCCAGGCGACAAGCTCATCGCAGCGACTGATCTGCGCGGCCGCTATCGCGATCCCTTTGCGAACTGGGAGGCGGCGACCGACGCGCCTGCGGAGCGGCTGCGCGGCGATCTGGAGATCCTGCCGTCTATTGCCGAAGCAGGCCTTGCACTCGCAGCCAAGGACATCAGCCAGGGCGGCATCGTCGGGACCGCGGCGATGCTGGCCGAGTGTTCGCAAGTCGCCATTACGCTGGACGTCGAGGCGGTTCCGATTCCCGCCGGTGCGCCGCTCGAGCGCTGGCTACTCACGTTCCCGAGCTTTGGTTATCTCCTGTCGGCGAAGCCCGAAGATGTCGACGAGATCCTGTCGCGCTTCCAGCGGCGCGGCATCGCGGCGGCCGCGATCGGAGACGTCAGCGTGGGAGCAAGGGTAGACATTCGCGCTGACTCTGCCTGCGCAACCGTCTGGGACTTCGCAGAACAGGGCCTGATTGGCTGTGCGCCAGGCGAGAGCCATCAGCAGCGGAGCGTGGCATGAACGGCGGCGCGTCCGGGCTTCGCATCGCGATTCTCACGCACTCCACCAATCCCCGGGGCGGCGTGGTGCATGCGCTTGCGCTTGCGGATGCCCTTGCGGAGCTCGGACATCGACCGGTCGTGCATGCGCCCGACCCGACAGGCAAGGGCTTCTTCCGCCGCAGCATCGCTTTGACGCGCTCCGTGCCTGCGTCGCCGGCCTCGGGTAACGTCGTCGCGATGGTCGAAGCGCGCATCGCGGATTATGTCAGGCATTTCGAAGATGCCGCCAACAGGCAGTTTGACGTTTTCCATGCCCAGGATGGCATCTCCGGCAATGCGCTCGCGACGTTGAAGCAGCGCGGCCTGATCCAGCGCTATGTCCGCACCGTTCATCACGTCGATGCATTCGGTGACGAGCGGCTCTGCGAACTCGACCGGCGCTCGATCGTCCACGCCGACGGCCTGTTTGTCGTCAGCCGGCTCTGGCAGGAGCAATTGAGGGCGGAGATGTCCCGCGCGGCGACGCTGGTCGGAAATGGCGTCGACACGGCGCGCTATTCGCCCCTCTCGACGGCCGGCGATGATGCGCTACGCGCCCGGCTCGGCCTTCGCGCAGGCCCGATCCTGCTGTCGATCGGCGGCGTCGAGCAGCGCAAGAATACGCTCGGTATTCTCGACGCCTTCCGGCAGGTGTACGCCGTACATCGGTCCGCGCAGCTCGTCATTGCCGGCGGAGCTTCGCTGCTGGACCATGGCCTGTATCGACAACAGTTCAATGCGCGGCTGCGCGACGCCGGACTGCCCGTCGATGCGGTGATCGAGACCGGTCCGCTGACGGATGTCGACATGCCGTCGCTGTATCGCCTGGCCGATGTGCTGCTGTTCCCATCCCTGCGCGAAGGTTTTGGCCTGGCCGTGCTCGAAGCGATCGCCAGCGGTGTGACGGCGGTGGTCTCGCACATCGCGCCCTTCACGGAATATCTCGGCCCCGACGACGTCGCCTGGTGCGATCCGCATCACGCGGGCTCGATCGCAGATGCTGCCCTCAGTGCGCTCACGGCCCCCCTGCGCTCGCGGCTGACCGCGAACGGCACGAGGGTTGCGCGGCGTCATGATTGGAGCCGCACCGCCATGGCACACGTGGCCACCTATCAGGCAATGCGCGAGGTGTACTATGCCTGAGATGCATTTTCACGTGCGCTGGCCCGATGACCCGGTCGAGGCCTGCTATTCGCCCTCGCTCGTCATCAAGGATCATTTCGTCCCGGGCACGACCTATGCGCTATCAGACTTTCGCGAACGCAGCCGCGTTGCGCTGACCATTGCGGCTGAGCGCGTTCGTGAGAAGTACGGCTTTCTGTGCTCGCGTGCGCTCGGGCAGCTCGCACGGATCGAGGCTGCAGCCGCGAAATTCGAGGCCACGCCTGGTGCGTCCGTCACCATCGTCTCTTTTGAAGAATAACAGGAGCTGATCATGACTGACCTTGACACTCATTATCCGGTCGTCGTGATCGGCGGCGGCCAGGCGGGCCTCGCGATGAGTGCGCAACTCATCAAGCAAGGTATTGATCACGTCGTTCTTGAAAAGAATACCATCGCGCATTCCTGGAAAACGCAGCGTTGGGATGCCTTCTGCCTCGTCACGCCGAATTGGCAATGCCGGCTCCCTGGCTTTCCCTATGTCGGCGGCGATCCGCATGGTTTCATGCTGCGCGACGAGATCGTCTCTTACATCGAGGATTTCGCCAGACACATCGATGCGCCGGTCCACGAAGGTGTCGCCGTCACGCGCCTGAGGCCGTCCGGCCGCGGCTTCATGCTCGAGACCACAGCAGGTGAGATTGCCGCTGACCGCGTCGTGCTGGCGGTCAGCGGCTATCACATTCCGAAAGTGCTGCCGTTTGCCGATCGCCTCGATGCATCGATCGTGCAGATCCACTCCTCCGCCTACCGCAATGCGGACCAGTTACCGCCGGGTGAAATTCTCGTGGTGGGAAGCGGGCAATCGGGCTGTCAGATTGCCGAAGATCTGCATTTGGCCGGCCGCAAGGTGCATCTCGCTGTCGGCAGCGCGCCGCGGTGCCCGCGCTTCTATCGCGGCCGCGACGCGGTCGATTGGCTCGACGATCTCGGTCAATATGACCTGCCGGTTGACAAGCACTCGCTGAAGGAGGGCGTTCGCAGGAATGCCAATCATTATTTGACCGGACGGGACGGCGGCCGCGATATCGACCTGCGCAAATTCGCCCTTGAGGGCATGAAGCTCTACGGTCGCCTCAAAGACGGCCGCGGGACATCTTTGCAGCTTGGCGATGATCTTCAGGTCAATCTCGACAATGCCGATAAAGTCTACAACGGCATCTGCCGGCTGATCGATGACCACATCGCGAAGAACAGAATCGCAGCGCCTGTGACGCCGCACTATGAGCCGGTGTGGTCCCCGCCTTCGGTGCCCACGGAGCTTGATCTCGCAGCGAGCGGCATTACAAGCATCATCTGGACAACCGGCTTCCGGTCCGACTGGTCCTGGGTCGACCTGCCGATGTTCGACGGCACCGGGTATCCAACTCACAAGCGGGGCATCACGTCGGTCGACGGCGTCTATGTCGTCGGGCTGCCTTGGCTCTACACCTGGGGCTCGGGCCGGTTCGTCGGCATCGGACGTGACACGGAGTTCGTTGCGGATCACATCACGGAGCGATTGAATGCATCGCCGGCCGACCTGCGTCAGGCCGGCCGGAGCGAGGTATCGCAATTTGCTGCGAGTGGAGCCATGTAGCCCCGCTCGCGCTACACCGCCGCGCGCGTGTTGAGATAGATCGAATAGAGCGAGGTCTGGCCGCAGATGTAGAGGCGGTTGCGGCGCGGGCCGCCGAAGCAGACATTGGCGACGATCTCGCCAATCGGGATCGTGCCGAGATGCGTGCCATCGGGTGCGTAGCAGAACACGCTGCGTCCCGCCGACGTCCAGATGTTGCCGTGGATGTCGACACGAAAGCCATCATAGAGCCCGTCCGGGCACGTGGAAAACAGCGAGGCTTCGCCGGCTGTCTGCCCCTTGACCTCATAGGACCAGATCGTCGGCGGCAGCCCGCGGACATGCGTCGCACCGGTGTCGGCGACATAGAGCCTGCTTTCGTCCGGCGAGAAGGCCAGACCGTTGGGCTGCACCCGGTCGGACACGACGCGCGCGATGGCACCGGAGCTGCCGTCGATCCGGTAGACGTTGGAGGCACCGATCTCGGACGGGCTTTGCTGCCCCTCATAGTCGCTGTCGATGCCGTAAGTGGGGTCGGAGAACCAGATCGAATTGTCCGACTTGACCACGACGTCGTTGGGCGAATTCAGCTTGTGGCCCTCGAACGCGTCCGCCAGCACGGTGATCGAGCCGTCGTGCTCGGTCCTGGTGACGCGACGCATGAAGTGCTCGCAACTGACCAGCCGTCCCTGGCGATCGGTGGTGTTGCCGTTGGAATTGAAGCTCGGTGAGCGGAATACCGACACCGATCCGTCGGTCTCGTCGAAACGCATCATCCGGTTGTTCGGAATGTCGGACCAGATGAGGTAGCGTCCGGCCGGAAAGTAGGCGGGACCTTCGGCCCAGCGGCAACCGCTGGTGAGCTTTTCGAGATTGACGTGGCCGATGACCAGCCGCTCGAAGCGAGGATCGTGGGCGACATAAGGGAGCATGCGTCCTCCTTGATGGCCGCAGATTCTTGGGGCTGCCTGCGTGCAGTCCTTACTGTGATCGACCCTGCCGAATTTGCAAGCGTGCTCCATTCAAGGGTGCAAAGCGAAATGCCCGGGAAGGGCCCGGGCATCACGTGTTTGCGAAGGTGTTCCTTCGATATTTACTGCGACAGCTTCACGAAGTTCGGAAACTTCAGCTTGCCTTCCGCGATCTTCTCCGGCCAGACCACGACCTGCTTCTGGTCCTGCCACTGGAAGACGAGGCCGGTCACCGCGCCCGGACCGGACTTGATGCCGTGGGTGAACTCGTCGTCCTTGCCGTAGAACTGGATCTGGCCGATCGTTCCCTCGAAATTGGTCTTCTCCATCTCGGCGACCATCTTGTCGGGATCGGTCGAGCCGGCGCGCTTGATCGCGTCGGTGATGATGTAGACCTCGTCATAGGCGGTGTAGCCGGTATAGGCCGGCGCTGTGCCGAATTTTGCCTTGAAGGCCGCGGCAAACGGCTTTGTCTTCGACGTGACCGCAACGTCGGGCGTCGCGACCGCCAGCGACGGCACGCCGTCGGCGGCGCCGTTGGTGTCCTTCCAGAAGGTCGGGCTCAACGCCTGCGCGCTGATGCCGAACATCGGGATCGGCACCTGCTGGTTCTTCCACTGCACCGTCGGCTGCACGCCGACATGCGAGATGCCGGTGACGATCACGTCAGGCTTCTTGGCTTCCATGTTGTTGAAGATCGGCGTGAAGTCGGTGGTATCGGGCGAGAAGCGGACGTGCTCGACCACCTTCAGACCCGCCTTGGGCAGGCAGGCCTCGTAGCCGACGTCGAGCGGCTTGGTCCAGGCGGCGTCCTCGCTCATGATCGCGACCGTCTTCATGTGCATCTTGTCGACGAGCAGGTCCTTGGCGGCGTCGCAGACGAGCTGCGCCTGCGCGGCCGAGGTCAGATAGCCGTGGAAGGTGTACTTGTTCTTCTCATAATCGTTGTGGATCGCCTTGGTGATCTCGTTCGAGGCGGCACCCGGGGTGATCAGCGGCATCTTCAAGCGCGCCGCCCAGGGCTCGAGCGCCAGCACGACCTCGGAGATGTAGCTCGCGATCACGGCCGACACCTTGTCCTCGCTCACCGCGCGCTGGAAGGCGCGCACCGAGTCCGCCGAGGAGCTCTTGTTGTCATAGGTGACGATCTCGATCTTGCGGCCGAGGATGCCGCCCTTGGCGTTGATCTCGTCGGCGGCGATCTGCGCGCCGCCGGGGGTCGCGGCGCCCGCGATCGACTGCACCTCGGCGATGACGCCGATCTTGATCGGATCGTTCGACTGCGCGTAGGCGGGGGCGGCGAGGCACAGCGCCAGCGCGGAGGTGAGGAGGGCAGAGCCGAGAGCCGTCGATGATCGCATGGTTGTTTCCCTTTCGTTTTTTCTATTGTCGATACGCGAACTCAAAGAAAATCCGTGCCGGCTTCGGCGGCGAAGCGGCCGGGATCGCCCTCCCAGACGATCGTGGCGTGCTCCAGCACATAGACACGGTCGGCGTGCGGCAGCGCGAAGGTCACGTTCTGCTCGCCGAGCAAAACCGTGATCGACGTGGTCTGGCGCAGCTTTTCCAGCGCCTTGGAGAGCAGCTCGAGAATGACGGGAGCAAGGCCCAATGTCGGCTCGTCCAGGATCAGGATCTGCGGCTGCATCATCAGCGCGCGGCCGATCGCCAGCATCTGCTGCTCGCCGCCGGAGAGCGTCTGCGCCATCTGGCCCTGGCGCTCTCTGAGGATCGGGAACAGCTCGAACAGCCAGGCGAGCTGTGCCGCACGCTTGTCGTCGTCGAGATGCTGTCCGCCGAGATCGAGGTTTTCGCGCACCGTCATCTCGCCGAACAGCTCGCGCGACTCGGGGCACTGCACGAGGCCGCCGCGGGCGATCTTGGCCGGGCTGGTGCCACGCAGCTTCTCGCCGCCGCGGATGATCTCGCCGCTATAGGGCAGGAAGCCGGAGATGGTGTTGAACAGCGTAGTCTTGCCGGCGCCGTTGAGGCCGACGACGGAGACGAACTCGCCCTCGTGGATGTGGATCGAGACGTTCTCCAGCGCCTGCGCCTTGCCGTAGTGGACGCTGACATTCTCGACCTGGAGCAGCGGCACCTTGTCCTTGAAGCTGGTTTCGGGACGCGCGTGGGTCTCGATGGCGCCGCCGAGATAGACCCGCCGCACGGTCTCGTTCTTCATGACGTCGTCGGCCTTGCCGGTCACGATCTCCTCGCCGAGATACATGGCGAGCACGCGGTCGACCAGCGCCGCGACGCTCTTGACGTTGTGGTCGACCAGCATCACCGCGCGGCCCTCATCGCGGAAGCTGCGGATCAGGTCGGAGAAGACGTCGACCTCGGCGCGCGTGAGGCCGGCGAACGGCTCGTCTACCAGCACCACCTTGGGATCACGCGCGATCGCCTTGGCGAGCTCGAGCCTGCGCAGATCGGCGAAGGGCAGCGTCGGTGGGCGGCGGTCCATCACCGAGCCCAAGCCCACACGGTCGGCGATCCATTTGGCGCGCTCGACCAGCGCCTTGTCCGGAAACAGCATTAACAGGCTGTCCGGCAGCAGGGCCACCATGATGTTCTCCAGCACCGTCTGCCGGTTCAGCGGCCGCGAGTGCTGGAACACCATGCCGAAGCCCTTGCGCGCGATCTTGTGCGCGGGCAGGCCCGCAACGTTCTCGCCCTCGAAGATCACGTCGCCTGCGGTCGGGCGCTCGATGCCCATCACGCTCTTCATCGCGGTGGATTTACCCGAGCCGTTCGGCCCGATCAGGCCGAAAATCTCGCCGCCATTGACGTCGAAGCCGAGGTTCTTCACCGCGGTCAAGCCGCCAAAGCGCTTGGTCAGGCCGCGAACTTCCAGCACGGGCCGGTTTGAAAGCCTCTGATCCATTACGAGCGAGCCTCGCGCGAGAGGGCCGCTCCGAGGAAGCCGCCGGGGAAGAACAGGACGACGAGCAGCGCCACTGCCGAGACGATGAAGGTCGCGAGCTCACCGGTCGGGCGCAGGAACTCGCCGGCGACGATCAGGAAGATCGCGCCGAGCGCTGCGCCGAGCACGGTGCGCCGCCCGCCGAGCACCGCGGAGACGATCACGTTGACGCCGACCGCGACGTCGACGACGGTGCCGACCGAGGCGGTGCCGAAATAGAACACGAGCAGCGCCCCCGACAGTCCCGAGAAGAACGCGCTGACGATGAAGGCGGCGAGCTTGTGCTTGACGATGTTGAAGCCGAGTGCGCCGGCCTGCACCGGGTCCTGGCCGCTGGCCTGCAGCACGAGGCCAACAGGCGATTGCGACAGGCCGTAGAGGATCGCCGCCGAGATCGTCATGAAGCCGAGCGCGATCCAGTAATTGGCGCCGGCATTGATGGTGATGACGTCGGGGATGGTGAGGCCGATCTCGCCGCCGGTGAGATCGGCGAACACGACGATGAAGTTCTGCAGCATCAACACCGCGACCAGCGTGGTCAGCCCGAAATAGGGCCCGCGCACGCGCAGCGCCGGCAGCGCCAGCACCAGGCCTGCGATGACGGAGGCGAGCGCACCGAGCACGATGCAGAGATAGACCGACCAGCCGAACTGGGCATTGAGGATGCCGGCGGTGTAGGCGCCGACACCGATCAGGAAGGTCGGGCCGAAATTCACTTCGCCCGCGAAGCCGAACAACAGGTCCCAGGCCATCGCGAACACGCCGAAATAGAACGCGACGGTCAGGAGCCCGAGCACATAGCCGGAGACATAGAGCGGCAGCGTGGCCGCGATGATCACGAGCGCCAGTGAGACGAAGAACAGGCGTGAGGTAAAGAAACCAGCCATCTCAGCGCCTCCCCAGAAGGCCCTGGGGCCGGATGTACATCACGAACACGAGCAGCAGGAGCGCTGGAATGGTGCGATAGGCCGGTGAAACCAGATAGGCGGTCAGCGTTTCGAGATAGCCGACCACGAAGGCTGCGATCAGCGAGCCGGAGACGCTTCCGAGGCCGCCGAGCACCACGATCGAGAAGGCGCTCGCGGTCAGCGGTCCGACGCTATATGAGCTGACCCCCAAGAACATGCCGAGCAGCACGCCGGCGATGCCGGCGAGGATCCCGTAGATCGCCCACACCACGATGTAGATGTTGGTGAGCTCGAGCCCGAGCAGCGTCACACCGCGCGGGTTCATCGAGGCCGCCAGCACCGCCTTGCCGGTGCGGGTGCGGTTCACCAGCAGCCACAGCAGCGCGATGACGAGGCAGCATACGATCGCGGTAAAGATCTCGTTCGTCGGTGTGCGAACGCCGAGGATATCGACGACACCCTCGACGATCGGCAGCACCGTCTTGGCGTTGTTGGTGAAGAAATAGGCGATCAGCTCCTGGATCATGATGCCCCAGAGCAGCGTGCCCGTGAGGACGAAGATCTCCTTCTCTTCGTTCGGAATGCGCCGGGAATCCTGGATCGGCTTCACCACCGCGAAATAAGTCGCGAACGCCGTGAGGAGCGCGACGCCCACCCCGATCAGCGCGCCGGCATAGGTGCCGACGCCGAGGATGCTGGCGGCGGCCCAGGCCGCGACCGCTGCCGCCACCATGATGGCACCGTGGGAGAGATTGAGCACGCCGGAGACGCCGAAGATCAACGTGAAGCCGGTGGCACCGAGAGCGTAGAGAGCGCTGATGGCAAAGCCATCGATCAGAATCTGGAAAGCTCGCATTGATGATTGGCCGCGTGGCAGCCGGGCTGCCGCTTTGAGGGAACGTGCTGCTGATGTCGCAAGTGGAAGCTCCCGGGAGGCGGTCCCGGGAGCAATTCCGATCAGTTGCTGAGCTTGATGAAGCTCGGGAACTTGATGTCGACCTTGGCGATGTCCTTGGGCCAGACCGCGCTCTGCTTGCCGTCCTGCCATTGCAGCATCAGTCCGGTGATCAGGCCCTTGCCGTATTTGATCGAGTGCGTGAACGGATCGTCCTTGCCGTAGAACTGGACGCGGCCGATCGTGCCTTCCCAGTCGGTCTTCTCCAGCGCATCGACCAGCTTGTCGGCGTCGGTCGAGCCGGCGCGCTTCACGGCGTCGGCGATGTAGTAGACCTCGTCATAGGCGGTGTAACCGGCATAGGACGGGTAGTTGCCGAACTTCTTCCTGAAGTTTTCCGCGAACGGCACCGACTTCGGCGTCACCGCGACGCCCGGGCCGGAGACGCCCTGATAGAGCACGCCTTCGGCGGCCTGGTTGGTGTCCTTGCCGAAGGTCTCGTTGGTGGCCTGCGAGGAGATGCCGAACATCGGGATCGGCACCTGCTGGTTCTTCCACTGCACCGTCGGCTGCACGCCGACGTGGGAAATGCCGGTGATGATCACGTCGGGCTTGGCGCCCTCGATCTTGTTGAAGATCGGCGTGAAGTCCGTGGTGTCAGGCGAGAAGCGGATGTGGTCGAGCACCTTCAGCCCGATCTTGGGCAGGCACTCCTCGTAGCCGACGTCGAGCGGCTTGGTCCAGGCGGCGTCCTCGCTCATGATGACCGCCGACTTCATGTGCATCTTGTCGACGAGCAGGTCCTTTGCGGCGTCGCAGACCGACAGCGCCAGCGCGGCCGAGGTCAGATAGCCGTGGAAGGTGTACTTGTTCTTCTCGTAATCGGCGTGAACGCTCTTGCTGATCTCGTTGGAGGCCGCACCCGGCGTGACGAACGGCGTCTTCAGACGCGAAGCCCAGGGTTCCAGCGCCAGCACCACCTCGCTGATGTAGCTGGCGATGACCACGTTGACCTTGTCCTCGTTCACCGCGCGCTGGAAGGCGCGTACCGAGTCGGCCGAAGAGGAATGATTGTCGTAGCCGATGATCTCGATCTTGCGGCCGTTGACGCCGCCGCTGGCGTTGATCTCGTCGGCGGCGAGCTGCGCCGCCTGCGGGATCGATGCGCCGGCGATCGCCTGCGCTTCGGCGATCACGCCGATCTTGATCGGATCGGCCGCAAAGGCCGCACCTGAGGCTGCCAGCAATGCGCCCGCCGCGGCCGCACCAAACGCACTTCGTAACGCACCAGAGAGTGCTTTATTCATATTGTTCTCTCCCTTGAACCAAGCTTCTTTGAGCTATTGTGGCCGGACTATAGCGGCGAGAGAATCCTCGGCAAGTAAAACTGTATTCAGGATTGTACGATGGGGACTAAAGTCTAGCTGCGCAGATATCGGGCACGGCGGACGCGTATTCCGCATGCAGGCATGCAGATTTCGTCGGTGGGCATGCGACAGCAGCACAGGCCCGCAAACGCGTCACCGCGATCGCCGCGGCTGCACATCGAGTGGTTTGAGGCGGGCAGGATCGAATGGAGTGAGGTCGACGTTTCGCGCTGCGCCTTCGACAATCAACTCCGCTGGCGCTTCGCCGCTTGCAGGCGCATTGAGGATATAACCCCAGACACCATGTCCACTCGCAACATGGAGTCCCTCATCCCGCGGCACGCGCCCAATCAAGGGTAAGCCGTCCTCGGTCACCGGACGAAAGCAGGCCTGCTTCGCGATGATCTTCTCCGGCCGGAACAGCGGCGACAGTCGTTCCGACATTTGTTGCAACCAGTCCATAAGATTGGGCTCGGGCTTCACGTCGGCTGGATCGGTGGAAAGGCAGCGGTGTCAGGGCAAGCAGTCGTACACGATGCTCGGGCTGCGCTCACCATGGATTGCGGGCAGGCTCATCCATTGCGCAGCGAGCGGCGACCCTGGACCCATTGCGATCACCACTGCGTCGGCATCGATGACGCTGCCGTCGACTTCGACGCCCTTCACCGTCGCGCCGTCGGCATCGCGCACCGTGCTCGTAACGCGGCCATCACGAAGCTCTGCGCCGTGCACGATCGCCGCGTTCATCATGACCGACTTGAACCTGTGTGGATGAACGATGGCCGTCGTCCCGGTCGTGCCGATGCGCTGCGCGATGACGACGCCGTCGCTGAGCCAATCTAGCGCGGAAGGCGCCGCGCCAGCGCGTCGAACGGCGTGCCCGCACACCAGTCGCGCGCCAGGAAGCCGGCGACCTTGCCGGAGGCTGCGGCCCGCCACCTCTGTCCGCTCGACGACGATGACATCGACTCCATGCAGGCGTGATGCATGGAAACCTTTCGCGTTGCGGGTGAGCAGTGTCGCACGCAAGCCTAAGGCGCCGACGCGAGGGCTGAAAGGCGGCCTCATTGCGGCGGCTTGTTGGCAACGCGACAATTCGTCCGCCCGCGCAGTCAACCAAAGCTTACCGTGAGCATGTCAAGCCTTGACCTCGCTTACGATGCTTCGCAAAACCGTCCGGGGCGAAAGGCCGGAGTTTGCCGTGGGTGTTGCTGTACTGACCATCTTGCTCGCGATTGCGTTTGCGGCCGGCTACTTCCTGCGCGATCTGATGTCCCGCAAACGCCGTGCGGAGGCCCGCCGGTGGCGCGGCTACGCGCAGCCGGACTGGCTCAACGCGCGTCCGCCTGCCAACACCAACGAGGTGACCACCGTCAATCAAATGGCGGCGCCGGCCCCGGCGACCAGCGAGCTCGGCCAGATGCTGGACCGTTGGGAAACCAGGGCGCGCGCCCGCCGCGCGGGGTAGGCGGCCGTCTCAGCTCGCATTCCCGCGCCGTGGACGGCCATGATAGGTCACCTATACTGACCATCTTTTTGGCGTTGCAGTTGCGGTCATTTCTCGTCTAGAAACGGCGCGTTGAGCCTTCCGGCAACCAACCGTCAACGGTTTTGACCGAGGATTTGGGGCTCAAAAGGGTCTGGCAATGCTGATTCGCGGCCAAATCGATGGGATTTCGGGGGAGGTGGCTCTGGCCGCCGCCACGATCCCGGCCGCGCTGCTGCCCACCCTCCTTATTGGCGGCCTTCTTCTTACTTGCCCCTGAGGGCCGGCTGGGCGCCACGCGCCTGGGCGCTCAGGGGTTGGTCGAGATCACCGGACACCTCAAGCGCCCTTAAGACTGACGGCGCGAAAGCTCAAAAGGAATATTGCAATGGCCCCCGCGAACAAGTCCGACAAGGACCGCGTCATCATTTTCGACACCACCTTGCGCGACGGCGAGCAGTGCCCCGGCGCCACCATGACCTTCGAGGAAAAACTCGAGGTTGCCGAGCTGCTGGACGATATGGGCGTCGACGTCATCGAAGCCGGCTTCCCGATCACCTCGCAGGGTGACTTCGAAGCGGTGAGCGAGATCGCCCGCCGCTCCAAGAATGCCGTCATCGCCGGTCTGTCCCGCGCCCATCCGGCCGACATCGACCGCTGCGCCGAAGCGGTGAAGTTTGCCAAGCGTGGCCGCGTTCACACCGTGATCGCGACCTCGCCGCTGCACATGCGGGTGAAGCTGAACAAGACGCCGGAAGAAGTGTTGGAGACCTCGGTCGCGATGGTCGCGCGCGCCCGCAACCAGATCGACGACGTCGAATGGTCGGCCGAGGACGGCACCCGCAGCGAGATGGACTATCTGTGCCGCATCGTCGAAGCCGTCATCAAGGCCGGTGCGACCACGGTGAACATCCCCGACACCGTCGGCTACACGGTGCCGGAGGAATACACCCACTTCATGAAGACGCTGATCGGGCGCGTGCCGAACTCGGACAAGGCCGTGTTCTCGGTCCACTGTCATAACGACCTCGGCATGGCCGTGGCGAACTCGCTGGCCGGCGTGGTCGGCGGCGCGCGCCAGGTCGAGTGCACCATCAACGGCATCGGCGAGCGCGCCGGCAACGCCGCGCTCGAAGAGATCGTGATGGCGATCAACGTGCGCAACGACAAATTCCCCTACTGGAACAAGATCGACACGACGCAGCTGACCCGCGCTTCGAAAGTGGTGTCGGCGGCGACCTCGTTTCCCGTCCAGTACAACAAGGCCATCGTCGGCCGGAACGCGTTCGCGCACGAGAGCGGCATCCACCAGGACGGCGTGCTGAAGGACGCCTCGACCTACGAGATCATGCGGCCCGAGATGGTCGGCCTGAAGCAGTCCTCGCTGGTGCTCGGCAAGCATTCCGGCCGCCATGCCTTCGTGCACAAGCTGGAAGAGATGGGCTACAAGCTCGGCCCGAACCAGCTGGAAGATGCGTTCACGCGGATGAAGGCGCTGGCCGACCGCAAGAAGGACATCTACGACGAGGACATCGAGGCGCTGGTCGATGAGGAGATGGCGGCCTCGCACGACCGCATCAAGCTGACCTCGCTGACCGTGATCGCCGGCACCCATGGCCCGCAGCGCGCGACCATGAAGCTGGACGTCGACGGCCAGATCAAGATCGAGGAAGCCGAAGGCAACGGTCCGGTCGACGCGGTGTTCAACTGCATCAAGCGCCTGGTGCCGCACGAGGCCAAGCTCGAACTGTATCAGGTTCATGCCGTGACCGAAGGTACCGACGCGCAAGCCGAGGTCTCGGTGCGGCTGTCGCATGACGGACGCTCGATGACCGCTCGCGCGGCGGATCCGGATACGCTGGTGGCGTCCGCAAAGGCCTATCTCGGCGCGCTCAACAAGATCGTCATGAAGCGCCAGCGCGACACCGTGACGACGGCTGCTGCGAGCTGAGAAGCGAAGCTTGTCATTCCGGGTCTGGTCCGGCGGACCATCCCGGTATGACGGTGCTTTGGCTGCGAATAGCTGCCCTGCTAACGGCCGGTAGCGGCTCGATGCGTGAGCCGCTATTGATGCTCCCGGCTCGAGGACAGGCCGCCCGCATGGGGCGGCCCAAGAGAATAACAGGGAGAGAATATGCGCACCTTCGCGATCGCGGCATCCGTCGCGGCATTGGTATTGGGTCTCGCCGGCCCCGCCAGCGCCGACCCGATCATCATCAAGTTCAGCCACGTCGTCGCGACCGACACGCCGAAGGGCAAGGCGTCCGAGAAGTTCAAGGAACTCGCCGAGAAGTACACGGGCGGCAAGGTCAAGGTCGAGGTCTATCCGAACTCGACGCTCTACAAGGACAAGGAAGAGCTCGAGGCGCTGCAGCTCGGCAGCGTGCAGATGCTGGCGCCGTCCAACTCGAAGTTCGGCCCGCTCGGCATCCGCGAGTTCGAGGTCTTCGACCTGCCCTACATCCTCCCCGATCTGAAGACGTTGCGGAAGGTGACCGAAGGCCCCCTTGGCGCGCGGCTGCTCAAGCTGCTCGAGCCGAAGGGCATCACGGGCCTCGCCTATTGGGACAACGGCTTCAAGCAGATGAGTGCCAACAAGAAGCTCGTCACGCCGGCCGACTACCAGGGCCTCAAGTTCCGCATCCAGTCCTCGCGTGTGCTCCAGGCCCAGTTCAAGGCGCTCGGCTCGCTGCCGCAGGTGATGGCGTTCTCGGAAGTCTACCAGGCGCTGCAGACCGGCGTCGTCGACGGCCAGGAGAACACCTGGTCGAACATCTATACCCAGAAGATGCACGAGGTGCAGAAGTACATCACCGAGACCAATCACGGTTACATCGGCTACGTCGTGATCGTGAACAAGAAGTTCTGGGACGGCCTGCCGGCCGACATCCGCGACCAGCTGTCGAAGGCGATGAAGGAAGCGACCGATTTCAACAACGCGCAGTCGCAGAAGGAGAACGACGACGCGCTCGCCGAGATCAAGAAGAGCGGCAAGAGCGAGATCATCAAGCTCACGCCGGAGCAGGACGAGGCGATGCGCAAGGCGATGGAGCCGGTCTACAAGGACGCGGCGAGCCGCGTCGGCCAGCCGCTGATCGACGAATTCCAGAAGGAAGCCAAGAGCACGATGAACTGAGTGCACGACGAACGAGGCTCGACGCGATCTCGCTTGAACGAATGATGAATGAAAGGCTTCCGTGCGGATCGCACGGAAGCCTTTGTTGCGAACGATTTCCGATTGCGGCTGAATTAAAATTCATGGCCGTTACATCTTCGTAAGAGCGCTCTCTCTGTCCAAGTTGTAAGTTGCACCTTGGCCTTGCGACGCCCATCTTCAGGACATCCTTCCAGAGGAGGTTCTTATGAGGAAGTTCACCATCGCCGCCATCGCCGTGCTCAGCATCGCCGGCTCGGGCGCGGTCTATGCCCAATATCACCGCCCGTGGATGGAGCACTTCCACCACATGCGCATGAACCCGGAAGATCGCGCCGCCATGGTCGACGCGCGGATCGCCGCCGTCCATGCCGGGCTGAAGCTCAACGCCGATCAGGAGAAGCTGTGGCCGCCGGTCGAGGCCGCGGTGCGCGACTTCGCCAAGCTGCGGATCGACCGCGCCAATGCCCGGATGAACGCAGGTCCCGGCGACAACGACGCCGGCAAGCCGGATGATCCGGTCGCCCGCCTGCGCCAGCGCGCCGACGACATGGGCGCAACCTCCGCGGCGCTGAAGAACATCGCTGACGCCGCCGACCCGCTCTACAAGACCCTCGATGACGGCCAGAAGCGGCGCCTTGCCCTGCTGACCCGCCACCGCGGTCCGTTCGGCGGCGGCGAGGACGGACCGCGCCACCACTTCATGGAGCGGGGCATGGGCCGCATGATGGAGCGTGGCATGGACCACTTCCGGGGCGGCGACCGCGATGGTGGCCCCGACCGGGAAGGGCGTCTTTGAGCGCACCGGGATTCCCCGGATATTAACCTCTGAGAAGCCGCTGGAATCCAGCGGCTTTTCGCGTTTCCAGGGCTGTAGAAGAACCTTGGAAAACATGCGTCACATCGCTTGCCATACCCGGATCGCTTTGCTAAACGACCGGCCTCGCAAGGCATTGACCGCCTTTCGGGCGCATAGCTCAGTTGGTAGAGCAGCTGACTCTTAATCAGCGGGTCCCAGGTTCGAGCCCTGGTGCGCCCACCAAACAAATCAAGACCTTAGCGACAGAAACCGTTTGAGAGAGCCGAACTAAAACGGTTTTTCAAACGGTGATTTTGGCGGTCGATCGGCGGATCCACTCGCGGCATTGTGATCTACTTTGCTCGGCCGGGCGCAAGCGAAGCCGACTCGAGGGCCGCCCGACAGAACCGCTTTTCAATGCGCTATCTGGGTCAGAGCCGCCCGACATAGCCGGCATTTTCCCACTTCTGTTCTATATCATCGGCGACGCATTGGGGCAGCTGCGCCGCGCTCCCATCGAAATAGTGCTTAAAGTCGACGTGAACCCTCATGTTGTCCGGCCGGTAAGCCGCCATGCGGTCATAGAGGAGAACTGATCCTGCCTCGAAGCGCTGATAGACTGATTTGTGCATCGGCGATTTTGATTCCCCACTCTCAATATCGGTAGGAAGATCGCGTACGCCGGCCTTGAGGAAGCCGCCCGCCTGCTCGTTGTGCTGGGGACCCGCGGGATTGGGCGACAGCCGCAGAACACTGCCGTCGTGTTTCAGGCCGCCCGGGATGAGCGAGGCTCCGGCGAGCAGCCAGTTGAGGGCGACGTCCGAGAGCCGCGCCTCATTCTCGAGATAGCCGCCGCCGACATCGGCGTGCACGCCCGGAAACCAGACCTGTTCGAAATAGAGGTTGCCGTGCGCGTCGCGTACGTCCTGCTTCTCGGCCGTGGGCGACCAGCCAACGCGCTTGAAGTCGGCGCGGTTCTCGTCAATCGAGATCGCATGCTTGGCGTAACCGACATTGGGATTCAGCGTCGTGTCGTAGAATTTGTGCTTCGGCGGGGCGAAATGCACGGTCTGGAGGCGCTTCAAGATTCCATAGCCGGGCAAGGACGGCGCGATCTTCAGATAGTTCTTGAGAAAGACAATCAGGGCTGTGGCGATGCCGAGGTAACTCAGAAGCCAGGCCCCCCATCCCGCCCATGGAACGACCGGCTGAAGGAAGCCACCGAGCCAGTGCAGCCCGATCAGCAGCGCAATGCCGGAGGTCACGAGCGTAGTGCCAAGATATTTGTGGCCGAGGGCGGCGACCGTATCAAACACGCCGATGAAGTATGGAAACACGTTCGCCCGCTCGGCGCCGTCGATGGTGGTTGTGCTACCGTACTTCTGTCTGAATTGTGCGGCGATCGCGTCCCGGGTCTTCAACAGAAACTGCCGGTACCCAAGAGTCTTGCGCGAGTAGGATGGGCAGAATTGATAGACATCCTTGACGGCGTGCTCGGCCAGCTTGTGGATGCTCTTTGGATCGCGGCGCAGCGGCGAGCCATCGGGCATATGGCGCGGGACGCCGCAATAGGTCATGACGCCGGCAACCGATCGCACAGTGTAGGCCCCGCGGCTGAAACCGATCAGGAAGACGCGGTCGCCTTCCTCATAAAGGGCAATGATCGCGGCGTAGCAATCAACGATGTTCCGGGTGATCCCCAGGCCCGTCGCCATGCTGGCGAGGTTGTAGAGCCAGCGCATCCAGCCAATCTTGAAATGACCGCCGTCCGACGCCGAACCAAGGCCGGCATCGTAGAAGGCGACCTGTTCGGATGGTTCGACCTTCGTGTCCGGACCGACACGGCAGGCGCGGTAGAGCTTGTAAACGTTCGTCCGCGCTTCGTCGAAATTGATGCCGCCGGCCTGGCCTGTACCGTCGGAAAAGATCACAATATTCTTCGCCATTGCACACCATTCCCCCAAAGTGCGCCAAAGGCCAGTCTATATCATAGATTGCAGGCGCCGACATGTGAGCTGGCCCACTTGCGCACAGCCGACGGGTAGCATGGTCGCCGCATTTTGAGTCCGGCGACGAGGCGCATCTATTGCTGGCCGCGTTCCCAACATCGCCGGCACCACGATAAAGTTAGGAATGGGCCTTACATCGGTCAGGTTACTCCAAGTTGAATTTTTGGCCGACCATGAGCTGCCGCAACAATTCGATAGGTCGGGCAAATTCCCTGCAATACTGACGTCACGAGAGGTCCACGGATCGTACCAGCGTATAGAGTCAACGGATGGAGAGTTGCGACTCAATGCGGCTGTGGTAGTACGCCCACTCTCGAATCGAGGAGCTAAAAGTGGCGAAGAAGGCAAAGAAGACGGCTACGAAGAAGAAAACTGTGCGTCGCGAATACACAAAGGCTGACGTGAAAGAGCTGCGCGCTCATTCGAAAGCGAAGACGCCGGTTGCAAAAATCGCGAAGCTCACAAAGCGCTCCGAAGGCTCACTCCGCCAAAAGGCGCTCAAGCTGGGAATCCGGCTCGGTCACCAGCGCTAGAGGCGGTATCATGACGCTCTTCAATAGAGTGTTCTCGACCAGAACGTTGTTGCAAATCATCTGCGTGCTCGTCGTTGTTGTCGCAATGAAGTTGCTGAGCGCTCACTATGACTTCAGCTGGACAACTGCAGTTGGCGGTTGACTAGAGGAACATCTTGGAAGGTTGCAGGAAAGAAGCCCATCTGAACGCCGCATGATTAGCGATTTGATCGCGTTTTTTGCGCTCCGGCTGGGTCGTTTCTGGTGCGAAGCCGGTGCGGTAACGCCTGCTCGCGCAGATGAGCCGGGCTTGACACCTGTAAGCTCTCGAAGGACTGTTCTGGCTCAACGACGAGCAATGGGCTCTGATAAGCCCACATCTGCCAACGAACCAGACCGGCCCGGCGCGCGATGATGATCGACGTATCATCAGCGGCATCATTCACATGCTTCAGTGCGGTGCGCGCTGGCGCGATTGCCCGCCCGATTATGGCCCGTACACGACGATCTACAATCGTTTCAATCGCTGGGCTAAGCGCGGACATTGGCAGGCGATCTTTGAAGCGCTCGCCCGCTGTGGCAAGGACAGCGTGACTTTGTCCATCGACTCCACCACGATCAAAGCGCATCGCTCGGCGAGCGGCGGAAAAGGGGGGAGCATGAACAGGCGATCGGCCGCTCGCGCGGTGGGCGGACCACGAAAATCCACGCGCTGAGCGCCCCTGATTGCAGACCTTGCGCATTTCATCTCACTCCGGGGCAAGCCGCAGATATTGCCGCAGGACCGGCCCTTTTGAAGCTCGCGCCGCCCATGTCTAGCCTTATCGGGGACAAAGGCTACGACGGCGACGGCTTTCGGGCCGAAATCGTCGATCGCGGCGCGAAGCCCGTCATTCCAAACAAATCCAACAGGGTGGTCCTCCACAGCTTCAGCAAACATGCCTACAAAGGACGCAATGTCATCGAGCGCTGTTTCTGCCGGCTCAAGGATTTCAGGCGTGTCGCTACTCGGTATGACAAACTCGCCAGGAACTTCTTAGCCGCCGTCCACGCCGCCATCGTCGCCTACTGGATCAATTGAGTCTGAACCCTAGCACTACTTTGGCAGATTGTTGATTTTGCCGCGTTTTATAGGATTCCCGAATCAATTTTTCAATGATTCATGGGTGGTCGGCTCTTGGAGGGCTGACCATGCCGGGATGGGAAGACGAACTCGAACGCTGGCTGATGCCGTTCTTGGACCGGCTGGGTCATAAGACCCGGCAGCGGATGTGTCCTCTGTATGTTGCGGGATTGATCGGTCCTGGCGATCGCAAGAGCGTTCAGCCGATGGCGGAGCGCCTTGCCACGAGCAACTACGACCAGTTGCACCATTTCATTGCGGACGGTGTCTGGAACGCGACGCCGCTGGAGACGGAGCTGCTCAACCAGGCGGACCGACTTGTCGGCGGCAGGGATGCGGTGCTGGTTATTGATGACACGTCACTGCCGAAGAAGGGTGAGCGATCGGTCGGTGTTGCGGCTCAATACGCGTCGGCTCTCGGTAAAACTGCAAATTGCCAAACGCTGGTGTCTTTAACGCTTGCGCGCGGCGAAGTGCCAGTGATGGTCGCGTTACGTCTCTTTCTGCCTGACGGCTGGACAAGCGACATGCCCCGGTTGAAGCGCGCTCGCGTGCCAGTCGAACACCGAACGCCACGGTCCAAGCCGGAGATCGCTTTGGCCGAGATTGACCGCGCGATGGCAGCCAACATACGCTTTGGATGCGTGCTGGCGGACGCAGGATACGGCCTCAGCGCACCGTTTCGACAAGGGCTAACAGAGCGCGGGCTGGCCTGGGCGGTCGGTATCCCTCGGCACCAGAAAGTGTATCCGGTCGATGTGAAGCTCATTTGGCCGATCACCAAAGTCCGCGGCAAGCCACGAAAGCACCACGTGCCCGATATCTTATCGATTGCGGCAGAACAAATGTTGGCCAGCGCCAAATGGAAAACCGTGAGTTGGCGTAGCGGGACGAAAGGTCGGCTCAAAGCCCGATTTGCTGCTCTCCGTGTCCGGACTGCCGACGGCCCTCCGCAGCGGATATGGGATAAAGGTCAGCAGCATCTCCCAGGCGACGAAGCCTGGCTCATTGGCGAGCAACGTGCCTCCGGGGAGAAGAAATACTATCTCGCCAATCTTCCGGCGACGACGGATCTGCGCACGCTGGCCGCCACCATCAAGGCACGGTGGATTTGTGAGCAGGCGCATCAACAGTTGAAGGAGGAGCTTGGACTTGATCACTTCGAAGGGCGATCATGGCAAGGTCTTCATCGCCACGCCCTTATGACAATGATTGCCTACGCCTTCCTGCAACATCGTCGCCTCGCATACGCGGGGCGGAAAAAAAAGAATCAACGGGCCTCCGCCTCAACCAACCATGCCCGCCGTACGTCACGCCATCGTCGATCTCATCCTTCGGCCGCCGCCTCAGCAGTGCCCGTATTGCCGAAAGCAAATCCTTGAAAAACAGCGGCGAAAACACATTCTGCCAAAGTAGTGCTAGATCGTCGCTTCGGAGATTCCGTGCTTGCGAGCCAGATCGGCCGTCTGCGCCCCGCCTTCATGCTCCTTCACCGCGAAAATCTGCTCCTCCGTAAACCTTGCTCGCTTCATCTGTCCGTCGTTCTTCAGGCCGGACTCTAGCCCCTTGTGAAGAAAATACGCAGTGGCAGGTCAAGGTCAGCCGGAGATTTGCTGGCATGTCGATCCCTGGCCTTTGGTGAACAAGATTGAGGTCTGAATTAAGCCAGCGCCGCTGAGGTCCAGCAGCTCGTTTGTGTCCGGCGTTTCGGTTTCTATGAACGGGCAGTGAATCCAGCTAACCGCGTCTTGGCCCCCATCATCGTGGGAGCAGCTCAAAGCAAGCACTCTCGTTGGGATTTCATCTCAAACTCGATGTCCAAGAAGTAGGCGCGACTCTCGCCTGGCATGAGCACCGCTTCGGTTCCATTCACCTTGGCGCTTGTGCAGGGCTCGATCGCAAGCACACAAGCATGTGGCCGCAAATCGTGCCAAAGCTGAAGATGTGGAAGGGTGCTGGCATCGAATTTGATGGCGATCTCTAGCGTCATGTCGTTGTTCAACGGTGTTGCCAGCTTGCAAGTCGCGGAGGTGTCTTCATCGCCAGCGGGAAAGCTGACGGACTCCGACAATAACGAGACATCAGGCAGTGCCTTGACCTCCAGCAGACGCCGCGAGCCAAGGGTCACGGATGATCCCGGCGCGAGAGCGGGGTAGCCAAAATTGAAGTGATAAAGGCTCGCTTGCGGCGTGGGATCGTTTGAAAGGTTGGTCACCTCGTCGCGAATTCGCAAGAGGTTGCCGCCAATTGGCGCCTCAAGCCGGCGCCTGACGCGCAACGCTTCGCCGCCAAACCGAAACTGCATGACCTCGCCCTGGCAGAACAGCACAGGCTCAGACCGGTTCCAGTCTTCGCCCTGGGCGGTCACACGCGCCGGCGTGAACGGCAGCCGGCCGTGCATAGGATGACCAGCAATGGGTTGTCGAAAATGGTCGAGGCCACACGTGACGAGGAATCCGGAATTGGTGCGGCTGTAGCCGCGCCCGTCTTCTTCCTCCGGATGGTGCAGATGCGGGCTGCGGAAGCCGGCCATGCTCTGCCAGGCCACCGGCATGCCCCTCCACCACAGCGGTCCGATGTCGAGCGACCGGTCGGCGAGCGCCCAGAAATCGAGGCCACCTCCGTTGGAGAAGGCGAGCGCGGCCACGCCGCGCTCCACGCCGTCATCGAGCACGACGCGCCGGACGCTCGCGAACTGCCTGAGATCGCCGACCTTGGCGCGCAGCTCCCCGGCCATCACGATACCTCGCGTTGGGCTGCCGGTCCCGGCAAGTCGAGCCTGCCGAAAGCTTCGGGCGGCGCCTCGTTGGCCGCCATCAGACGCGCCATCAGCGCGACAAGGCGCGCCTCCTGTGCTCCGTTCTTCACGGGCTGCTGCTGGCCTGGATCCTTCGCAAGATCATACAGCCGCGTGTCGTTCTCAAGCAGCGCGCCCGGGCCGTAATTGAGATACATCGGCGAGCGCTCGATCACGGGGACCTTGAGCAGCTTTGCGCCCTTGGTGAATGGGAAGCCGTCCGACAGCGATGCGCCAGCGAGTTCCTCAGGCAGGAAGGGCGAGCGGATGTGCGTCGGCATCACCGTGTACTGGAAGATCTCCTGCGTCTTCAGATCGGCGGGAAAGCGATGATAAGTATAGTGGCCATCGGTGATGTTCACGGCGCCGCCGAAATACCCGAACAGCGCCGCCTCCCGTAACGGCTGGGCGGAACGCGCAGCCTTCAGGATCGAGTGCCCCTCCATCTCGGGCGGCGGCGCCACGTCGAAGAGATCGAGGAATGTCGGCGCGAGATCGATGGACTGGGTGAGGACTCCGCTTCGCGCGCCGGGTTGCGGGCGCCGCGGATCGTGCACGAACAATGGAATGTGCACGATCTCTTCGTAAAGGTTCATGCGGTTCTTGGCCCAGAAATCGTGCTCGCCGAGCAGGAACCCGTGGTCGGTGGTGACGACGAGGGCGGTATCCTTCCACATGTCGCGGCGGTCGAAATCGTCGAGCAACTGCCCGAGCAGGAAGTCGCACATCGACACCACGGCGTAATAGTTTGCGCGCAATTCCTCGCATTCGGCCGGGAGCTCGTCGACCCGGCCATAGCGCGGCCAGTCGCGGATCGGACCATTCCAGCCGCTGTCGAACGGCGCCTTGAACCGGGCCGGCGCGTGGAACGGCTCATGCGGATCGAAGGTCTCGAGCTGGAGCAACCAGTTGTCGGCGTCGTAATTGCGGTCGAGGAAGTCGAAGGCGTGCGCGAAGCACTGCACCGACGGAAAGTCCTTCTCCTCCTTGATGAACTCGCGGTTGATGATGTTCTGCGAGTGGTACTTGCGCCGGTCGGTGGTGAACTGGCGCGCGTGATACATCTCGCGCAGCCGCTCCCAATGCGGCTGCACCATCGCCTTCCAGGGATCGCCTTCCTGGCCGCGCACGAACTCATAACTGTCGTAGCGATTGTGATAGGTCGCGCCGCCGTCCTCCCAATAATGGAAGTGATCGGTGATGAGGTGACTATAGATGCCGGCGTGATGCAAGAGCTCCGGCATCGCGTTGTCGAACGGCTCGAGCGGGCCCCAGCTTCGGTGCAGAAAGCTGAGCCGGCCGGTGAGGAGATCGCGCCGCGCCGGCATGCAAGGCAGGCTGCCGACATAATGGCGATCGAAGGTCAGCGTCTTCGCGGCGAGGCGATCGAAGTTCGGTGTCGGAATTCGCTTGCCGCCATAGGCGCCGAGCAGATGGCGGTTGAGGGAATCAAAGAGAACGAAGACCGTCTTC
The DNA here is from genome assembly GCF_030435535.1 of Bradyrhizobium sp. WYCCWR 13022. Taxonomy (NCBI): domain Bacteria; kingdom Pseudomonadati; phylum Pseudomonadota; class Alphaproteobacteria; order Hyphomicrobiales; family Nitrobacteraceae; genus Bradyrhizobium; species Bradyrhizobium sp. WYCCWR 13022. The sequence goes on from NZ_JAUIZJ010000010.1 coordinate 714,710, forward strand.
ATGGCATTTCCTTCGTTGGTCGCGTCTTATTTCACGGCGCCTTGCGTGAGCCCCGCCACGATGTAGCGCTGGCCGATGATGAGCAGCACGAGTGCGGGCAGGATCGACAGCGCGGCGGCGGCCGCCATCTGCGTGTAGAGAATCTCGTAGTCCTGGGCGAATTTAGCGATCGCGACCGGCACGGTTGCGGTCTGCTTCATGGTCAGCGTCAGCGCGACGCCGAAATCGTTCCAGCTGAACACGAAGGTCAGAATGCCGGTCGCAGCGAGGCCTGGCGCGATGATCGGCAGGACGATCCGCCACAGCAGGACCGGCGTCGTGGCGCCGTCCAGCCGGGCGGCCTCCTCGAGTTCGACCGGCACGTCGCGCACGAATACGCCCATCAGCCACAGCGCCATCGGCAAGTTGAGCACGGTATGCGCGAGCACCACGGCGCTCAGCGTGTTGTCGAGGCCGACCGTGCGCATGATGGTGAACCAGGCGCTCGCCAGCGCCAGCGGCGGGAACATGTGAAACACCAGCGCCCAGCCGAGGAAGATGTGCACGAACCAGCGCGGCCAGGACATCCGGTTGAGCGACCAAGCGGCGAGCGTGGCGGCGACGAGGCAGATCAGCGTGCTGAGCGTGCCGACGACGAGCGAGTTGCGGTAATTGACGAGGAAGTCCGAGGTCTTGGAAAACAGCACCTCGTTGAAGTTCTTCAGGACCGGCGTGAACCAGAACGCGCTTGACAGCAGCGAGATCTGGGTGCGGAATCCGGCAGCGACGACCCAGACCACGGGGATGAGCACAAGCAGGGCCGCGGCGATCAGCAGCGCATGAACGATCAAAGAGCCTGCTCTCGGAGGCGTCGTCATTTCGCAGCCCCCATCCGTCCGCGCGCCGCAAAAGCGGCCGACAACAGAATGCAGGTCATGAAGATGATCGCGACCGACATCGCCGAACCATATCCGGTCTGGTCCTCTCGGAAGAAGCGCTGGTAGAGCGTGAAGCTCATGACCTGGGTCGACGTGCCCGGCCCGCCGCCTGTCAGCAAATAGACCTCGTCGAAGACCTTGAACGCAAGCACGAGGCGGAAGGCGAAGGTCACCATGATGGTCGGCAGCATCATCGGCAGCGTGACATATGTCAGCTCCTGCCAGCCGCTGGCTCCGTCGATCTTGGCGGCTTCGTAGACATTCTGGGGCAGCGATTGCAGGCCTGCCAGAAACAGCAGGAAGCAGAACGGTGTCCAGTGCCAGATGTCGACGAAGATCACCGAAGCCAGGGCCGTGTTGGGCGAGCCGAGCCAGTTGAGGGGATCGATACCGACTAGCGCGATGGCCTGGTTGACCAGGCCGAAATCGAAATTGAGCAGAAGTTTCCAGATCGCGCCGACGACGATGCCGGGAACCAGGATCGGCAGGATGAAGATGGTGCGATAGAGCAAGCGACCACGTGTAACGCCGGTGCAGAGCAGCGCGAGCACAAAGCCGCATAGCATCTGCCCGCCGACGGCAAACACCGCGAACAGAATGGTGTTGAGAATGCCGGCGCGGAACAGCGTGTCGCCGGCAAGCGCGCGGTAGTTGTTCAGGCCCGCGGCGGCGAAGCTCGAATGGCCGCCGCTCCAGCTCACGGTGAAGAAGCTCGTCGCGAACAGATTGACCAGCGGCAGCACGCTGAGTGCCAGCAACAGCAGCAATGCCGGCGACAATGTCAGCCAGCGCCACAGCCGCTCGTCGAGGCCGCGCTGGAAATCAGCCGCCGTCGGCTGCCCCGCCGAAGCGGATGGTTCTGCCATCACCGCGCCGATTTGCGCGGTGGCGCTCGCGGTAGGCTTCATCATTGGCCTCAGGGCAATGCGGGCAGCTTGCCGGTATTGTAGCTGTGCTTCGACATCACGCCAAAGATCTGCTCGGCCATGCTGTTGAGAGCCTGCACCGACGTGGCATTGCCGGCGACGGCCTGATTGAGGCCGAGTTCGAGGATCGAGATCACCTCGCTCGCTTGCGGGAACTGGTAGATGTTGACCGCGTGCGGCAGGGCCTCGCCGAGCGGCTTCATCCAGCGGTAGCGGCGCTCCTGCGCGATCGGGTCGCGAGAGCTCGCCGCACTGACGGGAATGCCGCCGACCTTGGTATAGGCGAGCTGGGCCTCCTTGGTCTGGAACCAGCGCAGGAATTCGAGCGCGCTGCGCTTGCGATCATCGGGCACGTTGCGTGCGATGCCGCCCAGCCAATGGCCGAGGCCGGGACCGGTCGAGAAGCCCTCCGCATGCGGAGTGACCGCGAACTCCACCTTGTTGACCACGGCGGATTTGTCGGGATCGTCCATCTGCGACCATGCCGAGACCACCACACTGATGTGCGCGGCCTTGCCGGTCAGCATGTTCTGGATCACCTCGGCCTGGTCGAGGGAGGCGGTCTGCGGATGGCCGGCTTCCTTGGCGAGCCGCAAGTAATAGTCGAGCGCGGTGCGACCGGCCTCGTTGTTGAGCGTGACGGTATAGTCGCCGGCCGCCTGGTTCTTGAAGATGCCGCCGCCGAAGCCGTAGAGATAGGGATAGAAGTCGTAGCTGACGGAGGCCGGGCCGCGGGCGCCGCGCTGGACAATGCCATAGCGGCTCGGCGGCTTGTGCAGCTTCCTGGCATTGGCCTCGAGCTCGGCAAACGTCTCCGGCGCCTTCAGTCCCGCTTCCTTGTAGAGATCGCCGCGATAATAAAGCAGCGGGATCAGCGGCGAGATCGGCACCGACATCAGCTTGCCGGAGGCCGACATCGTCTTCTTGTCGGCATCGAAATAGACGGTGTTGTCGAGCGTGTATACATCAGGATCGAGCTTGAAGGACGGATCGATCGCGGCGATCGGCTCGACGAAACCGCCGAAATACATTTCGGCGACCCATCCGGAATTCATGATCAGCAAGTCGTACTGGCCGTTCGCGGCACGCACGGAGTTGCGCTGCTTCTCCAGCGATCCCGCAAAGGGATTGACGTCGAGCTCGACGTGGTTGCCGGTTTCCTTCTCGTAGAGCTCGACCGTCTTGCGGAAGCTGTTGAACCAGGGCGACTGGTTGATCACGATGGTCATCGGCGCGACCTTGGCCGCCGCCGCGTATCGCCACGGCGCAGCGAACCCCAGCGCAGCCGCGCCACCTGCACCCACGACCTGACGGCGCGTCAGGCCACGCTTCCCGCTCTGTCCTGGCATCTCAATCCTCCCCGCGTTTCGGCCGATTCCGGCTCTCTATCGGGGCCAAGCAAAACAGGATTCAGGTATTCTTACAAAGAGATAATTGTGCCACTGACATAGATAAAAGCTATGGCTTCCCTTTGCGGCTCGCTATCTCCGCAGCGCAGACTGCCTTGAGCGCCTCGATGATCCCCGCGGCCGCCGGCGAGACGAAGCCGTCCTTGCGCGTGATGATGCCGGCATCCCGCGTCAGTGCAAGTTCGGGAACATTGAGCATCACGAGGCCATCGCCTTCAGGTGTTTGCAGCGTTTTCGACACGGTGGTTGCGAGCGCGTCGGACTGTCGAAGTACGTTGAGCTGAAGCGCCACCGATCCGCTTTCGAGTACACTCGAGGGCGGCGGGAGATCATTGGCGACAAATAGCGAGTCGAGCCGTCGATGAGCCCGAGTCGCATGTGGTGGCTTGATCCAGGGATACTGCAAAAGATCGCTCATTCTGACTCGCCGGCGTCGGGTCAGCGGATGACCGCGGCGGCAACAGACACCGAGCCGATCGGATGTCAGTGTCAGAGTCTCGAACTCCCGCTGGTCCTCGATCGATGGGATTTCTGCGACCACGAAGTCGAGCTCACCTTGCCTCAGCGCGCGAAGCAGCGACTCGTCGAAGCCGGCCTCAACACGGACCCGAATTGACGGATATGCCGAGACCGTGCGCGCAAGCGCTGCCGGAAGATACCGACGCAACCATGTCGGGCCGGCACCGATCACCACGGTCCCGACCGCACCGGAACGCTGAGCGGCAATCTCGTGACCAGCATCTTTGATCTGAACATGTACGGCCTCAGCGTGGCGTAGCAACGTAGTCCCGAACGATGTCAGTGCAACGCCGCGTGGTAAGCGCTCGAACAGCTTCACGCCAAGCTGCTCTTCCAGCAGCTTGATGCTTTTGGTTAGTGTCGGCTGCGCGATGCTCAGATCGGCTGCAGCAAGAGAGATGCTCTTACGCTCTGCCACACGCAGGAAGTATTCGAGCTGCCGTAGGTCCATTCACTCCTCGTACTCCGAACGAGGCCTTGCCTTCAACAATTACCTCACCTGAGAAAGAAGTTCTTCCGCGAAGCGAGGCGCTCTAGCACGAATGAGTTGATTCAGGATATTCAAGCGGGAAACCCATCAGAGCATTGCAGCCTCGATTCCAGAGCCAAGCGGGCGGGCCTGAGGTCGCCAAGGCGGACCATCAGCCGTTCTCGGCGTCTGCTCGATGCTCAGGATATGACATTGAGCTGCTGCCGGTTTGATGGACGTTAGGTTAAGCTAATCCCACCTTGCGCTCGTTTAAAGGGCCGATTGCCATGCCGGGATCAACGCTTACTCCGCGTTCAGCGCGCCTGGCCTGATACGCGGCCAGTATGTTGGACCTAGCGGGAATTGGCCGTAGCTATTCGCTCTACTCGCGATGGCGTACAGCGCGACGAACCAATCATCAGAATCGTCTGGCGATCTCCTCTAGTCGGCGATACGCCACCTCGCGAGCGGCGCGCAGCGACTCGGCCGGCCCCGTGGTTGGTCCGATCGGTACGAAGCGCACGTCGGTGACGCCGATGAAGCGGAGTGCCTCGCGCAGATAGGGCGTCGCCATGTCAATGCGACCGCGGTTCATGCCGGTGGCAAAGTCGCTGCCGGAGGCGAGGATCACGATGGTCGGGCGGTCCTTGAGCAGCGGAATGTAGCCCTGCGCCGGGTCGAAGCGGAACGTCAGGCCGGGCTGGATGATGATGTCGAACCATTGCTTCAGCTTGTAGGGGATGGCGAAATTCCACATGGGCGTCGAGATCAGCACGCGGTCGGCCAGCGAGAAGCGCGTCGCAATTCGTTCGGCCTCAGCGAAATTGTTGCGCTGGGCGTCGTTGAAGGTCTCCGCCCTCATGCGCGCATATTTGGCCTCGACGATGGGACCGGCGAATTCCGGCATCCGTTCCTGCCAAAGATCGACGACGTCGATGTCCCAATCGGGGCGGGCCTTGCGAAAGCCGTTAAGAAAGATGCGCGCACCGGCGCTCGACTCGGAATCGACGCGCGGCGAGCAGGAGAGGTGCAAGAGCTTTGCCACCGCTCATCCCAGCGCTCTGATGACGGCATCCGCGCGCGTGACCACGGCGACGTTCTGCATGGCAAAGTTGATCGAGGCCGAGTGCCAGTCCGCATTCATGGTCGAGCAGCAATCCTCCGGCACGATCATGAAATAGCCCTTGTCGGCGCCGGTGCGGGCGGTGTGTTCGATCGACATGTTGGTCCAGGCACCGGTGTTGATGATCATGTCGCGGCCAGTGGCTTTTAGGATCGTCTCCAGCTTGGTGCCTTCCCAAGCACTCATCCGCATCTTCTCGACCACGTAGTCGCCGGGCCGCGGCTCGAGGCCTGACACCGGCGCAGCGCCCCAGCTGCCGCGCACCATCGCCTTGCTGTCGACCAGCCCTTCGAACAGCGGCGCGTTCAGCGTCACACCAGGCGCACCGGGCTCGACCACGAACCAGACGTGGATGATGGCAACGCCGCGCGACCGCGCGGTCTCCGCCAGGCGCCGGACGTTCTCGACCACATGCTGCTGCTTGGCGTGGCCTGGCGCACCGGAGTCAGCGAAGGCGCCGCCATCCATGATGACGTCGTTCTGGAGATCCTGGATGATCATGGCGCAGCGCTTCGGATCGAGGCGCAACTCGCCATCAGCTAGGATCGGTGGAGTGGCGGCAGAGGCTGTGCTCGTGGCTCCCCCGCTGCTGCGCCTGCCGCTCATATAGGGCTCGTGTCGCGGTCCGGTCCTGGTTGTGATGGCATAGACTGAATGCGTGGAGGTCAAATAGAGCGTGCGGAAATCAGCTCCACCCCAGGCAAGGTTGGCGACCAACTCCGGCACGCGAACTTTTCCGAGCTGCTCGCCGCGCGGCGAATAGACCCAGACGCCGCCGGGCGCTGTGACCCAGACATTGCCGTGCTGATCGCATTTCATGCCGTCGGGGACGCCCGCCTCGAGCTCGGAGCGGATGCCGCTCGCGAATACGCGTGCGTTTGCCAGCATCCCGTCGGCGTTGACGTCGAACACGCGGATCAGCGCCTGCGCGGTGTCATTGACATAGAGTAGTCTTTCGTCGGGCGAGAAGCACAGCCCGTTCGGCTGTTCGAACAAGCTTCTGTCGACCACCAGCTTCGGTTCGCCGCCGGGCACGACGCGATAGACGCCTTGGAAGCCGAGCTGGCGCGGCCGCTCGACGCCATAGACCGGCATCCGGCCATACCAAGGGTCGGAGAAATAGATCGCACCTGAGGAGTGCACGCAGACGTCGTTTGGACTGTTGAGCTCCTGTCCGCCAAAGTGCGAGGCGAGCACCTCGCGCCGCCCATCCGGCCGTTCGCGGATCAGCGACGACGTCGCGTGCTCGCAGACGATCAAATTGAGCTCGGCATCGTAGGTCATGCCGTTGCATTTGTTCGACGGACGCTTGACCTCGGCAACGCCGCGCCGCGCATCCCAGCGTCGGCGTACATCGCCCGGCATGTCCGAGAACAGAAGGTAGTGATCGACGGGATGCCAGATCGGTCCTTCCGTGAACTCAAAGCCTGTGCCGACCTGGGCAACGGGTGCGTAGGGGTCGATCAGGGTCTCGAATTCAGAACGTAAGGTGACGTGTGTCATCGGACGATCCTCACATCATGCTAGGCCGGGAACCAGTTGCGAGCGGGCAGGGACTGCACGATCGGTCCGGGGACCTGGTCGTGCAGCCGGCCCACGACATTGCCGCCTTCGATCTTGGCGGGGCGGTCGTGCACCGGCAACAGATAGCGCGAGTTGCTGAGCAGCTTCTTGATCGCAGCCTTCTCGGCACGCTTGCTGGTGCCGTGGTTACCCGTGGTGCGCGGCTCCCAGTCATGGATCTCGTGGAAGGGCGTGACGATCTGGTCGTTGAAATCGTAAATCACGTCGCCGCAGATGGTGGCGATGCCGTCCGCGGTCTCGACGATGATGTTCATCGAGCCCTCGGTGTGGGCATTGGCGGCGTCACAATAGACACCCGGCATCAGCTCGATCGGGCCGGTGATCTCCAGGTCGAGGAAGCGCAGCGCGCTCTTGGTGTGCAGACGGTCGATCAAATGTTTGATGTCGGGCGCCGGATATTGCGGGTGCATCAGGCCGGAGACGGAATATTCCAGCTCCTTGCGGTTGAGAACGACAGTCGTATTCATCGGGAACAGATCGTCCTTGCCCGCATGATCGATGTGCAGATGGGTGTGGCAGACGAAGCGCACGTCGCCCATGCGCACGCCGTGGCGGGCGAGCTGGTTCTCGATCATGTGTTCGTGGTACTGCAGCCCCCGCATGCCCAGCGTCTCCATGATCTGATTGGAGCGATAGCCGGTGTCGACCACGACAGGATATTTGCCGCCGAGAATCAGAAAGCCCAGCGTGAGGACGCGGCGGGTGCGGCCGCAGTCGCGACCGAGCACCAGGAAGCTCGATTCCAGCTCGATATCGCCGTAGTCCAGGATCTTGATCTCCAGCGCCATTCGTTTCCCTCCCTGTGTTCTTTCTTGTCTTTCAAAGCCGATAGACGCGAGTTGCGGTACCTCGGAAGATCGCATCCCGTTGCTCGACGCTCAGCGGCGCGGCCGCTGAGCGGAATGCGTCAACAAGCTCGCGATAGCTGGTCCACAATTTCTCGATCGGGAAATTCGAGCCGAACAGGCAGCGCTCGGCGCCGAAGATGGCGACGGTGTCCATGACCACCGCAGCGATATGCGCGCGATCGTTGCGGTGGATGAAGGTGCCGAGCCCCGAGAGCTTCGAGACCACGTTCGGGCAGGTCGCGAGCCGGGCCATGCCGGCGCGCCAGGCCGCACGGCCCGCTGACGAAAGGTCTTCGAGCATGCCAGCATGCTGGAGGATAAAGGTCACCTTGGGGCAGGATTCGGCGAGATGCGCGGCATCGGGCATCTGCGGCGTGAAAACCTGCAGATCGAAGCTCCAGCCGTAGTCGGCGAGCCGCGCGACGTTGCGGCGGACCATGGGATCGATGCAGAGATCGGGCCTGGCCGCGAAACGATAGAGCGGGTTTTCATGCCAATGCAGCTGCATGCGCACGCCGCGAACCAGCGGATAGCGCTTCAAGCGGTCAAGCTGCGGACGCACATCGTCGACAGCGAAATTGGCATAGGCGACGATCGCGTGCGGCCAGCCATGCTCGTCGGCGGTCCGCTGTACCCAGGCCGCTTCGTTCTCGAAACGGTCATTGGCCCAGTTGGCCTGGACGTAGACTGAGCGGGTGACGCCGGTGCCCTTGAGGTCGTCGAAATACTCGTCGATCGGATAATCGCGCCTGATAGCCTCGTAGGGTCCGAAGATGCGAGGTTGCATCGCGCCGACCAGCCAAGGCAGGTCGGCCTGCCGCCAGATATGATGATGCCCGTCGACAATCTCGGTCACGCAACTCTCCTTCGTCCCAAGGCCAGGACAAGGGCGACGATCGACGCGCTCGATCCGCCATCGACGAGGTCGTCAACGAAGCGCTCGATCGCAACGAGCGCCCCCGTCTGCGGACGGAATCTTGGCCCGCTTGCAAGCGGCGTCAGCCAGCTCACGCGCCAGGCCCGCCGCGATAGCTTTGCCACAGCATCACGCAGGGCATCGGGCTCGCCGCGCTCCAGCCCGTCCGAGACGATGACCACGGCTGCCCCGCGCGCATAGCCGCCGAAGCGAGGCACCGCGAGGAAGGCTTGGAGCGCATCGCCGATACGGGTGCCCCCGTCCCAGTCGCTGACGAGATGCGCGGCCGCGCTCAGTGCCTGCTCGCGGCGCTTCACCCGCAGCGCGCGGGTGACGCGGGTCAGCCGGGTGCCGAAGGTGAAGACCTCGACATTGGGCGCGGCCTGCACCAGCGCATGCGCCAGCTTCATGTTCTCCTCGGTGCGGCTTTTCATCGAGCCGGAGACGTCGATCAGCAGCAGGAACTTTCGCGGGCGCTGGCGCCGCTTCATATGCCCGAGTCGCAAAATCTCCCCGTCGCTGCGGACGGAGTCGCGCAAAGTGCGGCGGAGATCGGCAAATGGTCCGCGCCGGGCGCGCATGCGGCGGTGACCGCGCCGTCGCGGCAGGCGCCGCGGCGCTTCGCGAGACAGCCGGCGCAACGCCTCGCTCGTGGAAAGCTGCGCGAAGCGGCGCTCGACCAGCGCCTCGGTACGGGTCGCGGTCAGGCCGGACTCGTTGGCGTCGTCGGAGGGCAGCGGCTCCTCGTCGCCGCGACCTTCTTCCTGGAGGCGGACGGCCTCGTCATCCTCGCCGTCATCGGTGTGCTCGACTGCCTCACTGCCGCGGAAGTGAAGATCGAATAGCCGGTCAAAGGTCACGCGGCGCTCGGGTGGCAGGGCGAGGGTGGCCAGAGCGGCCTGCCTGATGTCTCCGAGGTCGCGCGGGCCGAGCAGTTCGATCGCTGTGAGAAACGCGGTGGTCTGCTCCGGCGCGACGGCAAAGGCGTTGGCGCGCAGCAGTGTGACGAAGGAGACAAAGATGCGGGCGCCGCGCGGAAGCTGAAGCTCGGTGCTCATGCGGTGGCCTCCGCGAGCATCGCGTCGAGCCGGGACGAGATGAAATGCAGATCCTCCTCGTCCTTGAGCGCCACGCCGATCGAGCGCTTGAACGCGTCCGGCCATCGCGCGCCGCCCTTGTTCAGGAGCGTCGCGGCCTCGGCCCAGTCGACAGCTTCCGCGATGCCGGGCGCCTTGCTCAGCGGTTCGCGCCGGAGTTTGCCGACCGCCGCGACGACGGCCCGCGCAGTGGCTTCGGCGACACTGGAGGCTCGTAGCATCACGATGCGCGCCTCGCGCTCCTCGGTCGGATAGTCGATCCAGTGATAGACGCAGCGGCGGCGAAGGGCTTCGTGCAGGTCGCGCGTCCGGTTCGACGTCAGCACGACGACGGGGCGCTCGGCGGCACGTACCGTGCCGCGTTCGGGAATCGAAATCTGGAAGTCGGATAAAAATTCGAGCAGGAAGGCCTCGAACTCCTGATCGGCGCGGTCGATTTCGTCGATCAGCAGCACGGTAGAATCAGGCGCGCGCAACGCCGCCAGCATCGGCCGCTCGATCAGGAACGTCTCGCCATAGATGTCGATGCTCTCGTCGCCGGCCTGGCGGATCGCGAGCATCTGGCGCGGATAGTTCCATTCGTAGAGCGCCGCAGAGGCGTCGATGCCCTCGTAGCATTGCAGGCGGATCAGCCGGCGGCCGAGCACGGCGGCGATGGCTTTTGCCGCTTCCGTCTTGCCGACACCCGGCGCGCCTTCCAGCAGCAGCGGCTTGCCGAGCGCAAGGCTGAGATAGGCGGCGGTCGCAAGGCCTTCGTCGGCGAGGTAATAGGCCGCGCGCAGCGCCCTCTCCAGCGCCTCCGGGCTGTCGATGCCGACGATGTTGCTGCGGACCGCCATGAACCAAAACCTCTAGCGCCGCGCCTGCGGCCGCGCGCCGCCCTGGGCCTTGATCGCGCGCAGCACCTTTTCAGGCGTAATCGGGAGATCGTCGATGCGTACGCCGACCGCGTTGAAGATCGCGTTGGCTACGGCCGGCAGCACCGGGTTGGCGCACATCTCGCCGGGGCCCTTGGCGCCGAACGGACCATCAGGGGCAGGGCGTTCCAGCACGGCGATATCGTGCGGGCAGATGTCCCCGGGGCCGGGCATCAGATATTCGACGAAGTCGCGCGGGCCATGCACGGGTTCGGGATAATACGGCTCCGGCGTCTCATACAGCGCGTGGCTCACGCCCATCCAGGCGCCCCCAACGAGTTGCTGCTCGACCAGGCGCGGATTGAGCGCGCGTCCGAGCTCGTAGGCCGAATCCATTCGCACCATCGCGACCTCGCCGGTCTCGTCGTCGACATCGACCTCGGCGACGAGGCAGGCATGGGCATAGCAGGTCGCCGGCGACATCTCGCCGGTCTCCGGGTTCACCTCGGAGAGGGGTACCAGGAAGATGCCGCGGCCGGAGATGGTCTTGCCCTGCTTGAACTGCGCGGCAATCGCGACGTCCTTGGTCGAGATCGAGCGGTGCGGCGCGCCCCTGACGTGAATGTTGCCACGCCCGTCGGTCTCGAGATCGGCGGCGTTGACTTCCAGCTCCTCGGCGGCCGCTTCCATCATCACGCCGCGCGCCTCGCGGGCCGCGGCCATCACAGCATTGCCGACGCGATGGGTGCCTCGTGATGCGAACGAACCCATGCAATGCGGGCCGGTATCGGAATCGGCCGTGTCGACATAGACGTCCTCGACCGGCACGCCCAGCGTCTCCGCGCAGATCTGCCGCGTCACCGACTTCATGCCCTGTCCCAGGTCGATCGACGACAGCGTCACCGTGAACTTGCCGCTCGGGTTGGAATGCACCAGCGCCTGGCTGGGATCGCCGCCGAGATTCATGCCGATGGGATAATTGATCGACGCGATGCCGCGTCCGCGATGCCGGGTCATCTAGCGCCTCCTGGTGCCGAAGACGGAGGAGAAACGGGTCGCGCCATGCGATGGCGCGGCGGGCCGCGGCGAGGGCGGCGGCGGGGCAGGTGGTGGTGGTTCGCGCGGCGGTTCGCGGGTGACGGTCGGCGGCAGGCGGTCATAGCTAGTGCGCTGTTGAGCCGGAGAAGCGGAGCGCGCGCGTCCGTCCGTTGGCGTGGACGGGATGGTCGCGCGGCTGCCGCCGCCGTCCTTGCGCGAGGACGCTCGCTTGAATTCCTCGCGCAGCGGCCATTTTGCCTTCTCGGCCGCGACCTGCACGCATTCGATCAGTGCCGTGTTCTTGGCCTCGCGCCGGTGCGCCTTCATGTCTCCGTCGCGATAGGCGTTGAGGATCCGGAACTCCATCGGATCCATGTTGATGAGGTTCGCCAGCTTGTCCATCTGGCACTCGATGGCAAAATCCATCGCGGTGACGCCGAAGCCGCGCATGGCGGTCGCCGGCGTACGGTTGGTGAAAACGCAATAGACGTCGCCATAGACGTTCGGGATGGTGTAGGGGCCCGGCAGATGAGCGGCGCATTTCACCGCGGCGTAGCTGGACAGCCGCGTATAGGCGCCGCTGTCGAAATAGGCGCGGATCTTGCGCGCGACGATGCGGCCATCGCGCATGACGCCGTCCTTGATGTAGATGCGCTCGGCGCCGCGCGGCGGGCCGTACTGCATCTCCTCTTCGCGCCCGAACACGTAACGTACAGGCTTTCCGGTCAGCATCGCGCCGAGGATGGCGAGCGGCTCGGTCAGCGTGTCGACCTTGCCGCCAAAGCCGCCCCCTACGGTGCCGCCGATGAAGTGGAAGGTGTTGGACGGGACGTCCAAAATCTTGGCGCAGGTGTCGACCGAGAAGAACAGCGCCTGGGTCGAGGTGTAGACGACATAACGGCCATTGGTGTCGGGGGCCGCGATCGCGCCGTTGGTCTCGGTCGGCGCGTGCTCGATCGGCGACATCTGGTAGCGCTGCTCCAGCACGTGATCGGCGGTCGCCAGCGCCGCATCGGCATCGCCAAAGCGCAGCCGCTGGTGATCATAAGTCTCGTGATAGGTGAAGGTGTTCTTCGGATAGGTCTCGTTGACCACGGGCGCGCCGGGCTTGAGCGCATCCTCGACGTCGAACACGGCCGGCAGCGGTTCGTAGTCGATTCTGACTTTCGCGATCGCCTCGAACGCCTCGCGCTCGCCGTCGGCGACGATGGCGACAATGGGCTCGCCCTTGTAGCGGACCTTGTCGACCGCCAGCGACGGCTCGTCGTCCTTGCCGAAATTGATCAGGCTCAAAAGCGTGTTGAGATTGACCGGTACGTCGGCGCCGCGGATGATCCTGCGCACGCCGGACGAACGCTCGGCCTCGGCCGTGTCGATGCGGCGGATGCGTGCATGTGCCTGCGTCGAGCGCACGACCTTCAGATGCAGCATGCCCTGCAGTTTGTGGTCATTAAAGTAGCTCGACGTACCCGTGACATGGCCAAGCATGTCCTGGCGCTGGGTGCCCTTGCCGATTTCCTTCAAGTTATCGTCGCGCTCGTCGGCGAAAATGTCCTTGCGCAATTCCAGCATGGCGACGTCCTTCAGGCGCTGACCCGGCCGCCGGCGGCGGCGAGGATGGCATTGATGATCGGCTCATAGCCGGTGCAGCGGCAGATATTGCCGGAGATGGCCTCGATGACCTCGTCGCGGCTGGGCGAGGGATTGCGGTCGAGCAGGGCTTTTGCGGCCATCAGCATGCCCGGCGTGCAATAGCCGCACTGGGCGGCAAAATTGTCGGCGAAGGCGCGCTGGAGCGGATGCAGGTTCGGACCCTGCTTCATGCCGTCGAGCGTCTCAACGGAGCGGCCCGCGACTGTTTCCGCCAGCGTCAGGCAGGAGAGGTGGAGTTCGCCGTCGACGAGCACGCTGCAGGTGCCACAGCCGCCCTGACCGCAGCCGAATTTCGGCGTCATGTCGCCGATCAGCTCGCGCAGCGCGACCAAGAGATTGGTGCCGCCGTCGACGAAGATCGCGACGTCGCGGCCATTGTGACGAAATTGCACGGGTATCTTGGACATGCGGTCTATTCCTGTCCGGACAGCAGGCGGCGCAGATGAACGCCGACGATCTCGCGGCGGTACCAGGCGCTGCCGAGCGCGTTGTCGGAGGGTGACGTTCCTTCAGTTGCGGCAGACGCAGCGGCCGCGATGGTCGCCGCATCCAGCGAACGTCCTTCCAGCGCCCGCTCGGCGGCGCGGGCGCGGATCTGCGTCGGCGCCATCGAGCCCAGCGCGATCCGCGCGCCGGCGATGCGGCCGCCCGAGATCGGCAGATGCGCGGCGAGCGTGATGACCGAGCCGCCCTTCGGCTTGATGCGGGCGATCTTGCGGTAGCGGAACGCCTCGGTGCTTGCAGGGCGTGTGCAGGAGATCGACAAGACCAGCGATCCAGCCTGCCGGTCGCGCGCCTGCAAGAATTCCTCGATCGGGATGTCGCGCGAGCCGAAGCCGCCTGCGACGGCCACGGTCGCATCCAGCGCGAGCAGCGCAACGGTGAAATCGCCGTAGGGATTCGGCGCAAAGAGATTGCCGCCGACCGTCCCCATATTGCGCACGGCAGGACCGCCGATCGAACGGGCAGGGGCATGCAGGAAGCCAAGGTCACGCTCGGCCAAGACTCGCGCGAAGGTGACGCCGGCCCCGATCGTCACGCGTGGGCCTGATGCGTCGATGCGTGCCAGCGCCTGGTCCTCGGCGCGCACCACGGTCGAGATCTTGACGTCGCCTTCATTCAGGGCCCGCATCACTAGCGTGCCTCCGCCGAGATAACGCGCGGTGCGATCTGACAACAGCGCCCCGGCCGCCTCGCTGGCACTGGCAAAAGTCTTCACTGTTACGGCCATCTAGGCGGCCTCCTTGAGATGCCGGCGGATTGCTTCGAACCCGGCCTGATAAATGTCTTCCGCGACCATGTGGCTGATGCGATCGCGGTCTTCCGGTCTGGTCGTGAAGCGCGACTCCCAATGCCAGAAGGTGCGATCGCCATCGGTGACCGGCAGCAGGCGGACATGGGCGACATAGTTGAACATCGGGATCGGAGTATCGAGCAGGCAGTAGCTGAAGCTCTGCTCGAGGTCGGACAGTGCCAGCAATTGCTCACGCAGCTCGGCCCCATCCTTCAGCTTGAACCGCCTGATGCAACCGATCTTGTCCGAGGAATGGGCGCGCTCGATCGAGGAGGTCGCCACCGCCGGATGCCAGCGGTCGTGCCCGTTGAAATCGCGCAGCATCGCCCAAGCCGCATCGGTTGGCGCGTCCAGGATCGTGCTTTTGACGATATGCGGCACGGATCTCAGCCTCCGAACACGCGCTTGAGCGCATCAAAGCCGCCCTGGAACACGCCGCCGCCGATATTGCCGACAAGCTCGGTCTCGCGCTCCGGCGCGCAGTCGAACTCGGCGGTCCATTCCACAAAGGTCTGGTCGCCGTCGGTGACCGGCGTCAGGCGCAAGGTCGCGACGTAGTTTTCGACACCCATCGGGGATTCAAGGATCGAATAGGTGCAGAACATGTCGTAGTCGGAGAGGCCCAAAAGCTTCTCGCGGATGCGGTCGCCATTGCGCAGGCGAAAGTCTCTGATGCAGCCGATCTTGTCGGCGGGCTCGCCGCCCTCGATGCGGCTTTCGGCAATCGCCGGGTGCCAGTTCGGCAGGCCGTTGAAGTCGCGTACACGCGCCCAGACGCGGTCGTTGCGCGCATTGACGACGGTGGAGACGTAGACGCGGGGCATGGGTCGGACCTCAGCTCTTCTTCCGCGGAGCGCGGTCGGCCGGCGGTTCGCCGCCGCCCTCGGCCGCAGGCGGGGAGGCCGCAGGTTTGTCGCCGCCCGCACCGCCCTTGCGCGCGGACTCCTTGATGCCCTGCATGTCGCGGGCCTCGCGGATCAGACCCGGCATCTTGGAGAGGCTGCCGCCCTCGACGCCGATGTCGGACAGGAGGGAGTCGATCAACGGCGCCTGCACGCGGTAGCGCAGCGCGGAGTCGATCACCTCGTCGGTGGCGCTGCGGCCGCCGTTGCCGCCATGGCCGTTGCCGTTGAGGCCGTCGACCTGGAGGATGCGGATGCCCTCGATCTTCTCCATCGGCCTGACGCTCTCGCGCACGATGCCTTCGATCCGGTCGAGCAGCTTGCGGCGGAACAGCGAGTAGCGCGCCTGGTCGGTGAGCACGTTCTCGGCCTCATTGAGCATCCGCTGCGCCTCCGCCTCGACGGCGGCGCGGACGCGTTCCGCTTCGGCGGCGATCCGCGTTTCCTCGGCCTGCTTTTCGGCGAGCAGCACTTCGACCGTCTTGCGGCGTTTTGCGATCTCGCTTTCGCGGGCGGTGACGACGCGCTCGGCGGCTTCCGTCGCGCGTATACGGGCCTCTTCGGCGGCCGCGCGTGCGGCGGACTCTTCGAGCGACTTCTGATGGATGGCGATCGCCTTCTCCATCAGGACCGTTTCGACCTCCTTCTCGCGGTTCACTTCAAGCTTGCGCAGCTCGCGCTCGCGGCCGATGCGGGCCTCATCGAGGCCGCGGTCGGAGGCGATGCGGGCACGCTCGACTTCCTCGCGCGAGACAATCTCGGCCTCCTGGAGCGACTGCACGCGGGCGACCTCGAGCTGCTCGATCGCGCGGCGGCGTTCGAGCCGGGCGGCTTCCAGCGCCTGCTCGCGCGAGACGTCAGTGGTCTCGACCTCCTTGCGAGCAACGATCTCGGCCTGCCGGACCTGCCGATCGGCGTCGATCCGTTCGGACTTCTTGGCGGAGAGGGCGATCACGCGGTCCTCGTCCGCAATCTCGATCGCCTTCTTCTGCTCGATATTGAGCACCTCGCGCTTCTTGGATGAGGTGATCCGCTCGGCCTCCAGTGCGAGATCGACCGTGATGCGCTGGCGCTCGGTGGCATCGCGCCGCTTCAGCTCGGCAGCCTCCAGCACGCCGGTCCGCTCGATCTCCAGGGAACGGGTGTCGCGCTCGGCCTGGATGCGTTCGGCCGCAACCGCCTTTTCCTGGGCGATACGGGCTGCCTCGATCGCTTCGCGGGAGGCGATATCGGCTTCCTCGACGGCGCGGTTGCGCGCGATTTCCAGCGAGCGGACGCGCTCTTCCTGGGCAATACGCGATACCTCGGTGGTCTCGCGTGCCGCGATGCCGGCGACTTCGAGGCTCTGGTTGCGCTCGATCTCCAGCTGCCGGGTGTTCTGCTCGGCGGCGATGCGTTCGGCGGCGAGCGTCCGCTCGCGGGCGATCCGGGCGGCCTCGACCGCACGCTGCGCCTCGATCTCGGCCTCCTGGATGGTGCGGACCTGCTGGATCTCCAGCGCGCGGGTGCGCTCGTCGGAGGAGATGCGTTCGACATTGACGATCAGCGTCTGGGCGATACGGGCCTTTTCCGTGGCTTCTCGGGCGGCGATTTCGGCCTCGTCGACGGCGCGGGTGCGCTCGATCTCGCGCCGCCGCGTCTCCTCCTCATTGGCGATGCGGGCGTCGGTGACGACGCGGTCTTGCTGGATCCGGGCCTTCTCGATCGCTTCGCGGGCGGCGATCTCGGCTTCCTCGACGGTGCGCATCCGCTCGATCTCGCGCTGGCGGACCTCGCGTTCGCTGGCGATTCGCGTCGTGTCGATCGAGCGCTGGTTGGCGATACGGGTCTTCTCGATCTCCTCGCGCGCCAGCAGTTCCTTCTCCTCGATGGTGCGGGTGCGCTCGATCTCCTTCTGGCGGGTTTCGCGCTCGGAGGCGATGCGGGCTTCCGCGATCGCCTGATCGTTGGCGATCCGGGATCGCTCGATGGCCTCGCGCGCCGAGATCTGCGCCTGCTCGGCCTCGGTCTCGCGCAGCGCGCGCTCGCGGGCCACTTCGGTGCGCTGGAGCGCGCGACGCATCTCGATGTCGCGTTCCTGCTCCAGCCGCGCGGTCTCGCTCTCGCGCTCGATTTCGAGCGCCTGTCTCTCGGCCTCGAGATTGCGTGTGCGGATCTTGATCATCGAGTCCTGCTCGATGTCGTTGCGCAGCTTGCGCCTCGCTTCGATGTCCTCCATCAGCCGGGTCAAGCCTTCGGCGTCGAACCGGTTCGAGGGGTTGAAGAACTCGAGGTCGGTCTGGTCGAGGTCGGTGATGGCGACGGACTCGAGTTCGAGGCCGTTCTGCGCGAGGGCTTCGGCGGCGTTGGTCTTGACCCGCGCGACATAGTCGCCGCGGCGCTCGTGCATCTCCTCCATGGTCATTTCGGAGGCGACCGAGCGGATCGCCGAGATGAACTTGCCGGCGAGCAGCGCGTGGAGCTGTTCCGGCTCCATGGTGCGGCGGCCCAGCGTCGCAGCGGCGATCGATACGGCCTCGCGGGTCGGCTGCACGCGGACATAGAAGTCGGCTTCGATGTCGACGCGCATCCGGTCGCGGGTGATCACCGCGTCCTGCCGCGAACGCACGATACCCATCGGCAACACGTTCATGTTGACAGGCGTGTAATCGTGAATGAACGGCAGCACGAACGCGCCGCCGTTGATCACCACGCGTTCGCCGAGGAAACCGGTCCGCACGAACGACACCTCCTTGGAGGAGCGGTGGTAGAGCCAGTTGACGATGTAGACGCCAACCACGATCACGATGATGGCGACGATCAGCCAGAGGATGAGCTCGCCGACCAGGATCCCTGACATGTTTCTCTCCCTCAATCCTAAAAGGCGTTACGGCGCGCCGATCGCCTTGAACTTGCGGACCTGCTCTGTCAAAGCCCGCTCCACCGGCAGCCGCTCCATCGAGGAGGCGCCGTAGAAGCCGTGGCAGTAACGCGTGTTCTTCATGATGAAATCGGCATCCTGGGGATCCGCGATCGGGCCGCCGTGGGCGAGCACCAGGATGTCAGGGTTGACGCTGAGCGCGGCCGCGGCCCAGGTGTCGATGCGCGCGGGGCAGTCCTTCAGCTTGGGCGCGGTCTGTGCGCCGATCGTGCCGCCGGTGGTGAGGCCGAGATGGCAGACGATGATGTCGGCACCGGCGATCGCCATTGCCGCCGCTTCCTTCTCGCTGAAGACATAAGGCGTCGTCAGCAAATCCTTCTCGCGCGCCTTCGCGATCATGTCGATCTCGAGCGCGTAAGACATGCCGGTCTCTTCGAGATTGGCCCGGAAGATGCCGTCGATCAGGCCGACGGTCGGAAAGTTCTGCACGCCGGCAAAGCCGAGGGCCTTGAGCTGGTCGAGGAAAACATCCATGTCGCGGAACGGATCGGTGCCGTTCACGCCGGCGAGCACGGGCGTCCTGCTCACCACGGGCAGCACTTCTCCGGCCATTTCCACCACGATGGCGTTGGCATCGCCATAGGGCATCAGCCCGGCAAGCGAGCCGCGGCCGGCCATGCGATAGCGGCCGGAATTGTAAATCACGATGAGGTCGACGCCGCCCGCCTCTTCGCATTTGGCGGACAGGCCGGTGCCGGCGCCGCCGCCGACGATCGGCTCGCCGCGCTTCGCCATCTCGCGAAACCGTTTCAGGAGTGCTGCGCGTTCAAACCGGGCCATCGGTCACCTCGCTACTCTCCGGCGTGCCCCGGCGCGTCCGAACAGGGTTCGGAAGGCGCTCACGATGATCGAGGCGAACTCGGGATCGTTGATATTCTGCTTGACGCGAATGAGCTGCCGGTTGCCGGTCAAACGCACTGTGCGTTCCAGCGTCCGGAACAGCGCGGCGTCGGCCTCGGGGTCCCAGAACGGCTGGCCGCGGGCATCGAGCGCGGAAACGCCACCCTCGGGGAGGAAGAAGCGCACGGGCCCGTCCATCTGGTTCAACCGTTCGCCGATCCAGCGGCCCATGCGCTCGTTCTCTTCCGCGGTCGTGCGCATCAGCGTGACCTGCGGATTATGGACGTGGAATTTACGGCCGCGATAGCGCTCGGGGACGGTGTCCGGCGCGCCGAAATTGACCATGTCGAGAGCGCCGACCGAGCCGACATAGGGCAGGCGGGTGCGGATCACGGCGCTGAAGCGATCCTCCGTCGCCGGAAACACGCCGCCCATCAGGAGGTCGCATATCTCGGTGGTGGTGAGATCGATCACGCCGGCAAGCTGGCCGGACTCGACGAGCTTCTCCATGGAGCGGCCGCCGACGCCGGTGGCGTGAAACACCAGGCATTCGAAATCGTCGCGTAAGTCGGCTGCGATCTTCTGCACGGCCGGCGTGGTGACGCCGAACATGGTGATGCCGATCGACGGCAGCCCCGCGCTTGCCGCGCGCTCCCTGTCCTCGCGCTGGTCGAGCCGCGCCTTGACCATGCCGATGATGGCGTTGGCGCCATTCGACAGCACGGCGCGCGAGATCGAGTTGAGGCCCTGCACGTCGGTGACCGAATACATCATGGTGATGTCGGCGGGACCGACATAGGGCGCGACGTCGCCCGAGGCGACTGAAGAGATGATCAATTTGGGCACCCCGACGGGGAGGGTGCGCATAGCGGGGGCGACCAGCGATGCCGCGCCAGAGCCGCCGGCAGAAATCGCGCCGGCGACGTTGCCCTGGCGTTTGATCCAGTTGGCAAACGCCTCCGCCATCGCCGTCACGGCGGCGCCGCGGTCCGGGCCGAACACGGCGGAACCGCCGCGGCCATGGTTCAGCGCGATCTCCTGCGCGGAAACGTCGCAAGTTGCATGCTTGCCGCTGGTGGAGACGTCGACCAGCCGCGTGCGCAGCCCGGCCTCGCCGATGATGTCGCGGATGAAGCGCAGCTCCGTGCCCTTGGTGTCGAGCGTGCCGACGACCAGCACCGCCGGCGGGCCCGAGGCCTGCGCCGTCGTCGTCGGCTCGCGCTTGCGCCGAGCGGTCTCGTCGAGGCGCGAGACCTGCGTTGACAGCGTGCGCGCCACCGCTTCGATGCGGCCGATCGAGACCGGCTGCGACCAGCGCGTCGGCGGGGTGGGGTTGGAGATGTAGACCCGGATCGGACCGCTGCTGCGTGGAGGCTGAGCAGCTGGCTTTGTTTCGCCGCCCGCCGCCGTCACATCGATATCGGGCTCTAGTTCGGCATGCAGTCCGACGCCAAGCAGGCGTTGCTGCAGCTCTCGGTCAGCGGACAGCCGCGCGGAATCGATGATGCGGTTGATGCGGCCGTTGACCATGATCGCGACATTGCGCGAGATCGCGGTAGCGACGCCGATGTTCTGCTCGATCACGAGTACTGACATGTCGCCGTCCTCACCGAGCTGCAGCAGCATCTCCTCGACCTGGGCGACGATGACGGGCGCAAGCCCCTCGGTCGGCTCGTCCATGATCAGCAATTGTGGATTGGTCAGCAGCGCGCGCGAGATCGCGAGCATCTGCTGCTCGCCGCCCGAGAGCTGGCCGCCGCCATGGTCCTTGCGCTCGGCGAGCCGCGGAAAGGTGTCGTAGATGCGCTCGACGGTCCAGGCGCCGGAGCGCATGCCGCCGGCGAGCCGCAGATGTTCGTCGACGCTCAGCGAGCGCCAGAGCCGGCGGCCTTGCGGCACGTAGCCGACGCCCAGCCGCGCGATCTGCGCCGGCGGCCGGCGCGTGATGTCCTCACCGCGCACCCGGATCGAGCCGCCGCTGACCGACACCAGACCCATGATCGCCTTGCACAGCGTGGTCTTGCCCATGCCGTTGCGCCCGACCACCGAGAACACGCCGGCGTCGAGGGTGAGGTCGACACCCTGCAGCGCGTGCGAATGGCCGTAATAGACGTCGAGGCCACGGACCTCGAGTGCGGCGGCGGAGCGGCGGGCCTCACTCATGGCCGCCTCCGAGATAAAGCTCCTGCACCTCGGGGTCGGACTGGATCTCCTCCGGCAGCCCCTCCTTGAAGATGCGGCCGTTGTGCATCATCGTCACGCTCTCGACGACGCGCAGCGCGACATCCATGTCATGCTCGATGATGATGTAGCCGATATGCGCCGGCAGCGAGGTCAGGATCTCGACCAGCTCGGCGCGTTCGGTCGGCGACAGGCCGGCGGCGGGCTCGTCGAACAGCACGAAGCGCGGCGCACCTGCGAGCGCCAGCGCGATCTCGAGCTGGCGCTGCTGGCCGTGCGCGAGCTCGGCGACGCGTTGGTCTTTCACGGCGGTCAGATGCACGGCCTGCACCAGGCCATCGGCTGCATGGATCAGCGCATCGTTCTGGGTGGGCCGCAGGAAGGAGAAGCGTCCGCGCGAGACGCCGCGACAGGCAAGATACACATTGTCCTGCACGGTGAGGCCGGGGAACAGCGCGGAGATCTGATAGGTCCGCCTGAGGCCACGGCGAATGCGCTCATAGGGCGGGAAGTGGGTGACGTCCTCGCCGAAGAAACGGATCGTGCCCGATGTCGGTGGGAAGTCGCCGGTGATGCAGTTAAACAGCGTGGTCTTGCCGGCGCCGTTGGAGCCGAGCACGGCGCGCCGTTCGCCGGGGCGCACGGTGATGGTGACGTCGGTCAGCGCCGCCAGCGCGCCGAACAGCCGGGTGACGCCGCGCAGCTCGAGCGCAGCACCGGCACCGACGGCGGAGAGGCGCTGGGCGACGCTATCCATGGCCGCGCCCTCCGCCCAGCCGATCCGACTGCGGGCGATGGCTCTGCCGCCAGCGCTGCCACAGGCCGATCATGCCATCCGACGACCAGAACACGATGGCGAGGAAGCCGAGGCCGATCAGCAGCCGGAAACGGTTGCCGTCGAGCCCGATCTTGACCAGGAAGTCGAGCGCGAAGGTGCGCAGGAGCACGAACACGAGCGCGCCGATATAGGGACCGATCGGCCGGGTGATGCCGCCAACGACAGCGATGATGAGGATATCGATGCAGGCGCCGACGCTGACCGAACCCGGCGAGATCTGGCGATAGTTCCAGACCTGGAGCACACCGGCGAGGCCGGCGATGAAGGATGCCACCGCGTAGGCGGCGACGCGGTGCGCATTGACGTTGAAGCCGAGCGCCGCCATGCGGCGCGGGTTGTCGCGCACGCCCTGCAGTGCCAGGCCGAACGGCGCGCGGGAGATGTAGTCGACGGCGAAATAGCACAGCGCGGCGACTGCGAGCACGACGTAGTAGAAGGGGATATCGGATCGCCAGTCGACGCCCCAGAAATGCGGCGTCGCGACGTTGTTGATGCCGGTGTGGCCGTTGAAGATCGCCCAGTTCTGGTTGGTGAAGTAGTAGAACGCCGCCCCGATCGCGAGCGTGATCATGATGGTGTAGATGCCTTCAGTCCGTACCGCGAGCGCGCCGCCGAGCGTGCCGAAGATGGTCGCAAGCGTCAGCGCCATCGGTACGGCGAGCCACCACGGCCAGCCCAGGCTGATATTGGCATTGCCGCTGACGCCGAACACCGCGACCATATAGGCACAGAAGCCCGCGATGGTGAGCTGCATCAGGCTGACCATGCCGCCATAACCGGCCAGGAACATCAGGCTGAGCGCGATGGTGCCGAGTATCAGCGTGGTCGCAAAAATCTCGATCAGGAAGAAGCCGTTGGCGATCAGCGGCATGATCAGAAGGATCACAGCGACGATCCAGGCTGCGGGATTGTTCAGGTCGGGCCAGCCGCGGGCGGCCTGCCGCTGCGCCGACGAAGCGGAGCTGCGGATCCGAATGCGAGTATCGTGGGTGACGGACATGTCAGCGCCTCGCCAGCAGGCCCTGCGGCCGAAGCGCCAGCACCAGCACCATGATCAGGAAGGTCACGACGATGGCGTAGGTCGGGATGTAGACCGAGCCGAGCTGCTCGGCGAGGCCGATGATGAGCGCGCCGAGGGCGGCACCGGGGATCGAGCCCATGCCGCCGACGATCACGACCACGAGGGACGCCAGCAGGAAGCGGATGTCCTCGCCGGGCGACAGTGACTGGAAGGTGCCGCCGACCACGCCCGCGATACCGGCAAGGCCGGCGCCGAGTGCGAACACCAGCACGAACACGATCTGGATGCGCACGCCGGTCGCGGCGAGAATGTCGCGGTCGTCGACGCCGGCGCGGATGATCATGCCGATCCGGGTGCGGTTGAGCGCGAGCCACATCGCGATGCCGATGATCACGGAAGCCAGGAAGATCACGAGCCGCACCAGCGGATAGCGCAAGTAAACCGGCTCGCCGGAGGATTTCACCGCGGTGATCAGCGGCAGCTCGATCGGGCCGATCAGCCAATTCGGGGTCTGGATCTGGTAGAAGTCGCCGCCGCAGGCCCACAGCATCAAATCGGCGAACACGATCGAGAGGCCGATGGTCACCATGGTTTGCCTGAGATCCTGGCCCTCCATCCGGCGGAACACGAGCACCTGAAGCAAGACGCCGACCAGCGCCGTCAGGATGAAGGCGACGATGAAGGAGAGGATCCACGACCCGGTCGAGGCGCTGATGGCGTAGCCGACATAGCCGCCGAACAGATAGAGCGAGCCGTGTGCAAGGTTGACGTTGCGCATCAGGCCGAAGATCAGCGTGAAGCCGCTGGCGACGAGGAAATAGAGGCCACCAAGCGTAATGCCGTTGAACAGCGCGTTGAGGAACACCCGCTTGCGGCCGATGGTGTCCTCAAGCCCGGACGGCCAGACCGCGAAAATCAGCCACAGCAACACGGCAACTGCGATGATGATGATCAGTGCCCAAGCGGGATGGCGCTCGATAAAGCGGGTCATGGCGTCACCTCGCTCCGCTTGCGATGGTCGCCATCACACTTCGGATACAGGTCAGACAGCCCTGTGCAGGCTGCGTACGTCGCCATGGACGTGCGTCCTCCCGGACTTGAGCGATCCTCTTGCCGGGATCGCGTTCCGCCCATCCTAGTGGGGCGGCGAGAGAGGCACTTGATCGTGAGTATCTTTTCGCGCGTCCGTCAGCCGCGCAAAACCTTGGCCGCGCGGCGATAATCGGTCGGCGCCATCCCGACATTGGCGGCAAAGAAGCGGGTGAAACCGCTCTGCGAGGAGAAGCCGAGGTCGAAGCCGATGTCGGCGATCGGCGCCTCGCTCGCCACCAGGGCTTCCAGCGCCTGCTCCATCATCAGCGTGTTGAGATAGAGGTGCGGCGTGACACCGGTCTGGGTGCGGAACAGCCGGTAGAAATGCGGCCGCGACAGGCCGGATTCGCGTGCGATGGAGTCAAGCTCGATCTCCGCGCCGGGACTTTCCGACATCATCTTGATGCACTTGCGGACGCGATAATCGGTGATGGAGCCATTTGCGCGCAGATCGGGCGCGGTCTCGGCCTGCTGCCAGCTTTCGTCGTAGCAGATATCGATAAGCCGTCGCAACTCGCCATCGAGGCTGTTCAGCGAGGGTGCGCCGCACACAAGGGCTGCGGCGTGCCTGATCTGCTTATCGAGCGCCGGCGATCGCGCGAACTGAGTACGGCCGAAGCGGAGGCGGTCGGCGCCGGGCGCATCGGGCGCGAACCATTCCGCATTGACATAGAGCACGAAGAAGACGGCGCCGCCGTCGAGGTCGGTGGGAAGGAAATTATGCGGCTCCCACGGATTGACCGCGACGACCGAGCCTTCGGTGAGGTCGTAGCGTCCGTCGTTGACATCGATGCATGCGGAGCGCCCGCCGACATGGAAGATCAAATGACCTTCGCGATGCGCGTGGATATTGAAGGGGCGGTTCAACTGATAGACCGTCGCCCGGCCGAAACGGCCGTGGAAGACGGCGAGCGCCCGGCTCATGCCTTCCCTCCCAGAAGCTTTTGTCTTTTTTTGTAGCGTTCTACAACCGGGGAGAGAATGCAAGAGTTCGCGTGTCGCGCCTCTGCAAATCTCTCCCGGTCAGTCATCACGTCGCTGACGCGACTACGTCAGTACTTCTTACATTCCGGTACTGTACGACTGGGCAGACCGATCTTGGCGAACACGGCGGGGTCGTAGCCCAGCGTCTGGTTCACGTTCGGGATCACCTTCACGACCTTCGAGAACAATGCACCCTTGCCGTCATCGACCACTTCGGTGACGAAATTGGTGCCGATCGCTTGGCGGTTGGAGTCGAGCTTGATCTTGCCGTTGGGCGCGTCGAGCTCAATTTTGGCGAGAGCAGCCTTGTACTTGGACTGGTTGTCGCTGAGATCGCCGTTGACCTGACGCAGCGCCAGGATCAGCGCCATGGTCGAGCCGTAATAGTTGGTGGCGAGCAGCGACGGGCTCGGGAAGCGCTTAGCCGGCGGGAAGGTGTCCTGATAGTCCTTCACGAACTTCTGCCAACCCGGATCCTCCCAGGTGTCGGCCTGGCCGCTGGCGGCCAGCGTGCCGATCAGCGCGTTCTTGGCGTTGCCCTTGGACGACAGGATGGTCTGGTCGATCATGATCGAGCCGCCCATCAAATGCGCCTTGCCGCCAGCCTGCTGGTACTGGTTGAGGAAGTTAACCGCGTCGGCGCCGCCGAGGCCGAGATAGATGGCATCGACATCGTCGGGCAGGGCGGCGATGACCGAGGCAAAGTCCTTGGTGCCGAGCGGCACCCATTGCCGGTTGGTCACTTGCCCGCCGGCGCCGCAAAATTCGAGCACGAGGCCAAATACCTGGGTGTAGATGAAGGAGTAATCCTCGCCGACGGTCGCGATCTTGCGATAACCCTTGGTCTCGTAGGCGTATTTGCCGAGGCCGACCTGCCACTGCGCGCCATCCATGTTGTAGCGGAAGAAGTTCGGGGCCGGATCGACATAGGTCGTTTCCTGCGCGCCGGAGGCCGCGTTGATGAAAGTCAGCTCCGGATGAGTCTTTGCGAAGTTCTTGACCGCGATGCCCTCGTCGCCCGAGAGCGGCGAAAGCAGAATCTGCACCTTGTCCTGCTCAATCAGCTTTCGCACAGCGCGCACTGCGGAATCGGGCGTCGCGTCGGTCGAGGCGATGACGAATTCGAGTTCCTTGTCGCCGACCTTCTTGCCGAGCACGTTGAGTGCCGTCTGGAAGCCGCGGATGCCGTCCTCGCCGAGTACGGTGTAGGTACCTTCGAGCGTCGCAGTGACGCCGACCTTGATCTTCTCTTGTGCGAAGGCGGGGCCCGACAACAATAAGCTGCTCAACGCAATCAGTCCTAGACTGCCTTTCAACATTGCTCTCCTCCATAGGGCATTCTTGTCGCTTTTTTTGCTGCATCCTAGCTTCCGTCACACGAAGCGGCATTTTGGTAAAGAGGGCAGTCGCTTCGACGGTTCTTGTAAAGGAGGCTAGCCGAACTCGGATGCAGCGCTCGCGTCGGAGCCATGCGCGGCTTAACGGATAGTCTCATTTTAAATGCTGCGCCGCAAATCGTTCTGCGGTGCAATAGGTACTGCTACGCTATAGCTGATAGCAGGTTCTACATGCAGCAGCAGTCTGCTTCTGGCCTTGCAGCAACGCGAAGCGGAGCACCAGCATCGGAAGGCGCGCGTTGCTACCAATACACAAACCGATTTCCGCGCTGATACCTCGGGCGCTGTTTGTAGAGGTCGTACTACCAAATCCAGACAAAATCCTTCGTCGTCGATGGGTGTCGGCGCCTGTTACGCCTCGGTGACTTTCATTTTTGGGCCGCTTCTGTACTGGCCTCCGGGCTACCGCCCGAAAAATTGGTTCCCTTTAGCGCGCCGACCAAATGCTACTTGTCCGGTTCTTCTATGAGAAATATCAATATTGGCATGAGCGATATGATCGCGACCCCGGTCACGAATGACTCAGGGCGCTCTTCCATGATCGATGTAGCCGCATCGTGGTTGCCTAGCGGCTTCCTGAATCGTGGATTTAGGTCATGACTGCGTCCAGTGTCGTTGAGCAATCCTTCGATATTGCCTGGGGTGTTCTTGCAAAGTCCGAAGTTGTGCGACCTGCTGTGGCCGCCAACTTGCTCCTTGAAAGCATCCTCACGCAGATAAGGATGGGTGAGTTTCGCCCGCTCATGCTCGGAAACCGGGCCTTCGAAGCATGTCGTGCCCGCCGCTAAAAGAGGGGCTGCAATCAAGGCGGATCCTAAGTAGTCGTCGAAGCAAGAGCGATCCGATCGGGCTCTTGACCGCCCTCCATAACAATTGCAATCGAATTACCATCTCGCACCAGATGAGGCTTCTCTGTAGCTAAACTACGCGCTAACGCCTTGGCATGCGCACGCGCCTCGCGCTCATCCGCGCAATCCTGGCCGAGGACGCCGTGAGCGGGCGTATCGCCCACGAGATGGAGGTAGAAGCGGGGCATTGCGGTCAATCATGGAGGCTGCACATGCCGAGAATGGGTTAGTTGTCAGCGCGTGCCGATGCGTTGATGTCGTGGGCAGAAACCGAGAAAATGCTCCGCGTCCAACATACCCATTGCGTCCGGTTGTCACCCGGCAGTGCATTGGACAAACGCGGCTATGTTCGCAAAGTTGCTAACAAGCGAGAGCTCACGCTGACCCTCGGCCTAGTTCCCGGAAGGCGGAATCACTATCCGCGGCCTTTGCGATGCTGCTCAGAGCCACCAAGAGCAGCATCTAATCTTACAGCGTGGTCTTTTACGAAGTAGCAGCCCCAGCTCCGGAAGGGGTGATGAGCTGAGGCCGCTGTTGCTTCGGAACGGAAGCGAATCCAACCGTAAGCCTCCGGTGGAGGCCGCCTTCCCGGATCGGGTTCGATCGTGAGATGGTTTGCTCATTAATTCGCAAGCAAATGAGCAAACGTGACGACGGTTACGGTTCTGTCCGGTCCAGAGCGGCGACGGCGGCGGACGAGTGCCGAGACGCTTCGGATCGTGGAGGAGAGTCTGGCTCCTGGAGCCAGTGCTGTCGAGGTTGCCCGGCGACATGACGTTCACCGCAATCTGATTACGGCTTGGCGGCGGCAGGCGCGGACCGGCGTCCTCGCCCGCGGGCCCGAGGCGATGCAGCGGCAGGATGGCGAAGTCTGTTTTGCGGCAGTCTCGATTGCGTCAGACCGGCAACCTTTGACGGCGCCCGGGAGCTGCGGCGCGATCGAGATTGAGTTCGCGGCTGGAGCTCGGATGCGGATCACGGGCGCGGTTGACGCCGCGACGCTGACCGCAGTTGTGGCGGCGCTGACTGATGGACGGCCGCGGTGATCCCGTTGCCGGCCGGCGTGCGGGTATGGCTCGCGACCGGCCATACCGACATGCGGAAGGGCTTTCCGTCGCTGGCATTGCAGGTTCAGGAGATCTTGCATCGCGACCCGCTGGGCGGCCACCTGTTTTGCTTCCGCGGTCGCCGCGGCAACCTGTTGAAGGTGATCTGGCATGACGATAACCCTCGTTCAGCCCGCGGCCTGATCGGGCCACCGCACCACGCGATCATCCCGCGGCCCTCACCGGACGGTTACATCCAACCGTCGCTAGGCAATCGTAGATCGCGCTCCGTCTGTTTCTTGTTCAATTTTGAACATTGGCGCGGTGATGTTCGTGCAAGTGCTTTACGTCTGGTGAACTCTAGCAGAGCAGTGCTCGCCAACCCCGCAGGAGCCGTCCTCCCATGGAGTGCAAAAGAAATCCATATTAGCCGTCATCCCGACAACCTTGATTTCAGTTCAGCGGTTGAAAGCATGATCCGTTTAAACGTCTCGGTTGCGAGCTTCCTTTCTCTTCCACGCGAGACAAGAAGGCTGATGTCCCGAAGGACAATGCTTGCTTTCTCAATGCTCGCCAGCTGTTCAGTATAACCATCTGCGCGACTCGAAAGTGCCGTTTCCAATTCCTCGGTGAGATCTGTTAGTCGAGAAGCGAACTCTTCCGGTGATAGGTCGCTAGCGGGAA
This sequence comes from Bradyrhizobium sp. WYCCWR 13022, assembly GCF_030435535.1. Taxonomy (NCBI): domain Bacteria; kingdom Pseudomonadati; phylum Pseudomonadota; class Alphaproteobacteria; order Hyphomicrobiales; family Nitrobacteraceae; genus Bradyrhizobium; species Bradyrhizobium sp. WYCCWR 13022. The sequence goes on from NZ_JAUIZJ010000010.1 coordinate 744,113, forward strand.
CAGGAAATTGCAGGATCTTGTTTGGTTCCATTTGAGCCTCCGTCAGCGAAACGAAGGCGGAGCGGGATTGGATCAGCGGGCGACGCCGGATGACCAAATGGGAACGGGGTAATGAGCCGCGCAGGAACAATGAGCGCGGCCCTACGTTAGCTTGACCCGCCTTCTGAGTTAAATCATGAAAACAGCCGCTCCACCGGGTTCGCCGAACCTCGACTTGCTGATCAATTCCATCGTCGACTATGCCATCTTCATGCTCGATGCCGACGGCGTGGTCAGAAGCTGGAATAAGGGAGCCGAGCGTCTCAAAGGCTACCTCGCTGATGAAATCATAGGGAAGTCATTCTCAACCTTTTACACGCCGGAAGACCGGGAAAGGGACTTACCGCGCAAGGCGCTCACAACAGCAGCTGCGACGGGGCGCTTCGCGTCCGAGGGTTGGCGCGTGAGAAAAGATGGCAGCCGCTTCTGGGCCCTCGTGGTCCTTGACGCGATATGGGGCGAAGACGGTGGGTTGATCGGGTTTGCGAAGGTCACGCGCGACATCACCGAACGGCAGCAGGCCCATAACGACCTCATTGAAAGCGAACGACGATATCGCCGGCTCGTTGAGGCTGTTGTCGATTACGCTATTTTCCAGTTGGACTCCTCAGGACATGTCGCGACCTGGAATCCCGGCGCCGAGCGCATCAAGGGTTATCGGCCGGAGGAGATCATCGGTCGACATTTCAGCGCTTTCTACACGCCCGAGGATCTTGAAAAGGAAGTACCGAAAAGGGCATTGGCGGAGGCCGCCGAAAAAGGCCGGTTCGAGGCCGAGGGCTGGCGCTTGCGCAAGGATGGCACGCGCTTCTGGGCCTCGGTCGTCATCGACAGGATTACCGATGAGAGCGGCACGATCGTCGGCTTTGCGAAAGTCACACGCGATCTCACCGAGCGTAAGCAGGCCCAGGACGAGCTTCAGCGGGTTCAGGAGCAACTCGTTGCATCCCAGAAGCTCGAGGCGGTCGGGCAACTCAGCGGCGGCATCGCTCATGACTTCAATAATCTTCTAATGATCGTCCTTGGAAACCTTGAGAATGCGGAACGCAACAGCCGCAACGTCGGAGGACCGAACCTGCATCGCGCGCTGGCAAACGCGAAGCGCGGCGCCCAACGGGCCGCGGCGCTGACATCTAGGTTGCTCGCCTTCTCGCGCCGCCAAGCGCTCGACCCAAAGCCTATCAATCTCAACGGCTTTCTGGGTGGCCTCCAGGAGTTCCTTCAACGCACCCTGGGTGAACGCATTGAAGTGCAGACGGTCGGCGGCGCAGGCCTTTGGCAGATTGAAGCCGACGTCAATCATCTGGAATCAACGATCGTCAATCTTGCGATTAATGCCCGCGATGCGATGCCGGATGGCGGGAAGCTCACAATCGAGGCCACCAACGTCTCCGCTGACGAAGACTATTCGCGCACCAACCCGGAGCTCGCAGCCGGCCAATATGTCGTCATCGGCGTGAGCGACACCGGCTCGGGCATGGCTCCGGAGGTCCTAAATCATGTATTCGAGCCGTTTTTTACGACCAAGGAGCCTGGGCACGGGACCGGCCTTGGACTGAGCCAAGTCTATGGCTTCGTCAAACAGTCCGGCGGGCATGTGAAAATCTACAGCGAAGTCGGAGAAGGTACGAGCATCAAGATGTATTTTCCGCGTTATGCGGGCAGTGCGCAGCCCAGTTCTGACGACGCGGACGAGTTCGTGTCGGAAGGCGCCTCTGTCGAGACCATTCTGGTCGTCGAAGATGATGCCGATCTTAGGACCTACGTCTCGGACGTCCTGCGAGATCTCAATTATCGGGTATTGTCTGCCGGCAGCGCGCAGGCCGCTTTGACCATTTTGTTGCAGGAAGGTCAGCAGATAGATCTCCTTCTCACCGACGTTGTCATGCCCGGCATCAATGGTCGCGAGCTGGGAAGGCGCGCGGTGCAGATCAGACCCAAGCTAAAGATCCTCTACATGACCGGTTACTCGCGAAACGCGGTGGTTCACCAGGGGCGCCTCGATGAGGGCGTCGATCTCCTGGAGAAGCCAGTTACCCAGGCAAGGTTGGCATTAAAGGTTCGCGAGCTTCTGGACCGGAACCAAGATTAGCTGGCTCGGCCTCTCGGGAAGCAGCGTCATGCGGGTGCGCTACGAAGGAGTAAGGCCGCCGATTGGTTTGTGCGGCAAAGAAGCCCGACCAATCGACCGGACGGACGCGGGTGAGGCATGTAGGCGAGGATGCCACGTCTCCACTTTTCCGGTCTGACTTGGCTCAATATTGCTGCGACGAAAAGCGGGCGTCGCACGCTCACTGCGCGCGGCTCTTAGGAAGGCCCAAGAATAGACCTGCAATCCCCAGTTAACCCATCCGAATCCGGGGTGAAATAAGTCGCGCCGGCCCCTTGAAACTTTCTCCGGGCTTCCAAATTTTTTCGGCGTCGTCATACGACGATCGGGATGCCGTCAGGGTCCCGCCACTTGAGACGGGCACCGGTCGTGTCCGGTGCCGCTCGTAACCATTTTGCTCGCAGGAGGATCTGGCTATGCGCACTGTTGATTTTTCGCCCCTGTTCCGGTCGGCCATCGGCTTCGACCGTCTTTTCGACCTCGCCGAAGCTGCCCAGCGCACGGGCGAGTGTGAATAAGCGTCCAACACTGCCCCCTCCACCGCCAAATGATTCAATAGCTTAGCGTGCCGATCGGCGTCGGGACCCCACGCTGATTAACAGGCAATGCTGGCGACCAGCGCTGTTGCCAGCGCCGGACCGACGCCGGGAATAGCATCAAGCCTCTGGCTCGTCGCGTTTGATCGATGCCAGGCGATGATGCGTCGGTCGAACTCAAGGATGCGAGCCTTGACAGCGCACAATTGTTCGCCGAGAGCGGCGAGGCACATCCGGGCGACCTCCGGGATCTGGTCTTCGGCTTTATCGGCGACGACTTCCAGTAGTTGCTCGACACCTCTGCGTCCGACGGGAGCGACGATACCGAACTCGGCAAGATAGGCGCGGTCTGCTGCCGCATAAAAAGATGGCGCGCTCGATGAAGCATTAGGCAACTCTGTTGCTCGATTGTCTTGGTCGGCACAAACCGCATATTGGGTCTCGTGACCGCCTTGCAAATCGCCTCTGCATCGGTCGTATCGTTCTTCTGCCGCTTGACGTAGGGCTTTACGTAACCCGGAGGCATCAACCGCACTGTATGCCCCAACGCCTGCAGTTCGCGGGACCAGTAATGGGGTGACGCGCACGCTTCGATTCCCACCAAGCACGGCGGCAGCTTCTCAAAGAAGGAATGCACAAAACGGCGTTTTAACTGCCGGCGGATCACCACCTGCCCGGCTCCATCGACGCCATGCACCTGGAAGACCGACTTTGCTATATCCAGACCAATCGTCGAAATTGACTGCATAGGCTGCTCCTCCAATCCGTGGGAGCTTTAAACGGCGCCCACTCCTTGGCACTCTCGTGCCCATGGAGGAGCCGTCCACAGCATCAAAAGCTGGCTTTGCGAATTTGCAGCCGGTTCCAACCACGTTTCAAATAAAGCGCTCGCTATCTCGCTCATAAGGGCGCACTGTCTCGCCACCACCGAGCGGCCCTTAGCAACTATCGGTGGGGTGGACGCCAATTGCGCTCTCGCTCAACCCAGCAGCGGAGCATCATCATGCCAGCTCAACCATCCTCCGAACGCGAAAAGACGTTCGAATACCGGCTGACACAAGAGGCGATCAGTTTGCGCCAACAGGCCAAGGGAAGGCCGCCTGGCATCCGCCGCACGGAACTTCTGCAAAAGGCACGGCAGATCGACGTTGCAGGCGAAGCCAACAAGTGGCTGACCTCGCCTGGATTGTTGCCACCATCCTGAGCGCCGGCGTCGACCCGCTCCGAGAGAGCGAGGAACGGGCACGATGCGGCGGCGTTGACGATTATGACACGCCTCACCGCACTTGAAGGGTCATTCGAGATCGCCTGGAGTTTTCTGGAGAAATCCGGCGAGCTTAGAGGCGCGGCGGAATCCGCCAGTATGATCATGGATTCGATTGAACAGCAGCTGCGTGCAGGCGAGCACAGAAAGCTCATGCTCGCCAACAGGGCGATTTCTTCCTATCGGACGCAGGTTGCGCAAGCCCCCGTCGTCGCCGTTCCGCACCGGGACATCATATGGCTATCTTGACTAATCGCGCGCAACCGGACCGCAGCAAGATCAACATGGACAGGGAGCAGGAGGTCAAGTCCTGGTCCCGGGAGCTCGGCATCACACGTGCGCAGCTGCAACAGATCGTCAACAGGGTAGGTAACTCCGCCGCCGTCGTTCGCAAGGAATTGACGAGGTGAAGCCCGACCGGGCGCCCTCGTCGGGCTGCTCCTTCTCGTCGATGTTGCACTCGCGATTTGCCTGTCGGAATTGCTGGTGAGCCTTCTCAAATTGGCTTGGTGACGAGATCTCGAAAGCCACCGCGCCTGCTTGGCGCAACCCAGGAGATCACATGATCAGGAACGAGGCCAATGACCGTCGTCGGCGGGAAGCTGATGAGGCCTTCAAGACCATCGGCAATGGCAAGCCGATGACCGACTACGCGAAGGCGGAGCAATCATTTCACGACAATCGCAAGCGCCTGAAAGCCGAACGCCTGGCCCGGGAAGCCGCTGCGCGAAAGCCACTCCGAAATAACTCAGCGTGAGACAGGCTGAGCTGGAGCATGGTAAGAATGACGATTCCGTCTTCGGGCTCGCCCGAAGCAAGCCGCACTCGCGCGATCTGCTCGAATTGGGTCCGGTATTTATGGAGATAGCTGAAAGCCTACTTATCGGTTTGGAACGTCGTTGTAAGTCTGCAAAGCTGGCGCGCTGCGCCGAGCGCGAGCGTGAAAGGGATCGTTCCATTACCGTCTGACCTTGCTCTAGGCACGATCAACACACTCCAGCTTGGGACTCTCGGTCTTCCGCAGACCTCCAGGCCGGCGGGAGGACTTGGCTTGTTCTATCGGAACCTACGAAGCAGAAGCAATGCTGTCCGTGTGCTTCGCATCGGATTGACGGCGCGCGATTGGTCAGGAACGGCCTATTGGCGCTGATGTTGATGTCGGCGCGAGTTCAGAGAGACACCGCAGTGACCCGCTATTATTTCGACATCAGGGACGACACGGGCCTCTATCCCGATGAGGAGGGGCTGGAGTTCGTTACGCAGCGGGAAGCTGAGATGGAAGCGGCCCACGCGCTGGCGGACCTGGCCCGCGACCTGGCGGTCGCGGACGAGCGTCGAGACGTCTCCGTCGAGGTACGAACCGATGCCAAGCGGGTGTTTCAGGCCGCGCTCATTGTCAGTGGTAGCAATATAAAGCAGTGAAATGGAAGAAGCTGGAGGCTCAGCCGCTCCCCGCGTTTACAGCCGATTATGTGTCTGATTAGGGTCTTGGTCGCGTGAAAACGCTTCAGTGCGGGGTGACACGGCCGTGAACGGCCCCTGTGAGGGCCA